>JACKMK010000002.1:0-600000 GCA_024235395.1 Chromatiaceae bacterium
TACGCGGCCGCGCATTATGGGCCAGGATCGGGCGCGACTCAACCGCGGGCGGCTGTCCAGGCGTAGGGCGCCGGGTCGACGATCGGTGTGCGTTCGAGGACCAGGTCGGCCAGCAGGCGCGCCGAGGCGGGTCCGAGTACGATGCCGTTGCGGAAATGGCCGGCGTTGACGAACAGGCCGTCGATCGCCGGGTGTCGACCGATATAGGGGACACCGGCCGGCGATGACGGTCGCAGGCCGGCCCAATGCGCCTCGACCCGACAGTGCGCGAGCAGCGGAAAACGTGCCGTGGCGATCGCGTACAACTCGTCGTACGCCGCGCGCGTCGTGGACTTGTCGAATCCAACGTCCTCGATGGTGCTGCCGAACAGCGTGCGCCCGTCACGACGCGGTATCACATATCGGTTGGCGTCCAGCACGATCCGCTGGATGCTGCCCGGCGCCGCATCGAACAACAGCATCTGCCCGCGCATCGGACGCACATCCGGCGGGGTGGGCAGGGTGTCCAGCAGCTTGCGGCTCCACGCGCCGGCACATACCACGGCCGCATCGGCTTCGTGGCGGGCGTCGCCTGTGTCGAGGCCGCGGTAGCGTCCGCCTCCGAGATCGAGTTGCCGTACCGACGTCTGGCTGTGTATCGGGACGCCACTGTCTAGCAGGTGCCGATGCAACGCGCGCGCCAGGCGAGGGTTGCGCACCTGTGCCACGGTTGGCATCCAAAGCGCCCGGTCGGCCGGTTGCGCCGCGGCGGGTTCCAGCCGGGCGAAGGTCTGTCGATCGATCGGCCGTACATCGCGCGCGTGCTGTGCTGCCCATGCGAACGCCTGGTCGGCCTCGTCGGGCGCCACCAGGATCATCCCGTTGACGGTGTACTCGGGATCGATACCGGTATCGCGCGCCAATTGGGAACAGAATTCCGGGTAAACTGCCTGACTCCAGGTCGCCAGATGCGTGACGCTATCCAGATAGCGCCAGGGAAACAACGGCGACACGATGCCGCCACCGGCCCAGGAGGATTCGCGACCGGGCTCGGCACGCTCGAACAGCGTCACGCGCAGGCCGCCACGATGCAACTCGAGCGCGGTCAGCATGCCGATCACGCCGCCGCCAACGATATGGATGTGATTCATGGACTGTGGATGGCTGCCGCTAACTGCTTATCGGCGCGCCGCAGTGCGGCCGTGGCCACGCGGTAGCGGTCGCCAATAACGACACCGTTCGTCGGGAAATAGCGGCAGTCTATCACCTGCGGCGGGATGCCATTAGATAAAAGTGCTATATCGCCAACTATGAGTACGAAACAACAAGGTCTCACACTGGTCGAGCTGATGGTCACGCTGGCCGTCGCGATCGTACTGCTCGCGGTCGGGATGCCGTTGTTCACCGGCGTTGCCGCAAACAACCGTGCGGTTGCGGAAGCAAACGCGTTGACTGCGGCGCTGAAACTGGCACGCAGCGAAGCGGTCAAGCGTCGCGTGACGGTCGTGGTGTGTTCGGATGATGCCGGCGCCTGTGGGGATGCCGCGGACTGGAAGGATGGCTGGATGGTGTTCGTCGACGAAAACGGGAACAGCGTAGTTGACGTCGATGACGAGGTACTACGCACCTGGGCGGCCCTGTCCACTGAGTCCAGTATCACGGTTACCGATGGGCCGACGGTCGCGTTTCAGGCGGCCGGTGATGTAGCGGCCCAGGTCACTTTCGAGTTGTTCAACTCGGCTGTCACGGCCACGGACGTCAATGACAAGAAGCGTTGCACGACGGTGGCAGACTCCGGGCAGATACGCAGTACGCGAGGGGCCTGTCCATGAAGCGGGGAACGAATACCGTGATCACCGATACGGTCATTGCCGGGCAAACGGCACAGAGTGGCTTCACGCTGCTCGAGGTACTGGTTGCGCTCATTGTGTTGTCGATCGGCCTGTTGGGTCTCAGCGGTCTGCAGACCACGTCGCTGCGCAGCAATCACAGCGCGTCGCTGCGTACCCAGGCCACGATCCTAAGCTCCGATATCGTCGATCGCATGCGTGCCAACCGCCAGGCGGCGGTGGGTCTCGCGAAATCGTATGACATCGATTTCGGCGACGTTGCCCCAACAGGCACCTGCGCATCCAGCTGTTCGGAGACACAGGTGGCCGCGCGAGACCTGTTCGAGTGGCGGGCTTATGTCGAACGCCTGCCGGGTGGTCAGAGCAGCATATCGGTCGATGACGACGGCGTGGTGGAGGTGCAGATCCGCTGGGCGGACAACCGCAACAGCGATGCCGCCGCCAAATTGAACTTCACGACGCGGACGATGATATGAAAGGACGGTTGCAGATGCGTCGCCAGTCCGGCCTGACGCTGGTCGAATTGATGGTCGCTATGACGTTGAGCATGGTGCTACTGGCCGGAGTGATGGTGCTGTTTTCGGGCAACAAGATCAGCTATCGGATGCAGGAGGGGCTTTCCGCGATCCAGGACAGCGGTCGCTATGCGATGGCACAGATCAAGCGCGATATCGAATCGTCCGGGTTCGGTGGTTGTCTCACCGAAGACCTCAAGGTTGATATCAAGCCGATACTCGCTATTTATGGGAGTGTTGTGCCTGCCTATGTAGGGGAATTTCAGAACGGCATCCGGATCACTGCCGACAACGATGTGTCGGGTGCGGACGTCGATGGCGAGGCCGTTGTCGACGGTACCGATGTCCTGCAGATCCGCGGCCTGATGGGCGGCACGGTGTTCTACGCCGCGCAGCGCATGTTTCCGAACAACCCGATAACGTTGCTGGGGGATGCCACCGACGAGTTCGCGACCGACGATTATGCCGTGCTCAGCGACTGTAGTGGCGCCGATATCGTCCAGGTTGCTGCTGATCCCACGTTCGCTGACAACAAGACAACAATTACCCACTTGCCGACACTACTGTCTCGCAAGTTCGGTTCGGATTCCGAGCTTGCTGCTTTGTCGCTGCGTACCTATTTCATCGGTACCTCGGCCGGGGTCAACAACTCGGGCGCCGCGGTGCGTGCGCTGTACCGCTCCGACGGCACTACCGTGCAGGAGATCGTTCAGGGTGTCGAAGACATGCAGATACTGTTTGGCGTCGATACCAATGCCGACGGTGTTGCGGATGCCTTCCAGGCCCCGGACGCAGTGGCCGATTGGAGCGGAGTCGTCAATGTGCAGGTGTCGCTGCTGGTCAATAGTATCGACAATACGACGGAGGAGGCGGCGCAATACATCTTCCGCCCGGACGATCCGGCGCCCCAGTTGCCGGCCACCGACGACCGCCTGATGCGGCAGGAATACACCGCGGTGATGACACTGCGTAACAACGTTTTGTGAGCAGATGCAGATGAATCGCAACAGCTTAGGAAATCCGGTTCTCAGGCAAAGGCAGCAGGGTGCCGTGCTGATAGTGGCACTGGTGCTGCTGCTGGTACTCACCGTGTTGGGCACGGCCGGGATCCAGGACACGATCATCACGGAGCGCATGGCCGGCAACCAGCGCGACCTCGCTTTGTCGTTCGAGACGGCGGAACTCGAGTTGCGTCGCTGGGAGAAACGGATGGACGAGGCCCCGGTCGTATTCTCGGCAACCGTGCATGGCTACGAGGTGACCGACGTCACGATCAGTGTCGACCCGGACGACAATACCAATTATGCCGATTCGACGGTGTCCACCAGCGAATTGTCGACCTATGTCGACACCCTGCCGCGTTATTTCCTGGAGCGGTTACCGGAGATACCGCTGCCGGACAGCAGTATCGTCCAGGGTTTTCAGGAAAAGCCGCCGGTGCTGCAGTACTACCGGGTGACGGCCAAGGGGTTCGGCGTGACGCCGAGCACGGAGTCAATATTGCAGAGCACCTACCTGCCGCCGTTCTGATGCGGTAGGTCCGGGTGTGATGGAAGGCGGTCTATTGCGCACGCGGTACTCATCGGCCGCTGCAATCGAGGTGACGATATGGACAACATGAAACGTAAACTGCTCGCCACCTTCTCGGTGGTGTACTCAGCCATCGCGGCGCAATCGGCGCACGCGGTCGCGCCTGCCAGCCTGGCGCAGGTGCCGCTTTTCCTGGTGAACTCGGCCGAACCGCAGGTGATGTTGAATATGTCGAACGATCACCAGCTGTTCTACAAGGCGTACGACGACTGGTCGGATGTCGACGGCGACGGTGTCATCGATATCACCTACGACCACGGCATCACCTACTACGGGTATTTCGATAGCTTCGTCTGCTATGACTACGATGGTGTCGCCGACCGCTTCGAGCCTGCGGAGGAAACGTCGGACAAATATTGCGACTCGGTAAGCGGCGAGTGGAGCGGGAACTTCTTGAACTGGGCCTCGATGACCCGTATCGACACGGTGCGCAAAATCCTGTTTGGCGGTGTGCGTTCTACCGATACTGGCTCGCTGACGGTGCTCGAGCGCGCCTTTCTACCCAACGATGCGCACAGCTTCGCGAAGTACTACGCGGAAGAGACCGCTGGCGAGATCGCCAAGCTGACGCCGTGGGATGTCGCCGAGATTACTATCTGCAATACGACTTACGGCACGGCGGGGTACTCAGAGGATTCTACGCAGCCACCGTTGATGCGTATCGCCGAAGGCAATTTCGCGCTGTGGGCGGCAAACGAGCGCTGGCAATGTCACTGGGACGGGGAGGCTGAAGGCACCAGTGACGGCGGTACGAACAACGGAAACAATCCCGACGACACTGGACTCGCGGCGGACCCCAACAATCCGGATTGGGATGACGACCGGCTTGGTGATGGCGACTACATAGTGCGTGTCGAGGTTTGCTCGTCCGATCCGGACAAAACGGCGACCGAGAAATGTAAGGTGTACCCCGACGGCAACAGAAAGCCCATTGGACTGCTGCAGGAGTATGGCGACGATGGCCAGATCGCTTTCGGCCTGATGACGGGCAGTTTTCAGCACAACAAGACCGGCGGTACATTGCGCAAAAACGTCGGGCCGATCACCGATGAGATCAATGTTGATACGAATGGTACCTTCAAGACGGCACCGGCGGCGGGCAATATCATCGGCAACCTGAGTGCGCTGCGGATCAGCGGTTACTGTTACAACTGTTTCGGTGCGCAGGGTACCTACAACTCTACGGGCGGTGACAACTGTATCTGGGGTTTGAATTCGTTCAACAACGGCCAGTGCACCAACTGGGGCAACCCGCAGTCCGAGATCTATTTCGAGAGTCTGCGCTACTTCGCCGGAAAGACGGCGTTAGGAATCTACCAAGCCGATGATTCCTCATATCTGTCAGACTTCATTACAGCGACGTCCTGGGTCGACCCGTTGAGCGAGGCGAACTACTGTGCGCCGCTGAACATCATCCAGTTCAATGCCAGCGTGTCGTCGTACGATTTTAACGACGACGAGTATCCCCAGCTTGGTGATCTCGAGGATCTGACAAGTATCAATACCTGGACGGACGACATCGGTGTTGCGGTGGATGACGTCGACGGTGCCGGTGAGGGCATTGATGATAACGAGTTTTTCATCGGGGGCGGAACCTATACGACCAACGGACTGTGTACTGCGAAGACCCTGCAGCACCTGTCAGCCGCCAAGGGGTTGTGTCCGGAAGCGCCGCGCGCACAAGGTAGCTACAAGATCGCCGGTCTGGCCTATTACGCCCATACCACTTCAATTCGTGACGATATTGATGACACCGACGGTGTCCCGGCGGAGATCAAGGTCAAGACCTACGGCGTGACGCTGGCGCCCGCGGTACCAAAGATCGAGGTGCCGAACCCGGCCAATCCCTCTCAGGCGCTGGTGACCATTCTGCCGGCGTGTCGTAACCAGAGCGTCGGCGGAAACTGCGCGATTGTGGACTTCAAGGTTGTGCAGAAGCACACCGAGAGCGTGGATTACGAGGGCGTCTATACCGGCAAGTTCTACGTCAACTGGGAAGATAGTGAACAGGGGGGTGATTACGACCAGGATATGGCGGGAACATTGAGTTACGAGTACAACTCCAACAACAACACCATCACCGTGATCACGAAGACGTTCGCCGACTCGACGCCGTACAAGATGGCGTTCGGGTATATCTTGAGCGGTACTCTCAATGACGGTTTCCACGCCCATTCCGGGATAGAAGATTTCGACGAAGAGGTGGATACTACGGGGGTGGCGACCTGTGGCAGTGGAGGGGTGAACTGCTCGGTCGATGAGCCGGCGACGTCGGTTACCTATACGCTTGGTACAACCGACGCCGAACTGCTCAAGGATCCACTCTACTACGCCGCCAAATGGGGTGGTTTCGAAGAGGACGAGTTTACGGTCTCGGAAGGCGGTACGCGCCCAGACGCTGCCGCGGAACCGAACGATAGGCCCGATCAGACGTACGAGTGGGATGACAACGGTGACGGCTTGCCGGATGCCTACTTCTACTCGACCAACCCGGCGGAGCTCGAGACATCGCTCGCGGCGGTATTCCTCGACGTGACCTCGGGTACCGCGGCGGCGTCGTCGACCGCGGCGAACTCGTTCCGCGTGTCGACCGGGACGACGATCTTCCAGGCACGCTTCAATCCCCTGGCGTGGACGGGTGAGCTACTGGCATTTCCGGTGAATCCTCTGAACGGCCAGTTGAGCGACACCCCCTCGTGGGATGCGGGCGCGAAACTACAGTTGCAGGCCTGGGACAGCCGCGTGATCATCACCAACAACGCCGGCACCGGTGTGCCGTTCGCGTGGTCGTCGCTGAATACCACGCAGAAGACCTTCCTGATGATGGACCCGGACACCCTGACGACGGACGCCGATTCTGTCGTGGCCGCCGCCATCGGCGAGGACCGGCTCGAATACCTGCGCGGCAACACCGACCACGAACTGCAGAATGGCGGCCAGTTCCGCGACCGCCTGCGCAAGCTCGGCGACCTGGTCAACTCGTCGCCTGCGTATGTCGGCGCACCTGGTTTCAATTATCCAAACTGGCTTGAAAAGTACGAAAACACCTCCGATCCCACCGTGGTGACCAACAGTTCGGCGGAGACCTACAGCGAGTACACCACCCGGATGGCGGCGTTGAATACCGGCGCCGGCCGTACGCCGATGCTGTATGTCGGCGGTAACGACGGCATGTTGCACGGTTTCACGGCCTACCCGGAGGCCGCGCTGGGCGGTATCGAGAAGCTGGCGTTCGTGCCCAATGCGGTGTACGCGCGCTACGAGGATTCGCCGCAGACGCCGTCGCTGGGTCAGCTGACCTCGCCCGACTACGAGCACCGCTACTTTGTGGATGGCTCGCCGACCGTCGGTGACGTGCTGATGACGGACAACGACTGGCACACGATTCTGGTCGGCGGCCTGAATGCCGGCGGTCGTGGCATCTACGCGCTGGACGTGACCAATCCGTCGGCCTATACCGAGGCGTCGGCGAGCAACATCTTCTTGTGGGAGGTGGAGACCACGTCCGGTGGTGATTTCGATCACCTGGGCTACACCTACAGCCGTCCGGCGATCGTGAAGAACCACAGCGGGACCAATGCCTATACCTACGAGGCTGGCGAGGGCAAGTGGGTCGCGATGTTCGGCAATGGTTACGCGAGTGCGTCCGGTTACGCGGTGTTCTACGTCGTCAATGCCGAGACCGGTGCGCTCGTCGACAGCGTCATCCTCGACGACACGGGTGACAACGGTCTGTCGACCGTTTCACCGGTCGACCTTGACGGCGATTACAAGATCGACGTGGTGTATGCGGGCGATCTGAAGGGCAACCTGTGGAAGCTGATCCCGGATGGCACCCTGACGGGCTGGCGCGCGGATTTCGTCGGCAGTACTTGTGCCGATCCGTCCACTGCAGACGACTTCTGTACGCCGTTGTTCGCGGCCCCAGTGGTTGATGGGGTGGACCCGCGACCGATCACGATGCGGCCCGAGGTTGGGCGGCACCCGGACGGTCTGCCGGGGACCATGGTGTATTTCGGCACGGGTTCCTATTTCAAGTCGGGCGACAACGTCGGCGATGCGGATACCCATTCGGTCTATGGCATCTGGGACCCGTGGGACAGCTGCTTCGATCCGGCCGACGGTTCGCGGCGCATCCGCTGCGCATCCAGCTACTCGAAAATAGTCGATGAATCGCCGGTGACACCCCCGACTACGCCGTCGATCAGTCGCAGCAACCTGTTGATGCAGTGCGTCACCGGGACCGACGGATCGACCTGTATGTCCAAGGTCACGTCGCCGGGGCCGTCGAACACGACGACCGGCCTGATCAACGACTTCGAGATCCGGCTGGTGTCGCAAAACGTCCTGGATGTCTGGGACTGGGATGCGAGCCGCGGCGTCATGGGTTGGTACCTCGACCTGCCGGACTATGGCGAGAAGCAGGTCACGCGGCATACATTGCGCGGCGGCCGCCTGATCTTCGTCACGATCATTCCGTCGGACCATGCGTGCGAAGACGGTGGTGAGAGCTGGCTGGTGGAGATGGACGCCCGTAGCGGTGGTCGGCTCGACGAGACGGTGTTCGACCTGGACGGCGACGGTTTCTTCTCGTACGACGACAACTGGGAGGGTAGCACCAGTGGGCCCGGTGGGGCGGTACCAGGTATCCCGGCGACGATGAAGCGGTCCAAGGAGGGCATCACGCAGCCGCCGAGCATCGTCGACGACGGCAAGGGTGAGAAAGAGTACAAGTACGCGAGCGGTTCCAAGGGCGGTGTCGAGGTCACGACCGAGTCGCGTGCTTCGTCGGCGCTGGGCCGCAAGTCCTGGGTCCGCCTCAAGTAAGGCGCGCGAGGTCAGTGATGCAAGCAAGACAGACGGGATTGACGCTAATCGAACTGATGGTGGTGGTCGCCGTGATGGCGGTCATCGCCGCGGTGGCCTATCCGATGTATACGAGCCAGGTGCAGAAGTCGCGGCGCGCCGACGCGATGGTTGCGCTGGAGACGATCGCCATGGCCGAGGAGCGCTATTACACGATAGCGGGTGAGTACGGACCCCTGGCATCACTACAGATCTCTGCAGACCTCCTCAGCGGCGATTCAGAGCAGGGTTACTACGACATCACGGTGAGCGTGACCGGCGCCGACGACGAACAGTTCACGGTGCGCGCCGAGCCCAAGTCGAGCGGGCCGCAGGCACAGGACGGCGATTGCACCTGGTTCGAACTCGACCAGTTGGGCGATCGGACCGCTTCTGACACTGGCAGTACCAAGTGTTGGGGCAAATAAGGCAACCCGACGCGGGCGGTCAGCGCTGACCGTCCGTGCCGGCGTCGAGCGTTTCTCCGGAATCCATCGCGCTCAGCAGGTTCTTCGGCAGCGCAAACACCACCGTCTCGCGTTCCCCGGCGAGTTCCTCGGCCGGGTCGGCGCCCCACGCCTGCAGCTGCCGGATCACATTGCCGACCAGGACCTCGGGCGCCGAGGCCCCGGCGGTGACGCCGACCCGCCTTACACCGTCCAGCCAGCTGCGACGTATGTCTTCGGGACCATCGATCAGATACGCCTGACGCTGCTGCTTCTCGGCGATCTCCTTGAGTCGGTTCGAGTTCGAGCTGTTCGGTGACCCGACCACCAGGACCAGGTCGCACTGTTGCGCCAGCCGTGTCACCGCGTCCTGGCGGTTCTGGGTCGCGTAACAGATGTCGTCCTTTTTCGGCCCCTTGATATCCGGAAAGCGCCGTTGCAGGGCCTCGATGACCCGAGCGGTGTCGTCCATGGACAGCGTGGTCTGGGTGACGAACGCGAGTTCGGTCGGGTTGCGGATTTCGAGATTGGCGACGTCGTCCGGCGTCTCGACCAGGTAGATACCAGCGCCATCGGCGCTGCAGCGGTACTGACCCATGGTGCCTTCGACCTCGGGATGGCCCTTGTGGCCGATCAACACCACCTCGTGCCCGGCCCGGCAGTGCCGCGCAACCTCCAGGTGCACCTTGGTGACCAGTGGGCAGGTTGCGTCGAACACCGTCAGGCGGCGCCGCGCCGCCTCTTCGCGTACCTGCTGCGATACCCCGTGGGCGCTGAATATCACGGTGCCGCCGTCGGGAATCTCGCTGAGCTCGTCGACGAACACCGCGCCGCGATCGCGCAACCGCTGTACGACGAATCGGTTGTGTACGACCTCATGGCGCACATAGATCGGTGCGCCGAAGGTGTCGAGTGCGCGCTCGACGATCTCGATCGCACGGTCGACGCCGGCACAGAATCCGCGCGGGTTTGCCAGGAGAATCTTCACGCCGGGATTGTCGAGCCGCGTGGCGCGCAATTCAAGGCGCAACCGCCAAGTCCCCCGACGATCGTGCGGTTGTACCGGCAAACGACCGGTTTCCGCCATCGGGTGAACGAAGCAGCGGCGCCCTTCGCGGACTTGGTGCAGAATGCAGGCATGTTGTCTGTGGCAGTGCTCGCTCGGTTGAAGTCGGATTCGGGAAGCCGTCACGTCTCGCGCGTGGCGTTCACCGCAGACGGTGATGGCATAAACCTGTGGACGCGGTAGGCGATCCGGACGGTATTTCGGTGGCGTCCGACGTGACCCGGCTCGGCGGCGCGGCGCAGGCGCTGTTCGAGCGCGGCGAGCGCGCCAGTTTCGACCTCGGCGCGGACTGGTTTGAACTGCTCGTCCGGCACGGGTTGCCGGATGGATGTGAGCCGCGATTCTACCAATCGTCCACCGAGGACGACGTGAGGTGTGTGCTGCCGGTCTTCGTCTGCCCGGGTGCGGTGAGCGGGCTGACAACCTTCTACACGAGTCTGTATCGCCCGCTGATGGCAGAGGGTGCGGTCGCGGCCGATTTGGCAGGACTGGTACGCCGACTCATGCGGGATACGCGATCGGGGTCGTTGCGTCTCGATCCGATGGATCCATCGCACCCGAGCTTTGTCATGACTGTCGATGCGATGCGTCTGGCGGGACTCAGGCCGTTCAGTTTCTTCGCATTTGGCAACTGGTACCTTCCGGTCGCCGGACGTGATTACCAGACCTATCTGGCCGGTTTGCCGTCGCGCCTGCGCAACACCCTGCGCCGGCGGGAAAAGCGCTTTCGGACCGAACTGCACGGAAGAATCGAAATGGTGCAGGATGGTGATGGCTTGGCGGAAGCGGTGAGTATCTGGCAGGCCATCTATGGCTCCAGTTGGAAGCGCGAGGAGCCGTATCCTGACTTCATGCCGCAATTGATCGCGCTGTGTGCGAGGCGGGGCTGGTTGCGCATGGCGATAGCCTACCTCGGCGATACCCCGGTCGCTGCACAGATTTGGATCGTCAACGCAGGGCACGCAGCGATCTACAAGCTGGCCCATGACGAACGCTATGCCCGGTACTCGGTGGGGACCCTGTTGACGGCGCGCCTGATGCAGCACGTGCTCGATGTCGATCGTGTCCACGAGGTCGACTACCTGATCGGCGACGACGCCTACAAGCGCGACTGGATGGATGCACGTCGCGAACGGCACGGTATCGTCGCCTTCGATCCCCACAGCCTGCGCGGGCTGGCCGGTATTGCCCGACAGCGGCTGGGCGATCTCCGGCGTCGCTTCATCGCGCGTCAGCGCAAAGACTAGGCCACCGATTCGATGACCGATGAACTCTACCGATTCACCTTTGAGCATTTCGGCGTACGCGGCGAAATTGTTGTACTGGATGCAAGCTGGCGCGCCGTTCTGGAGCGCCACGACTATCCGCCCGCTGTCGGCAGCTATCTGGGGCAGGCGCTCGCGGCAGCGACCCTGCTGTCTGGAACGATCAAGTTCAAGGGGTCCCTGATTCTGCAGATCCAGGGTGAGGGGCCACTGCGTACCCTGGTCGCGCAGGCAACCGAGCAGCGCCTGATTCGCGGGATGGCCCTGGCAAGCGGCACCGTTCCTGCGGGCGATCTACGCGCGGCTTTTGGCGAGGGACGCATCGTTCTGACCGCTGAATCCTCCAAGGGGGATCGCTACCAGGGCGTGGTGGCCCTGGATGGCGGCAGCCTCTCCGCCGTGGTCGAGAGCTATTTCGGTCAGTCCGAGCAGCTTCCGACCCGGATCTGGTTGGCGGCGAACGGAGAACGCGCCGCGGGCTTGCTGCTGCAGCGTCTGCCCGGCGACATCGACGGGGACGCCGACGGCTGGCAACGAGCCGCGCTGTTGGCCAATACCGTGACGGACGATGAGCTGTTGCAGCTGTCGCCAAAAGACGTACTGCGTCGTCTGTTCCACGAGGAGACCCTGCGCCTGTATTCCCCGGAGCCGGTCGCGTTTCGCTGCAGCTGCTCGCGCGGGCGCATTGCCGACACCCTGCGCACGCTGGGACCGCAGGAGATCGCGTCGATCATCGAGGAACGGGGGCAGGTCGAGGTGGCCTGTGAGTTCTGCAACGCCAAATACCATTTCGATGCCGTGGACGCCGCGGCGCTTTTCGCCGACGGTATCGTCACGGATTCGTCAGACACACAGCACTGATGCGCGCCGCAGCCGGTTGGTCGTGCCTATCAGTCCGCCAGCCAGTAGAACCGATACGGCGGGATCACCAACTGGTTCTTGAAGTGGGTGGGCGACTGACCGGAATACAGGTCGCGCAGGCGTCCATATTCGAAGTGCCCGCGATTGCCCAGATCGCTCAGGTCGAGTGACTGGGGACGGTTGTCGAAATTGCCCACCACCAGCACATTCTCGCTCGGCTGGAACGGATTGTTGCGCATGAATACGAACAGGTGCGGGTTGCCGGTCTCGATCAGCGTGCGGTTGTTGTAGTCCGCGAACGCCGGCGTGCTCTTTCGCACCGCGATCATTTTTTGCAGGCCGTCGAATATGCGTTGTTCGACCGACCCGTGGCGGTGCCGCATGTCCGCCTTTTCCCAGTCGATCCGGGGGCGGTGCATCCAGCGGTTGTCCTTTGCCTTGTTCTCATCCTGGAGGAAGGTGCAGTCGTTGAGGGTGCCGATCTCGTCGCCGTAATACAGCAGCGGTATCCCACCGAACGACATGATCATGCTGTGCAGCAGCAG
Source organism: Chromatiaceae bacterium (assembly GCA_024235395.1). Classification (NCBI taxonomy): domain Bacteria; kingdom Pseudomonadati; phylum Pseudomonadota; class Gammaproteobacteria; order Chromatiales; family Chromatiaceae; species Chromatiaceae bacterium. Next base: position 12,963 of record JACKMK010000002.1, read on the forward strand.
GATGACCTCGATGCTATGCTGGATTGCCGTCTCGTCGCCACTCTCCAGCGCGGTCTCGAGCCCGGCCAGCGATGCCAGCGACCCTGAGATACGTGCGTCGCCGGTCTTTTCATTGCGTCCGAACGGTTGACCTCGGGCAGGCGAACCTTCGTAGACGCCGGTGAAATAGTCGACCAGGAAGCGTCGATGCGAGACCGGGTCGTAGTCGCACTTCACGATATCCGCGTCGTCGAATCCGAGTCCGATATCGTCGTGGCAGCGCACATAGTTCAACCAGGTCGCGCGATCCAGTTTGTCCGGCAGGCTGCGGATACTCTGGTCGAGCAGTTTCGCATTCTTGGTCGCGACCGCCTCCCACAGTAGTGCCATGAAGGTAGCGTTGTAGGCGATCTCACATTCCTTGGCGATGACCGCGTCTTCACCGAAGTATTTGATGATCTCGACCGGCGCGACGATCGCCTCCGCGATGAACAGCACGCCGGGCGCAGTGACCTGGCTGCAATCTTTCATCAGCTGCAGGATGAGGTGCGCCTCGCGTTCGTTCTGACAGATGGTGCCGATCTTCTTCCACAGGAATGCGACCGCATCGAGCCGCACGATATCCGCACCCTGGTTGGCCCAAAACAGGACGATGTCGAGCATCTCGATGAACACGGCGGGATTGCTGTAATTCAGATCCCACTGGTAGTTGTTGAACACCGTCATCACCCATTTGCCCATCGTCTGGTCAAAGGTGAAGTTGCCGGGTGCGGTTTCGGGGAAGACCTCCGGCATGGTCTCCTCGAACATGTCCGGGACATCGCGGTTGTCGAAGATGTAGTAGTAGTCCTGAAAGCGCTGTTCCCCGGCCCGTGCGCGTTGTGCCCACTCGTGCTCATCCGAGGTGTGATTCACGACCACATCCAGCGTCAGCAGCATATTGCGGCGGCGCATGTTCTGCGCCATTCCGCGCAGGTCATGCAGGGTGCCGACGCGCGCATCGATGTCGCGGAAATTGCTTACTGCGTATCCACCGTCGCTGGCGCCTGCCGGGCATTCGAGGATCGGCATCACGTGCAGCATGTTCACCCCGAGTTCCTGCAGGTAACCGAGGTGGGAACGCAGTCCCTGGAGGTCGCGGGCGAAGCCGTCGGCATACAGTGCCATCCCCACCCACTCCTGGCTCAAGAACCAGTTGTGGTCTTTCTCGCGCAGGCTGTCGAGCTGCTTCAGTTCGCTGTGACGTTCGATATAGCGTGACGCCATCACCTCGACCAGGCGGACCATCTGGGCGACGAAATCCTCGCGCTGGCCGTAAAGATGGTGGAACAGCGAATGGATGGCATAGAAATTGGCGCCCAGCCGCGTATAGAAATGGCGCAGATCGCGTTTGCGGATGTCCGGTTTGAGCTCGTCAAGGATCTGATTGAGGAGCGAATGCGATACCTGTTCGTACATGACGACCTGCAGCAGTTCAGTTAACGGTTTTCCATAGATCAAGATAGGGCGCGTAGAAGCCGCGCTCGGCGACCGTTGCGCCACGCAGACCGACGATGGCAGACGCGAACTGTTGCGCGCGTTGCAAAGTCAGGTCGAGAGGCCATCCGTTGAGCATGCCGAGTATGGTCACCGACGTGAAAGCATCGCCCGCACCGACCGTGTCGACGACCCTTGTAGTGGGTTCAGGGCGCGCACTGAATCGGGCTCCCTCTTTGGTCAGGATCTCTGCGCCGTCCGCTCCATGAGTGAGCACCAGCCCGTGCAGATCGTGGATTTCGAGGAACCTTTCTGCCGCGTCGCTCCCCTGGATGTCAGGCTGCAGCAACGCGAGCTCATCGGTGTTCAGCTTGACCCAATCCGCGTCTTTCAGCATCTCGTGCAGATGGCTTGCGTTCCACCATGGCGGGCGCAGGTTCACATCGACGAATACGATCTCGGCGCCGTGAGCCTTCAGCTCGGCAACGGCATGTCGCGATACGTCACCGCGCAGAGCCAGGCTGCCGTGATACAAGAGGTTGAAGTCGGCCGCGGGGGTCGGCTGGATCGCATCGTAGGCGCAAGGTTCGACGATATCGTAGTGCGGTTCGCCATCGCTGAACTCGACAACCACGCGGCCGGTAGGCAGCTCTGGATCGGTTTGCAACCCGCTGATATCCATCCCCCAATCACGCATGGCCCGGCGTACCTGATCGCCTTCGGTATCGGCACCGACGCGGCTCACGAAGTGCGGCGCCTGACCAAACGCCTGAAGGTGCCAGGCGACATTGAACGGCGCGCCACCAAGCACCCGCACGCCATCCGGAAAATGGTCAAACAGGACTTCGCCGAATATGCATGGGCGCGCCGCAGTCATGGCTTGCCTCCATCGTCTTCGAACGCCATCCACTCGACGACGTCGGGGTAGAAGTGCGCAATGCCCTCGAGCATGCCGCCGCTGTAGTTGCCATTGAGCCCCTTGAATCCGCCCTGCGCGATGTACAGGCGCTCCGGGTGACCGGTCTCTGCCGCCAGCATGCTGGCCATTTCACGGACCTGTGTCTGGCTGTTGGCGACCAGTACCGCGGGAATCGGGCTGGCCAGCACCTCGATGTCGTTACCGCTGTCTCCGCAAAAGACCGTGTTCGTCTCGTCGAAACCGTGCATCTTCATCAGCGCCTGGATCGCGTGAAACTTGGACGCGCGGGCCGGCAGCACGTCGAGCAGACCGATACCTGCCGGCTCGTCCACGCTCCAGATGAGGCGGGCCGCCACGTCGTGCTGTCCGAGTCGTGCCTCGATCAGTTTCGACAGGCTCTGCCGGTCGATGTGAAGCGGTACGTAGTAGCTCACCTTGTAGTCGTTCTGCTTGGTACTTTCCTGGAGACGCAGTCCGGGCATATCGATCAGCAATGACTTGATATCGGCATGCCGGCGCCCGCCCCAGTCCTTGGCGATCTCGGTCTCCCATTGCTCCTGTCGGATCCATTCGTGCCTGGGGCCGATTTCATAAATGGTCGTCCCGACGTCGCCGATCACGTAATCGGGCTGTGGCAGTTGGTAGAACGTAATGGCCTGTTCGACCAATGCCCGGTGGCGGCCGGTGACGTAGGTCAACATCACTTCGGCGCGGGTCGCGATTGCCCCAAAATGGCGCCGACCCGTCGGCGATTCCGATTGCGGGCCGTTCGGAATCAGGGTGCGGTCGAGGTCGGTGCAGATCAGCAACCGGTCAGTCATCGTTTTGCGGCAGCCTGCACGCGCCGAAGAAGTCGTAGTGGTCGATGGCTTCCATTATGCCCAGGGCATGCGGTTGCGCGGCGAAATAGATGCTCTCCTGGTCGACCAGCTGTGAGAGTTCCTCGTGATGACGGTTGGCGACCACCGCCGCGAGCGTGTTGCCGCGCATCAAATCCTCGTCGGCTCCCGAACCTCCAACCGCAAGGATGTGTTCCAGTGGTATGTCGAGTCGCTGTGCGACATAGCGCAGCGCCTGGCCCTTGGACGCCCGCGACGGCACCACGTCGAGAAACTGGCCGAATGAAATGATGACGTTCGCGGTCAATTCCTCCTGGCGCAGCAGGGTGTTGATCTCGTCCAGCGAAGGCGCTATCTGGGGATCGTAGTAATACGACAGTTTCAACGGTGTCTGTTCATTCTTGGGCTGGCGTTGCACGCCCGGCAGATCGGAAAGCGTCCTGTGCACCTGTTGCGGATTCCACAGGTGGTCGATATGCACTGCCCAATAATCATCCTCGGTCAGTGCGCGCCCATAGTGAATGCGTGTGCCCAGACTGCTGATCAGCACGTCGGGCGTGGGGATCCCCTGCTTCTTCATCAGCGCCAAGGCCGAGTCGATGCGTCGACCCGTGGCGACCATGAACGTCACGCACTTGCGGTTCTCGCGCATTACCTCGACGAAACGTTTCAGCGCAGTCGGATTGCCGATCAGATTCTGATCCAGGTCGGTGCATATCGCGCGGTCGCGATACCGGATCTCGCGCGGCGCCGTGGGGACGACCGTCGGCGAGCGGTAGCGTTCGGTCAGTTCGCGTACCTCGTCCAGATAGGCGCCGGCGTGTGCCGACCACGCGTAGTGGCGACGGACGCCATCGATTCCGCTGCGCGATGCCCGTGTCCACGCATTCGGGTCACGCAGCAGGTGAAGCAGCGCATTGCCGATCGCCGTCTTGTCGAGCGGATCCACCAGCAGGCCGTTGTTGCAGTTCGAGATGATGTCCACCGGGCCACCGTTTTCGGTCGCGACCACCGGAAGGCCGCTGGCAGCGGCCTCGAGCAGCGTCAGGCCAAACGGTTCTGTCAGTGCCGGATTGATGAACACGCCCTTGCGCGCCGCGGTCAACCGGTAGATCTCCGGCACCTCGGCGGCGCGATGGCTCTTCGGTATTGCGACCCGGCCGTACAGGTCGTAGGCGTCGACCAGCAGCAGGATGTTGGTCAGCACTGTCTGGGCACCGCTCTCGAGATCCCGGATGTCGTCGCGGTTGCCGGCGACGATCAACAGGTTGGCCAGGTGCTTGAGTTGCTGCGATTCACCGTACGCCTCGATCAGCGTAAGGATATTCTTGCGTTCGTCGGGTCGCGAAAGCGCCAGGATGAGCGGTTTCTGGGGGTTGGTCAGAAACCTGTCGACCTGCGGGGCGAACGCAAAGGTCTCGTCCTTGTGCGGTGGATGGAACTGCTCGAGGTCCGTTCCCGGCGGGATGACCACCATCCGTTTCGGATCGTAGTAGCTGTACAGGCCGTATTGCTCTTCGATCTCGTTGTGCGTGCTGGTGACGACGAGGTCGGCATTGGCCAGTACCTCTTCTTCGGCGTCGATCCGTCGGCTGATGTTGTACGTCTGCTCGATCGCATCGCGCGAAAGACCACGCGCGAGCAGTCGCTTGCGTTTGTCCCGTCCCAGCGAGTGGCCGGTATGTACCAACGGAATGCCCAGCAGATGGGAAAGCCGCACGCCGACATATCCGGCATCGGCGTAATGGCTGTGTACCAGGTCGGGCTTGCGCGCCTGGCCGTTCAGCCAGTCGCTCAGATTGTCGGTAAAGCTGTCGAGATGGTCCCACAGCTGTTCCTTGGGCAGGTAAGCCTCCGGACCCGCGTCGATTCGCACGATCCGGGCCTTGGGCGAGAGTTCCTCGATCGGCTGCGCGTACTCGGGATTGACCGCCGGATCGACGACTCGGCGCGTGACCAGATCGACCTGTGCCACGGCATCGTTGGCAGCGAGCGCGCGTGCGAGGTCGACGACGTATTTGGTCTGCCCGCCGGTGTCGGCATCGCGTCCAAGCTCGAGGTCATGCCCGCGGATGAGTCCGTGGACGCTGATCATCAAAATATATCTGCCGGCAGTGTCGGACATGATCAAGGTGTCGATGGGTGGTACGCGGGCAACGCAGCCCCGTGTTGGAATCTGTATTTCGTCGTCAGCTTATTTTTGGAGTATGCGCCAACAGATGCAACTTGGCATCTGCGCTCGGCGGAACGATAGCGGTCGGCTGCCGATCAACCGTCCATCGGGACGCTGCACCGAACTGGTGCTACCGGATTCGACAAGGCGCAGCTTGATCGGGCGGGGCCGTTTCGGTGGGCGAGGTTTGTCGTACAGGTTCGCTTGTGTAGAATCACCCAAAAATACCAGAAGAACTCATGGAGGGGCTGTGTCGCCAACATCTCACCTCAAGGCGGCATGCGTCGCGCTTGCCGCGTCGTTTGCGGTGCACTGCACGGTGTCCGTGGCCGACGATCTGCCGGCAGTGGCCATCAAGGAACCCAAGGTCGGCGAAAAAGTAAACAGTGCCGCACAACGCCATCTGAACATTGAACGGCTTTGGGCGGAACTCGAAGCCTCATTCCGCGCGACTCGTAAGCTCAGGGTGCTGAGCCGCGACAAGGAGGTCATCGCCGATATCCGTGAGGAACAGCAGTTCGCAGAGTCGGATCTTGCCAAGGGCGATGCGGCGGCCACCGGCGAGATGAGCAACGCTCACTATCTGATACTGCCCAAGGTGCAGGACTTCAAGTTTTACCGATCGGTGCAGCCGCTCCCGAATTTCGACAACAAGTACAAGCGCCAGGATTCAGGGCTTTTGCAACTGACCGCGCAGATGGTCGATACGACGACCGGTCAGGTCGAGACGACTTTCGATCTGTCGAGCCGCTTTGCTACCGCGTCGGAGATTGTAAACACCCGCGCCGGTGTCCCCAACTCGACGCATTTCACGAAGATGGCGAAAGATGTCGCGGCACAACTGGCCGATCAGTTCGTCGCCGCGGTATTCCCAATGAAGGTGGTGCAGCGCACCCGGTCCAACCAGATCATCATTAACCGCGGATCCGACGGTGGCATGAAGATGGGAGACGAGTTCGACGTCTTTTTCGCTGGCGAGGAGTTGATCGATCCGGATACCGGGAAATCGCTCGGTTCGAGCGAAGAGTTCGTCGGTACCGTAAAGGTGGTGCGCATCAATCCGAAGGTGACGTACGCCAAGATCGTATCGGAAGTCGATCCGCAGAATGCGCCGATCGGAATCGGTGACATCGTGAGAAAGCCGCAAAAAAGATAACGTCGTCGACGTCTGGCGCGTCAACGAGACCCAAGGCTGCAGGGACGGGGAGATCACAACTAATGTCGCTCAGACGCATCGCGCTTACTTTCGCCTTCGTGTTGGTCTCAAGCGTCGCCGTCGGCGCGCCGCAGGCACTGCAGGTTGCAGATAATCAGGTCAGGATGGCGGTGATGGGTCAGGATGATTTTCATCCCGACCGTGCAGCCCCCGGCAATGTCCGCAGCCTGCCAGACGGACTCGCTGCCCGGTTGATCGAGCACCTGAGCGCCACACAGCGATTCTCGATTGTCGAGCGTGCTGCGCTGCGCCGTGTCGTTCGCGAGCAACAGTTCGGCAAACAACGCACTGCGACCGACCTTGATCGCGTGATCGAGAAAACGGTCGAAAACCTGCCGGCAACCAGCGGTTGGACCATCGCCGCGGCGGCGACCGCGGCCGATCACAACGACGTGCTCAAGGAGTTCCAGGACCTCGGCACGACGGTCGGAGCGGATTACATCGTCTACGCGGTGCTGGAGAAACACCGGTTTTCGACTGAATCCAGCGCCGTACCATTCAGCGACCGCGGTCGCAGCATGACCTCGAACCGGATAGACGCGAGGCTCCGCTTGCGCGTCATCGAGACACGTCTGGGTCGGGTCATCGGTGCCGATAGCATCCGGGCACAGGTCAGCGAGGCCGTATTTACCGGACGCGAGGCAAGCAACGACGAATACGCGATGTTCGACCACCTCGGGCAAGAAGCGGCGTTGCGTGTACTCGATATCGTATTCCCTGCGCGAATCGTGGATCAGGACCCGTGGGTGATCAACCGCGGCAGCAATGAACGGGTGGCGGTTGGCGATCGTTTCCGGGTCGTGCGCGAAGGCAAGGAGATCAAGGACGACTCCGGCATCGTCATCGGTCGCCTGAAATCCCAGATCGGGAGTGCACAGGTTGCGCAGGTCCAGGAGACGATTGCGGTACTGACGCCCGTCTCGGGCGAGTTCGCGGTGAACGACCTGGCCGTGCAGGAACGCGACGATGCGACGACCGCGGCGCCTGCCACCAGCGCGCCGCCGGTTGCGCCAGGTGCCGCATCGGCAGCCGGTGGGTCGGGCGAGCGTCCACGCCTGGCGGTGGGATTGGTGAAGGCGTACTCGACGGCGACGACCGGCACGGACGCGAACCTGCACATCCCGGCATTCACCGACACGCTGATTTCCCGGCTGGCACAGACCCGGCGATTCCAGCTGATCGACCGGCAGGAGGTCGACCAACTGCTCGACGAGCAGCTGGCCCAGGCGATGGCCGAGAACCGCGACCTGCCGTCGGCCGTCGGGACCCTGGCCGGCGCGGATTACCTGGTGATCGGCAGCATCGCGAATTTTGCGATCGAGCGGCTGACGTCGAAGTTGCCGGGTTCGAACCGGATCCTCGTGACCCACCAGGGCAGGGTCGAGGGCAATATGCGCATCGTCGATGCGCGTAGCGGCGAAGTGCTCGATTCGCGCAAGGTGTCGATCAAGGAGGAGCTCGCGGAACCGGCTTCGGCGAACCAGGTGGTCAGTGCCTTGGCCGACGCCTACGCGGATCAGACCGTAGTGAACCTGATGAATGCGGTATTCCCGATCAAGGTCGCCGCGGTCGTGTCGGGTGTTGCCTATATCAACCGTGGCAGCGACGGTGGGCTCTCGGTCGGTGAGGTGCTGAACGTGGTACGTCCCGGACAGCCGATCATCGATCCGGATACCGGGGTCCAACTCGGCGTTGCCGAGACGGAACTCGGCCGGGTCACCCTGGCCGAAGTCGAGGACGCCCGATCCAAGGCGCCGGTCGGCGACCTGTCATTGCAGACCGGTGACATCTTGAAACGCCAGCCCGCGGCGCGCGGTCAACGCAGTGGGTCGGTCGCGACCGCAGCACCGCGGCGCAGCGGCGGTGATGCCGAGCGGCCCGACGGGACACCGCTGACCCTCGCAGTCGGCAAGATCCGCATCAATGAACGAGGTCGCAACCACGCCGTGCGCGGCGCCAACATCACGCGCGTGACCAACGACCTGATGGTGAAACTGTCGCAGTTCCCCGAGTTCGATGTGATGGAACGCGCCGAAATCGACCAGATCATCGATGAGAAGGCGCTGACCAGCATCGCCCAGGGTGGCTCGTTGCCGGGTGCGATGCGTGAACTCGAGGGTGCCGACTACCTGGTGATCGCCCAGATCGACGAGTTCCTGATCCGTACGGAACGCAAACAGGTCCCTTATACCGACGAGATCCAGACGCGCTATTTCGGCACTGTGGAATCGACCCTGCGACTGGTCGACGTGCATACCGGCAAGCTGGCGGCTGCGGACAAGATCCGCCTCAGTGAACGGGTTCGAGATGTGCCCGATGCGGCGCTGGCTGCCGCCGATCTGCTGGATCTGTATACCTCTGAGCTGGTGCACCGGATCAGCGACACTCTGGTTGCGCGGCAGCGTGGTGAGGATACCCGCCCGGATCGGCCGCTGGCTGATGTACCGCCTGCAAGGCCCCAACCGCGGCCGGTCAAGCGCCCCAATTTCTAACGAACAGGAGTCAGCACGATGTGCAGCATGCGAGCTCTGGCATTCGTTGCCGCTGCGGCGCTCACCGGCACCGCTTGGGCGTTCAATCCGCTCGAATCGTTCGGCAAGGCCATGCAGGACGCAATCCAGCAGCCACCGCAGCGGCAGGCGGCACCACCGCCACCGGCCGCAACCCGTACGGCCGATCTGGGCATCGCGATGGCTGCACATCGTCAGGTGGTGTACGAGGGATACGCGAAGGATATGCTGCCGATCAAGCGTCTGATCGCAGACGGCAAGGCGGCCGAGGCACTACGCGCTCCGCTGCCCAAGAATGGCAGTACCGGCAAGACCGATCTGCTTGGTAACCTGGAGCTCGGCACCATCGCAATCGATGCCCAAGTGCTCGAAGATGCGAAAAAGTACTTCGAGCTCGCGGAGCGCGGACTGAATCTTCGGGACGACCGCAGTACCGTCGGCGATTTCTTCTCGGGTGCATCGAGCACTGTACTGTCGACGCTGACCGGAAACGCCGAGCTTGGCGAGTACGAAGGCGCCGGTTTTGAGCGGGTCTTGATGCTCAACTACAAGTCTATCGCCCATCTGCTCGATGGCGAGCGCAGCGCCTACAACGTGACACGTCGGGCCATCGATCTGCAGAACATCGAAAAGAAGAAGTTCGATGAGTTGGTGCGCGAGGCCAAAGCCAAGATCAAGGAAGAGGAGCAGAAGCAGAAAAAGAAAGGTGCCGACATCGGTGCCTACGGATTCGAGGAGGTGGTCGAGGAGCAGTACCAGGCTACGGAGAAGCAGGCGTTGTCCGTTCCCCATGCCTTCGTCAATCCGTTCGGCTTCTACATCGCCGGCGTGGTCCAGGAGTTGGACAGCTACGAAGACAGCAGCCTGCGCGACAACGCCCGCATATCCTACGAGAAGGCACTGGAACTGAATCCGAAGAGTACGGCGATCAAGCAGGCGGTGAAGGACCTGAAAAAGCCCGCCAACAGGGACCGCCGGTTGGTCAATGTGATCATTGGCGACGGGTTCGCGCCGGAGAAAAAGCTGCTGAAGTTCGACCTCAGCCTCGGTGCGTCCCTGCCAACCAATGTCGAACTGCCGATCTACGAGCCGGTAACGAGCCGGGTGCACCGGGTCGAGATTCAAACGACCTCGGGCAAGCGGTATGCCACCGCATCGGAGGTCGCAGACATCACGGCACTCGCATTGAGGTTCCAGAAGGATTCCGGGCCCATCCAGCAACTGCGCATGGTCACCACCGTGGTGCGCAATCTCATCGAAGGTCAGGCCTGGAACCAGGCTCAGCAGCAGGCCGGCGTGTTTGGTTCGGTGCTCGGCAAGTTCAAGGATGCGCGCGACGAGATGGCGCATCCCGACATGCGGTCGTGGTCAACGCTGCCGTCACGCCTGCTGGCGGCACGCATATTCGTGCCCAAGTCGGTCTCCCGCATCAATATCGTGGCGTATGACGCCAAGGGCAGAAAGCTCAGCACGGAAACGGTGCAGATCGACAGCAGCAGTCACAACGTCGTGTTTGCGCGCACCCTGGACAACATCATTTACACGTCTTCGAGCAAACCAATGTGGGTCAAGTCATGAGAAGCCTTCGCTTACTGATACGCGGTCTTGTCGGCGTTTCGTCGATTGCCGCGCTGGTTGCCTGCAACACAGTCGGGGCAGGCGACCCGAACATTCGTCACTACGAGCAGAATACGATCAATGCATCGAATCCGCGTGCACGCTTTGTGCTCGGGTCCAAAGACCTTGTCGACCGCATCGCGATGACCGATGCCCGGATCGGCGCTGCGGGTGAGCTGGCAAAGGCCGAGGTCACGGTGCAGAACCTGAGCAACGACCGTTACACGCTGGAATACCAGTATGCGTGGGAAGACAAGGACGGTTTCAGCATTGGCGAGAATCAAGTCTGGAAGCGCTTCGTGCTGGCGCCGCGTGAATTGAAGAGTTTCAAGTCCGTCGCCAGCAATCCGAAGGCCTACGGTTTCACGATCACGGTGCGTTTGCCCGATGATTTCTTCATCCATCAAGAAAAGTATCTGGAGCGCAAATAGGCGCTGGGGAGTCGAGCAAGAATGAACAGAACCGGAAAACTGGTCGCAGTCACTTTCGTCGTCGCATTGGGCGCCGGTTGCCAGTCCAACGTGCCCAAGTTCGGCGGTCAGTCGAACGTGTCGATCGTCGATTCGGGAAGCCGCGAGCACCTCCAGGCCGAACTGACGATGGCTGACTACACCGAGTTGGCCGAGAAGGTGACGACGAAGATGCTCGATTCTTCGCTGGTGGAGGGGTGGAAGGGCAAGAAGCCGCGATTGATCCTGGCCAAGTTGCGCAACAATACCGACAACGAAAACATCCGCATGTCGGACATCTACGACCGAATCACCGAGACGCTGCTGAATTCCAACACGGTCCGCCTTGTCGACCAGTCGGCCACGAGCTTCGACTACGTCGTGCGTTCGGAGTTGTCGTCCAATCGCCAGTACGGCGCCAACGGTGAGGAACTCGTCGGCTACAAACTCGAACTGAAGCTGTTCACCATCAGCGGCGAGTTGAAAGGACAGTGGTCGGGACTGCTCACGCTCGCCAAGGGGCAGAAGCGGTTCCTCTGATCGCATCCATCGACCTGGAGGTCGGGGCCGGTTGCCGGGGTGCTGTCCGGCAGCCGGCCTTTTCATATCCGGACCCGGTTGGCGGTCGCGACTCCGCGACCGAAGCGCATTTGATGCTGCAAAAAATTGCAGATAACTGCAGAATTTTCGTAAGCAGCAAAACTTGTGCAATGCCAGTCTCGCCGCACCGCGCGGCAGATTGCACTCGCCCGCAGACCTGCCAGAATCGACCTTCTGTTCCAGCAAAATAAAGCGCGATTCACGCGCCGGCACATCGACGGAGGATGACCCCATGCAGCGAGCCCTGCACATAGACCCGGTCAAGTGCACCGGCTGTCTCCAGTGTGAAATGGCCTGTTCCTACGAGAACGAAGCCGTGTTCAACCCCGCGCGGTCGCGGATCAAGGTGTTCACCTTCCACGACGAAGGGCGTTTTGCACCTTATACCTGCACCCAGTGCGCCGAGGCCTGGTGCCAAAAGGCCTGCCCCGTAGAGGCTATCCAGGTCGATGCGGCGACCGGCGCCAAGGTGATCGTCGAGGCGCGTTGCGTAGGCTGCAAGGTGTGCACCATCGCGTGCCCGTTCGGCACCGTGAATTACAACTCGGCGACCGGCAAGGTCATCAAATGCGACCTCTGCGGCGGTGATCCGGCCTGCGCCCAGGCCTGCCCGACCGCGGCGATCACCTACATCGACGCCGATTGGACCGGGCTGGACAAGATGCGCGCATACGCCGGGCAGAGCCTGGCCGGCACCGCCTGAGGAGGAAACAGACATGGCCTGGACGAGAAAGATCCTGCGTGTAAACCTGACCAACGGCAGTTGTACCTCCGAGGCGCTCAACATGGCTTGGGCCAACGAGTATCTCGGGCAGCGCGGCCTGGCAACCAAATACCTGTCCGAAGAGATCGATCCGAAATGTGATCCGCTCGGTCCGGACAACAAACTGATCATGACCACCGGTCCCCTGACCGGGACCATGGCGTCGACCGGTGGCCGCTATTCGGTGGTCACCAAGAGTCCGCTGACCGGTCTGGTCGCGTGTTCCAACTCCGGAGGATTCATCGGCGCGGAGCTGAAGAACGCCGGTTGGGACATGATCATCTTCGAGGGCCGCTCGGCCGAACCGGTGTATCTGTACATCGAGAACCAGCAGGCGGAACTGCGCTCGGCGGCCGACATCTGGGGCAAGTCCGTGTGGGAGGCCGATGAGATCCTGCACAAGAAGCACCAGGACCCGCAGCTGCGTATCGCCTGCATCGGCCGTTCGGCGGAGCAGGGCTGCCTGTACGCGGCCGTGGTCAACGATCTGCACCGTGCCGCGGGGCGCTCCGGCGTCGGCACCGTGATGGCGTCGAAGAACCTCAAGGCGGTCGCCGTTCGCGGCAATCTCGGGGTCGGCAATATCCGCGATCCCAAGGCGTTCATGGCCGCAGTCAATGCCGGCAAGCAGGTGCTGGCCGAAAACGCGGTGACCGGCCAGGGCCTGCCGACCTATGGCACCCAGGTGCTGATGAACGTGATCAACGGCATGGGGGCGATGCCAACCCGCAACATGCGCGAGGTGCAGTTCGAGGGCGCGTCCAAGATCTCCGGTGAGGCCATGCACGAGCCGCGTCCCGGCGACGGCAAAGCGAACCTGACCACCAACGCCGGCTGCTTCGGGTGCACGATCGCGTGCGGGCGCATCTCGACCGTCGACAAGGGGCACTTCAGCGTGCAGAACAAACCCGAGTACTGGGGCAACTCGGGGGGTCTCGAATACGAGGCGGCCTGGGCGCTCGGTTCGGATACCGGGGTCGACGATCTGGACGCGATCACCTACGTGAACTTCGTCTGCAACGAGGACGGTATCGATCCGATCTCGTTCGGCGCGACCGTGGCGGCGGCGATGGAGCTCTACCAGGCCGGCGCGATCAACAAGGACACCACTGGCGGCATCGACCTGTCGTTCGGCAGCGCCGCGTCGCTGGTCCAGATGGCCGAACTGACCGCGCGTGGCGAAGGGTTCGGCAAGGATCTGGGGCTGGGTTCGAAGCGCCTGTGCGAGAAGTACGGCATGCCGGAACTGTCGATGACCGTCAAGGCGCAGGAATTCCCGGCCTACGATCCGCGCGGCATCCAGGGCATGGGACTGGCCTACGCGACTTCCAACCGCGGCGCCTGTCATCTGCGAGGCTATACCGTGGCCTCTGAAGTGCTTGGCATTCCGGTCAAGACCGACCCGCTGGCGACCGAGGGCAAGGCCGAGCTGGTCAAGGCATTCCAGGACGCGACCGCGGCGGTGGATTCGTCCGGCCTGTGCGTGTTCACCACGTTCGCCTGGAGCATGGAGAACATCGCGCCACAGGTCGATGCGGCCTGCGAGGGCGACTGGAGCGTCGACAAGATGCTCGAGGTCGGCGAGCGCATCTGGAACCTGGAACGTGATTTCAACCTGCGTGCCGGCATGACCGCGGACCAGGACACCCTGCCGAAACGCCTGCTCAAGGACGCGGCCAACGTCGGGCCGGCCAAAGGCCGGGTCAACGACCTCGACAAGATGTTGCCCGAGTACTACGCGTTGCGGGGCTGGACCACCGACGGCCAGATAACGCCCGAGACACGCGCACGCTTCGGACTCTGACCGGGCCCGTGACCGACCGCCGCGCGCCATCCGGCAGCGCGGCGGTCGTCGTCCTTTCATTGCGGAGGCGCAATCCATGCAGCATCTGATCATCGGCGCCGGGCCGGCGGGCGTGAATGCCGCCGAGGCCCTGCGCAAACTCGACCCACAGGCAACGATCCGGATCATCGGCGACGAACCTGAGCCGCCGTATTCACGGATGGCGATCCCCTACCTGCTGATGAACAACATCGACGAACATGGCACGCATCTGCGCGACCGTGCCGATCACTACGCACAGCAGCGGATCGACGTCGCACAAGGTCGGGTCATCAAGATCGATCCCGCTCAACATCGCGTGACGCTCGACCACGGCGACAGCATCAGCTACGACCGGTTGCTGATCGCCACCGGTTCGAGCCCGGCCCATCCACCCATCCCCGGTATCGACGCCGAGCATGTCTCGAGTTGCTGGACACTCGCCGACGCCCGCGCGATCGCGGCGCGCGCCGCCGCCGGCAGCCGGGTGGCGCTGATCGGTGCCGGCTTCATCGGCAGCATCATCCTCGAGGCGTTGGCGCGACGCGGGGTGCAGCTCACCGTGATCGAACAGGGCGAGCGCATGGTGCCGCGCATGATGGGTCCGCAGGCCGGTGGTCTGTTGCAGACCTGGTGCGAGTCGAAAGGCGTGACGGTGCTGACCGGTGCCGGCGTCGAGTCGATCGAGTCCAAGGGTGTTCGACTGGCGGGTGGACGCTTCGTCGATGCCGACCTGGTGATCACCGCGACCGGGGTGCGGCCAAATGTCGGTTTTCTCGATGGCAGCGGTGTCGAGGTCGACCAGGGCGTGCTGATCGATCGACAGTTCCGTACCAACGTGGCCGACATCTACGCGGCCGGCGATGTGGCCCAGGGCCTCGATTTCTCGACCGGCGACTACGCCGTGCACGCGATCCAGCCGACTGCGACCGATCACGGTCATCTCGCGGCACTCAACATGAGTGGCCACGACGCACGCTACGAGGGTTCGCTGAACATGAACGTGCTCGATACGCTCGGCCTGCTGTCATGTTCTTTCGGTCGCTGGGAAGGCACCGATGGTGGCGAGCAGGCCGAGCTGTACGCACCGGATGATTTCCGCTACCTGTCGCTGCAGTTCGACGACGACCACCTGGTCGGCGCCAACGCGGTCGGGCTGTATCAGCACGTGGGCGTGCTGCGCGGCCTGATCCAGCGGCGTACGCCCCTGGGCATCTGGCGGCAGCGGCTGCTGCGCGACCCGACACGCCTGATGGAGGCCTACATGGCGACCACCCAGGTGATCTGAGCACGATGCAGGTGCATCTGGAGCTGTACGCCGCGCTCATGCGCTACCTGCCGCCCGGCGCCGATCGACACCGGGTGACGGTGGACATCGAGCCCGGCGCCACCGCGCACGATCTGCTCGACCGTTACAAGGTGCCGCGCGAGCAGGCCCACCTGGTGCTGCGCAACGGGGTCTTTCTGCAGCCGGCGGAGCGCGACGGGCTGGCGTTGGCCGAGGGTGACCTGGTCGCCGCCTGGCCACCGGTGGCGGGCGGGTGAACGAACCCGCGGCGCGGGTCGTTGAGCGTGAAATGGGTTACACGTCCACCGAGTTCGCGGCAGTGCTCCCGGCCGCGATGCGCGACTGGACGGTCGCCGGCGGTCCCCGTCGGTGGCAGGTCTCGGGCCCGCGGCAACGGGCGATCGCGACCATCGAGATCCGTGCGCTGCCGGCGCGCGTGATCGGCGCCCTGCGCATCCCGGTCCTCGCCGTGAGTATCGACCTGAGGGCTGCGTCGGATACGCTGGCGATGGAGTTCATGCGCCGCTTCGAGCGCGGCTTCCACCGCGGCGGTGGTTGACGCGGAGCGCGCGCAGCGTGCTTATCCGTTTCCCGAATCTCGGTTCAATCATCGCGAACGCGCGCTGACGCCCTTCGGAGGGGCTCACGCGTCGCGTCGCGGACAGCGCCTGAGATCCAGCGTAAGGCCATCGACGGCGCTGGCCGGGGGCACGGCGCCGGCCGGGCATTGCGCCGCTGCCACCTCGCGCGTCTGCAGGCGTTCGGCGCGTCGCCCGGCGGCGTCCTTCCAGTCCACCGGCAGGCCGCTATAGGGCAGGCCGTGCGGATGCCAGTTGTGCAGTGTCGCGAGCAGCGCCCGGTCGTGTTGCGGGTGATGCAGTACCAGCTGCAGTGGGTCGAGTGGTGCGATCGCCGGATGCAGCCCGCGCCATGGCATGAAGTCGCGATAGCGCAGTCCACACAACCGGATGGCACCGTCGGCGTCGTGTTCGGGATGCAGCGGCACCTCGTAACCGGCGGCCTGCAGGCGCCATCGTTCCAGCGGCGGACCCGTATCCTCGGTGCGTCGCAGGCTCACCTGGATACGGATCGTGCTCGAGTCGACCGTGCGCGAACCACCGGATTCCTGCGAGGCGACGTCCCCGACCAGCGGCCAGAACTCCACCGCGCGTTCGATGATCAGCTCGCAACCGCCGAAACGGGTCTGCCAGGTCGCCTGGTGCGGCGCCTGCAACAGCAGCGTCCGCACGTTGGCGTCGAGTCCCAGGCCGTGTCTGCCCAGGTCAACGAAAACCGCGTTGAGATCCTGGCGCAGGTAGAAAGGCAGCGCGTAGCGGTCGTGCAGCACGTCTCCCCAGTCGCGCAATCCCGATACGGGATCGGTATCCGCGAGCAACGCGACCAGCGCGCGCAGCAATGCAGCGGTCGCTGCCGCGTGGCGCGCGGAGATCGGCATGCGAAAGGCGCGGAATTCGACCAGCCCGAGTCGCCCGCGACCGGGCAGGTAGGGGTTGCACAGCTTTTCGATGTTCAGTTCGCTGCGGTGGGCGTTGCCCGACGGGTCGGCGAGAAAAGGCGCGAGGCTGGCCCACAGCTGCTCCGGTGACGCCGATGGCTGCTGAGCCAGCTGTTCGAACGCGACCGCGAGTTCGCGAAAGTTTTCGCGGGTACCCTCGTCGGGCCGCGGCGACTGGCTGGCGCTGCCGACGTAATCCGGCGCAAACCAGTATGACAGGGCGGGGTGCCGGTTGAGGTAACGCACCAGGCGCGGCAGCAGCGCCGGGCGGACGAAAAACGGGCTGCCGGCGGGCGCTGGCCCGCCCACCGTGAACTGGCCGCCGCCGCCGGAGTCCGAGACGCCGCCGTTGTACTGCAGGCGATAGGGCGAGAGGCCGATGTCCCGGGCGACGCGGTATACCTCGTCGATCGCCGCGTGGAATCGTGCGGCGTCCGGCTCGGGGGCCTGGTTGACCTCGATCACCGCCGGATCCGGGGTGATCGTGGTCCACGCGACGCGGGCATCGACCGGCGGCGGAAAGCCGCGCAGTACCAGTTCCTCCAGACCGGCGGTCGCGGCCGCCTGCTGGATCGCGGTCAGGCAGTCGATGAAGGTGTCGACATCGGGGATTGCCGGCAGCTCGATGCAGGCCGCCTGTCCGTCGCCGATCGCGGTGCGATCGATGCCGAACAGGTAGAGTCCCAAGGCGGCGAGTTCGTCGTGCAGTCCGCCCGCGGGTGTCTTGTGGTCATGGACCGACGGGCGGCTCAGGCGGTCATCATCGCCCGCAATGGGCAACTCGGCGGTGCGGCTCAACAACAGCCGCCGACCGGGTGCCGAGTCGAACGTCAGGCACCGGCAGTGCCAGCCGTGTGCCTCGAACAGCGTGGTCAGCGCCGTGCAGAAGCGGTCGTCGCGTGTCGCGTCGGCGTTTCCGCTGGCCCGCGTCAACGGGTCGGGTGGCCCGCTCCAGAGTCGCTTGCCGTCACGTCGCCGGTAGAGGCCGAAAGACCAGCGCGGTCGCTTTTCGGCAGCGTACTGGCGACCGATGCTGCGCAGGACCACGCCGCCCGGGTGGCGGCGCCGCAGTGCATCGAGCATGTGCAGCGCATACGCCTGCTTGTCGCCGCCCAGCGGTTCGGACAGCCATTCGGGTGACTCCGCGCTGCGCAGCGTGAAGGTCGGTTCGGCGCCAATCCAGATCTGCAGACCGCCGCCGGCGACCGCGGCATCATGCGCCGCGAGTGCGTCGTCGATCGGTGCCGCGTCATCGGGCTGCCGGCGGGTTGGATCGTGCTCGCTCACACTGGGTCTGCGTGTGCCGCGGCGGGTGATTCGGTGCCCACACGATAACAGCTTGCAGCCGCGGTGCGTAACCGCTGTGCGGTCGCAAGTCGTTGGGCGTCACAGCGGGAAAGCTGTAGCGGTGACCGGGTTTCAGCGAGATCCGCACCGAAAAAAGTGTTTCTCCGGGCCGGACTCGCGCTCACTGCCCCCACGCTACGAGTCCGTCCTGGCGAACCTGACAGACCGCACCCGGTGGCGACCGGCAGCCAGCCACCGGGTACTGATTCCGCGCCGGGCCTTCCGCCCGGTTTTTTCGTCAAGGCTTCTTCACGATCGGCATCGGGTGGTCGCCTGCATGTTTCTTGGCCCGCTTGGCAGCCCTCTTCTCTTTGGCTGTATGCAAGGGCTCTTTTTTCGGTTCCTTGTTCGACCGCTGTTCGTGATTGGACATGTCGGTTTGCTCCCGCATCGTGGATCAAATCGCCGGTCGCAATGAACCTGGCGAGCGCTCACCTCCACAACGGTGCATGTGCACTTAGATCATACATCGCTGTACCGCTTGCGCACGAGGTGCCAGTAGGCGTGTGAACGACCTGGGAGCCGGGCGGAGTACGGCGGAACACAGGGCGCCTCGTTGACCGGTTGCGGGGACGTCGCCGACGCCAAGTGAACCGGGACCTCCGGGGTGGCGATTCGAATGCGCCCGGCAACCGGGTGGCACGCGCCGCCCCGATGCCCGCAGTGCCGACATGAAGCTTGATGTCGGCGTGAGTCACGCCGCCTCGACGGGTGCGGCTGCGCTCGTCCAGAACCCGGGGCAGGGGCGGCTTTGGCCGTCAGCCAGCGCTTGGGTCATCGATCATCGGGCTGCCCGGTGACGCGATGGATCCGGCTTGAAAAGAGTGGATCGGCGACGGTGTTTCGGGCGCTGCCGAAGCGTCGCCAGAACGTTGTGGCATACGCTTTCCACGATGTGGCCAATCGCCGCCGTGAGGTGTGGGATCCAGGTTTGCGTCGCTCTCGGAAAGTGTTTCGCCCCATTGCGTTCGCATGCGGCCCTTGACTAGACTGTAGCGCCCCGAGCGGCCGGCCGGCCGCTCCCGACGAGTCCTTTCGTCACCCGACTCCTGGAATCGCTATGACCGTTGCCACCGCCCCGACCGCGAGATCGCCGCGCGCTCGTGCTGACCCTGGTGCTCGGCGCCGCCAGCGCCGTGATGTATTTCGTGCTGTTTCTGTTCGCCGACGAGCTGACCGAGCTTGCCCGCCGCAGTCGAAGTGGCGACAGCAAGCTCGCCGCGCTGGTCCCGCTCGCTGTGGCGCTGGTGTTCTCGCTGGTGCACGGTGCGTTCACCGGGCATTTCTGGGACGTGCTCGGCCTTCGGCCCAAGCTGAAATAAGGGGCGCCACGATGGATAACATGTCCTTCCAGTTCATTGATTTGAACCTCGCGACGGTGGTGATCCTGTTCGTCGTGGGCTTCATCGGTGGCATGGTCAGCGGCTTCATCGGCTCGGGTGGCGCGTTCGTGCTGACACCGGCGATGATGAGCCTGGGTGTGCCGGCAGCGGTCGCCGTCGCCAGCAACATGGCGCACAAGTTCCCCAAGGCGCTGGTTGGTGCTTACAAGCGCAACAAGTACGGCCAGGTCGACATCAAACTCGGACTCGTCATGGGTCTGTTCGCGGAGGCTGGCGTACTGGTCGGCAAGAACGTGATGGTCGGCATCCGGGAGGCCTTCGGCACGGCCGGTACCAACCTCTACGTGTCGTTCATCTTCGTGGTGGTCTTGGGGATCGTCGGCAGCTTTGTGTTGCGCGACGGTCTGCGTGAGAAGCGCGGCGAGGGTTCCGGTAGCGGACCGAGACCGCTTGGGCCGCTGGCGCAACGCATACGTCGCCTGCACATCCCGGGGACCATGATCCATCTCAAGAGCATCGACGCGCCGGTCTCCGTTCTGGTCATCGCGCCGCTCGGGTTCGCCACCGGTCTGCTTGCTGGCACCATTGCAGTGGGCGGGTTCATCGGTGTGCCGGCCATGATGTACCTGTTGGGGCTGCCGGCGTTGATGGCCAGCGCAACCGAACTTGTGGTTGCGTTCATCATGGGACTCGGCGGCAGCTTCTTCTATGCGCTGGACGGTTTCGTCGACATCCGGCTATCGATGATCATCCTCGCCGGCTCACTGTTCGGCATTCAGATCGGTGCGATTGGCACCACGTACGTGAAGGACTACGTGGTCAAGTTCGTGATGGCCGCGATCATGCTGCTCGTGCTGGTCAGCCGGTTCTTCTACATCCCTGGTTACCTGTCGGACTTGCAGGTTCTCACCGGACTGTCCGACGGCGGCATCCGCATCCTCAATGCAATCGGCGAGGCATCGCTCGCGTTCGCGCTGGCGTTCGGTGCATTCATGATCATTCGCGCGCTGCGCCAAGGCATCCGCGAGCACCGCCTCGCCGAGGCGGCCGCGGCCATCACCACGGCACCGGCCGGCGCACCCACCGAGGCCGAAGTGGTGTCGGCGCCCGTGCAGGTATCGCCCCTGGCGCGTTTCGAGCGTTTCCTGGTCGCCAGTGACGGTTCAGAGTTCAGCGAGGCCGCGGTGCGCGAGGCGGTCGCGATGGCACGCAAATGCGGTGCGCAGATGCATGTCATGTCACTGGTCGCGATCGGCGTCGAACACGCTGCGCTCGGCGAGGCGGTGCTCAAGCAGGAAATGGACATGGCACAGGCGCATCTCGACGCGGTCCGCGCCCAGGCCCAGGCCGCGGGCGTCGCATGCGACATCCACCTCGTAAACGGCCATGCAGTGGATCGAGAGATAGTCGACATGGCCGAGCGCCTGAACGTCGACCTGATCGTGATGGGGCAGCGTGGGCGGCGTGGGCTGGCGCGCCTTATGCTCGGCCACGCCACCGCCCAGGTGATCGGCATGGCGCATTGCAACGTACTGGTCGTACCGCGTGACGTGAGAGTCGAGGGCCGGCACCTCGTTTTGGCGACCGACGGATCGCGCTATGCCGATGCCGCTGCGATTACCGCTGCAGGCATGGCCGGATTCTGCAAGGCGAAGATGACTGTGGTGTCTGTGGCCAGCAGCGGGCCTGGACCGGACAGCCGCGCAGAGGCCGAGCTGGTAGTGCAACGCGTGGTCGACCACATCCGTGGTGAAGGCATAGACGTCGAGGGACTGGTGCTCGAAGGCCGTCCGGATGAGCTGGTCATCGCGACCGCAAAAGAGCGCAACGCCGACCTGATCGTGACCGGTAGTCATGGCCACACCGGCCTCGAGCGTATCTTGTTGGGCAGCACGACCGAACGAATCCTCAACGACACCCTGTGCGCTGTGCTGGTCGTAAAAACATGAGGGGTTTCCGCACCGCGACTCGGTGTGATCCGACGAGGATGAAACGGCTCGCTGCAGGTACGGTTTAGGATCCAGTGGCGGTCGATGGCATCGAAGATGCGTGGCGTCCATGAACGCCAGGCGACGGTGCAACGGCAGAGTCGACGGTGTGTCTCAGTCAGAACTTTGGGAATGTCGGAATCGGTGTGTTTGATTTCCTCGTAGGTCTGGCGGCGCTGGTCTTCGGCGCCGAGCTGCTGGTGCGCGGTGCCTCAAAGCTGGCCCTTTCGTGGGGCGTGTCGTCTCTGGTGGTCGGTCTGACGGTGGTCTCCTTCGGTACCAGTGCTCCCGAACTTGCGGTGTCTGTGCAATCGGCGTGGTCCGGGCAGGTGGATATCGCCCTGGGCAACGTGGTCGGTAGCAACCTGTTCAACGTGTTGGTCATTCTCGGTCTGTCGGCCCTGATCTCGCCGCTGCTGGTACATCAGCAGCTCATCCGCCAGGAGGTGCCGATCATGATTGGCGTGAGCCTGCTGCTTTGGGCAATGGCCGTGGATGGCGGCATCAGCCGTTGGGAGGGACTGCTCCTCACCGGGCTGCTGATCGGCTACACCGTCATGCTGATTCGCCAGAGCCGGCGCGAGACTGCCACGACCCAGGTTGCCGTCGATGCCGAGTACGCGCAGGCCTTCGACGGCACGCCACGGGGTTGGGACGCGCACTGGGGTGTGCAGCTGCTCCTCATCCTTACGGGTTTGGTCCTGCTGGTGGTCGGTGCAAACTGGCTGGTGGAGGCCGCGGTTCGATTTGCCCAGGACCTCGGCGTCAGCGAATTGATCATCGGGCTGACGATCGTCGCCGCCGGCACCTCGCTGCCGGAGCTGGCCACGTCGCTGATGGCCGCCGTGCGCGGAGAGCGCGATATCGCGGTAGGTAACGTAGTCGGCAGCAACATATTCAACATCCTGGCGGTCCTGGGTGTCTCGGCGAGTGTCGCGCCAGCCGATCTTGCAGTGCCGCCGACCATGCTGGTTTTCGACCTGCCCGTGATGGTGGCCGTGGCGGTGGCCTGCCTGCCGGTATTTTTCACCGGGTCGCTGATCGCCCGTTGGGAGGGGGCGCTGTTCCTGACGCTGTATGCCGCCTATGCCCTCTATCTGATTCTCCACGCCATCGGTCACGACGGCGTACCAGGCTACGACGCAGCAATGGGCGGCTTCGTGATACCGCTGGTAGCGGTCACCCTGCTGGTGCTGGCTTGGCGGCATTGGCGGGCAGGACCCGGCCAGAAGCGGTGAGCGCTTCGGTGAAATCCGATCGGCCGACCGGGTGGGTCTCCCGCTTTTGATGCCGGCCGGCGACGCGGCTCACGCATGCCGGTTCATGCGGACAACCAAAGCCAGCTGGGCATCCCATGGATTCCGGTACACGCGTTCGTCGGTGTCCCTGCGTCGCGGCCTAAAGGAACGGCATCGGCAACCGATCTCCTGCTTGATGTCCCCGGAGCCCGTCTTACCGATGAACCTCTCCCCGTGGCTGCTCGTCGCAGCGAGTCTGGTTGCCGCACCGGCCCATGCCGGGGGTGCCGCATGTGTGATGGCCAAGTACCAGGGGGTCACGATGGACTATGCGCTGGCGGTCGGCACCGAGCATCCGTCGCTGGCGCAGGAGGCCGCGGAACGCGAACTGCGCGACAAGGGCTATGCCGATTTCCAGCAGCACCTGGACGTGATCCGCGCGCAGAACCTGAGCAATCTCGAGCATGCCCATGTGATCGTGATCCGCAGCGAATTCGAGGACTTTCGCGGCAAGCCGCGCAGCGCGATGGGTTGTGGATTCAGCGGCCGTTCCTACCGTGACGCCGAGCTCGACGCCGTACGTGACCTGCAGGCCCACTTCTGGGGCTGGAAACCGGACGCGCACGGTTACCGGGTGGTGCGCAAGTTCCAGTATTGACGCCCGTCACCGCGTCGTCGCACGGCGCCGGCGCTTATCCTGTCGCGACGCCGTTCCCGCGGCTGTCTGGCCCGGTGGCGCGTATCCGGTTTGATCCAAAACCGCCTAAAGATTAGAATATTAGCTGTTGTTTATGTAATCGGCACAGAGCCATCGGGCAGGGCGGTGAATGTTGGATCCCAGGGTGCAAATCGGCCAGGACACCGGTCGGACCGAGGTCAAGAACACGACCTGCTATATGTGTGCCTGCCGCTGCGGCATTCGCGTCACGCTGCGCGACGGCGAGGTCCGGCACATCGAGGGTAATCCCGACCATCCGCTGAACAAGGGTGTGATCTGCGCCAAGGGCGCCTCGGGGATCATGAAGCAGTACTCGCCGGCGCGCTTGACCCGGCCGCTGCTGCGTCGCACCGGCGGCGAGCGCGGCGCGTCCGACTTCGAGGAGATCTCCTGGGAACGGGCCTTCGAGATCATGCACGAACGGCTCGCCAGGCTGCGTGCCGAGGATCCGAAGCGGTTCGCGCTGTTCACCGGCCGCGACCAGATGCAGGCGCTGACCGGGATGTTCGCGAAGCAGTTCGGCACCCCGAACTATGCCGCGCACGGCGGTTTCTGCTCGGTGAACATGGCGGCCGGACTCATCTACACGATCGGCGGCTCGTTCTGGGAGTTCGGCGGCCCCGACCTCGATCGCGCCAAGCTGTTCGTGATGATCGGCACCGCCGAGGACCACCACTCGAACCCGCTGAAGATCGCGATCTCCAAGTTCAAACGCCGCGGCGGGCGGTTCATCTCGATCAACCCGGTGCGCACCGGCTATTCGGCGATCGCCGACGAATGGGTGCCGATCAAGCCGGGGACCGACGGCGCGCTGCTGCTCGCGATCACCCACGAGATCATCAAGCAGGGGCTGTACGACCGCGAGTTCCTGGTCGATTACACGAATGCCGCGGAGCTGGTGAATCTCGATTCGGCGTCAGACGACTTCGGCATGTTCATCCGCACCGACAAGCCGGTCGAAGAGGGCTGTTTCGACGCACAGAACAAGCTGTGGTGGGACCGCAAGACCAACGGCCCGGTCGACGTACGCTGCGAGGGCTGCGACCCCTACCTGCTCGGCAGCTACGCGATCGACGGGCGACCGGTGAAGACCGCGTTCCAGATGCTCAAGGAACGGGTCGAGGAATACACGCCCGAATGGGCCGCCGGTATCACCGGTATCCCGGTCGAGACGATCAAGCGCCTCGCACACGAGATGGGCGTCACCGCGCGCGATCAGAAGATCGAGCTGCCGATCCAGTGGACCGACGTCTGGGGTCGCGAGCACGGCTCGGTGTTCGGCAACCCGGTCGCATTCCACTCGATGCGCGGACTGGCCGCGCATTCCAACGGCTTCCAGACGATCCGCGCACTCGGCGTCCTGATGACGATCCTGGGGACCATCGACCGTCCCGGGGGCTTCCGTCACAAGGCACCCTTCCCGCGCCCGATCCCACCCTGTCCGAAGCCGCCGAAGGGTCCTCAGGGCGTACAGCCGAACACGCCGCTGGACGGCATGCCACTGGGTTGGCCGGCCGACCCGAACGATCTGTTTGTCGACGATGAAGGTAATCCGGTACGCATCGACAAGGGGTTCTCCTGGGAGTATCCGCTGTCGGTGCACGGCCTGATGCACAACGTCATCACCAATGCCTGGCGCGGCGATCCCTACAAGATCGATACGCTGTTGCTGTTCATGGCGAACATGGCGTGGAACTCGTCGATGAACACCGCGAAGGTGCGCGAGATGCTGGTCGACAGGGACGACGACGGCGAGTACAAGATCCCGTTCATCATCGTGTGCGACGCCTTCCAGTCGGAGACGGTGGCGTTCGCCGACCTGGTGTTGCCCGATACGACCTACCTGGAACGCCACGACGCCCTGTCGATGCTCGATCGGCCGATCTCCGAGTTCGACGGGCCGGTCGATTCGGTGCGCATCCCGGTGGTCGCCCCGAAGGGTGAGTGCAAGCCATTCCAGGAGGTGCTGATCGAACTCGGTACGCGACTGGGATTGCCGGCGTTCGTCGACGACAAAGGCGCGCGCAAGTTTCGTGACTATCCGGATTTCATCATCAATTACGAGACTTCGCCGGGCTCCGGGATCGGTTTCCTCTCCGGCTGGCGCGGCAAGGGTGGCGAGAAGTTCCTGAAGGGCGAGCCGAACCCGCGCCAGTGGGAGATGTACGCCAAGAACAACTGCGTGTTCCACTACGAACTGCCCAAGTCGTACCAGTACATGCGCAACTGGAACAAGGGTTACCTGGAATGGGCGCGCGCGCACGGTATGACCCGCTACGCCGAACCGATCAACGTGCACATCTATTCCGAGGTCCTGCAGAAGTTCCGCCTGGCGGCACAGGGCAGGCGACCGGGCAAGCGACCGCCGGCGCACCTCGCCAAGCGTGTCGCGACCTATTTCGATCCACTGCCGTTCTATCACGAGCCGCTCGAGGTCGAACTGGTCGATACCCAGGAATACCCGCTGAACGCGCTGACCCAGCGACCGATGGCGATGTACCACTCGTGGGACAGCCAGAATGCCTGGTTGCGCCAGATCCATACCCACAACTACCTGTTCGTCAGTCCTCGCCTCGGTGCGGCGCAAGGCTTCGACGACGGCGACTGGGTATGGGTCGAATCGCCGCACGGCAAGGTGCGTTGCATGGCACGGTTCTCCGAATCGGTCGAGCCCGGCACCGTCTGGACCTGGAATGCGATCGGCAAGGCGTCGGGCGCCTGGGCGCTGCACCCGAAGGCGAACGAGTCGCAAAAGGGTTTCCTGTTGAATCACGTGATCGCCGAGGAGCTGCCCCCCAGCGAGGCCGGCGAACACCTGTCCAATTCAGACCCGGTGACCGGTCAGGCGGCGTGGTTCGATGTGCGCGTCAAGGTGTACAAGGCCGATGACAGCGAGCCGCAGGCGAGCTATCCGCAGTTCAAGCCGCAACGGCGTTTGCCCGGTCAGGACGCCAAGCGTGGTCGCTGGCAGGCGTACTTCGCCGGCGTGTTCCGCCGCAAGACGGGCATCGAGTAGGAAAGGAGCGAGCCGATGACACAATTGGCCCTGGTGATCGATCTGAACGTCTGCGTCGGTTGTCACGCCTGCGTGACCTCGTGCAAGGAGTGGAACACCTCCGGATGGGCCGGCCCGATGGTCGATCACCACCCGTACGACGCCGATCCGACCGGCACCTTCTTCAATCGCGTGCAGATGTTCGAGATCGGTGAGTTCCCGAAGACCGAGACCGTGCACTTCCCGAAGAGCTGCCTGCACTGCGAAGAGCCGCCCTGTGTCCCGGTATGTCCGACCGGTGCCTCGTACAAACGCGCGGACAACGGCGTGGTGCTGGTCGACTACGACAAGTGTATCGGCTGCAAGTACTGCTCCTGGGCCTGTCCGTACGGCGTGCGCGAACTCGACGAGCAGCAGAAGGTGATGAAGAAATGCACACTGTGCATCGACCGTATCACCGACCAGAGCCTGCCGGAGAAGGAGCGCAAACCGGCCTGCGTGCTGGCCTGCCCGACCACGGCGCGGCTGTTCGGCGATGTGCATGATCCGGATTCCGAGGTATCGATCGCGATCCGCGAGAACGGTGGCTACCAGCTGATGCCGGAGTGGGGCACGCAGCCGGCGAACCACTATCTGCCACGCCGCAAGACGCGCATCCAGATCTTCGACGACGAACTGGAACGCGCCGACAATCCGCTGAAGAAAGAGGCACCGCTGCCGGCCGCAGAGGGCGAGACCCTCGACGACGTGGCGTATTGATCGGGCCCCGGAGAAGACAACATGCATCCCGCGTTTTCCGTGATCTTTCTCACCACACTGATCGGTGCCGGGCAGGGGCTGTTCATGGCACTGGTCACCGGCCAGGTGTATTCACTCGCGAATCTGCTCGAGCCACAGGACAGCGTGAGCTTCTACGCCGCGGGTAGCATGCTGGCGCTGGTTCTGCTGGGTCTCGGCCTGATCGCCGCGGTGTTTCACCTCGGCAAACCGAGCTATTTTCTCACCCGCGCCTGGCGCGGAATCACCCAGTGGCGCACTTCGTGGCTGTCGCGCGAGTTGATCGCGCTGCCGGCATTCATGTTGCTGGTCGCGCTGTATGGCGGTGCACACTATTTCGGCCTGACCACGCCGTGGCTGGTGATCAAGGGTCAGCTGCCGATCGATGCCACGCTGGTACTCGGCACCCTGGGCGTCCTGTCGGCGATCGTGCTGTTCATCTGCACCGCGATGATCTACGCCAGCCTGCGTTTTCTGCAGGAATGGCACACGCCGTTGACGGTCGCGAACTTCATGCTGTTCGGGTTGGCGTCCGGTTTCACACTGGCGGCGGCGTTCTCGGCCTGGATCGGCGCGGCACTGGTGACCTTCTACGGTGTCTGGGCGGTGATCTTCACGGTACTCGGTGCGATCACGCGCGGTTTCTCGATGTACCGCAATGCGCGCATCAAGCACAAATCGACCCTGCAGACGGCGATCGGCGTGCGTCACACGAAGATCCGGCAGAAGTCGATGGGCTTCATGGGCGGCGCGTTCAACACCCGCGAGTTCTTCCACGGCGCGACCGGTGCGACGCTGGCGACGGTCAAGCTGTTCTTTCTCGCAACGGTGTTCCTGGTGCCGGTCGTGCTGCTCGGCACCTCGAACGTGCTCGAATCCGCGTACCTGCCGATGCTCGCGTTCGTCGTGCAGTACCTGGGGTTGATGGCGGAACGCTGGTATTTCTTTGCCGAGGCGCGGCATCCGCAGAATCTGTATTACCAGTCGGTTGCCTGACGCATCGGGTAGATTGGCTGGGGCGGTTTCGTTGCGCGCGGGCGGTTTTTGAGAGCGCTCGGCGGAGCGCGCCCGCGATCCTTTTCTTTGCGTGCCCAAAGAAAAGGACCCAAAAGAAAGGGCACCCGACGACTTGTCCCTCGCCGTAGGCGAGGGGTGCCCTGTGCTTCTCGCGTCGGGCGGCGCTCGGGAACTCGCTCCCTGGCGGTCGCTCAGACACCCCTCGCTTGGATCCGCCCGCCGCTGCGATGCTCGGCGGCGTCCAAGGGTCTCAGGGAGGCAGTGGCCGGTTACGCAGCACAGACCAAGCCTTGGGGTGCCCTTTTCTTTGGTTCGTTTCTTTTGGGCAAGCAGAAGAAATGAACAAGGTTTCAGTTTCGCCCTGGTGCGCTGAGCCCAGCGCATCAACAAGAATCCCCTCCAACATCACTCAACGAGACGTGCTTCGGGTAGAAGATCCCGCGTTGCCCCGGTGACCCCGAGCATGCCGCGGTACAATCTCCGCGATCCCAACAGACACTATAAGGACGCGGACCCGATGCGCCTGATCGAGATCGTCGCCGATGCCGGCCATACCGATACGCTGTCCGGGATTGCCGACCAGCACCAGATCACCGACTACTGGTGGGGTGCGTCGGCCGAGGACGGTCGTCGTTCGTTCCGCATGCTGGTCAACGACCAGCTACGCCAGACCGTGATGGATGCGCTGCAGAACGTGTTTGGTGGATCGGAAAACATCCGCATCGTCGTGCTGCCGGTGGACGCGGTGCTGCCACGCGAGCCCGAGGACCGCGAACTCGCCGCCGCAGCGACCCGCGAGGAGTTGTACAGCCAGATCGAGAAGGGGGTGCGGATCGACAGCAGTTTTCTGCTGCTGACCATCCTGTCGACCATCGTCGCGGCGATCGGGTTGATCGAGGACAACGTCGCGGTCGTCGTCGGTGCGATGGTGATCGCACCGTTGCTCGGGCCGAACATCGCGCTGGCGTTCGGTTCCACGCTGGGCGACGGCGCGCTGGTGTGGAAGGCGCTGCGTACCAGCCTGGTGGGCCTGGGCATTGCCTTTATGTTATCCCTGACGATCGGCCTGCTATGGCCGGTCGATGTCGCGCGCGGCGAGATGCTGGTCGCAAGCCGAGAGATACTGGCGCGCACCGACGTCGGGCTCGATGGGGTCGCGCTGGCGCTGGCCGCGGGGGCGGCCGCGGTGCTGTCGTTGACCACCGGTCTGTCGTCGACGCTGGTCGGCGTGATGGTCGCGGTTGCGTTGTTGCCGCCGACCGCGACCATGGGCATGTTGCTCGGTGCCGGCTACCAACAACTCGCCGTCGGCGCGGCCTTGCTGCTCGCCGTCAACGTCGTCAGCGTGATCGTCGCCGCCAAGATCGTGTTCATGATCAAGGGTGTCAGGCCGCGTACCTGGTATCAGCGCAGCAAGGCCCGCCAGTCGACGCTGATCTCCGGAGTCTTCTGGTTGGCGCTGCTGCTCGGCCTGTTGCTGATTGTCTATGCGCGCGACAAGGTAATGCTCTGACGGCGACGAAGGATAATTAGAAGATTGCACTTCGATCAGGTACAGCGATGACGACCCCGGAACTGCTTGCCCCGGCCGGCACCCTGCGCAACATGCGCTATGCGTTCGCCTATGGCGCGGACGCCGTGTATGCGGGCATGCCACGCTACAGCCTGCGCGTACGCAACAACGACTTCCGGGAGGACAACCTGCGGACCGGGATCGACGAGGCACACCGTCAGGGACGCAAGTTCTTCGTCGCGACCAACGTGATGCCTCACGGCGCCAAGTTGAAGACCTTCGTCGACGACATAGCGCCGGTGGTCGCGATGCGGCCCGATGCGTTGATCATGGCCGATCCGGGCCTGATCATGCTGGTACGCGAGCGCTGGCCGGAGATGCCGATCCATCTCTCGGTGCAGGCGAACACCGTGAACGCCGCCGGTGTCCGCTTCTGGCAATCGGTCGGCCTGACGCGCGTGATACTGTCGCGCGAACTGTCCCTCGACGAGGTGGCGGAGATACGCCAGGCCTGTCCCGACATGGAGATCGAGGTGTTCGTGCACGGCGCCTTGTGTATTGCCTACTCTGGGCGCTGCCTGCTGTCGGGTTACTTCAACCACCGTGACGCCAACCAGGGCACCTGCACCAATTCCTGTCGCTGGGATTACAAGATCGCGCGCGAGGATCTGGACGCCGTCGCGCAGGTCCCGGTCTCTGAGATCAGGCGTCATCCGCGCGCCGACGAGGTGTATTACCTCGAGGAGCGGGAACGTCCCGGTGAGTTCATGCCGATCTTCGAGGACGAACACGGCACCTACATCATGAATTCGCGCGATCTGCGTGCGGTCGAGCACGTCCAGCGCCTCACCGAGATCGGGGTCGACTGCCTGAAGATCGAGGGGCGCACCAAGTCGCACTATTACACGGCGCGCACCACCCAGGTATACCGTCGGGCGATCGATGACGCGGCGGCCGGGCGGGCGTTCGACCCGGGGCTGCTCGCCGAGCTCGAGCATCTGGCGAATCGCGGCTACACCGACGGTTTTTTCCAGCGTCACCCGAGCCAGGAGATGCAGAGCTACCGCGAAGGGGCGTCACGCAGCACCCGGTCACAGTTCGTCGCCGAGGTGACCGGGGTGGACGCCGCGAGCGGGCTCGCCGAGCTGGCGGTGAAGAACAAGTTCAGCGTCGGTGACGAGCTGGAACTGGTCACGCCGGGCGGGAACCGGCGGTTTCGGCTGCAGGTGTTGTTCGATCGCGCGGGCAATCCGCTCGACGAGGCGCCGGGCGGTGGCTGGACCGTGAGGGTTGCGCTGCCGGCGCCGGCCGACCCGATGGGGTTGCTGACACGGATTCTGGCGTAACGTCAAATAAGCGTCGCAATTCTTGTCATTGTTGGGAATCGCGTTTGTTCTTGATCCATATTAGGGAAATCGCTTGCCACCGCGCCTATGATCCGCCGCCTTAAGGCAAATCATGGTCTGTCAGGGGGGGCGGCGTGGTTATCCAGCGGATCAAAGGCAGCGCGACTGCAGTCGTATTAGTCGGCATCTTTTCTGGCGCTCATGCGACCAACGGCTATTCGCCGACCGGTTTCGGCGCGGCGAACAAGGGTATCGCGGGGGCCGGGGTCGCCCTGCCTCAGGATGCGCTGGCCGGTGCCACCAATCCGGCCGGGATGGTGCATGTTGGCGAGCGGCTGGACGTGGGGCTCGCGGTGTTCAATCCACACCGGGGATTCACCGCGGACGACAATGGCGCCGCGAACCCACCGCCGCCGAGCGTGCCGGCCGGCAGCTATGACAGTGAGAATGACCTGTTCCTGATCCCGCATTTCGGTTGGAACACGAAACTCACCGCGGACAGCAGTATCGGCGTGCTGCTCGGTGCCAACGGCGGCATGAACACCGAATACGACACCGCCGTGTGGCGCAATTTCAGCAACCCTGCAGGCACCGCGAGCGCACCGACCGGCGTCGACTTTGCGCAGATGTTCATCGGTGTGCCGTATGCGGTGCGGCTCAACGACAGTCACTCGTTTGGGGTGATGCCGATCGTTGCCGTGCAGCGCTTCAAGGCCGAGGGACTGGAACCGTTTCGCGCCTTCTCGGTGGCACCTACGAAGCTGACCAACAACGGGTATGACCTCTCCTGGGGATGGGGGTTGCGGGTCGGCTGGCTTGGCCAGATAAACGACCGGCTGGCACTCGGGGCGTCCGCGCAGACGCGACTGCGCATGCAGCGTTTCGATCGCTACGAGGGGTTGTTCGCCGAGCAGGGCGACTTCGATGTCCCGCCGACGGTCACCGCCGGCTTCAGCTTCGACGTCACGCCGGACCTGACCCTGGTGGGCGATTGGCAGCGGATTTTCTACGGCGAGGTGAAATCGCTGAGCAATCCGAACGATACCGTGATCGGACCCGATACGCTGCTGGGGTCGGACGATGGCCTGGGTTTTGGCTGGCGCGACATCGACATCTTCAAACTCGGGGTCGTTTGGCGCTACAGCCCGCAGTTGACGCTACGAGCCGGCGTGAGCCACGCCGACCAGCTGTTCAACAACGGTGAGGCCCTGTTCAACGTGCTCGCCCCGGCCACGGTGCGTACCCACGCCAGCCTCGGGATGACCTATCGGCTCGAAGACGGCAATGCGCTGACGCTGGCGTACACCCGCGCGTTCTTCGAGAGGATCGACGGTGTGAATCCGAATTTCACCGGCCCGCAGACCGGCAGCGCGCAGATGGACCAGCACGAACTGGAGCTCAGCTGGGCCTGGATCTTCGACTGAGCCGCGTGGCTCGGACGCGGCTATTCGGGCACCGCGTCGGCGCTCGACACCATGCACGCGAAGGCCTCACGGGCGGCGCTGCCGATGCGTGCACCGCGCAGCATGTCGCGCAGGGGTACGGCGAGTTCCGGCAGACTGAGCAGGTCGCGAATACCGTGTTCGAAGGCGGTCTGACCGCGCCCGTTGGCGGCCAGGCGGTCGACGAAGCGGCGTAGCCGGTCCGCATCCAGCAGCGTCTCCCAGGCCCGCCCCGCGATCGCCGCGAGTACCTCGATGTCGACAGCCGCCGGGTGACCGAGCACGGCATCGACGGCCGCGCCGCGCGCGGCCGGCTCGCGGCCGAATGACAGGCCGCGCACCAGCGCGGCGATCAATGGGGTGTCGGCGGGTTCATCGGCGAGCGCGCGACGCAGCCGGTTCGCCAGCGCCTCGCTGAGCGGTTCGCCCAGCGGCTGACTCTCCAGGCAATGGCACAGCGCGATCAGTGGTTCGCGCGGCAGCCGCGGAAGCGCCGCGGTCAGTGGCTTGTCGTGATGCCGACACGCGACGTCGGCGATGCCCTGATAGCCGACGAAGCCCCATTGGTCCCAGCCCGGCCCACCTGAGAAATAGTCCAGCGCATGCGCATAGAACCGGGACGCCGGTAGGCCGAGTTCGACGCTGAGCAGGGCGTGGAACAGCGCCATGCGGTCTTCGCGCGGCTTGAAAGCGTAGGGGTTGTCCTGCAGGAACGCCTGCGGATCGGCACCCGTGCTGCGTGCCTGGGCCGATTCCAGGAGGCGCCGCAGCAGGTAGTCGCGCCCCGCCTGGACCAACAGCCCCTGTTCGTCGAGGTCGAGGCGCAGAAACCAGATCACCGGTTGATCGGGGGTGGCGTCCGAGGTATGCGCGAGCGCCAGCCAGGCCTTGTGTTGCATCGGCGTCGGGTAGGGCTCGCGCGCCTGTTCAAACGCCCGCAGACGGACGGGATCGAGCCGCGCGATGCGTCGTCCGAGGTCGTAGGCGCGCACCTGCAGGCCGCTGCCTTCGAGCATTCCGAGCAGCGAGTTGTCGTCAGCCATCCGAACGGGCGCAGAAGGGCGTGGATGTTGGCGCGTTCATTCGATCCAGTCCACCAGGTGGTCTTCGAGGTCGCCGGCCTCGTCTTCGCTGATCGCGCGCCGGCAGGCCCGCTGGCCGGCGCGCGCCACGCTGTCTCGGGTGCCCGATATCAACGGGTGCCATGCCGGCAGGTCGCGTCCCTCGGCGAGCAGGCGGTAGGCGCAGGTGCGCGGCAGCCAGTACGGGTCCTGCAACAGGTCGAAGGTGATCGTCACGCAGTCCGGTACGCGGGCCGCTCTGTGCGCATAGTCGCGGCAGCGGCCGGTTTCAGAATCGAGGAGGCGGCAGTGGACGTTGGTGTAATAGATCTCGCGCGTGTCCGCGTCCTCGAGCCGGTACAGGCAGCATTTCGCGCAACCGTCGCACAGCGATTCCCATTCTTCTTGGCTCATCTCGGCGAGTGGCTTGTGCCACCAGTCGGCCGGCTGGCTTCTTGACATCTGCCGATTCCGTGCTTGTTGGTAATTAAATTAGAGAATATTTATACACAGGCCGCAACACGGGGCGCAAAGTGCTGTGGGTTGCCGCGGTTTTAACAAGTGACGCATGAAAGAGTCTCTGTAACATATTGAAGATAAATGCTAATTAATGTTTTGGTCACTTTTTGGTCAATTTAACCCGGGGTGTGCCAGCATGCGGACTTGGCGGCATTGTCTTCATGTTTCCCACAGAATTTTCCACAGGCAATGTGGAAAAAATCCGCGTTCATCTAATTGAGGCCCGCGTCGCGATCACTTAATAAGGTGTCGATGTGACCGAGGATCACGATCAGGCGAGCACCGCCGGCATCGTCGTTCTCGTACATCTCTTCGGCCATCGGCCGGATCGCACAATTGGTCGGCAATGGTAGCTGGCGGCACAGCAGGTCGTGCAGCCGCGGTAGCAGGATCCACTGCAGCCACTGGTCGAAGCTCAGCGTGTCCACCGCAAACGGTTGCTCGCTGCGCAGCGCCTGTGGCGATGGGGGTTCGAGATCCCAGCGGTCCTGCGCGCGCAGTTCCATCTCGAGCGACTGCAGCAAACGGGTCAGCTCATCGCGCACGTCGGCTCCCACGGCCTCGAATGCGGGTTATCCTTGCACGCGGGTGCGGTGAAATCCACCGCGGCGGACCGAGTGGACGAGTTGGGCCGGCGACCGAATCGGGCAGCAACCGGGCGGGGTGGCGATACATTGCACGACCGCGATGCGCAATTGATCGAGCGCTTTGCCGACGCGCTATGGATGGAGCGCGGCCTGTCCGCGAATACCCTGCAGGCCTACCAGTCCGATCTGAGGGACTGCGCGCGCTGGTTGCATGACGGCTCGGCGGATCTCCTCGCTGCGCGGCGCGACCAGTTGCTCGGATATCTGGCGGCCGCGGTCGACGCGGCCCTGCATCCGCGCACCAGTGCGCGGCGTCTGTCGAGCCTGCGTCAATTCTACCGGTGGGCGGTGCGTGAACAGCTGGTCGCGTCCGACCCGAGCGCGCAGATCGATGCGCCGCGGCTTGGTCGTCCCTTGCCCAAGTCGTTGAGTGAGGCCGAGGTGGAAAGGTTACTGTCGGCACCCGATTTCGGCACCGCCGAAGGGGTGCGCGATCGCGCGATGCTCGAGGTCCTGTATGCCACGGGCTTGAGGGTCTCCGAGCTCGTCGGTCTGCAGCCTGATCAGCTCAATCTCGCGCACGGCGTGGTGCGCGTGGTGGGCAAAGGTGGCAAGGAGCGGTTGGTGCCGTTGGGCGACGAGGCAGTCGAGTGGGTAGACCGTTTCGTCGGTACCGCGCGGCCGGAATTGCTGAGTGGACGGCCCTGCGGCGCACTGTTTCCCACGCGACGTGGTGCGGGGATGACGCGCCAGGCGTTTTGGTATCGGATCAAAAAGCATGCTCAGAGCGCCGGTATCCGCCAGGCGCTCTCGCCCCACACGCTGCGGCACGCCTTCGCGACCCATCTGGTCAATCACGGCGCGGACCTGCGCGTGGTGCAGCTGCTGCTCGGCCACAGCGCGCTGTCGACGACCCAGATCTACACACACGTCGCCCGCGAGCGGTTGCGTGCGCTGCACGCCCGGCACCACCCGCGTGGCTGAAGTCCCCGGTGTCGACTCAAGGACACGCGCCGCCGGCCGCCCTAGTGGGTTATCGATGACGAGCCGGCCGCGGTGGAAGAATCTTCCGCTCGTTGCGGCCGGCGGGCACAACAGTGGCCGGCCTATGTGGTAGCCTTGCGGCGGTTTTGTTTCGGAGCCCGGTGATGCCTTCATTTGACGTCGTGTCCGAGGTCGATCTGCAAGAGGTACGCAACGCGACCGACCAGGCCAACCGGGAGGTCGGCACACGCTTCGACTTCAAGGGCAGCGAGGCGCACTTCGACCTCGATGGCGCGGTCGTCACGCTGCATGCGCAAAGCGAGTTTCAACTCGAACAGATGATGGACATCCTGCAAAAGAAGCTGGTCAAGAGGTCGGTGGACATCGATTGTCTCGAGATCGGAAAGGTCGAGACCGCGAACAACCGGGCACGACAGGCGGTCACAATAAGGCAGGGCATCGACACGGATACGGCGCGCAAGCTCGTCAAGGACATCAAGGCCTCCAAGATCAAGGTGCAGGCCCAGATCCAGGGTGAGCAGGTCCGGGTCAGCGGCAAGAATCGCGACGACCTGCAAAGCGTGATCGCGCTGTTGCGCAAGGGGAGCTTCGGTCTGCCCCTGCAATTCATCAATTTCCGGGATTAGCAAACACCCATGAACAAGCTCGTCTTTCTGTTGTGTGCCATATTGGGCACCGCGTCTCTGGCCGCGGACATCGACGCCGCGGCAGAGCAGCGCATTCGCAACTCGCTGGCGGTCCTGCTGCCCGGCCTGGTACCGGACACAATCGTCGCCTCGCCGGTCGGTGATCTCTACGAGGTCACGTTCGGCATGCGGGTGGTGTACGTAACCGGCGACGGCCGCTATCTGCTGTCCGGCAAGCTGATCGATCTCGAGACGCGTACCGAGATCACCGAGAACCGGCTGTCCGAGTTGAAGCTGAAGGCTCTGGCCGAGGTCGGCGAGGACGAGATGCTGATCTATGGTCCGGACGATGCACCTCACACCCTGACGGTGTTCACCGATATCGATTGCGGCTTCTGCCGCAAGCTGCATTCGGAAATGCCCAGTTACAATGCGCAGGGCATACGCATCCGCTACCTGTTCTATCCGCGTGCCGGCATCGGTAGCGAGTCCTACGACAAGGCCGTGTCCGTGTGGTGCGCCGATGACCGCCGCGCGGCGATGGATGCCGCCAAGGCGGGCAAGGCAATCGAGCCGCGCAAATGTGAGAATCCGGTCGCCGAACACTATGCGCTCGGTCAGGCGATGCGCGTACAGGGGACCCCCGCCTTGGTGCTCGAGGATGGCGAGATGTTGCCCGGGTACCTCCCCGCCGACAAGCTGCGTCGCCTGCTCGATCAGAGCCGGGAAGGCAAGGGTGGTTGATGCGGCCTAGACCGGCGTTTTTCCCGCTCAATCGCGCTGTGGCGTCCTGATCCGGCGATGGCGATTCACACAATCGACGTGGCGATCCGTTCCCACCAGGGGCTGGTCCGGACGCGCAACCAGGATTCGTTCCGGGTCGACAACGACCGCGGCGTGATCGTGCTCGCCGACGGCATGGGTGGACACCGCAGTGGCGAAGTGGCCAGTCGGGTGGCCGCGGATGCGGCGATCGAGGATCTGTTGACCGCACGGCACGACAACAGTACCGCGGACAGCACCCAGAGCCTGTTGCGCGTGGGCCATGCCGCCGAGGCGGCCAACAAGGCGCTGGTCGACATGTGCGAAGTGCATCCCGAACTCCAAGGCATGGGCACGACCGTGGTGCTGGCGATGTTTCGCGACGGGCGCATTTACTATGCACATGTCGGCGATTCCCGCCTGTACCGCGTCCGTTACGGTCGTATGCGTCGACTGACGCGGGACCATTCGTTGATTCAACAGATGATCGATGACGGCGTGTTCATGAATCGCGCCCAGGCGCGCGAGGCCGGCGTACGGGAGAACGTGTTGACGCGCAGCCTCGGCATGCGACGTCAGGCGGATGTGGATGTCGGTGACGCGTTGATCGAGCCGGGCGACACCTACCTGGTATGCAGCGACGGTCTGCACGGTCTGGTCCCGGACAACATGATCTCGCGCATCCTGCGTGATCCACAAGGCGACCTGGAGGAACAGGTTCAGGCGCTGGTAGACGCCGCACTGACCGCCGGCGGCAACGACAACGTCACCTGCATCCTGGCCCGGCCGCGGCTCGCCTAGCGCGCCCCGGGCGTGCGTCGCCGGTCAACGTTCCAACAACTTGCGCTTGTCGGGTTTGCCGTCCCAGTCGGCGGCGTCGGCGGGTGCGGGTTTGCGTTCGGTGATCACCGGCCAGAGCGCGCACAGTTCGACATTCAACGCAATGAAATCGCGCTGATCCGCCGGCACGTCGTCTTCGGCGAAGATCGCGTTGGCCGGACATTCCGGCTCACACAACGCACAATCGATGCACTCATCGGGATCGATCGCGAGGAAGTTCGGGCCCTCGTGAAAACAGTCGACCGGGCAGACCTCGACGCAGTCGGTGTACTTGCACTTGATGCAGTTCTCGGTGACGACGTATGTCATGCCTCCTCCCCGGTCATGCCTCCCTCCGGGTCAGCATTGCGCAACGCACGCAGTTCGTAAAGCGCTTCGAGTGCCTGTCGCGGCGTCATTTGATCCGGGTCGCACGTCGCGAGGCGTTCCCGCAGCGGGTCGTGCGCCGCGGGCCGCGCGGCGGGCGCCGCTTGAAACAGCGACAGCTGGCTGGATTCCGCCTGTGCATGCCGTTGTGCCGCCTGCTCCAACTCGCGCAGGCGGCGTCGGGCCAGATCGATCACCCGCCGCGGTACCCCCGCGAGCGCCGCGACCTGCAGGCCGTAGCTCTGATTGGCCGGACCATCGCGCAACGCATGCAGGAAGACGATCCGGTCACCGTGCTCGACCGCGTCGAGATGGACGTTGGCGATGCCCGGGTGCTCGTCGGGCAGCGTCGTCAGTTCGAAGTAGTGGGTGGCAAACAATGTGAACGCGCCGATCCGCGTGGCCAGTTCCACCGCGCAGGCCCAGGCCAGCGACAGGCCGTCGAAGGTGCTGGTGCCGCGCCCGATCTCGTCCATCAGCACCAGTGAACGGGCGCTCGCGTTGTGCAGGATGTTGGCGGTCTCCTGCATCTCGACCATGAAGGTCGATCGCCCGCCGGCGAGGTCGTCGGACGCGCCGATGCGCGAGAAGATGCGGTCGAATGGGCCGAGTTCGGCACTGGCGGCCGGCACAAAACAGCCCGCATAGGCCATCAGCACGATCAGCGCCGACTGGCGCATGAAGGTCGATTTTCCGCCCATGTTGGGGCCTGTGATGATCAGGATATTGCGCGCGTCGTCCATCGACAGGTCGTTGGCGACAAAGGGCTCTTCGACCACCTGCTCGACGACCGGGTGGCGACCGCCAACGATGTGCAGGCCGGGCGCAGTGCGGAATGTGGGACGACACAGGTCGAGGCGCTGTGCGCGTTCGCCGAAACACGCCAGCACGTCGAGCCGGGCGATGGCCTCGGCGCTCGTCTGCATTGGCGCCAGCGAAGCCGCGAGGCGCGTCAGCAGTTCCTCGTACAGCGCCTTCTCACGCTGCAGGGCACGCTCACGTGCCGATAGCACCCGGTCCTCGAAGGCCTTCAGCTCCGGGGTGATGAAACGCTCGGCAGTCTTCAGCGTCTGCCGGCGGATATAGTCCCCGGGGACCTTGTCCGCCTTGCTGCGGCCGATCTCGATGTAATAGCCGTGCACCCGGTTGTAGCTGACCTTGAGCGTGTCGATCCCGCTGCGCTCGCGTTCGCGCCGCTCCAGGTCGACCAGGAACTGGTCGGCGTTCTGCGACAGATCGCGCAGTTCATCGAGTTCGGCGTCGTAGCCGGCAGCCAGTACACCGCCATCACGCAACACGACGGGTGGGTTGTCGATCACCGCGCGGGTCAACAGTTCCACCGTCTCCGGGTGCGTGCCGATCTCGCCGGCGAGCGCGATCAGCTCCGGGTCGTCGATATCGCAAAGTTCGCCCTGCAGCGCCGGCAGGAGCCCGAGGCTGTCGCGCAGCGTTGCGAGGTCGCGTGGCCGGGCGCTGCCCAACGCGACGCGTGCCAGGATGCGTTCGACATCGCCGACCCCGCGCAGCACTTCCTGGACCGGCGCAACGCGGTCCGCATCCAGCAGGCTGGCGACGGCCGCGTGCCGTGCGCGCACCCGCCCCTGATCACGCAGCGGCTGGCTGATCCAACGGCGCAGCAGACGGCCACCCATCGGCGTCGCGGTGCTGTCGAGCAGGCCGGCGAGGCTTTGTCCGCGTCGGCCGGAGGTCGCCTCGACGATCTCCAGATTGCGCCGGGTCGCGGCGTCTATGACGATCGCGGCATCGTGACGTTCGACCTTCAATCGGGTGATATGCGGCAGCGCGCTGCGCTGGGTGTCGGCCAGATACTGCAACAGGGCGCCGGCCGCGCCGATCGCCAGTGGCAGATCGTCGCAGCCAAAACCGCTCAAGTCGCGTACGCCGAACTGGTCGGTAAGCAGGCGCACCGCTGCCGCATGTTCGAAGTGCCACGGTGCACGGCGGGTAACGGCACGCCCTCCGTTGGTCCAGGCCGGTGCTGCCTGGTCTTCGGGGACCAGGATCTCTGCCGGCGTCAGGCGTTCCAGCTCGCTGTTCAAGGTTTCCTCGCCGACCAGTTGTTCGACGTGGAAACGCCCACCTGTCAGGTCGAGCCAGGCGAGCCCGGCGACGCCGTCCAGCCGTAACAGCGCGGCCAGCAGATTGTCGCGGCGTTGGTCCAGCAGAGCCTCGTCGCTGACCGTCCCCGGGGTGACGATACGTACCACCTGCCGCTCCACCGGGCCCTTGCTGGTGGCGGGGTCACCGATCTGCTCGCAGATCGCGACCGATTCGCCCAGTCTGACCAGCTTGGCGAGATAGCCCTCCGCCGCGTGAAAGGGCACACCGGCCATCGGGATCGGTTCACCGGCGGACCGGCCACGCTGCGTCAGGGTGATGTCCAGCAGATGCGCGGCATGGCGCGCATCGTCGTAGAACAGCTCGTAGAAATCGCCCATGCGGTAGAACACCAGCCGGTCCGGGTGCTCGGCCTTGATGCGCAGGTATTGCTGCATCATCGGAGTGTGGCTATCTAGCTGGCTGGTAACGGAGCTTTCCGTCATGGTGCTGTGGGCGTGAGGCGAAAAGAGGTGCCATGGTAAGGCACTGGCGTCTTGCAAGCACCGCGGATCACCCGTGGGGGAAGGTTTGACAGCGGCGATTTGGCGCCGAATCAAGCGAGCATGAGGGAGGACGAGGCCCGAGCGATCGGTGCTAGCCGCGCAGGCGCATCGGCTTTCCGTCGGCACCTTTGGCCCTTTTCGCGGGTGGCGTCAACGGCTGGCCGGCGACCTGATCGCATCCGTCGTTGTTCGATTCGTGTGTCGACGGGTTCCATTGCCACGGCGGTACCGGGTTCTCATAGGCCCACAACCCTATGCGGTCCGCTTTGGCC
This sequence comes from Chromatiaceae bacterium, assembly GCA_024235395.1. NCBI lineage: Bacteria > Pseudomonadati > Pseudomonadota > Gammaproteobacteria > Chromatiales > Chromatiaceae > Chromatiaceae bacterium. The sequence continues at coordinate 54,516 of JACKMK010000002.1, forward strand.
ACCGATTGCGCGAAGGCGTAGCGGTCAGACGGGGAACGGGTCGTAGTCCAGGCCCATCCCAATTGAACCAGCGACTGGTTGACCTCCCGCCCATCCACGTACAGGCGGATCTGGCGTGCACCTTCTTTGCTCCGACCGGTCGTCTCGTACGTGAGGGTGCCGTCGAGCAGCGCCGCCAGCACCTCGCGTGCCTGAATGCCACCGGGCTGACACAACTCCGGCGAATCGATGTCGACGAGTTGCACCAGCTCGCCGTCGAGGCGCACTTTGTCGCCGGCAACGACGTCAACGTTGGCGGCCTGTGCTAATGCGGTCAAGGCGAAAGTCGAGGCCAAAATTGCAGATCTGAACATTCGGTAGGACCGTTTGGTCGGTGGGTTCGGGGTTTGCGCTCGCTGCCGTGCGTCGGTGCTTCCGCGGCCGCGCCGGACGCCTGGTCCTGCTGATCGGCCCTTGCAGCAGCGGGCTATATATTAGTAAAATCTAATACGCGCCCCAATTACCCAGGTTAAGCGTTGCGAACACATCGTTTATCGGCCTCGCCAACCGAGGCTTGACGGTATGTTGTGTCGGACCGTCGAAAGTCGCGGTGGTTTCCGCGATTTTCCCGCTTACGGCCCCCAACGCGCGAATTGTGAGCTGGCGCAAAGAATTCACTCGGCATCCGCGGCCGCCAGCTGTCGCCACGACTCACTGGCGGATGGGTGCCGTGTGTCCCGACACGTTGCGGGGAGCGGCGGCAATGGGTGGCTCGCGAGTCGGGTCGTCAGCCGCTGTCGCGCAAGTATTCCGACTGCCCGGCGGCCATCCCCGCCGGTCCGCGGGAGTCGCTCCGGGCCGCGTCGGCGTCACCGAAACCGGTACCCCGTTCGGGTTGTGACCGGCGTCATGCAAAGTGCGCGCGACACTGGACTAACGTTGAGACGTGGCATCAAATTTAGTATCGACTAATGCGTTGGGGCGAGGACTGCCATGAACCGCGCGAGCCTTCTGATCACCCTGTTGATGGGTATCCTTAGCGTACTGCTGTGGGCGGTCGTCAACAGGCCGGACATCGAACCGCCCTGGCCGGCGAAGATCGCCGGTTTCTCCTTCTCGCCCATGCGCGGCGAGCAGAGTCCCGTGCGCCGCGAGTATCCGGAAATTGACAAGATCGACGAGGACCTCGCGTTGCTTGCCGGCGACGTATATGCGGTGCGCACCTACACCGTGGAGGGGACCATGTCCGAGGTCCCGCAGCTCGCCGCGGCACATGGCCTGAACGTCGCCCTTGGCGCATGGATAAGCAAGGACGCGGCGCGCAACGACGCCGAGATCGAGCGTCTGATCGACGTCTATCGCGAGAACCATCGGCAGGTGGTGCGCGTGATCGTCGGCAACGAGGCGATCCTGCGCGAGGAACAGACGGCCGAACAGATGATCAGCCACATCAAGCGCGTGCGGCGCTCGGTGTGGGCGCCGGTCAGCACCGCCGAACCGTGGCACATCTGGCTGGAGCATCCCGAGCTCGTCGAGCAGGTCGACTTCATCGCGGTCCACATGCTGCCGTACTGGGAAGGTATCGCGGTCGACCAGGCGGTCGACCACGTGCTGTACCGCTACAACGAACTCAAGACCGCCTATCCCGATAAACCGGTCGTGATCTCCGAGGTCGGTTGGCCGAGCAACGGCCGCACGCGTCTCGACGCAGTCGCCAGCCACGCCAACCAGGCGAAGTTCCTGCGCCGCTTTATCGCCGCCGCCGAACGCGAAGGCATCACCTACTACGTGATGGAGGCGTTCGATCAACCGTGGAAGCGCCAGATCGAGGGCGACGCCGGCAGCCACTGGGGCGTCTACGATGCCGACCGTGAGCCCAAGTTCGAATTCACCTCCGGGGTTGTCCCGGTACCCAACTGGACCAGCCTTGCGGCGATCAGCATCGGTGCCTCGGTGTTGATTCTGGCCTTGATGTTTCGCGACAGCGCGGGCCTGTCGTCGGGCGGGCGCGGCTTCCTGGCGATGGTCGCCTATGCGATCACCACCTTCGTGGTCTGGCTGTTGTACGACTTCACCCAGCAGTACATGACACCGGCGATGCTCGCGGTCGGTATCGCGCTGTTCATCGCTGCCCTCGGCGTGATCGTGGTGTTGCTCGCGGAGGCGCACGAGTGGGCCGAGGCGCTTTGGCGAAGGGAATGGCGGCGAGCCGCGTTGCCGGAACCAGCCCCCGACCATGCGCTCCCCAAGGTCTCCGTGCATGTCCCGGCGTACAACGAACCGCCGGACATGATGATCCAGACTCTGGACGCGCTGGCCGCGCTCGACTACCCCGACTACGAGGTCCTGGTGATCGACAACAACACCAAGGATCCTGCCGTTTGGCAGCCGGTGCAGGCGCATTGCGAGAAGCTCGGTGCGCGGTTCCGTTTCTTTCACGTCGATCCACTCACGGGATTCAAGGCCGGTGCCTTGAACTTTGCATTGCGCAACACGGATCCGGCGGCCGAGGTGGTCGCGGTGATCGACAGTGACTACGTGGTCGAGCGCAACTGGTTGCGTGATCTGGTGCCGGCCTTCGGTGACGCCAATATGGCGATCGTGCAGGCACCGCAGGATTACCGCGACGGTGACGAGAACCTGTTCAAGGCGATGTGCCAGGCGGAGTACCGCGGTTTCTTCCGCATCGGCATGCAGACCCGAAATGAACGCAATGCGATCATCCAGCATGGCACCATGACGATGGTGCGCCGGCGGGTGCTCGAAGAGGTCGGCGGCTGGGCGGAATGGTGCATTACCGAAGACGCGGAGCTGGGCCTGCGCATCTTCGAACGGGGCTACAGCGCGACCTACATCGCGCACAGCTACGGCAAGGGGCTGATGCCCGACACCTTCCTCGATTTCAAGAAGCAGCGCTTTCGCTGGGCCTACGGTGCGGTGCTGATCATGCGCCAGCATCTGGCGCAGCTGATGGGCCTGGAAAAGACCAAACTGACCACCGGTCAGCGCTATCACTTCCTCGCCGGCTGGCTGCCGTGGCTTGCCGATGGTTTCAATCTGGTGTTCAACCTGGCAGCGCTCGCCTGGTCGGCCGCGATGGTGCTGGCACCCGAATACGTGGCGCCGCCGCATGTCGTGTTCGCGGTCCTGCCTTTGTCGCTGTTCGCCTTCAAGATCGCGAAGATGTTCTTCCTGTACAAGCTGCGGGTGCGTGCGAGCCTGCGACAGAGTCTGGCAGCCGGCCTCGCCGGGCTGGCGCTTTCACACGTGATCGCACGGGCGATGCTGACAGGCTTCGTGACCCGCGGTGTCGGTTTCTTCCGTACGCCGAAACGGGCCAAAGCCAACGGTCTGATGCGCGCGCTGCTGGATGCGCGTGAAGAACTGCTGTTCCTCGCCGGGACACTGCTGGCGGCGTATGCGGTGACGCTGCGAATCGACGGTGCACTGCTCGACGTGCGCATCTGGTCGCTGATGCTGGTCGTGCAATCGGTGCCCTATGCGGCGGCCGTGCTGTTGTCGATGATCAGTGCCGCGCCGCGCCTGCCGGGTGGCCTGGTCGGTGCGATGCGGCGTCTGACGCATCACCATGCCTGAGGCCGGTCGTCGCTAGCCGAAGTCGTAGTGCTTTTCGACGTCTTCGAGAATCTCCCAGGTGCAGCGCATGCCCTGGGGGAAGGTGATCAGGTCACCGCGTTGGAAACTCTGCGGCTCACCCCCCTGCGGGGTGACCGTGAAGCGCCCGCGTAGTACGTAGCAGGTCTCCTGCTGCTGATAGGTCCACGGGAAGCTGGACACCTCCTTGCGCCAGATCGGCCAGTCATAGACGCCGAGCACCTCCAGTTTCATCGGCGAAGGGTTGCGTTCGAGCAGTATCTGCGCTTCGCTCATCGTCGGCTCCTGGGTGATGATGTCGGGCCTGGAGCCCAAACCGGGGCTGCAGTTTAGCGAATTGGCGATGCCGAGGGGGTGCATTGGAACGCGCGGAGATGGTGTTCGACCTGGCGAGCGGTCTGCATCGCCGCGGATGGTGGCTGACCACGGCCGAATCCTGTACCGGCGGTGGCATCGCCGCCGCCCTCACCGACGTGGCCGGTTCGAGCACCTGGTTCGAACGTGGCTTCGTCACCTACAGCAATCTCGCCAAGCAGGAGATGCTCGGCGTTTCGGCGGTCACCCTCGAGCGCTTTGGTGCGGTCAGCCGCGAGACGGCGATCGAGATGGCGACCGGTGCACTGGCACACAGTCAGGCGCAGTTGAGCGTGGCGGTCACCGGCATCGCCGGACCGGGCGGGGGTACGCCGGAGAAACCGGTCGGTACCGTGTGGCTGGCCTGGGCCACCGCCGACCAGGTGTCGGCGGTCCGCCGGCACTATCCGGGCGATCGTGCGCAGGTGCGCGCGGCAACCATCGACAATGCGCTGCGCGGTCTCGTGGAACTCGTCCGGTGAGCGCCCGGCCGCGGGTATTCTTCGCGCTGTGGCCCGGCGACGAGGTCCGTCACCAGCTGTTTCACTGGCAGACGCAGAATCTGCCCAGCGGGGTACGCCGTCTGCACCGCGATGACCTGCACCTCACGCTGCATTTCCTCGGCGAGGTCGAACCGCCCCGGATCGAGGTGCTGAAGCGGCTTGCCGACAGCCTCCGGCTGGTGGCGTTCGAACTGGTGCTCGATCGGATCGGTTACTGGCCACGGCCGCAGGTGCTCTGGGCGGGACCCTCGGCAATCCCGGTCGCGTTGGTCGATCTGCACGCGCGACTCGGCGAACGCCTGCGCGAGGCGGACTTTGCGACCGAATCGCGCGAGTATCACCCGCATGTCACGCTGGCGCGAAAGGTCCGGCAGCGGCTGCAGGTTGGGCCGCTGGTACCGCTGAGCTGGCCGGTGACCGAACTCGCGCTGCTCGAGTCGCGTCCCGGCAGCGCACCGAACTACCGCCCGCTGGCGCGTTGGACGGTCCGCTGACCGGTCTGCGCGACGATTGACACTAGAAAACAAAAAGAGAACCAACTACACTCCGCCTCATCGCAGTCACAAAGCGCTTCGGGGGGAGCTGGAATGGACGAGAATCGCAAAAAGGCACTGGCGGCCGCGCTCAGTCAGATCGAAAAGCAGTTTGGCAAGGGCTCGGTGATGCGCATGGGCGACGCGAATGCGGTGCGCAACATCGAGGTGGTCTCGACCGGCTCGCTGAGTCTCGACCTGGCACTCGGTGTCGGCGGCGTGCCCAAGGGACGCGTGGTCGAGATCTATGGTCCGGAATCGTCCGGCAAGACCACGATGACGCTGCATATCGTCGCCGAGGCACAGAAGGGCGGTGGTACCTGCGCCTTCGTCGATGCCGAGCATGCACTCGACCCGGTGTATGCCGAAAAGCTCGGTGTGGATATGGACGAACTGCTGGTCTCGCAGCCCGACACCGGTGAACAGGCATTGGAGATCACCGACATGCTGGTGCGGTCCGGTGCCGTCGACGTGGTCGTGGTCGACTCGGTCGCCGCGCTGACGCCGAAGGCCGAGATCGAGGGCGAGATGGGCGACTCGCATGTCGGTCTGCAGGCACGCCTGATGTCGCAGGCGCTGCGCAAGCTGACGGGCAACATCAAGCGCTCGAACACCGTGGTCATCTTCATCAATCAGATCCGCATGAAGATCGGCGTGATGTTCGGTAACCCGGAGACCACGACCGGCGGCAACGCGCTGAAGTTTTATGCCTCGGTACGCCTGGATATCCGTCGCACCGGTGCGATCAAGAAGGGCGACGAGGTGGTCGGTAACGAGACCAAGGTGAAGGTGGTCAAGAACAAGGTCGCCCCGCCGTTCCGCCAGGCGACGTTCGAGATTCTGTATGGCGAAGGCGTATCGCGCGAAGGCGAGATCATCGAGCTTGGTGTCGCGCAGGGTCTGATCGAGAAGTCAGGTGCCTGGTACAGCTACAACGGTGACCGTATCGGCCAGGGCAAAGAGAACGTCCGTAACTTCCTGAAGGAGAACCCGGAGATCGCGCGGCATATCGAGACGCAGATCCGCGCGACGCTGATGCCGGCCTCTGCGGATGAAGACGCCGCCGACGTGCCGGCGTTGGACGGCGACGCTTGACGCAGTCCGCGGAACGGCGGCCGGCCGCCGACGTCCTGTCGGCGGCGGTCGGTTTCTTGAGCGCGCGTGAGCACAGCCGCGCAGAGCTGCGCCGCAAGCTGCTCGCCCGCCGGCATCCCGACGACCTGGTCGAGTCGGTGCTCGACGACCTCGAGCAGCGTCGGTTGCAAAGCGATGCGCGCTTCGCCGAGGCCTATGTCGAACAACGGCTGCGCAAGGGTTATGGTCCGCTGCGTATCGACGGCGAACTGCGCGCGCGCGGCGTTGCCGTGGCGCTGATCGAGCAATTCCTCCGGGAAGACGACGATGCCTGTACCGAGCGTCTGTGCGCCATCGCCGCGCGCCGCTTCGGGGATCAGCCGACCGACGATCCGCGCGAACTGGCCAGGCGCGCACGCTTTTTCGAACAGCGCGGCTTCCCGAGCCGCTTGGTACGACGCTACCTGGCAGGCGCCGGCGAAGCGGGCATCTGTGTCTGACGCGCAGCCGGTGGCTGCGCCAGGATGGGCGTCAACCCCTAATTGACTGAAATACCACGTATTTGGCGCCATTCCGCAGATGACATTTGCGACGAAGCTGCATAACATCCCGGTTTTGCAGCTGACCAAACGCCATACATGAAGACCAGCGCCGAACTCCGTACCGCCTTCCTCGAATATTTCGCCGATCGGGATCATGCGATCGTCGAATCGAGCCCCCTGGTCCCGGGGAACGACCCGACACTGCTGTTCACCAATGCCGGGATGGTGCAGTTCAAGGATGTCTTTCTCGGCAAGGACAAGCGCAGTTACGTGCGCGCGGTGAGTTCGCAACGCTGCGTGCGGGCCGGCGGAAAACACAACGATCTCGAGAACGTCGGCTACACCGCCCGCCATCACACGTTTTTCGAGATGCTGGGCAATTTCAGCTTCGGTGACTACTTCAAGCGCGAGGCCATCGGCTACGCCTGGGAATTCCTGACCAAGACCCTGCGCCTGCCGCCGGGCAAACTCTGGGTCACCGTGTACCAGGACGACGATGAGGCGGCGGCAATCTGGCTGGACGAGATTGGTGTCGATCCGGCGCGATTCACGCGCATCGGCGACAAGCCGGGTGGCAAGCGTTTCGAAAGCGACAACTTCTGGTCGATGGGTGAGACCGGTCCCTGCGGACCCTGTTCCGAGATCTTTTTCGACCACGGACCTGAGATCCCGGGCGGACCGCCGGGAACGCCAGAGGAAGACGGCGACCGCTACATCGAGATCTGGAACCTGGTGTTCATGCAGTACAACCGCGACGCGAGCGGTGAGATGACGCCGCTGCCCAAACCGTCGGTCGACACCGGCATGGGCCTGGAACGCCTGGCCGCGGTGATGCAGGGGGTGCATTCCAACTACGAGATCGACCTGTTCACGGCGCTGATCGAGGCCGCGGCACGTGCCACCGGGACCAGTGACCTCTCTTCCAAGTCGCTGCGTGTGATCGCCGACCACATCCGCTCTTGCGCGTTTCTGATCGTCGACGGCGTGACGCCGGGCAACGAGGGGCGCGGTTACGTCTTGCGGCGCATCATACGGCGGGCTATCCGGCACGGTTACCAGCTCGGTCAGCAGCAGCCGTTTTTCTACCGATTGGTCGAGGCCCTGGACACGGAGATGGGTGCCGCCTATCCGGAGCTGACCCGCGCCAGGGACATGGTCGCGCGCGTCCTCCGACTCGAGGAAGAGCGTTTCGCCGAAACGATCGAGCAGGGCATGAAGATCCTCGACGAGGCGATCTCGGGAATCGATGGCAAGACCATTCCGGGAGAGGTCGTGTTCAAGCTGTACGACACCTACGGCTTTCCGACCGATCTGACCGCCGATATCGCGCGCGAGCGCGGCCTGGAGATCGATCAGGAAGGATTCGATCGCGAGATGGACGCCCAGCGTAGCCGGGCGCGAGCGGCCAGCCAGTTCGGCGTGACCCAGATGGCCGAGTTCGATCTCGATGGCGAGACGGATTTCACGGGTTACGACCGCTTGCAGGATGCGGCGACGGTGATCGCGCTGTACCGCGACGGCTCCTCGGCCGATCAGCTGGATGCCGGGCAGGATGGCATGGTGGTCCTCGATCGCACGCCGTTTTACGCGGAATCGGGTGGGCAGGTCGGCGACGTCGGCCTGTTGCGGGCATCTGGCGGCGGCGCGTTCCAGGTTGCGGACACGCGCAAGCAGGCCGGCACTGTGTTCGCCCACGTCGGCCGGCTGCTCGCCGGCGAACTGCGTGTCGGCGACTCGGTCACGGCCGAGGTGGATGCGCAGCGGCGCGGCGAGACCGCGCTGAACCACTCGGCGACCCATCTGCTGCACGCAGCGCTGCGCCACGTGCTCGGCGAGCACGTTGGGCAGAAGGGATCTCTGGTCGAAGCCGAGCGTCTGCGTTTCGACTTCTCGCATTTCGAACCGGTGACACGCGAGCAGCTGATAGAGATCGAACGTCTGGTGAACCAGCAGATCCGCACCAACCACATGGTCGAGACGCGCATCATGGCGCTCGAGGATGCGAAGGCATCCGGTGCGATGGCACTGTTCGGCGAGAAATACGACGAGCAGGTGCGGGTATTGCGCATGGGCGATTTCTCTACCGAGCTGTGCGGTGGGACGCACGTCAAGGCGCTGGGTGATATCGGCCTGTTCAAGATCACCATGGAGACGGGCATCGCGTCGGGTGTACGGCGTATCGAGGCCGTGACCGGTGCGCGTGCCGTCCAGTGGGTCGAGGACGACGAGGAGCGGCTGTTGCGCATCGGCGGCCTGATCAACGCCGGGCGGGACGAACTCGAGGACAAGCTGGCCAAGCTGATCGAGCGCAACCGGCGCCTTGAGAAGGAGCTGGAACAGATCAAGGGCAAGCTGGCCTCCGCGGCCGGTTCCGACCTCGCGGCGCAGGCGGTCGAAATCAAAGGGGCGAAGGTGCTGGCGGCACAACTCGACGGCGTCGACCCCAAGGCGCTGCGCGACACGCTCGACCAATTGAAAAACAAGCTGGGCAGTGCGGTGGTATTGCTGGCCGCGGTCAATGAGGGCAGGGTGAACCTGATCGCCGGTGTCACGAAGGACCTGACCGACCGCTGCCGCGCGGGCGACCTGGTCAAGCTCGCGGCCGAGCAAGTCGGCGGCAAGGGCGGTGGGCGTCCCGATATGGCGCAGGCCGGCGGCAGTGACCCGGCCGGCATTCCAAAAGCGCTCGAACTGGTCCGCAGCTGGGCCGGGGAAAAGCTTTAAGTACACCGAGAAATGGTGTTAAATCGCGCGTTCCCATGGCCCGGCGAACACCGGGCCTTCGTTGTTGGGTAGAGACACACAAGACCAGCATGGCGTTGATCGTTCAGAAATTCGGCGGTACCTCGGTCGGCACGGTCGAGCGGATCTGCAATGTCGCCGCGCGCGTCAAGCGCCACCGTGAACAGGGTGACGACGTCGTGGTCGTGGTGTCGGCGATGTCGGGCGAGACCAATCGCCTGATCGCGCTCGCACAGGAGATCAGCGAAAGCCCGAATCCGCGCGAGATGGACGTGCTGGTGTCGACCGGCGAACAGGTGACGATCGCCTTGCTGTGCATGGCGCTGCAGGAAATCGGCTGTGACGCACGCTCCTACACCGGGGCCCAGGTGCACATCCTGACCGACAGCGCGCATTCCAAGGCGCGCATCATGGACATCGACCATGCCCGGGTCTGTGCCGATATCAAGGCGGGGCGGGTGGTGGTCGTGGCGGGATTTCAGGGTGTCGACGAACACGGTGACATCACCACGCTCGGGCGCGGTGGATCCGACACCACCGCGGTCGCGATGGCTGCGGCGCTGAAAGCCGACGAGTGCCAGATCTTCACCGACGTGGACGGTGTCTACACGACCGATCCGCGGGTTGAGCCAAAGGCGCGCAAGCTCGACCGGATTACCTTCGAAGAGATGCTGGAGATGGCCAGCCTCGGTTCGAAAGTGCTGCAGATCCGTTCGGTGGAGTTTGCCGGCAAGTACAATGTGCCCCTCCGGGTGCTGTCGAGTTTCGAAGACGGCGGTGTGGGTACCCTGATCACGTTGGAGGACGAGAACGTGGAAGCGGCGAAGATTGCTGGCATTGCGTTCAATCGCGACGAGGCCAAGCTGACGATACGCGGCGTACCGGACAATCCGGGGATCGCCTACCAGATTCTCGGCCCGATCAGCGACGCCAACATCGAAGTCGACATGATCGTGCAGAACATCGCCAAGGATGGGACGACCGACTTCACGTTCACCGTGAACCGAACCGATTACAAGAAGGCGCTGGAGATCCTGAACCGGGTGTCGGCGCAGTTCGGGGCGCGCGAGGTGATCGGCGACAACCGTATCGTGAAGATCTCCCTGGTTGGGGTCGGGATGCGGTCGCACGCGGGGATCGCCAGCAAGATGTTCGCGGCGCTGTCGAAAGAAGGCATCAACATCCAGATGATTTCGACTTCAGAGATCAAGATCTCCGTCGTCGTCGACGAGAAATACCTCGAACTTGGTGTGCGTTCACTGCACGAGGCGTTTGAATTAGCTGAGGAATCTGCCGCCTGAACGACGCATTTGCCTTTCTTCTCCAACCCGGTTGTTGCTAAACTTGCGGCGCCCCTGATCCATAATTACAAGCGGGGCGTGGTTGGCAAACGGACACATCGGGCGGGCTCCTGGGATCGCGGGGTCGTTGCTTGTGTGTTGGAAAGGAGTGAGTCCATGTTGATTCTGACGCGTAGGGTTGGCGAAACCCTGATGATTGGTGATGAGGTCACTGTCACCGTACTGGGCGTGAAAGGCAACCAGGTACGGATTGGCGTCAACGCACCGCGCGACGTGTCGGTGCATCGCGAAGAGATCTACGATCGCATCAAACGCGAGAGTGTCGAATCGAAAGATTGACGACGGCCCAAGGGGCACCCGACCGGATCTGCGGCGTCGAAACGATGTCCGGTCAATTCGGGTAAGGGTGCCGGCAGTGCACAATGTGCCCCCGCCGCATCTTGGATGCATCCGAACCCGTCGGGGACGAATGGATGCGGGGCAGCGGCGGATGGTGCAAAAACGAGTTTCGGAGAGATGGCCGAGTGGCTGAAGGCGCACCCCTGCTAAGGGTGTATAGGGGAAACTCTATCGAGGGTTCGAATCCCTCTCTCTCCGCCAAATTCATAAGGCCCCCGTGCGGGGCCTTTTGAATTTGTGGGGTCGGTTGGATTCGAACCCGAGAAAGTCAAAATGGTGGTTCGACAAGCCGCCGGAGGCGGTGCAGATCGTCGTCGCGTAGCGACGGCGACCCGTAGGGCGAGGCTTCGTCTATGCTTGCCGTGTCTCGACGCCAAGGCGCCGAAGCAATGAATCATTCCGAGGAGGGAACCCCATGGTCCGTTCGATCACGCCAAACCGATTCCTCATGACGTTCTGCATCGCCGTTTCAGTGTGGCTCGCCGGTTGTGCAACGAGTGATGCCACGCTGCGCCAAGGCGGGCACAGTGAGGCCTATATCCAGGGATTTCATGATGGCCGTCACTCCGGAATGAAGGAGGCCGGCAACTACCTCGAACATGTCGTCAAAGACCACCGGCGTTTCGAGTCCGATGCCGATTACCGGACGGGCTGGCTCGACGGTGAGGATGAAGGTATGCGGATGCAGCAGGAGGCGAACGCGGCGACCGGGAATGCCAGCGCCTACCGGATGGAACGGGAGATCGATCGTTCCAGACCGGACGCAGAGGCGATCGGTCACGACGCCATGCGGGGGATCGATCCGGCCACCTTGAGGGTGCTCGAACAGAAATAGTGCCTGCGCGAGCCAACCCTCCCTGGGTTGGCCGGCGACTCAGCTCGGGACAACCGACTCCCCGATTCGGCCCCGCTCCTGGTTCCAATCCGCGATGCGAACCGGCATCGCGGAAACCACGGCGTCATCACGCCGGCGGTCGTTCAACTGCAAGGAATCGCGCCACCCGCTCTGCCGGGTATCGCAGACCGGCCGTCGCGAAAGGCGTCGCCGGGCTTGACCATCGTGCACAGACCGCGGCCCGTCGCGCGGTGGGTAGCCGGGGGAGGCCGTTGTTTGCCATCGGATACCGTTTGTCCCCTGGAGGACGCCGGGGGATTCCCATGTTGATCGAGGGTGCAGCTTCAGTAATCCCTGACTTCGTCTCGTGTCATGCCTCCCCGATTGCATGCCGGTACCGGAAGTAACCGACTCCATTGTGTGAAGTCTCGGCGCCCCGCGCCGCCAATACATATGGAACCCCGGAGCTGGCTCAGGAGCCGCCTATGGCCGCCCAAACGAAAAACGCGCAGGAGGCGTGGTCGACAGAGATCACTGTCGAAGACCTGCTTGCCGACTCCCCCTGGGACAACCAGCCCGAAGAGTGGGTTCGAGACGTCACGCTCGAAGAACTGCTGGCCGATTCACCGTTGGATGATACGCTCGAATGTGAACTCAGCGAGCCGCCGATGGGAAGAAACGATCCACCTCATCCTGCGGCAAGGTTGATCCTCCACCCGAGTGAGGTTGCCGCCATGCTCGGTATATCGGAATCGTCGTTACACGAGCTCCTGCAGCGCGACCCGACTTTCCCCCGGCCAGTGCAGGTCTTGCCGCGCGAGCCGACGATCGGGTTTATCGGTTACGAGGTCGAAGACTGGGTGATGGCTCGACCGCGGGTCGGTGCAGCCTCGCACGTTTGAGTAGCGGCTGAAACGACGACCCGTGCCACGGGATCCACGCCGGGTGACGTGCCCGCTGGCGGTCGGTCGGCACTCATCCCAATCCCTGCAGCAGCCGGTTGCGGAAACCAATGGCCTTCTCGGGATCGTCGATTTCTGTCGCCACGTCTTTGATCAGCTGTCGTAGATCGAGGTCGGCATCCGCTCCGCCAGCACGTTCCAGGTGCTCTTCCCACACCAGTGCGCCCATCGGGCCCAACACGTCGACCAACTGCTGTTCGATCTGTTCCAATGCCTCGGCGGTAGAGGCCCTGCTCGCGGCGCCGCTGCCGGCGCCGGCGGCAGGTGCCTGTGCGGCGGGCTTGACGGGTTTGCCACCGAGTTGCGCCAGCACGGTCTCGGTCGCTGGCAGGGGGGCCGGCTTGTGCGAGATCACCTTGCCATCCTTGAAATCGAACGAGCCAGTCTCGATCTCGCGGAACAAGGGGATGGCGTCGCTGCCCTTTTTCAGCCGGTATTCGAAATGAATGATGTTGCCGGCAACGATCACGATCCGCGCAAGACTGTTGGTCTCGCTGATCACGAACAGGCTGCCGGTGCGCCCTTCTTCGCATAAGGTCGAGACCAGCGTGAGCAGCTCCCGATAGTTGCGAAACGGTTGGTAGGTGTCAGGCACTAGGCTCTCCAAGACTCCGGTGTTCTACCCGCTCGGATCCGTTACGCTCGCTTCTTGCGCAAGCGTTCCATCGCGAGACGAATGCTCGCACCCATGCGATCGATCGCCGCGGCCAGTTGGCCGATCTCGTCTCCACGCTGCGCCTCGGCGATTTTGCCCGGGTTGCCGCCGCGGCTCAGTTCGTCGGCGATCGCTGTAAGCCCCTTGATCGGGCGCGACAGGCCCTGCGAGAACGAGTAGGCGACCAACGATACGATGGCCAGGGTCAACACGAGGACCATGATGCCGCGCCACTGCGCCTTCTTCAGCGGCGCGTAGGCTTCGGCACTGTCCTGCTGCGTCACTACATACCAGCCTGATGCGGAGCGTCGGACTGCGGCAACCACATCCTTTCCATCGGTGCTGTAGCTGATCAACGTACTTCCTGAATCGGGTCGCTGCAGATAGGCGGGATGTTTGCTGAAGTCGGTTGTCGCGGGGGCCGAGCCTTTCTGCTGGTGTGCAACGACCTTCCCGGATTCATCGAGTATGAACGCGAAGCCGGTGTTGCCGATCGCGGTGTTGGTGATGCGCTCCGAGAGTTCCTCGATATGCATGGCCATGGCGATCACGCCTGTCACCGAATCGCGCACCGACTGGGTGCCCTTGATCGGTGTGGCGAGGATTACCGCCGGCAAGCCGGTCGTCTTGCCGATCACGACTTGCTTCGCCAGGGGTTCTCCACGCACGACGGCCTTCACATAGGCGCGATCGCTATAGTCGGCCGGCGGTTTGTCGTCGCTGCGCCCGATATTGATGCCACGGTTGTCGGTTGTGAATACCAGGTACGACCAGTCGTACTCGTTCAGAATGGATCGCAAAACCGGCTTCTGTCGTTCCGGATCCATCGACGTGATATCGCCGAGCGCCGCGTTCTGCTGCAGCACCTTCTGATTCATTCGCACCCACTGATCGACTTCGGTAGCGAGTTGCACCGAGGTGTTGTCCAGCTGTTGATCGATAGACTGCTCCAGCCCGTCGCGAATCAGCAGATAGTCCAGGTACCAGACGACGCCCAGCGGTACCGCTGCAACGATCAACATGGTGACCAGGATCTTTCCGAATATGCCGAAACGCACGCCTTGCTTGTCGCTACTCACACTCAAATCTCCACGGTTTATTGTTTTTCCTGCATGGATACTCGTTTTCTGCGCAGATGGTCGTCTGCAATCAACGGCGGCAGGCCGCGTCGCCAAAGCGGCGGATCGCGCGACGATGCCTGTTGATCGGCGTGCGACGGACCTTTGGAGTTGCACCGCGTTCAACCCGTTTTCGGCAGCAAGCCTGTGAACATTAGGGTTTTTACGGTTGGCGGCCGAGTCGTCTCCGAGCACCAGAGGTGAAAAGACGATTGCTTGAGCCAGCGGTTGCGGGTCGCTCGAACCGGGATCCGTGAAAACCGTTCGCAAATACGAGGGTCGAGGTTTGCCGTCGGGTCCGGTCGGCCGTGGTCCGGTGTTGCGGGCGCTGGTCTAGGGACGCTCAGCAAACTGCGCGTCGAACACCTCTTCAAGGTGCGGGTGATCGCCGCGCAGGCCGTCGATCACCTGCTTGGCCCAGTCGAAGTATTCCCGGCGGCGTGCGTGCGACCAGTCGGGCGGCGGGTTGGCAACGACGTCGCGCAGGTTGGCAATCTTGTCGGCGAGTTTGATCGCTTTCGCCTGCACGCTCAGCAACGGTGCGCGCTCGATCTGTGCCTGTTTGCGGGCTCGCTTGTCCATGCTTTCGTCGTCGGTGACCTCGACGACGATCGCGGTGATCGTGGGACCGAACAGGACCGCGAGCTCTGCTTCGGTGGCCTCCGTGTCTTCGATCACGTCGTGCAGCAGTGCCGCACAGAGTGTCTCCGGATCCGTCACCTGGCCTTCGTTCACGAGCACATCGGTCAACGCGATCGGGTGGTTGATATACGGGGATGCATCCCTGTCTTTGCGCCGCTGATTCCTATGGCAGGCCGACGCGAACGCGAGCGCCTTGATCAAGAGCTTGAGCTCATCGGTCTCCATCGTTGTTCCCTGCTGATACCCGGCATCGCCATCCGAGTATGCCATCGTCGTCGTTGCTGGCAATTTCTGTACGGTCGACTAACCTTTGTACCGAACGGTACAGAATCATTCAGGAGACGACCGATGTCCGAGCGCCCCCCGTTGCCTCCCTTCGATCCCGAAACCGCGAAGCAGAAGGTGCGCATGGCGGAAAATGCCTGGAATCTGCGCGATCCGGAGAAGGTGTCGCTCGCCTACACCGAAGACAGCCGCTGGCGAAACCGTGCAGAGTTCGTCAATGGCCGCGCCGAGATCGTCGCGTTCCTGAAGCGCAAATGGGCGCGTGAGCTCGACTACCGTTTGATCAAGGAGTTGTGGGATTTTCGTGAGAACCGCATTGCGGTCAGGTTCAAGTACGAATGGCACGACGATTCGGGCAACTGGTACCGCTCTCATGGCAACGAGCTGTGGGAGTTTGACGAACACGGCTTGATGCGCCGTCGTGAGGCGAGCATCAACGACACGCCGATCCCGGAGAACGAGCGTCTGTTTCGCTGGCCTCAGGGGCCACGGCCCGAGGATCACCCGGGACTGACTGAGCTCGGGCTCTGAGCCATTGCCACCCGGGTAACCTCGATAGAAAACCATGGCGCGCAAGTTCAGTGAACGCCGCGACCTGGTTCCGATACTCGGCGAGCTCTTCCGCGAACACGGATTCGCCGGTACGAGCCTGTCGATCATCACGGCCAGGACGGGACTGGGTAAGGGAAGCCTCTACCATTTCTTTCCTGACGGCAAACAAGGCATGGCCGATGCGGTGTTGGACGATGTCGCCACCTGGTTCGAGGACGAGGTGTTCACGCCGCTGCGCGAGAGTCGGGATCCGGCGGCCGGAATCGAGCGGATGTTCGAGGCGACAGTGCGGTTCTTTCAATCCGGTCGGCGCATCTGTCTGGTCGGTACTTTCGCACTGGATGACACGCGCGACCGTTTTGCGTCGATCGTGCAGGGGTATTTCGCCGCGTGGCGGGATGCCCTCGCCACCGCATTGCGGCGACGCGGATACACTGGTGCGGCGGCGCGTGAGATCGCGGAGGACATTCTGGCCGGCATCCAGGGCGCCCTGGTGCTGGCGCGTTCACAGGACGATCCGCAGATCTTCATGCGCGCCGTCCAGCGGTTGCGCAACAGAGCGCTGGTGACCGCATATGCCGACTGAGGCCGATGCATTGATGTCCCGTTGCGAGGAATGGCGCAATCGCCTCGCGCGCCACCCCCTGCACAGGGTGCTCAACGAAGTCGGTGCGCTGCGCATCTTCATGCAGCACCATGTGTTCGCGGTGTGGGACTTCATGTCGTTATTGAAGGCCCTGCAGGCCAACCTGGCGCCATGCCAGGTGCCGTGGAAGCCACCGGCGTATCCGCAGGCTGCGCGCCTGGTCAATGAACTCGTGCTCGAAGAAGAGTGCGACCCGACATTCGCCGACCCGGCCGGTGCCGCCGTGGTCAGTCATTTCGAGGCCTATTGTCAGGCGATGGACGAGATCGGGGCCGATACCGGCCCGATCGTCCACTTCGTGCGTTGCATAGACGGCGATGGTCTGGCGAGCGCCTTGCGCAGTGACGCGGTACCGGAGCCGGCGCGCCGCTTCATGCATTTTACCTTCGACGTCATCGCGCGCAACCAGCCCGGGGAGTTGGCAGCGGCCCTTGCATACGGCCGTGAGCTGATAGTTCCGATGCTGTTTTCCGCGTTGCAGGGTCGTATCGCGCTAGAAGTCGGTGGTACGCAGCGGCTGCAGCGTTACCTGCAGCGCCATATCGAACTCGATGGCGACGAACACGGTCCGCTCGCTTTGCGCCTGGTGAATGAGGTGTGCGGCGGTGATGCTGTCGTTCGGCAGGCGGCGATGGCCACCGCCGCCGACGCCCTGCAGGCGAGATGGGTGTTCTGGAACGGCATCCTGCACGCGATCGACCCATCCGCCACGACCGGTACCGGCGCACAGCCGGAGATCTCAGGTGCCGACGCCGGATAGGCGTTGGCGTGTCAGGTGTTGGCGGGCCGTTGATGCGTCCTAGTGATCCTTGTGCTGCCGGCAGGCGTCGGACATGGGACAGGGTCCGGCATGCTGTCGATCGGGTTTGGGACAGCCGGAGAGCCCCCAGTCGTTGGCGAGCTGGCGGAAGGCGAGGCACGCGGGGCTCTTGTACCCGTCTCTGCGGCAGATCAGCGTGATGGTGTGATGCGGCAGCTCGGGCAGCAGGGTGACCGGGTAGAGGCCCTCCTGGGTGCAGGCGATGGACTCGGGCAGGATGGTGGCCATGCGGCCGAGCCGCACGGTCTCGACGATCACGCTGAGCGAGTTGGTTTCGAGCATGACGCGCGGAGTGACGTTGTGCTCGATGCAGTACAGGTCGACATGCCGGCGCAGCGCGAAATCGTCATTGAGCAGCACCAGTGATTCCTGTTCGAGCACATGCTTGTCGACCGGCGTCTGCTGGCCGGCATACGCATGGGCCTTGCCGACGGCGAGATTGAGGGTCTCGATGAACAATACCTGGGTCTCGATCTCGCCGGAGCGTGAGTCGATCGACAGGGTGTTGGTGAACGCGACGCCGATATCGATGCGGTCCTCGATGATGCCGGCCTCGATGTCGTCCTGCGGCATTTCGAGGGTGCTGACGCTGATGCCGGGGAAGTGGGTGTTGAAGGCATCGAGCAGGGGCGCGGCGAGATAGTCGGTGATCGGCGTCATGCCCAGGCGCAGTGAGCCACGGCTGAGGTCCTGCAGTTCATGGATCGCGCGTTTGCCGGCATCGAGTTCGCCGAGCGCGCGGCGTGCGTAGCCGAGGTACACCTCGCCGGCATCGGTGAGTTGGACCTTGCGACCGGAGCGATCGAGCAGCTGCACGTTGAGCGACTCCTCGAGTTGCTTGATCTGCTGCGAGAGGGTTGGTTGCGAGACATACAGTGCCTCGGCGGCGCGCGTGAAACTGTGGTGTTCGGCGATCGCGATCAGGTAACGCAGCGAGCGCGGACACAGGATATTCGGGTCCATAGCCAACCCCTATAGAACTGATCAGATTTCGATCTTGGACAATTAGATTCGCGTAGTAAATAGTTCTGCTGTCGGCAGCGTGCGCGCAGCATTCGTTTCACACACGTTGGCCAGAAAGTAGACGTTGATGAAATAAGAATATTCGGGAATGTTTGTAAATTCCCGCATCCAGGGTTCGGCAAGGCCGGAACCTGAAACCTGAGGAGTATCAAGACCGGGCGGGCCAGTGCTGCCTTTGGTGTCTTGTACCAGCGACCCACGAGTCGAACAACAAGCAGTCAACAGCGAGGAATGAGAACTATGAATCTTGGAAAGTACCTTCCGAAAGACCATGTGCGCGGGACGCTTGCGGTATCCACCGGGCTGCTGCTGACCGCTTCGTTCCCGGCGTTCGCCCACCACGCGATGGGTGGGATGACGCCTCAGACCTTCGACCAGGGCCTGCTGTCCGGCCTGGCGCATCCGGTGATCGGGCTGGATCACTTTGCTTTCCTGGTGGTGGCGATGTTGCTGACCGCTGCGATGAAGGGCAGCGCACGCTACATCGTGCCGCTGGCATTCGTCGGTGCGACGATCGGTGGCACGGCGCTCCACCTTGGTGCAGCGGATATCCCGATGTCCGAGACCCTGGTCGCGCTGTCGGTCGTCATTGGCGGCGTGCTGGTGCTGACCCGTCACTATCCGGGCGCGTTCGCGCTGGGTGCGTTGTTTGCCGTTGCGGGCATTCTGCACGGCTATGCGTACGGCGAGTCGATCGTCGGTGCCGAAGCCACCCCGTTGTTGGCCTACCTGATCGGTTTCGCCGCGATCCAGTATGCACTGATCATCGGCGGTGTGTTGGGATTGCAGAAACTGGCCGAACGTTCGGAGACCGCGCGTTCGATGGCAGCGCACATCGGTAGCACTGCCGCGCTGTTGACCGGCGGCCTGTTCCTCGCGTTGAGTTTCGCGTAACTGGGTGTGTGGGACGAGGGCCGGGGTGACTGTTTCGGTCACCCCGGTTCCTGCAACGCCCGTGCGGCATCGGCCTGCCGTTAGTCCGCGCGGTTTCCTGGGCCATGCTCTGCTGAGACGACCATGAACAAATCCGAAATGAAACAGGCGATTCTTGCGGCCAAGGTCGAGAAGGACCTGACGTGGAAGAAGATCGCCAAGGCGACCGAGTTTTCCGTCGAGTACGTCTGTTCGGCGTGTCTCGGTATGAACCACCTCGACAAGGCCGCGGCCGACGCGGTGGCCGATGTACTGGGGC
Source organism: Chromatiaceae bacterium (assembly GCA_024235395.1). Taxonomy (NCBI): domain Bacteria; kingdom Pseudomonadati; phylum Pseudomonadota; class Gammaproteobacteria; order Chromatiales; family Chromatiaceae; species Chromatiaceae bacterium. Next base: position 74,288 of record JACKMK010000002.1, read on the forward strand.
TGGGCAACGAAGTGTCGGTTGCGCTACAGCAGTTCCCGCACAAGACCTGGAGCCAGTCGATACCCACCGATCCGGTGATCTATCGCTGGTACGAGATCGTCGGTGTGTACGGCGAGACCATCAAAGAGCTGATCCATGAGAAGTTCGGCGACGGGATCATGAGTGCGATCGACTTCAGCCTGGATATCGACAAGCAAGAGGACCCGAAGGGAGACCGGGTTGTCGTGACCCTCAACGGTAAGTTCCTGCCCTACAAGACCTGGTAGGGCGGACACCGACTCTTTGCGACGGGATTCCCGGGCGAGGACCAGATGGCAGACGCCGCGGCGCGCGATCCGCACCGGTTCGTCAACGAGCTGGATGCCGCGGCGATCGATCGCCTGATCAGCCGGTTGGAGAGCCGCGCCAAGGATGCGGTGTTCACCAATCTGTTCGACAAGTACGCCGCGCGGCTCGACCTGCCGAAGGATGCCCGGGTTCTGGATGTGGGCTGCGGCACGGGCGTGGTGCTGCGATCGCTCGCCAGGCGCGGTGACTTCAACGGCGAATTGTACGGCGTCGATCAATGCCAGCGCTTCGTCGAGGCGGCCGGCGGGTTTGCGAAAGACGATGTACCCGATGGGCGCCTGCATTTCCAGGTTGGCGATGCGCATCGCCTGGATTTCCCCGATGCCACCTTCGATGCAGCGATAGCCCACACACTGATCAGCCACGTGACAGATCCGCGGGGTGTACTGAAAGAGATGGCGCGGGTCGTGCGTCCAGGTGGCGTGGTCGTGATATTCGACGGCGACTACGCGTCATTGACCTACGGCTTTCCCGATCATGAATTCGGCCACCGCATGGACATGGCGCTGGCGCACGCGACGTTCAACAACGTCCGGATCATGCGGGACCTGCCGCGCCTGTTCCCCGACTTTGGGTTGACGATGCAGGCTGCGTGGGGTGATGCCGTCGCAGAGATCGGTACCGGCAGTTATTTCCGGTCGTTTGCCGAGACCTACGTGCCGTATGTGATCAAGGCCGGCATGCTCGACACGGCCGCGGTCGAAGACTGGTTTGCGGTCCAGCTGAGGGCGATCGACGACGGCACCTTCTTCGCCGCGTGCAACTACTACACCTATTTGGCCCGCCGCGTCTGACGCGGGTGGTTCGGCGACACACGCAGCCAGGCCGGTCGTACGGACCTGGTTGCAACGGGGCGGGGTCTGTCTGCGGAGAGCCGTGTATGCCTTTGTGGGAGAAACCGTGATGGCCTCAGAGACGATTCGCTGGCATTGTGATGGCCACGACATGGTGATCGGACTCGACCGCATGGGGACGGGTCCGACCGTGCTGATGCTGCCCGCGCTGAGCTCGATCTCGACACGGCGCGAGCTGCACCCCTTGCAGTTGCGTCTTGCCGACGAGTTCGAGGTGGTTTCGATCGACTGGCCGGGTTTTGGCGATCTTCCCAAGCCTTTCGTCGAATGGCGCCCGGACGTCTACGAACGCTTCGTGGCGTTTCTGTTCGAGCAGGTTGCACCGTCTCCATTCGCGGTGGTGGCCGCCGGTCATGCCGCCGGTTACGTGACCCGCCACCTGGCCGCGCATGACGAGTCGGTGCAGCGCCTGGTGCTGCTGTCGCCGACCTGGCGCGGACCCTTGCCTACGATGACGAATGGCAAGTACGGGCGGTTCCCGCGCATCGCCAAGGCCGTCGATCTTCCGCTGATCGGACCCCTGCTGTACCAGCTGAATGTCAATCGTGCGGTGGTCGGCATGATGGCACGGGGTCATGTCTATGCGGATCCGGACTGGCTCGACGACAACCGCATGCAGGACAAGCTGACGGTCACGCGTGTGCCCGGTGCCCGTCACTCGTCGGTGCGTTTCGTCGCCGGCTGCGTGGATCCGTTCTCCACCCGGAACGAACAGCTCGATGCGCTGCGTCATGTGCAGGTGCCGATGCTGAACGTGTTCGCCGACACGGCGCCGCGCAAGTCGCGTGGCGAGATGGAGGCCATCGCCGAACTGCCCGGTGTGGAGACAATCCGGCTGCCGCTCGGCAAGCTGTCTTTCTACGAAGAGTTTCCCGAGCGTGCCGCAGAAGCGATACGCGGCTTTCTTTCAGTGGACGCGGCCGCCTGACCGCACGTGCCGACGCCGGATAGGCGTTGGCGTGTCAGGAGTTGGCGGGCCGTCGATGGCGTCCTAGTGATCCTTGTGCTGCCGGCAGGCGTCGGACATGGGACAGGGTCCGGCATGCTGTCGATCGGGTTTGGGACAGCCGGAGAGCCCCCAGTCGTTGGCGAGCTGGCGGAAGGCGAGGCACGCGGGGCTCTTGTACCCGTCTCTGCGGCAGATCAGCGTGATGGTGTGATGCGGCAGCTCGGGCAGCAGGGTGACCGGGTAGAGGCCCTCCTGGGTGCAGGCGATGGACTCGGGCAGGATGGTGGCCATGCGGCCGAGCCGCACGGTCTCGACGATCACGCTGAGCGAGTTGGTTTCGAGCATGACGCGCGGAGTGACGTTGTGCTCGATGCAGTACAGGTCGACATGCCGGCGCAGCGCGAAATCGTCATTGAGCAGCACCAGTGATTCCTGTTCGAGCACATGCTTGTCGACCGGCGTCTGCTGGCCGGCATACGCATGGGCCTTGCCGACGGCGAGATTGAGGGTCTCGATGAACAATACCTGGGTCTCGATCTCGCCGGAGCGTGAGTCGATCGACAGGGTGTTGGTGAACGCGACGCCGATATCGATGCGGTCCTCGATGATGCCGGCCTCGATGTCGTCCTGCGGCATTTCGAGGGTGCTGACGCTGATGCCGGGGAAGTGGGTGTTGAAGGCATCGAGCAGGGGCGCGGCGAGATAGTCGGTGATCGGCGTCATGCCCAGGCGCAGTGAGCCACGGCTGAGGTCCTGCAGTTCATGGATCGCGCGTTTGCCGGCATCGAGTTCGCCGAGCGCGCGGCGTGCGTAGCCGAGGTACACCTCGCCGGCATCGGTGAGTTGGACCTTGCGACCGGAGCGATCGAGCAGCTGCACGTTGAGCGACTCCTCGAGTTGCTTGATCTGCTGCGAGAGGGTTGGTTGCGAGACATACAGTGCCTCGGCGGCGCGCGTGAAACTGTGGTGTTCGGCGATCGCGATCAGGTAACGCAGCGAGCGCGGACACAGGATATTCGGGTCCATAGCCAACCCCTATAGAACTGATCAGATTTCGATCTTGGACAATTAGATTCGCGTAGTAAATAGTTCTGCTGTCGGCGGCACGCGTTTTTTTATCTCGGTCATCGCCGCGACTTACGTTATCAAATGGTCACGAATAAGCCACAGACGCATCGTTGTAATAGAGCATAAGCATATTCGTAATGCTTTATAGATCGTTGAGCGCATCCAGCATCGGAAAGTAGAGAGGAGCCAAGCCTATGTCATCGTCGACCCGAGAAAAAGTGATGCGGCATCTCGATATCGTCGGTCACCTGCAACCGGCGTTGCATCTGCCCCAGCACGCACCAGCTCCGGACATGATCGATTCGGCGCACTATCGCGCCTATACCCGCTCTTCGCACGACGTTGGTGGGGAATACGACGTGCCGATCCGTTGGGAAGAGAAAGAAGAAGAACAGTGGGAACTCAATACCTTTGCGACCTGCGAGTGCCTGGCCTGGCGCGGCGTCTGGAACGCCGAGGAACGCCGCCGGCGGCAGAATGTCGACCTGGGTCAGACGATCTACCTCGGTATGCCGTACTACGGACGCTGGTTGCTGACGGCCGCACGCATCCTGGTCGACAAGCAGTTCGTCACCCTTACCGAACTGGTCAACAAAATCGATGAGGTGAAAAAGCGCTATGAGTAAGCCGCATTACGATACGGAGCATCACGCGAAGAAGGCGACCGGGGTCGGTGATCCGCAGTGCTTCGCGGGTGAAGCGGGTGCCGCCAAGTTCAAGGTGGGTGACCGGGTGAGGATCAGGGATCTCCCGGACGTGTTCTACACCCGCTGCCAGATCTACACGCGCGGCGCCGAAGGGGTGGTGACCGAGCTTGTCTATGAGAGCCCGGCTGCCGAGGACGAGGCCTGGGACAACACGGAGAATCCGGAATGGTTCTACAGCGTGGTGTTCAAACAGAAAGACCTGTGGCCGGAATACACCGACTACTACGAGAACGACACGCTCGAGACCGAGTTTTCCGAGCGCTGGCTTGAGCCCGCTTGAGACCCGGCGAACGGCAACAGAACACAAGAGGAGAGGCAAATGTCCGAACACAAACCCGCGCCGATGGTCGACGAGGTCAGCGACTTCGAAATCCTCGAGATGGCCGTCCGCGAACTGGCAATCGAGAAAGGGCTGTTCAGTGCCGAGGATCACCGGCGTTGGACCGAATACGTCCACACCCTGGGTCCGCTGCCGGCGGCGCGTCTTGTGGCCAAGGCCTGGCTGGACCCCGAGTACAAGGAACTGGCGATCAAAGACGGCGTCAAGGCCAGCCTGGAGGTTGGTGTCGACTGGATCAACGATATGCCGACCGGGTTCGGTACGCCGAGCGACTACTGCAACCTACGCGTGCTCGCCGATACGCCGACACTGAAGCACGTCGTGGTGTGCACCCTGTGTTCCTGCTATCCGCGGCCGATCCTCGGCCAGTCGCCGGAATGGTATCGCACGCCCAACTACCGGCGCCGGCTGGTGCGCTGGCCGCGCCAGGTGCTGGCCGAGTTCGGCCTGCAACTCGATCCCGAGATCGAGGTCCGGGTCGCCGACTCGAACCAGAAGACGCGCTACATCGTGATGCCGGTACGGCCGGAAGGCACCGAGGGTTGGACCGAGGACCAGTTGGCCGAAATCGTCACGCGTGATTGCCTGATCGGCGTGGCCGTGCCCAAGCCCGGTGTCACTGCTAACGCGGAGCGTCCGATACGTCCGGCGGTCCACCCGGTTGAGCACGGTCATTGAGGAGAGCGTCGATGAGTTCAACGGAAAAGATGTTTCCCGAGAATCGAAAGTTGCCGGACCTCGATACCGCACCGATCTCCATCTTGGAGAAGGTGCGGGTCGAAGGCCGGGTCTGGAGTGATCTGTGTGACCAGTATGGCGTGACCAACCCCGATCCTCCGTGGAAGGTGAATCTCGAGAGCACCTGTGACGCCCTGGCCGAAGAGGCATGCGCCTTGCCGGTACTCGAGCGCCGCTGGGAGGAAGACGAACTGTCGGAGTCTTTGTATGCCGACGTGCCGTTCCCGGAGCGGCAGTTGCTTGCGCTGGCACATTCAATGATCCGGCGCGGGATCTTCGACGAGGAAGAGTTGTCGCAGCGGATGCAGCAGGTTCACGACCGTCTGAATATGGTCTAACTAGCTGGGGTATGTGCAGATGTCGATACGTGGAGTCCGCATCTCGATCAAGGATCTGAGTCACCGGTACACGCCGAGGAGTCCGATCACGTTCGACAACGTGAATCTCGAATCACCACCCGGCGAGGTGCTGGCGATTATCGGCCGGTCGGGATGCGGTAAGTCGACGCTGTTGCATATCCTGGCCGGGTTGCTGCACTCAACCTCCGGCAAAGTCCTGCTCGACGAAGAGCCGGTCGAGAAACCGTCGCCACGTTGGGTGATGATGTTTCAGGCGCCACACCTGTTTCCCTGGATGCAGGTAAGCCAGAACGTCGGTACCGGCCTGCGGTTTGCCGGGTGGAAAGAGGCCAAGATCGCCGAACGCGTCAACGAGGCGCTGGAACTCGTCGACCTGCAGGAGTATGCCGACAACAACACCCAGGATCTCTCCGGAGGCCAACAGCAGCGCGTCGCCCTGGCGCGCTCGCTGGTGATGGAGCCGGAGCTGCTGCTGCTCGATGAGCCGTTTTCAGCACTTGATGCGTTCACCCGCGCCGCGCTGCAGCGCGACGTGCGGTCGATCGCGAAGCGGCTCGGATTCAACGTGGTGATCGTCACGCACGATATCGACGAGGCCGTCATCATGGCCGACCGTGCCGTGATCATGGCCGGTAGCCCAGGCAAGATCGTTCACGAACTCGAGGTGGACCTCGAGGACCCGCGCGACCGACAAGACCCGGCCGTTCAGGCGATGCGCGCACGCCTCATGGAAGCCTTCCAGGACGCGGCCCAAGCGAAGTCCAATGGCGCCGGCGACTCATCCGGCGATGAAGTTGTGCCCGAACCCAAACCACACCTGGTCAAGCGATAAGCCTGACCCTGCGCCGGTTCGGGCAACCGACCGGTCGGAGGAGGAAAGCGACAATGAAGAATCTGCTGACGGACTACAAGAAGCACGAAGGTGGTATCGACGATCCCGGACTCGCCCTGGATATCGATCCGCTGTTCAGCGGCGTATTGGGCACCGGCGTCAGCCGGCGCGATTTCCTGGCGACCGGCGGCAGCCTCGCCGCAGCGCTCGGTGGACTTGTACCCTCGGCCGCGACCTTCGCGGCAGAAAAGAAATTCAATCCGGTCGTGAAGATCGGCTACATCCCCATTACCGATGCGGCGGCGCTGTTGGTCGCGCACGAACTCGGCTTTTTCAAGAAGGAAGGCATCGAGTCGGAGCGTCCGACACTGATCCGTGGCTGGTCCCCGCTGGTCGAGGCGTTCGCATCGCACCGTTTCAATCTGACCCACATGCTGATCCCGATCCCGATCTGGATGCGCTACAACAACAAGTTCCCGATGAAGATCACGGCCTGGGACCACACCAATGGTTCGGCGATCGTGGTGCACAAGAACAGCGGGATCAATTCACCGAAGGACTTCGGTGGCAAGCAGTTTGCGGTTCCCTACTGGTATTCGATCCACAACATCGTTTCGCAGAAGATCATGCGGGATGCGGGCATCAAGCCCGTGATCAAGCCGCAGTCGGCAGAGCTGGCGCCGGATGAGTGCAACTTCCTGGTGCTCAACCCGCCGGACATGCCGCCTGCGCTGGCCGCCAAATCGATCGACGGTTACTGTGTCGCCGAACCGTTCAACGCGCTGGGCGAGCTCAAGGCCGGCGGCAAGGTGTTGCGTTTCACCGGCGATGTTTGGAAGGGCCATCCCTGCTGCGTGGTGGTCATGCACGAAGCCGATGCGATGGACCCGGATCGTGCGGCCTGGGCGCAGGGCGTACACAACGCGATCATCGCTGCACAGATCCACCTGGCGGAGAACCGCGAGGAGATGGCCGAGATGCTTTCGCGGGACGGCAAGAAGTATCTCCCGTTCCCGAAAGCGGTGGTCGAGCGCGCGATGCTGTTCTATGACCCGGCCTATTACAACAATCCGATGGCGATCAAACACCCGGAGTGGGGAATGGACCGGATCAACTTCCAGAGTTGGCCGTATCGCTCCGCCACCGAGCTGGTCGTCAGCGATCTCAAGAAGTCGGTGATCACCGGCGATGCCGGGTTCCTCGATACGCTCACCCCGGAATTCGTCGCCAACGATCTGGTGAACTACGACTACGTGCGCAAATCCCTCGAGGCGAATCCGGCATGGCGCAACGACCCGAGTGTGCCGAAGGGTGACGACCCGTACAACCGCGTGGAGGTGGTGGAGCTATGAGCAACGGCGCCGTACCCGCTGGAGGGATCCAAGAAACGGGATCATCCCGTGTCCTGGCGTCCACGGGACGGCGCCTCGCCAACTTCTTTGGTGGGTTGGCGATTCTGCTGGCGGTCTGGTGGATTGGGGCCTATTTCATCGCCGCCAATCCGAAGACGGAAAGCTTTGCCTCGTTCGGGCCGGTGCCGACTTTCCAGGCGTTCCCGGTGCTCTGGGAGGAAGGCAAGATCCAGAAAGCGGTGGCCGCGAGCGGTTTCCGACTGGGATCGGGATTGGCGATCGCGATCATCATCGGCGTGCCGATCGGCATCCTGATGGGGCGCAGCAAGCGGTTTCGTGAACTGAGCAACTCGCCGTTCCAGTTTCTGCGCATGATCAGCCCGCTGTCATGGATGCCGCTGGCGGTCCTGGTGTTCGCGACGTGGAATGGTTCGATCATCTTCCTGATCGCGATGGCCTCGGTCTGGCCGGTGGCGTTCTCGACCGCGGCTGGACTCGCGAAAGTGGATCCGGCCTGGTTCAAGGTGGCTCGGAACCTGGGGGCCAAGCCGCTGGACATGCTCACCAAGATCATCCTGCCGGCCATCAGCTATGACGTGTTCACCGGTATACGCCTGGCGCTCGGTGTCGCGTGGATCGTGCTGGTGCCCGCCGAATACCTCGGGGTCACTTCGGGGCTGGGGTATTCGATCGAAGATGCGCGCGAGACACTGTCTTACAACCATCTGACGGCGATCGTGCTGGTGATCGGAATCATCGGCTACGCACTCGACAGCATATGCGTGCTGTTGATCAAGCACTTCAGCTGGGAGCGCAAGTAAATGAGGCGTTCCGCGACTGATTGTTTTGGCGACGCACAGCGTTTGGGATGCAACGCGCTGTGGGCCACGACGGTACCTGAGACGGGGCGGTAGATGAGCGTCAACAACACGTCGTCAATGGTCGTAGCCTGCACCGCCAGGGTGTATGGCGCCGTATCGGCGGGGGTCGCGCACTCGACGCGTGGCCTGACGAATTTCTTCGGTGGCCTGGCCATTCTGTTTGTACTTTGGTGGATCGGCATCGCTGCAATCACGCTCGATCCCGAAATGGAGCATTTCGCCGACTTCGGGCCTATACCCGCATTCAAGGCCATCGGCTACATGTGGGAAGAGGGCACCATACAGAGTGCCGTGGTCGCCAGCGGTTACCGACTGGGACTCGGCCTGCTGATCGCGATCGGTATCGGTGTGCCGCTCGGCATTCTGATCGGGCGCAGTCGACGTTTCCGGGAGCTGAGCAACTCACCTTTCCAGCTGTTGCGCATGATCAGTCCCCTTTCCTGGGAACCGATCGCGGTGATCGTGTTCGTCACCTGGGACCAGGCGATCATCTTCCTGATTTCCATCGCGTCGGTCTGGCCGGTCGCGTTCGCCACGGCGGCCGGTCTGGCGAAGGTCGACCCGGCGTGGTTCAAGGTTGCGCGTAACCTTGGCGCCAAACCTTGGCAGCTGGTCACCAAGATCATCGTCCCTGCGATCACGTTCGACGTCCTTACCGGCATACGCCTGGCGCTCGGGGTCGCGTGGATCGTGCTGGTGCCGGCGGAGTTCCTTGGTGTCCATTCCGGCTTGGGCTATTCGATCGAAGATGCACGCGAGACCCTGTCTTACGACCATCTGATGGGGATGGTCCTGGTGATCGGTGTGATCGGCTATGTCCTCGATAGCGCCTGCGTGCTGCTGATCAAGCGTTTCAGCTGGCACCGCGGACAGACAGCCTGAACCCAGCCCGCAGGGGCATTCGGAGATGTGCTGGGTGGGTGATGCGGTTCGCCCCCGTCGTTGTGTGCAGTGACCCGGGCAGAAGAGGAGATACCAAACGGGGAACAAGGAGACCGTGATGTCAGAGTCGCGATTTACCGAAGCGGAGATCAGCGCGGTACTGCAGGAAGCCGAAAACGGGGCGGCACTCGACGAGCTTTGTCGCAGGCACGGGATTTCGGAAGCGACACTGGTTGAATGGCGCGCCAATCGCGGAAATGCGGCGGTATCGCAGGAACGCAGACTCAAGGAGTTGGAAGAGGAAAACCAGAGACTGCGATCGTTGGTCGCGGATCTGACGTTGCGCAACGAGGCGCTGAAAAACGTGATGTCCAAGAAGTGGTAGGTCGCGCCCGAATCGGACCTGCAGCAAACGAGGCAACGAAAGCATGGCTCAGCAGTTAAACATTGTCTGTGTATCAGGAACCCGCGAGAAACTTCAGATGGCAGCGATGATTGCCTCTGTCGCGGCTGCAACCGGCGACGAGGTATCCGTCTTTTTCTCGATGAACGCGCTGCCACATTTCATCAAGGGCAACGATCAGGCGGCTCCCGTAGAGGGCGAGTTCGGTGCCCTGATGGACCGTACACAGGGTGTGCCGCCGTTCAAGCAACTATTCAAGCAGGCCGCGGAGCTCGGCGATGCAAAACTCTTACCGTGTTCGATGGCGGTGGATCTGCTGCAGGTCGCGGAAGATCAACTCGAACCGGAACTCGGTCCGCCGACCGGCCTGACGCGCTTCCTGAGCGATGCCGAAGGCGGGCAGCTTCTGACGTTCTGAACGTTTGACGCGGGCAAAACCCCGGTTCGAAGAGGAACAAGACAATGAGTGAAAGTAAGGTCGTCGATGCGCGCAACACGTTCTGCCCGGGCCCGTTGATGGAATTGATCACCTACATGAAGCAGGCCAGCGTCGGTGATACGTTGGAGCTGCTGTCGACCGACGAGGGCACGGCGGCCGATGTCCCGGAGTGGGTCGCGAAGGTGGGCCATGAACTGATCAGCAATGAAAAGGTCGAGGGGGTCTGGCATGTCAAAGTCCGCAAGGCGAAATAACGCCTCGACGGCGGTGCCGGCGGGCATTCACCAGGTCGATCTGATCGCAGGACTCTATCCTCGGAGGAAGCGCCAATGAGAATTCTGATAGTGGGAGGCGGCACCGGCGGCACCATCGTTGGCAACAACCTCGCGCGACGACTCGCTGGTGAGATTCGGGAAAAGAAGGTGCGGATCACGATGCTGTCGGCATCGGACAAGCACATGTATCAACCAGGGCTCTTGTACGTCGCTTTCGGCCAGATGATGCCCGACGAGCTGTACCGCAAACAAGCCAGCCTGCTCGAATCCTGTATAGAGTTCCATGTCGATCCGGTGGAAGAGTTCCAGCTCGACCGGAACCAGGTCAAGACCAAGAGTGGCAAGACTCACGCCTACGATATCCTCGTGATCGCGACCGGGTCGCGCATCGTGCCAGAGGAGATACCGGGGTTGTCGGAAGGATCCGAGACCTTCTATTCCGAGAAAGGCGCAGTGCAGATGTACAAGCGACTGCGCGAGTTTCAGGGCGGGACCATTGCGATCGTCGTGGGCGTGCCGCATAAATGCCCGATCGCACCGGTCGAGGTGACCTTCTCGCTGCACGACTACTTCAAGGCGCGTGGTATCCGCGACAAGGTGCATATCAAGTACCACTACCCAATCGGACGCATCCATACGATCGCGAACGTCGCGACCTGGGCCAAGCCCGAGTTCGATCGCATGGGCATCGAGTACGAGACATTGTTCAACGTCAAGGAGGTCGACGTGGAGAACAAGGTCGTGCACAGCGAAGAGGGTACCGAGACCAAGTATGATCTGCTGATCTCGATCCCGCCGCATCGGGGCCAGGAAGTGATCGAGCAGGGTTCGCTCGGGACCGGCGGCTGGATTCCGACCGATCGTCACCAGCTGACGATGGAGGGTCACGACAACGTGTACGTCGTCGGCGACACGACCAATCTGCCGGTCAGCAAGACCGGTTCGGCGGCGCACTTCGAGGCCGAGGTGATCGCCGAGAATATTTCTTCGATCGTGAAGATCGGCACGCCGGTGAAAGAGTACGACGGCAAGGTGTACTGTTTCATCGAGACGGGCCACGACAGCGCGACCTATGCGATGTTCAACTATGAAAATCCCCCGGACCTGAAATCGCCGAACAGGTCGATGCACTGGTTCAAGATGTCGTACAACAAGATGTATTGGACCAGCGTCCGCGGTCTGCTGTAAGGAGCCAAACGCCATGACAACCGACACTCAAGCTGAAACCGACATGACTGTCAGTGCCGGTGATCTGGAGCAGCTCGCCGAACTGTCGTCGGTGCTCGCAGCGGCACGCGATGCCTTGTCCGACGACATGGTCAGCCGGTTGGCCTCGGCATTCAGCGAGGGGATCACACTGCTCGATCGGCTGACGCGCAACGAAGGATTGATCCACCTGCTGCAGGAGCTCGACCGCCCCGAGAACCAGCAGTTCCTGATCAGCCTGTCCAATGCGTTTACCGAGGCGAGCCGCGATCTGGCGACTGCGCCACCGGCGTCGGGTGGCATCGGGGGGCTGCTGAAACTGGTCAGCGACCCGGGCACACAGGAGGGCCTGCGCCTGATGTCCCTGATCGGGGCCCGCCTGAGCGACAGCATGCGGGAGATGCACAGCCGCGGTGGCTGAGTCCGGGTAGGCGATTGGCCGGTTTCGCCAGCGCGCGGAACCGGGCCCGGTCTTCTCCGCCGGGTGGTGTGGCGGGCCCCGACGCCCCCTCGTACGCTGACATCATCCGAGAAGGCCGTATGCCGCGCAATCCACTGAGCCACCTCAGAAATCGGCCGCGGCCCATACCTCCTGAGGTGCTCCGGGTCGTCCTGGTCGCCATCAATTGACAGCGCAGCGGAAAAAAACGAAAATTCGCGCCTCGAATTTGCGCATGTAGCTCAGTTGGATAGAGTACCTGGCTACGAACCAGGCGGTCGGGAGTTCGAATCTCTCCATGCGCGCCATTCAAAACAAAGGCTTGGCTCTTCAGGGCTGAGCCTTTTTGTTTTCGAGGCCGACGCGTTCCAGCTCAAGGGACGGCCAAGCAGAACGCCAGACTATCAAACACCAGCCGAGCGATTTAACCCATGTGTTGCGTCGGCCGGTTGGATCCGCAGCCGCAAGCCGCCGTTATCGCTCAAGAATCACAATTCCGCGCTCCGCGTGGCGCTTTGTCGTTTCCTGGTTCAGTTGTCCGGAAAGAATGGGCTGATCGAAAAGTACAGCACCAGCCCCGCGACCAGGCTGTAGAGAATGATCTGCACGGGGTTCTCTTTCAGGTTCTGTAGAAAAGTGCGGTGTCGACCAGCGCTACGCAGGCTCTCGTACTCAGCGCGTTTGTCGCGGAAACGCTGTTCCTCGTAGTCAGCCAACAACGCCTTCGCACGGTCATACTGGTGTTCGCTCTTCAGCCAGATACCCGGGGCGGAGACGCCCCAGGGTCCAGCCTGCGTCTCGTAGAAAGCTATGTGGTGCTTCTCTAACAGGCCACGGATTTCCTGAATCTCGTCCTCGGGCGCATGGCGCAATTTGATCAGTAGCTTGGACATGTTCTGCAGAGATTGTCTTTTTGGGGAGCAACAGGCAACCCCGTTGGTGACCGAAGCAAGTCCCGGCGTGATCCCACTGATTCCTTCACTCAATGGCGGAGCTGGCAATGCCATTGCTCACATAGGGTCCGACACGCTTCGCCCATCCTGCGCCCTGGGACAAAGGGAAGCGGGTCGGCCCGGACCTGATACTCACGAAACGCGCGTACGAACCACGAGGTCGGGAGTTCGAATCTCTCCATGCGCGCCATTAAAGACAAAGGCTTAGCAATTGGCTCTGGGCTTTGTTTTCTGATTCCGCGTGTAGCCATCATGGATGTGACCGCCAACTTCGGCGCCCACAACCGCTCCCCGCACTTCGCCGGGTGCGCGGCCGTCAGGTCGGCGTAGCGCAGCACCATCGCGCATCCGGCCCGCCATCGCGTACCTGGAATACGCGCGACGGTGTCCTGGTCCGCACCTGCCGACTCGGTCGAGCGGACCGGATAACTGACCGCGCCAAAGGACCTTCAGATCGTCGCCGCCATTGGAAGGGTCCGGCCGCCCGTCACCACGCTGAGCGCGTTCGTGCGTTTCGGTCTCCGGCCGTGTCACCGGGCTCAAACGATCGCTAGACTTCGGGATACGTCCCACTTCCGGGCGATTCTGCTGGTGGATCTGATAATGCTCAGCTTTTTCAAAACGACGGTGCTTGGGGGCATCGTTTTTCTGGTTCCCATCGTCATTTTCATTGCCATCGTCGACAAGGCGCTGCAGCTGACCGGTAAGCTCGCACAACCGGTAGCGGCGGCGCTGCCGGTCGACACGTTTGGCGGCGTGGCCATCGCCGAACTGGTCGCGTTGGCGATCGTTGTCGTCGTCTGTTTCCTCGCCGGCCTCGCGGCACGGTCGCCGGCCGCGAAAAGAGCGGTTAACTCCCTGGAGGCCAACGTACTGGATCACGTTCCCGCGTATGCGCTCATGAAGGCCAAGGCGGGCAGCGTGCTCACGCCCGACGATACGCGGGACCTGGCACCGGTACTGGTCAGGTTCGATGATTCCTGGCAGCTGGGCTTCGAAGTGGAGTCGCTGGACGGGGAAAAGTGCCTTGTCTATCTGCCAGGTGCGCCGGATCCCTGGTCGGGGTCGGTCTGTGCGGTGGCCCGGGGTCGCGTGACGCCACTCGATGTCACTATCAAGGATGCCAGCAATCTGATGAAACGCCTCGGCAAGGGCGCGACACAAAGCCTGAAAGAGCTACTGAAGCAATCAGAGGAGAGCGGTGCAGCGTCGTCGCATCCGTAATTCCCGCGAGGGGGTTGTTCGCAGTCGCGACGGGCCAAAAACAACACGGGCCGGCGACAAAGTCCCACGGGTGACGGAGCTTCCGATGCAAGGTTCAGAAACGGCAATACTATGGCCTATGAAACCAACCGCTCCCGCGAGCAGCGGGAAGATGCTGGCGCATCGATGATGCGCGGGTCGACCATGCGCAGCACAGCCCGACCGGACGAATCACATGACCTGCCGCTGACAGGGTCGTCCGTTCGGACAGGGGGTAACCGGTTGCCTGGCGCTATGGCTTCAAATAGGCGTAGCCCTCTTTGATCTGCAGTCGCGCGATCTCAGACAATCCCGAAGGCACTATGCTTGCTTCGTCTACGACGCGTTCCTTCGCAAGCTGTCTTGCGCCGAGCGTCGCCGCGCATACCTTGAAGGCGACGCCTTTGGCCGCCAATTCCATGACCGCCGCGTCATAGGGGTTGCCCCGTCCGTCTTCGGCGCCGTTGAGCAGGAAGTCTATCCCGGGTCCGAAAGCCACGATAACAATCCTCGCGCCAGGGCTATCGTCGAGATAGGAGTTGGCGAGCATGAGCGCCCATCTCGCATTGCGCGCCTCATCGATGTGGAAAACCATCTTCTCCCAGCCCTCGCCCGGCTCGTCTGCACAGGCGGCAGACGCCAATCCCAGCATCAGCACAACGAGTACGATTTGCTGCACCTGTCTTTGCGTGTTCATTTTCGCATCCTCCATACCGGCGGCATTTCACCGTCAGTGGCCGTTGAGCAGTGATTTCAGTGTGCCGATCACCGCAGGATCGTCCCAGTCGATTGCAGCATTCACGCCATACCGGATATTCCCTTCCGGATCGATAATGAACGTCGACGGATATGAGACGACGTTCCATTGCCGCGCGAACTGGCCGTCGCGATCCAGCAGCACGGGAAAATCGACTCTCACCCTTTCCATGAACGACTGGATATCGGCGATGTTTTCGGCGTAATTGATGGATATCAGTTCGAAGGGAAGACCAGCCATTTTGCTGCGCAGGCGATTCAACGAAGGTATCTCTTCGACGCAGGGCGGGCACCAGGTGGCCCAGAAGTTGATCAGCGTCACCTTGCCCGTGAAGTTCTCCCTTACGACGTTGTGGCCAGCAGTATCCGGCAACGCGATGGGGACCGGGTCAACACCACCCCGGAAGGGCTTCAGGGCAACATCGATACCACTCTTGACGGATACCCCGGCATCAAGCGCGACGGGTTGGGCCGGAAGGGGATGCCCCTCCAACAATGTCAGCATCCGGCTTACCTTCGCCGGCAACAGTGCCAGCTGCTCGGACATCGCGACGGTCGGTGGATCCTGATAGAAGAAACCCATCATGTCCGGTACGACTTGTGTGTACACGGGGTTGCCGTGTTGCTGCAACTTCTCCAGCAGCGTCGGCAGCTGGCTGAAGATCGCACTGCCCTTTGTCTGATAGATCAACATGGGGACATTGCTTGCCGAGACGATGGGAAGATACTCCGGCAGTTCACCCAGTGGAGGTATGGAGGCGTAGGTATAGGGTGAAAACAGAATGGCGCCCAGCAAGCCCGGATCATTCTGCCTGCGCAGTTGCCAGCCGCGGGCACCCAGCAACGCCACCACGGATCCATACGAATCCCCGGCAACCACAACCCTTTTCCCCGTGCTGTCGTGGGCAAACTCGATCATGTCCGCTGCGAAACTTCCGTCCAGTTGCCTGATCGATTCGGTCCCGTTCGGCATGAACAGGGATTCCGGGATGTTGCTCAACCAGACCTCGATCCCCTCTCGGGCAAGTCCCGCGGCCAGCGAGCGGTGGTTGCCGCGAAATCCGTATTCCGGCGCAAACCACACGATCAGGTACCGGCCATCGGCAGGGAATCGCTCGGCGGTCAGCTCTTCCCCGGAGGGCGTCGGTACGAGGATGTCATCGGCGTGACACTCGGCGCTCGCGCAAACGACAAACAACAACAACCTGAGACTCAACGAAGGTGAGGTCATCTTGTTCGGCTGTTGTCCGCATCCGGGGCCCACAGGCCAAGGTGCAGGTCGTCGGGGCTGCCCTTGCGATTCAAGCGTGACTCCAGGTGGTACATTGACGATTGATTCGCTCTGGAGTGAGGTATCTCCGGGCTTTCAGGCCTGATCACTGTCGTACTCGGTAAAGAACCGCCGCGATTCCTGAAAGTCGACAAACTCACGCTGCGCCGCTTCCATCTGTCGTGTGAGTTGTTGAAATTCCTCGTCGTCGAGCAGCTCGGCAACGTCGCGTCCCGACTGCCAGAGGATCTCCAGGACACCGTCGAAGGGGTGTCTTGCGCCGCGTTCCTGTTGAAGCACCTTGTTCGCGTCGATGTCGAGTGTGAGGTTCTTTTTTACACCGGCCGTCAGCGACAGGCCGAGCATTCTGTCGAGGAGGTCGTTGAATTCGGCGCCGTGCCAAAACGCGCGGAATGCCTCGATGGAAACATCTTCCTTACGTTTCATACAGTGGATGAATCGAATCACGATCCAGGCTCCTTCTTGGGGATATGTCCGGGTTCAAGATTAGCTCCCAACTCAAGGTCGGGCGAGGGTCTGCGTAATCCGGGGGCGCGCTGTTCCGACTTCGCGGTGAAATCTCGCCGTCGATGCGTGCCGAAAATCGGAGCCTCCATTCCCATCGGCCGACAGGCGGCCGCGCCGGACCCGTCAGGCACAGAGTGCGGTCTGCCGACGGTCGGGGAGGTGGACGATTTCGTGCGTCCAGTGAATTCCACCAGCTCGGAGCGCGGCGATTTCCCGGACCGCCGCTTTCGATGTTCGGCTGAGTGTCGGGTGTTCGCGGGTAAGAAATTGAAATCGGGGATTTATTTCTACAGCTAACCCGGTCCCTGGGAAACCTGCGCATCTTGTGTGGAAATGGGCAGACGACCACGGGGCCGGAACTATTCGGCGTTCCCTGGCTCTGAGTTAGCACCTTCAACAGGGAGTGCCTATACTCGTTGCATGTTCAGGAAGACGAACAAGGTGCTGATTGCCCTGCTCGTTTTGCTGGTCGGTATCGGCCCGATCGGCGGCGTCATGGCGGGTTCGCATACCTGTGCCCCTAACGCCGGGCAGGCAGCCATGGTGGCCCACAGCATGGTCCACGGCCATCATGAGCGTCTGACGGATACGAGCGATACCTACGATGCGTCACAGTCACCACAGGACTGCGACGGTTGTGACAAAGACTGTTGTCAGGGTGGTGTCTGCAAGATGGGGCACTGCGCCGGCACCGCAATTGTGTTGGATACATCGCCAATGCTCGCGTTCGAGCAGTTTGCATCCAGTGAAGCCGCACTGACTGGCGACCGCCCGGTCGCCGGCATGCTCACCCCACCTCTCCGTCCCCCGCAAGCCTGACTTCCTTTCGCTGACTGAACGGCTGCCTGTTCAGCAGGCGGCTTTGTCCGGTGTGCCGGTGTATTCGCATCGCACACAGCAACGAGGAAGTCGTATCTATGTCGAAGATTCTTCTGCCTTCGCGTGGCAGTTTCTCACTCTCGCGTCGTCGCTTCGTCCAGGGTCTCGCCGCCGGTGGGGCGTTGCTGGGTATGGGCGTGAGCCCGCGTCCGAGCCAGGCCGACGTGCTGCGGGCACGGATGGGACCGCAGGTACTCTCGGGCACACGGTTTGACCTCACTTACCGCCCGACGCCGGTCAATTTCACCGGCAAGGACCGTTTTGCCACCGCGATCAACGGCTCGGTGCCGGCGCCGGTCCTGCGCTGGAAAGAGGGCGACACCGTTACGCTGAACGTCACCAACCACCTTGCCGAGGACAGCTCGATCCATTGGCACGGAATCATCCTGCCGAGTTCGCAGGACGGTGTGCCGAATATCAGTGACGGGTTCAAAGGGATCAAGCCGGGCGAGACCTTTAGCTACCGGTTCACCGTCAGGCAGAGTGGCACTTACTGGTACCACAGTCATTCCGGATTTCAGGAGCAGACGGGCGCCTACGGCGCAATCGTTATCGATCCGAAGGAGCCAGAGCCCTTCTCCTACGACCGGGAATACGTGGTCGTGCTTTCGGACTGGTCCGACGAAGACCCGCACGCGATCTACGCGAAGCTCAAGAAGCTGTCGCACTACTACAACTTCCGCGAACGTACCGTCGGCGAAGCGGTGGCCGAGCTCGAGGAAAAGGGCTGGAGCGGCTTCTGGGCGAACCGCGGCATGTGGAACGAGATGCGCATGTCGGACCGTGATATCTCGGATGTCACCGGCTACACCTATACCTTCCTGATGAACGGCGTGACACCCGCCGATGGGTGGCTGGGCCTGTTCAGACGTGGCGAACGTATCAAGCTGCGGTTCGTCAATGCCGCGGCAATGACCTTCTTCGACGTGCGTATTCCCGGCCTGAAGATGACGGTGGTCGCCGCCGACGGTCAGTACATCGAGCCGGTCACCGTCGACGAGTTCCGCATGGGCGTCGCCGAGACCTACGACGTGTTGGTCGAGCCGCACGATGATCGGGCCTACACCGTGTTCGCCCAGGCGATCGACCGCTCGGGGTACGCGCGAGGGACGCTTACGCCGGACGCATCGCTGGTTGCCGAGGTACCGTCGATGGACCCCGCACCGATCCTGACCCATGGCGACATGGGCATGGCAATGGACCACGGCATGCACGGCATGGGGTCCATGGATCACAGTCCGGATGCCATGGCGGCCATGGATGACGCCAAGCCCGCCATGGGTGCGATGAAGTGTGGCGCCGCCATGATGTCGGGTATGGATCATGGGCAGCACAACATGACGGATGTGGGTCATGCCCAAGAGATGCCGATGGGGTCCGGTCCTGCCGGATACGGCAGTGCCGAACCCGTGACCCATGACGAGGTGCGGATGGGGCCGCAGGTCGACATGCTTGCCGACGCGGCCCAGTACCGGCTCGACGATCCAGGCATTGGCCTGCGAAACAACGGACGCCGCGTGCTGACCTACGCAGACCTGTTCCGACTCGGACGTACAGATGACCCGCGCGAACCCGAGCGCGAGATCAATCTGCATCTGACCGGCAACATGAGTCGATACATGTGGTCGATGAACGGGATCAAGTTCGCGGATGCCGAACCTCTGCAGCTGAAGTATGGCGAGCGGGTGCGCATCAACCTGATCAACGACACGATGATGAATCACCCGATCCATCTGCACGGCATGTGGAGCGACGTGGAGACCGGCGAGCCGGGAAAGATACCGCGCAAGCACACGGCGATCGTGCAGCCGGGCGCCATGCTCAGTTACCTGGTGACGGCGGATGCGATGGGCGGCTGGGCCTACCACTGCCATCTGCTTTATCACATGCCCGGCATGTTCCGCAAAGTCGTGGTCAGCTAAGGAGTATCGGGAATGAGAACAAGATGCTATGGCATGGCCGCGCTGGTGTTGTTGCCTGCTTTGACGCAAGCGGCTGGCAACGACGATCCGATCCTGGCGAAGGTCATGATCAACCAACTCGAGATCCGATCCACCAACGGGCCCGACCCGCGCGTGCTCGAAGCCCAGGCATGGATCGGGCGGGACCTGAACAAGCTGTGGCTGAAAGCGGACGTCGAGCATGTCGATGGCAAAACGGAGGAGGCCGAGGTGCAGGCGCTGTATAGCCGAGCCGTCGCGCCTTACTGGGATCTGCAGGTCGGCTGGCGACATGACATCCGACCCAAGCCGGATCGTGACTGGCTGGCGATTGGTCTTGAGGGGCTTGCGCCGTACTGGTTCGAGATCGACGCCGCTGCTTTCATCGGCGAGAGCGGACAGGTCGGTGCACGCCTGGAAGCGGAGTACGAGTGGATGTTCACCCAGCGCTGGGTGTTGTCGCCAGAGATGAAAATCGATCTGCATACGAAGAACGATGAAGCTACCGGAACGGGCTCCGGCCTGTCCGACCTGGAGCTGGGGTTGCGCCTGCGTTATGAGATCCGCCGCGAGTTCGCGCCCTACATCGGCGTGAACTGGACCAGGAAGTTTGGCAACACGGCCGACTTCGCGCGTGCAGAGGGTGAAGATACCAATGATGTGCAATTCGTCGCCGGCGTACGCGCCTGGTTCTGATGGTGCGATATTGAAACCTTATGCGAGGTACCGATCATGGCGTTGTTCAAGGTGACGCAGGTGACGAAACCGGTGCTGATGGTTGGCGCGATCATCGCCGCGACTGCCTGCGAACGCGAACAGCCGGATACGCAACCACGCTGGACGGATACAGCGGCACCGGCCGGGATCCCCGTCAAAATGCGCTGGTACACGGCCGAACAGGTTGACACCGGCGCGACCCTTTACGCGCAGCACTGCGCGAGCTGCCATAAACCCAACGCCGAGGGTACGCAGGACTGGAAGACCCGCGACGCGAACGGCAGGTTGCCACCTCCACCGTTGAACGGAACTGCGCATACCTGGCATCACCCGCTCGAGATCTTGCGTACCGTTGTCCGGCGAGGCGGCGCGCCGGTCGGGGGCAGTATGCCGGCATTCGGCGACAAGCTGTCGTCGCAGGACATTGACGCGATCCTCGCCTGGGTACAGTCGCACTGGTCGGACAAGATCTACGCCATCTGGCACGAGCGTGACCTCGCGGTCAGTGGTGGCATACAGGCCACCCGTTAGGCAGAAAGGGACATGCGATCCCTATACCAGGAGACATGACGATGAATAGAAGAGGCAAGAGCCGGTCGCAGCCCGTTTCTGCAGTGCGACGGGCATTCTGGGGCATCAGCCTGACAGCGCTGGTCGGAGGGCTTGGTCTGCTCGTCACCCAGCAGAGCGCTGCCGCCGATATCGTCGTTTACAAGAGTCCAAGCTGTGGTTGCTGCGGGAAGTGGGTCAAGCACATGGAAAACGCCGGGTTCAGCGTGGAGGTCGAGAATCGACGCGATCTGCAGGTGATCAAGCGTGAGCTTGGTGTCCCTGGTCGCATGCAGTCCTGTCACACGGCGAAGGTGGGCAACTATTTCATCGAAGGGCACGTACCGGCCGACCTGGTCGAGCGAATGCTCGACGAGAAACCCGATATCAAGGGGTTGGCCGTGCCGGGCATGCCGATGGGATCGCCCGGCATGGAAGGGCCGCGCCAGGACCCCTACGACGTGATGGCGATCGGCAACGACGGACGCGAACGCGTGTTTGCGCGCCGATGACGGCGAAACCAATGAGGCGAAGATCCAGTCTCAGTGAGAAAAGGACCACGGTTGGCGTCCAGGCAAGGAATCAGATCGGATAGGGGCCGGCGTGATCGGGGCGGGATGGTGACGCTCGTTATTCGGCGCTGACGGTTGGATCATCTTCGGGTTCGGACATCGACACGCACAACCCGATCCGGTTTTCTCGACTTCGGCGGTCTTCGAGGGTGTGAATGAACACATAGAGAGGTCAGCCATGAGTTCGACCATCTTGGGACGGACCGCGGAACCCCGTGGTCGATACGTCGATCCGGTCTGCGGAATGACGGTGTCGGGTGACAGTGAGCTGCATGTCGGCTATGCGGAGAAGACCTACTTCTTCTGCAGCGAGCATTGTCTCCACAGGTTCAAGCAGGCGCCTGAAACCTACGTTGGCCAACCGGCTGAAGAGGGCGGCGCACATCACCAGGCGGCAAGCCCGGCGGCGAACGACAGTTGTTCGCGATGTGCCGAAGCCGAGGCGACCTCGTCGGTCCATACCTGCCCGATGCACCCCGAGGTTCGCCAGAATGCCCCGGGGGCTTGCCCAAAATGCGGTATGGCGCTGGAGCCCGCATCGCCGGGGACAGCGGCAAGACGTACGGAATACACCTGTCCGATGCATCCCGAGGTGGCGCAGGACCATCCCGGCAACTGCCCGATCTGCGGCATGGCCCTCGAGCCGCGTGAGGTGGCGAGCGACGAGGAGAACCCCGAGCTTGCCGACATGTCCCGCCGCTTCCGGGTGAGCAGCGTACTCGCCGTACCGGTGTTCATGCTCGCGATGGTTGCCGACCTGGCGCCGCATTGGCTGCCCGGGTGGGTCGGGATGCGTCTTGTTCAATGGATCGAGTGCGTGCTCGCCACACCGGTGGTGCTGTGGGGTGGCTGGCCGTTCCTCGTGCGCGCCTGGCAATCCGTGCGGTCGTGGAATCTGAACATGTTCACGCTGATCGGCCTGGGGGTGAGTGTCGCCTGGCTGTACAGCGTCGTCGCACTGTTGCTGCCGGATGTCTTCCCGCCGGCGATGCGCCATGCGGACGGCACGGTACCGGTCTATTTCGAGGCCGCGGCCGTCATCACCGCGCTCGTATTGCTTGGTCAGGTCTTGGAGTTGCGCGCACGCAGTCGGACCGGCTCCGCGATCCGGTCGCTGCTCGGCCTGGCACCGAAGGTGGCACGCGTTATTCGTGCCGACGGTACCGAAGAAGACGTCCCGCTCGAGCAAGTTGATCGCGGTGACCGCCTGCGAATCAGGCCGGGCGAGAAGGTGCCTGTGGATGGGAAGGTCATCGACGGGCGCAGTGCGGTCGATGAATCGATGGTCACCGGCGAGTCGGTTCCCGTCGAAAAGCAGGCGGGTGACCGCCTGATCGGCGCCACGGTGAACGGTACGGGTGGGCTGGTGATGGAGGCGGAAAGGGTCGGTAGCGATACCCTGCTTGCACGGATCGTCCAGATGGTCGGTGAGGCTCAACGCTCGCGGGCGCCAATCCAGCGTCTGGCCGACATCGTTGCGGGCTATTTCGTGCCGACGGTCGTGTTGGTCGCTTTGCTCGCATTCACGCTTTGGCTGGTCTATGGGCCGGAACCGCGGCTGGCGCATGCGATCGTCAATGCCGTCGCGGTGCTCATCATCGCCTGTCCCTGTGCGCTGGGTCTCGCGACTCCCATGTCGATCATGGTCGGCACCGGCAAGGGTGCCGGCCTCGGCGTTTTGATCAAGAACGCAGAGGCGCTGGAAGTCATGGAAAAGGTCGACACGCTGGTGGTCGACAAGACCGGCACCTTGACCGAGGGGAAACCAACGCTGGTCGGTGTGGCGGTCTCGCAGGGATTTGACGAGAAGGCGTTGCTGCGTCTCGCTGCGAGTCTCGAGCGCGCCAGTGAACACCCGCTTGCCCAGGCGATCGTCCGCGGAGCAGAGGAACGGGACATCGCCCTGGACTCTGCCGAAGGCTTCGAATCGATAACCGGCCAGGGGGTGAAAGGGACGATCGCCGGGCAGTCCGTGGCGTTGGGCAACGTCAGGTTTTTGCAGTCACTGTCGCTGGAACCGGGCGAATTGACATCCGAAGCCGACTCGCGTCGCACAAAGGGTCAGAGCGTGATGTTCGTCGCGGTGGACGGTCGAGTGGCGGGGCTGCTCGCCGTGGCCGACCCGGTGAAATCATCATCCCGCGTGGCGATTGCGGCGCTGCACGACGACGGCATCCGGGTTGTCATGCTGACCGGCGATAACCATACGACGGCCAAGGCGGTGGCAGAACAACTCGGCATCGATCGGGTCGAGGCCGAGGTGCTCCCGGATCGGAAAGCCGAGATCGTCCGCCAGCTGCAGGCCGAAGGACACAGGGTCGCGATGGCGGGTGATGGTATCAATGATGCGCCAGCCCTCGCACAGGCGCACGTTGGCATCGCAATGGGTACGGGTACGGACGTGGCGATGGACAGTGCCGGCGTGACGCTGGTGCAAGGGGATCTGCGCGGAATCGTACGCGCGAGACGCCTGAGTCGCGCCACGATGAGAAACATTCGCCAGAATCTCTTCTTTGCTTTCGTCTACAACGCCCTCGGCGTGCCCGTGGCTGCCGGTGTGTTGTATCCGTTTTTCGGTTGGCTGCTGTCGCCGATGATCGCCGCGGTGGCGATGAGCTTCAGCTCGGTATCGGTCATCGGCAATGCGTTGCGGTTGCGACGTGCACAGCTGTAGCAGGAGGTAAGGTCATGTTCGATGGCCATGGCATGGGTTTGGGCGGAGGCTTCATGTGGCTGTTCTGGATTCTGCTGATCGTCGTGATCGTATGGGTGGTCAAGGCCGCAACGTCCGCAGACAGCAAGCGAGACAGTTCGCACAGGTCACCGCTCGAAATTCTGCAGGAGCGGTTTGCGCGGGGAGAGATCGACGAGGAGGAATACGAGCGAAAGCGAAATTTGTTGCAAAGGTGAGCCCTGTAGGGACGCCCGTGGCGAGTGCAGTGGTAAAGGCCAGCGGGTTCCTGGCGGGTCTGACCGGGGCTCAAGATTTCCGTGTCATCGGGTTCCGCGTATGAGCAGCGAGATCTGCAGTTCAAGTTGGAAATCCTGATAGGAGGACTTCATCATGAGATGGCAGACTTTGACGAGTGGAGTGATCGCTTCGGCACTCCCAGCGTTTACCTCGGCGGTTGGAGGCGGCGAGCTTCACCGACCACCCTATGACTTCGTGATGGGCAACCACATCGATTCCCATATGGAGAACAAGCGCCAGCGGGACGGCTCGCTCAAAGGGCGGTTGTACATCTATTTCACCGGAGAGACCGACGAAGCCTCAGGCCTGCCGGTGGCCCGCCATCCAAGGGGCGCCGGGGAACACAACGAGGAATGCGGTGTCGATTCGATCGATTGTGTGGTCGGCTGGCACGTGCGTGCGGTACCCGCCGAGGCGGTGTTCGTTTCGCACAGTGGTGTGAATGGCGACGATCACCCGATTTGGCTGATCAATGCGCGTAGCGGGATTCCCCAGCCGGGCAGTTTCACGCACTTCCATTGGATCACCTCAACCAGCAGTGACGAGCGGTGGGACCTGGTTCCGGCCGAGTGTGACGTTGCCATGGCCGGAATGCTGGAGGGTGATGTCGTGACAGGGAGCCTCGAGCTGGACGATGGCACCGACCCACCGATCACCTGGGCTGATGCCGAGGTGCACGTGGGTGGAGGCGCCGAGAACCTGGTTTGCCCGGGTTGGCTGCTGGAACTGAGGGCGGTCCGCAGCTTCGCGTTTGAGCATGGAGGCGAGAAGATCCCGGTGTCGCGCGGCATCGATAACAGCACGCACCTCAACGTCGTCACCAATTACGCGATAGTCCCGGTGATCGTTGGGCACCATGCCGGGGGTGGCGGGGGCCACTGAGCGGGTAACTCTCAAGCTGAAAAGCGGCACGGCCCGGTTTGGGTCGTGTTGCACTCGCGTTCCGAAGCCATAAAAGGAACTTCGCAGGTTCGCGATATTTCTCACCCACGAAGAACTGGGCGACGAGAATTTCGCCCATTCTGGCGAAAAGCTCGAAGTGGACCACTGGCGCAGCGACATGCCGGGATCGACGTCTTCGGTGAAAGTTGTTGATTGCAGCGAAGGGTGGCCGCGGCACATCGCCGAGTACGGCAATCTGGTCTCTGGCTTTCAGTGACACATGGAGTTTGACCCAGGGGCCATCGGACGGCTTATCGCCAGTGCTGGTCCCGCACCTGAAACACTTACCCGGCACAGATTCGTGCGGCAAGCGGAGGCGCTCAGGCGAAACGTCGGTTCGGAAATGAAAGCAAGGCCGTTCATCTTCCTGGAAAAGTTGTCAGGGGGATACAATACTGCGCGGCAGTGACGGCGGCAGTCGTCCGTCATGGTTCGCCAGCAGTCGTCGAGCGCGTCCAACGCGAACTCTATCCAATCCCCACTGTTGGCGCCGATAAGGGAACCGCATTGTTCGACTCACAACTGGTTGCATTTACGCTCGTGGCAGCGGTTCTGGCCATTACTCCTGGAGCCGACACAATGCTGGTAGTGAAGAATGGCATTCGATTCGGTAGCGGAGCCGGTTGGGCAACGACATTCGGCGTACTCGGCGGCACTGTAATTCATGCGGTCGTTTCAGCATTGGGGATATCCGTAATCGTTGCGCAGTCAGAAACGCTGTTCCAACTGATCAAAGGGCTCGGCGCGCTGTATCTGGTATGGATCGGCGTGCAAACGCTGCGCACAGCCGGTCGAATGCAAGCGAACGAAACCCTGCGCGGAAGGCTGGCAATCCGCGGTGCATTCAGGGAAGGCCTGACAACAAACGTTCTCAATCCGAAGGTCGCGATTTTCTACGTCGCCTTCCTGCCGCAGTTCATCTCACCAAGCGATCCGGTCCTGGCAAAATCACTGCTGATGGCGTGCATCCACAATGTGCTCAGCCTTCTGTGGCTTGGTAGCCTGGTCTTAGTGATATCTCGTGGCAAGAGATGGATGCAGAAACAAAAGGTGCAGCAGGGGCTGTCCCGGGCATCTGGGGTGATTCTGGTTGTCCTCGGTGTGCGCCTGGCGATGGAGAGCGGGTAGCGATATCCCAGGTCAGTGATTGCACGGATGTATCTGCACCCGTCGAGGGCGTGCCGACCAGACTAACGCTCAGGTGACATGAGCATGGCCCGCGTCGACAACGGGATCGTATGGCTGTAGCAGTCGCGAGAGGCCGGTTGGCCTGCCTTCAAAGCGACTCCCGGCTGATGCGGCCGAAGCCGTATTTCAAACGGGTCGCCCCGTCGACATCGTCCCGCTCGACCCAGGCCACATGCAAATTGCCTTCGCGATCGAGCGTGACCGTTGGGTTGCTCTGCACTCCCGAACCGGACGCGCCCGGCAACGGCCAGTCGTCGCTCCAGCCGCCGTCTTCGTACCAGCTCAGCACTACATCCGGGTTGCCTTCCCGCTCGTCGTCCCAGGCGACAACCAGTAGTCCGTTAGCGTTGCCCGCAACGGCAGCATGGTGCTGCTTGGCGAGTCCGCCGAAGTCATCCTGCACCTTCTGGTTTTGTTCGAACTCGGACTCGCCGATCTGGTAGAAGGCGCCCCAGACGTCGTAGCCTTGACGGAAGTCGCGCTTGTCGGCCCACGCGGCAAAGAGGCGTTGATCGCTGATACGGTCGAGTGCGACGCGCGAGACGCCATGCCCTGCGCCGTAGGGTAGATTTCTGCCCGGTGGCTTCTCGCTGATCCGCACAGGCGCGCTGAAACGGCAGGACGCCGGCTCGTCTTCGATGGCAGCCATGATGATCGTGTGCTTGGGCCGCCGGTCCTCCCAGGCCACGACCAGCCGCCCCTGGAGTTCGACACCGGTCGGATACAGTTGTTCGTCGACAGGCGGCGCGGCATCGACTGCACAGTCGTCGTTTTGGACGACGTTCAATCCATCGGTTCCCAGGCGTCTCGTACGGATGCGACCGAAGCGCTCCTCGCGCTCCGACCAGACGACGAGTACCCCGTTTCCGTCCTGTACCAGGCCAGCCTGTGCACCATTGCCGTGGCTGATTCTCTGCGGCGGCCCGAGCGCAGGCGTGCCTTCAATCTGCAGCAACCGCAGCCAGACGTCGCCGGCCTCCTCCCAACTGACAGCGAAGCGTTTCCCACCTAGCGCAAGGACGCTCGGCTCAAAGGCCTCGTCCGTGCCGCTGATTTGCAGCGGCGCGGTGAATTCAGCCTGCTCGTAGGCCTTGTGGGCAAAGTAGATACGGGGCGCGCCATCGCTGTCGTCCTCCCAGGTGACGACTACCTCCCCTTCGGCCGCGGCGATGTTACGGCGGCCCGATGAATCGAGGTGGTGAAAAACCGTCTTCTCTGCCGGCGGCGTTGTCACGACCAAAGGTGTGTCGAATGTCCAGGGTGCGCCGGCCGCTGCAAGTGGCAACAGAGAGCCGACCAGGACCTTGAACACAAGCCACTTCATGGTTGCCGAACCTTCGCGAGCGCAGCCTGGACCCGGTTGTCGGCGTCGATCAGGTCCTCGATGCGCTGCACGCCCACAAGGCGAAGGACGGGTTTCCCCTCGGGTGTCATGAAGGTGAAGACCGGTGTCACCAGGGCATCGTAGCGCGTCCCCAGCTCCCGTTCGGGGATCCGCTCGCCGCTCGGCAGACGCAGGCGCCGGCCGCTCTCGGCGTCAACATAGGCGAGCACATAATGGCTCGTATAACGTTCTTTGACCTCCGGGTCGACAAAGGCCTCCTTGTTGGTCTTTTCGCAGTAGCCGCAGCCATAGCGCCCGAAGTAAACGAACAGCAGTTTGCCGTCACTCCTGGACTGCGACATCGCCCGGTCGAAAGACAGGAAGGGATAGGCGTCCGGGGGGTCGGCGAGCACGCGCATCGGCAGTGCCAGCAGTCCGGCGATCAGGTAGGCGTACGACCTGCAGTTCATGGTCCCTGTCTCCCGCTGGGCATGGCAAAGGCCGCCCGGTCATCTACAGCGTAGTCTCCCGGCTGGCGCTGGGCGACCTGGTCGCCTCCATCCGGACCGATGCAGGCAGTGCGAATCCCGTGTTTGTACCGGACGAGGTCCGGCGCACGCTTTCCGTCGTATGGGCGGTGCGGTTCCCCTTTTCGAGTCGGGGCGGCAGACCGCGTAGCATCAGAATCGCCAGGCATAACTCGCCTCGATCTCCCAATGCTCACTTGCGATGTTGATGCTCTTTGGACCGCCGGTCATCGGCAAGGTGCAGCCACAGTCCAGGTCATTGGACAGTCCGTGCATGGCCGAAAGACTGAACTCATTGTCCTTGCCGATCTGTTTCGTCAGGCCCAGCGTGACATGTTCTTCGATCACCGCCGGCGCGAGCACGTTGAACAGGATACCCGACGTCGGTACCGGCTGATTGCCCTTGCTATAGCCGATGCGCAGCGTCCAGTCCGGCGTCGCCTGCCACTGCGCGCCAATCTTGTAGACGGTGACGTCATCCCAGCCGAAGCCGGCGCCCCCATCCGCCCCGAGGCAGGCGTCGAGGTCGCCTCCTGCACAGGCCGTGATGTTCGCAGACATGGCATTGCCGAGGGCGGGGACGTCGCTGTAGAAGATGCGCTGTACGTCGAACACGAAAGTGAGATCGTCGCGCGGCGCGAAGGCGAGACCCAGTGTCGCCGTTGCCGGAATGTCGAAGTCACCCTGGCCGGCGAACAGGTCGCTGTAGTCGTCGAACCTGGTCATATACATCTTGGTCTGGTAACTCGCACCGACCGACCAACGGTCGCTGAGTTGCCACAGCGCGCCCGCCTGGATCCCGGCGCCATAGGACAGATCGTAGCCGTTGTTGGTGAGGTGATCCGCCGTCCCGTCGGCAACCATCGCACCAAAGTTCGCCAATCCCTTGGCCGCGAAGCGTTGGGCCGCAATGATGCCGCCGACGCCCAGTGTCAGGTCTGTGGAGACCCGCCGGGCATAGCTGAAGTTGACGAACAGCTGCGCCAGGTCGACACCGGTGTCGCCTGCGCCGAAGGTACCGAGGTCCATGGTCGTATCGGCGGCACGGTAGGTCGAGTTCATACCACCGTTGCCGTACAACGCGATCCCGAAGGCGCTGTCGGCGTCGACGGCCCTCGCATATCCGAAGTGCGGAACCGGGAACGCGTTCTTGTCGCTTTCCACGGTGCCGGTGAAATCGGCATTGCTGCCAAATGGCATCGGCGGGCCGCCGCCCACGGCGCTGTTGGCGTTCTGCGTGTACTCGCGCGGCGGCGAGAAGATCGAGAGGCCGGCATCCATGCGATCACCGACGTGAAGCGTCCCGGCCGGATTGGTTGCTGCGGCGAGCGCATCCTGCGGCAAGGCGACGCCGGCACCCGCCATACCTTTGTTCTTGGTGCCGAAACCGTACGAAAAATAGCCATTGCTGGCCTGAGTGGTGGGAGGCAAGAGGCCTGTCGAGGCCAATGCGGCGACAATGAGATACTTCTTCACAGAATGGCTCCGTAGCCTGTACTTGGGGTTAGTGGTTTGAAACAGGGTGCTTAAATGGGTGTCGTAGCTGCCTGCGCTGAGATTCCGACCTGATCGAACGTGCAGTGGCGTGTTATGGCGTGGCATCTGTCGGTGTTGCAGCGATCGTTGCGCGCCTCCCTGCCGAGCCTCTCCCCGACGCCGGAGATCGGCGGTTGGATTCACGTCAATTGCCTGGGCTCCTGTCAGCTACCGCTGAAAGCCAGGCGAACGGCGGCAACGCCGAAAACGCTCGAAAACACCACCTTCGCCGCATTCTGGATGCAACGCGCGCCGGATAGCCGCCTGGCAAGGGTCGATGCGGAAAACGCATAGATCGCATCGAACAACAAGCCAAGCCCTACCAGGGCGCTACCGAGAATTAGGTATTGCCCGGTGAGGTCGTGCTGCGTGGAGACGAACTGGGGCAGCAGCAGCGCGCAAAACATCAACGCCTTGGGATTCAGCAGATTGGTGAGAAATCCCCGCCGTAGCCCGGTCAGGCCTGAGTGCGCCTCTGTCGCTGTTTCCGATGCGCGGATTGCATCAGATGAAAACATCTTCCAGGCAAGCCACAGCAGGTACGCGGCACCGATCCAGCGGACACTGTCGAACAGCAATGGGTGGGTGTGGAACAGGGCAGCCAGGCCGAGTGCCGACAGCGCCACGTGCAGGGCCCTGGAAAAGGCGAGGCCAAGTGCGACCATCAGGCCGCTGTTCGGACCTCTGAGCGCCGATGTCGACATGACCAGGACCATGTCTGGGCCGGGCAGCAGATAGACCGCGGTCAGCGCAGCCATGAACACAGCGACGTCTGACAGGTCCATCATCACGACTCTGGGGGGTGGGCAATATCGGGCGACAGGTTCCCACATGTGGCGTGGAATTATCCTGCTATTTATCTATTAAAAAGCCGATAATTGGAAAGAATATTTCAAAATATGGGGTAAATTGGAAATGAATGTTTCAAGTCACGATCTTGACGACACTGACCGGGCGATCCTCAGGGCGCTGCAGACCGACGGGCGATTGTCCAACGCGAAACTGTCCGAGAGGCTGGCTTTGAGTGAAACCCCCTGTTGGCGCCGTTTGAAACGCCTCGAGGCGGATGGGTTTATCCAGGGCTACCAGGCCAATCTCAGCCGCACCAAGCTGGGATATGGCGTCGTGGCTTTCGTCCAGGTGACATTGGGGCACCATGCCGGCGAAGTGCCGTTGCGTTTTGAAGAGCTCGTGGCCGACATGCCCGAGATACTTTCATGTCATAACGTCACCGGCGATTGCGACTACATGATGCAGATCGTGGCGGAAGACCTCGACGCCTACGGCACCTTTATTCGGGACCGGCTGCGCAATCTGCCGGGGGTCGCGTCGGTGCAGTCGAATCTTTCACTCCAGGACGTGAAGTCGTCGACCGCATTGCCTGTTTGAGCCAAGAGGGTGACGGGTCAGGTACGGCAGATCGGTCACCCAGTCGCTTCGGGCCTCGGGCGATGGCAATGGAAGAAACATCGGTAGCCGAGTCTGTGCATCGTCAAATACAGGATTGGCCTTATTGTCGACAGGCTCTCTTGCCGTCTCTCCAACCCCGCATGAAACCCAAAAGAAATGCTTCCGGAGAACACGTCTGGCCGAACTGTATGCACTGTGCCCGGTTTCCCTGCTTCGGATGAAAAGGGGTGACATGGGGTAGCAGAGGCTGATGGGGCAATCCTTCAATGGCTGATGATGGACCGGACAAACGCTCCGGTGCGATCAGTCGCTTCTGTCCAGATTGTGCGAACGCTGAGCACGGAATGGCTGGAGCCTAGTCGCGGCTGAACGAACAGGGGTTGGTTTACCCGGGTATTGGCTCGAACGGTCATCGTCCATCCTCCTTGTGGGGCCGACTGGCCCGGCCGGCCCCACAAGGGTGGATTCACAGTCTTTGCGCGATGTGGGTGTCGACAGCTGCAATCATTCCTCGCCGTTCATGAAGCCCAGCAGATGCAGCAGGCTGGTGAACAGGTTGAAGATCGATACATAGAGGGTCACGGTCGCCATGATGTAGTTTGTTTCGCCGCCGTGGATGATGTTGCTGGTCTCGAACAGGATCAGTCCCGCCATCAGCAACACGAACATCGCGGACACCACCAACGACAGGCCGGGCATCTCGAAAAAGACCGCCGCGAGTCCGGCCAGGAAGGCCACCAGGATGCCGGCCATGAGGAAGCCGCCCATGAAACTGAAATCCTTGCGGCTCGCCAAGGCGTAACCGGACAGGCCCAGAAAGATGACGCCGGTCCCGCCCATCGCAGTCATCACGATCTGCCCGCCGTTCGCCAGGCTGAGATAGGCGCTGAGAATCGGCCCGAGCGTGTAGCCCATGAAACCCGTGAGGGCGAACACGAACACCAGGCCGAGGCCGCTGTTGCGGAACTTGGCGGTCGCGAACAGCAGGCCGAAGTAACCGACCAGCGAGATCAGCAGTCCGGGATGCGGCAGGTTGAGCGCCATCGCCGTGCCCGCCGTCAGCGCACTGAACAACAGCGTCAGGGACAGCAGGGCGTAGGTGTTGCGCAGTACGCGGTTCGTGGCCAGGGCGCCTGCGTGCGTCGTGGCGCCAGTGTTCACGGCAAATGCTTTGGTGTTCATGGTCGTCTCCTATGCGTTGTGCAATTCGGGGAGATGGGCATCGGCGTCGGTGTCTTGCTCCAGCAGGCGTCGTGCCGCCGGGACCTGTGGCCGCTTGACGTCGCGCCGGCGGCCCATCCATCGCTTTACACCGTGGCGCGCACGGGACGCAGCGCGGTCGATGGCGACGTACAAGTCCGCCCTGGTGTCTTTGACCACTACCGTCTGGCCCGGCAGCAGCACCTCGAGCTGACACCGCTTGTCGTTGCCGCCACGCGGGCCGTTGACGTCGGACAGGCGCACCAGGACACGTTTGACGTGCTCGTAACCGGCTTTCAGCGCGAAGCCCAGGCGCCGCTCGATATGCGCACGCATCGCGCGGGTAAGGGAAAAATCGCGTGAGTGAATCTCGACCTTCATATCGACCTCCAGACCGCTGTTGCCTTAAGGGACGCTTGCGAGATTAGTGCCGCTGGAAGCACAGGAATAGTCGAATATAATTGAGCAATACTTCGAAAATAACGAAGCATTGGCGCCCGATGATCAACTACAAGCATCTGCACTATTTCTGGGTCGTCGCCAGGCAGGGCGGTATTGCCCGGGCCGCTGAGCGTCTGCACCTCACGCCCCAGACCATCAGCGGCCAGATCGGCCTGCTCGAAGACAGTGTCGGCAAGGCGTTGTTCAGCAGGGCGGGTCGAAACCTGGAACTGACCGAGGCGGGGCGACTGATGCTGGGTTATGCCGACGAGATCTTCGCCCTGGGAGGCGAGCTGGAGGCCGCCGTGCGCAACCTGCCGCTGGAGCGGCAGATGGTGTTCAAGGTGGGCATCGCCGATGTGGTGCCAAAGACCATCGCCTACCGGCTGTTGGCACCGGCGCTCGCGATGCCCGACCCTGTACGCCTGGTCTGCCGGGAAAACAGTCTGGCGAACCTGCTGGCGGAGCTGGCCCTGCATCGCGTCGACATGGTGATCGCGGACGGCCCCATCCCGCCCGGCATCAACGTGCGCGGCTTCAGCCACGTACTTGGCGAATGCGGCATCAGTTTTCTCGCGGTACCGCAACTGGCCAGGCCATTGCGCAAGGGATTTCCAGCGAGCCTCAACGGCGCCCCGCTGCTGATGCCCAGCGAGACGAACCTTGTCCAGGCGAAACTGCTCGAATGGCTGGACAGGCTGCGCATCTCTCCGCGCATCGTGGGCGAGTTCGATGACAGTGCGCTGATGAAGGTGTTCGGCCAGGCCGGCACCGGGATATTCATCGTATCGACGCCCATCGCGAAAGAGGTGGCGAAGCAATACGGCGTGCAGATCATCGGCAGCACCGAGGACGTGCGTGAACAATACTTTGCGATCTCGGTGGAACGCCGGATCTCGCACCCGGCTGTGTCGGCGATTACCAAGACGGCGCGCGAATGGCTGAATCCGGCGCCCTGACCGGCTGCGTGACAGCGTAGCCTTCCGCTGCCCGCGTCGCGCCGGCGCGGGCGGGCGATGCGCACAGATACGGAACGGGTGGTAGGGGCGGACACCCCGGTCCGCCGACCGGTCGTCTCAGCGCACGCAGGCCTCGAAGATCATCGCCGCATACAGGCGTGCGGCCTGCTGGGTCTCGCGCAACGAGACGTTCTCGTGGCGGGTATGCGCCACCTCCAGCCGGCCAGGACCGCAGATGACCGGCAGCGAGCCCTTCTTGTGGAACAGGCTGCCGTCAGAATGGGAGCGGAACGCCGCCGGCTCCCATGCAGTCCCGGTGGCCGAGAATGCACGACGCAGCGGCGCCAGCAGTGGGTCCTGGGGCAGATTGGCATAGCCGGTCGCCCAGTACAGGTTCTCGTAGCTCAGCTCGCAGCGCGGGTGAGTGGCCTGCGCCTGCTCGCGCGCCCGCTCGATCAGGGCGTCGATCGCCTCTTTCGCGACGCCGGGCGGGGCATGGATGTCGACGGCCGCCTCGCAGTGCTCCGCGACCATGAACAGACCCGCGCCGCCGCTGATCTGGCGCGGGCTGATGGTCAGCCCCTCGGCGAAATCGGTCTCGCCGCCGGACTCGAGGATCTGCTGCATCCACGCCAGCATCGCGTGGATCGCACTGGCACCCATCTCGGGGAGGGCCGCGTGGGCGCGTGCGCCGCGTGCGGTCAGGCGGCATTCGTAGTACCCGTAGTGGTCGACGCACGGAACCAGGCCGGTCGGTTCGCCGATCACCGTGAGCGGGGCGGTGCGCCACTCAAGCAATGCCTCGGAACCGTCCCCGTACTCCTCTTCTCCGACCACCAGCGCGACGGTCAGGCCGCGCTGCAGCTCGACGCCTGAGCGCACCAGCGCCACGACGGCCTCGACGATCGCGGTGCAGCCGGACTTCATGTCGGCGGTACCGAGCCCGTGCAGGATATCGCCCTCGCGGTGCATGCGCTGCTGCTCCTCGTCGACCATCGGCACGGTGTCCACGTGACCGACCCACATCATGGCAGCGGGCTGCGGGCCGAGCTCGATGATCAGATTGGCACGATGGTCGCCACCGGGACCGTGCTCCTCCGGTATCGGCTGACGCATATAGCGGATACCCGCCTCACTGAGCCGCTCGGCAAAGATCTCCATGGCCGGCTCCTCGGCGTACGAAGGGCTGTACTGTTCCACGGCATCGCTGAGCAGGCGGACGACTTCGGCGTCGTCGACAAGGTCGAGAATGGCGCGCAGCGGATCAGTCATGGCCTTTGGACTCCGGCGGAGAGGGGGGGGACGCTGTGCTCACGGCTTGTGGCGCCGCAGCCGCTGGTAGTCGGGGTGGCTGGTCAGGTTCTTGCTGAGGTAGACGTGGCGGTCCTCGTTGCGGAAGTCGTGGCGGCGGAAGAAGCTGATCGCGACGTCGTTCTCCGCATCGGTATCGACGATCATCATGCGCGCGCCGGCACGGATGAAGGCCTCGGTGATCTCGTCCATCAGCTGGGTCGCGATGCCGCTGCGCTTCACCTCCGGGTCGACTGCGAGCCAGGTCAGGTAGCCGTAGCTCCAGGCGCTCTTGCGCTTGTCGATCAGTGAACCGAGCGCAAAGCCGACCACGGTGTCGTCCGCATCGGCGACGAAGCAGAAGTCTCCGTCCGAGTTGAATAGGCCCACGGGCTCGTACTCGTCCCAGGTACGGTACAGACTGGGCCACTTGTCGGCGGTGAACACCGACTCGCCAAGGGCATAGACCGCCGGCAGATCCTCGAGCTCCATCTCGCGGATGACGACGTTTCTGTGGGTTTGGTTCCGCATGTGCTGCTGGTCTTTCGGTGGAATCCGCTACAGATTAACGCAACTTTGCGGTCGCAGGTGGCTGCGGAGTGGATTCGGTCGATTACCAATCCGCCGCTGTGATGCAGCGTCGCCAACAGCATCGGAAGGCCGACGAAGACCTGGGCCGTGGGCTGTGACGTGGGGACCCCAAGGCCTGGCGACCATGAGGCCCCGGAAGTACTCAGCGGGCAGGCTCCCCGACCCGATCGTCTGAGCACACGGCGCGGTCCGGCTGCTGCGGGATGTCGCGCAATGTTGCGTTGATCGCGTCGAGCAACCCTGGCGCGTCAACACCGGCGATCTGCAGCGCGCGTCGCGCCAGCTTGCGCGCGGCGCCGTAGCAGCCGCGCGCGGCCAGCACCTCGGCCAGGTTGTTGAGTGCAGCCACGTGTCGCGGTTGGCGATCGAGCAACTCGCGATAGGCGTGCTCGGCATCGGCCAGATCGCCCGCGGCATGCAGCGCAAAGGCGCTGCCGAAGTGCGCGGTCGCATCGTCGGGCCAGACCTGCAGTGCGGCCTGATAGGCGGCGCCACGTGCCGCCGGTGTCAGATAAGGCTCGGTCAGCGCCGCGGCGTGCAGGTAGCGTTCGCGGTCCGGGCCTGCCGGCAGCTCGCCAGGGCGCAGTACGACCATCGCCCAGTGACCGGCCAAGCGCCAGGTCCGCAGGAACGATCGCGCCGGACTGAGCAAGCGCCGCTCGGTACCGGAACGCAGGATGAAACTGTCGGAGGAAAGGTCGAAGCCGATCACTACCGCATAGTGCCAGGCCGGCATCCAGGTGAAACCCAGGTTCTGCAGTACCAGCACCGGCCGCCCGGCGGCGAGCTCGGCGAACAGCGACTGTGGCCGCGGGTCTATGGCATAGGGGATGCGTCCGGAACGACGGGTCGCCGCCAGCAGCTCGACCTGCAGGCTGCCTTTTTGTCCGGGAAGATAGACCTGCTCGGCAAGGGCGTCGGGCGACGCGTCCACGCCCGTGCGGTGCAACACCGTGGCCAACGCGGCCGGGCCGCATTGGTAGGCATCCTGGGCAAAGAACGGGGTGTCGGAAAGCTCGACAGGTGCTGCGCCCGCCGCGACCCATTCGGGCAGCAACGGCGGTCGCGACGCACAGGCCGACAATGCGACGGCGGCCGCCAGCAAGACGGCGCCCGGGCGGCCCGACACCCGGCGTCGCCGGCGCCGATCAGATCTTGCTGAAGACGTTGGTTACACCCACCAATTCGAGGATCAGCAGCACCACAAACACCACACCGATCACGGCCAGCACGCTGCCACCCGCCGGCAGCTCGTCGAGTTGTTGCGCCACCAGCTGCAGCTCTTCGTTGCTCAGCGCGGCGAGGCGTGCATCCACCTCAACCGGTGAAACGCCACGCGACAGGAACTCGGCCCGCACGTCGTCGCGCGCCAGGCCGGTCTGAATGCGTGACAGCAATTCACCACGCTGGTCGAGTTGTACCAGTGTGTCGGTGCCGATTGGCGCGGCAACAACAGCTGTCGGCAGCGCCAGTGTCGTCATCGACAGGATCAGTGTCGTGGCCACGGCCTTATTCAATGTCTTGTTCATTGCATGTCCTCAAGGTAACAGCCTGCGGTCCCAGCGCCGCGTTATTGGTTTTGACGCTAGCACGCAGCGCCGACCGGCGGCAAATCGACCGCCACGAAACGTTTTCCGGATCATGTTTCTGAGTGCAACCAACGCGAAAATCCGGGGATGGCGGCCCGTGTTCAAAGGTGGCCCGACGATGACTGAAATGGCGCCGCGGTCGAGGCCAGCTTGAGCAAACTCCAAGCTGCGAGAATCGCAGAACGTTCGAATCTTCCCCGCCGACCACCAAACCCCGCAGGGTATCTAACGTCGCCGGATGTTCGAGCCGTTCACTGCTCGCGCAAACGTCAGGACAGGTCGCCATGAAACGCGGGTTACTACAAGTTGTCGAAGCGACCGGCTGGTGTTGAACAAGATGACGAGGCGTTGATTGTGGGAGGCGTGGTAACCGGTTGATCGATTCGGCGGAATCGCCCGCAACGTCGGCCTTGGGTCCACGCGCGACATGCCGGCATCTGGCCCGATTTCAAACCGGCCGGTATGCGGTCTTCCGCCGAGTCAGGTTGAATCCCGTCAGGCCAAGACCCAGCAGTGCCAGTGTGCCCGGCCCAGGAACAGCGGCTGCGGCGTCGCGTACCGTCCAGACGAAATCCGACGCATCGGCTGTATCCACGGGCGAGTCGATCAATGCAAAGACGGGATCGAACACGATCTCGGTGTACTGCAACGTTACTGTCGATATGGGCAAGGTATACAGACCGGTGGCAACCGGGTCTCCCGGGCTGCCCCCGAGCGGAAAAGGTTGATAGGTGACGAGATCGAACTCGACACTCTCGCCCGTTCCCAGCGTAAGCGAGAATGGAATGCCGGGAAGTCCGCTGTCGATGTATTGACCAAGGATCTGCGACGGAATCGGTCCAATGCCCAGCATCGACGGGAATGCGCCGCTGATCGGGTCGCCGACATTGGAGATCCTGGCGCTGATAGTAACGTCGTCTGTCGGGCCGACGACCTGTCCTGAATTGGTAAATTCGAAAGACAGCATGGGTGAAGCGCCTGCGTAGGCGCATGCCAGAAGCATGCTGGCCGCTGCCGTAAGAGAATTTTTTAGTGCCATGCTCATCGTGTTTAGTACCCACAAAATCCAAAGGGCTTGTGGGCATCAGTCAGCAAAATACATACCACCGAGCTTATACAATGACTTACCGGTCATTGAGTCGCAGCATGTAAAAATATCGGACGTTGGCGGTTGGGGTAATTGAAAGGATAGGATCGCCGCTGCTTCTCGGAGACGGTCAAAAGCTGTCGGCCTCGACCTGGAGCCAGACGGCGCTGATGTTGCGTCCCATCATGTCGTCAAATCGAGAGAGTTGCTGCCAGCGAGCAATGTCGAGGCCTTCGCGCACCTGCGACATGTCGCCGCCTGCTTCATAGATTTCCGCAACAGTGTTGTACAGGTTATTCATAAGATCTTGGAACACAGCGATATCGCTAGGTTGCATGATGTCGCCATGCCCCGGCATGACCGCTTTAAGCGGTAACTGGCGAATATCGTCCATCACGGCAAGCCACGATTTCAGATTGCCATCGGCGATGTTCGGGTTGACGCCATGTACGAGAACATCGCCGGAAGCGAGGACGCCGTCGTTCGGCAGGTAGACCATCATGTCGCCCGGGGTATGGGCAATGGCCGGAGTAATCAGTTCCACTTCAACGCCCTGGATGTTGACGTGTTTGCGCGTGTTTTGCGGAATCACTCGGCTTGGCACCACGGCCTTGGTATCGGAAAGGTTCATGCCGGTCATCCGGCTCATCCCATTGATCAAGCTTGCCCCCCGGTCGCGTATCTGCTCTGCACAATATTCGCTGGCGGTCACGCGGGCATTGTCAAAATACGAGGCGCCGAGGTGATGGTCTCCGTGGTGGTGAGTCACCAGGATATCGGTAACGGGCTTGCTGGTGATCTTCTTGATCTCTTTGTCTATGTGCTTTGCAATCCCCTTGTGTGAACCGGCATCGACCAGGATTACGCCTGCATCGCCGATGATGACGAGTATATTGTTGACATAACCATGATTTGATTTGTTGGGTACATCGATACCGCCCAGCATCGCGTAGATGTGGTCGTTTATCTTTTGAACGTTGACCGCGGGATAATTTCCCGCTGATACCGTCAGCGGAGACACCAGCAAAAAAAGAAAGAATGCAAGTTTGCGCATCATGATGGATGCCCCGCGATGTTTTTTATTGAACTTTTATTGTAGCCGGATTCCCGTCTGCAGTCGGATTCCCTTCTTGGTGGAACGGACGCCAAGCGTCACTTTGAGTGTAAGGCTCGGGCTTGTGCTGCACTGGGCTGCACGTGTCAGAAGCAGGCCAAAGGAGCTTGGCTTCCCCTCAAGGTTGTGCTGTCGTCTGCGCCCCTGGGTGGTTCTTGATGTTGGCTTTGGGACCCGAAACGCCGACCCAGTTACCAAGCTCCAACTTCTGCCAAAGGCTGCGACGTCCATCCAATCCAGGGCCATGGACGCATATCACGAGATGTGTCAGCGGGTGATGGCGCACAGGGGGTCGTCGGATATCTGACGTACTGGCATTGGAAAACGCCCGTGGCCAACCCGGAAGCGCCACAGGAGCGACCACTCCGCGCTTACCGACAGCTTTGTTGCCTAACCGAAGGGGACTGTGAAAGCGAGATCGTGACTGTGCCCACGACGTCGCTCGCGCGGTCGTTCCGCCATTCGAACGACGATGCTGCGTGTTTGCGCACCACGCCTCAGGTTCGGCTGGCGGTCGTTTGACCCCTGGGCCACTGGACCGGAGTATCGCCTTGTTTCCGGCGCAGGATGGCAACACCAGCCAGTCCGGCCAGCAACAGCGGCAGCGGAGCCGGCAGGCAGCTTGGTCGTCCGGACTGGCAATCTCGCAGGCTGTCTTCGTGACCCAGTGCATCCGGGAAGTTCGCTTCTTATCTCCAGTGACAGCGGTCGACCTGTTCCCTTCAGTGTTGGCGAAACCCGCAAGAGGCCGCTGTGAATTCAGCGCCCCTGCGAGCCCTGCTCCGGCAATGATCGTCCTCGTCCGTCAATCGCGAAATGCGTCGGTGAGATTGATGGCCTGCTCCAGGTTCGCGTCGCCAGCGCCAATCAACCCCCGCAACTTTGCCGAATGCACGTCGGCCTTCTCGAAGTCTGCGTTGGACACGTCGGCGTTGGTCAGGTCCGCGCCGCTGAGATCCGCGCGTTGGAGATCTGCACCGCTGAGGTTCGCCGCGCGCAATGATGCGAATGCGAAGTCCACACGGTTGAAATCAGTGTTGGAAAGATTCGCCCCTTCCAGGTCGGCATTGCGAAGCACGCCGTGGATCAATCCCATCGACTGGTTGCGCATGTCGGCACCGAGATGCGCTCCCTCCAGTTTGGCGCCTCGCATGCTGGTGCGGCTGAAATTGGCCGGTGCCCGGGTGTGGGAAAGATCGGCTTTGTCCAGTTTTGCGCCGATCAGTTGCGCCTGGAACAGGCTTGCGCCGCGCAGGTTGGCACCGGAGAGATCCGCGTCAAGCAACCAGGCCTGGTCCAAGATGGCGCCCTCGAGGTTCGCATTCCGCAGATCGGTGTGATTGAGACGGGCGTCGCGCAGCACCGCTCCAGCGAAATCGATCCCGGACAGGTCCAGCCCGGACAAGCGCATGCTGGTGAAATCAGCGGGCTTACCGCCATGCGCATCGGCTACCCGCTTTACGACATCGGCCCGACTGATCTCTGCCTCCGTCATATCCGGGGAGTCGAGATCAATGCTGTCGAGCATGTTCTGCGCCGAGGCGGATGAAATGACCGCCAGCAGCACAAGATCAAGCAGCAGACGGGTGTGGATGACTTTCATCGTCGTTGACCTCCCGGCAAGGCAGCGCGCTGTCTGGTGTTGGACGAGTCGTCACGGAGTCGGCGACAGCTATCGTGCATAAAACGCTCAGACTCCGCCAACGGTTGATTGGTTTCAAGGTCCGTACTCGCTGGCGCACCTGTTCGACGGCCTATGAACGAGCCGCCTTCAGCAAAGACCGAACGGACCGGGGTTGTATTTCAT
The DNA here is from genome assembly GCA_024235395.1 of Chromatiaceae bacterium. Classification (NCBI taxonomy): domain Bacteria; kingdom Pseudomonadati; phylum Pseudomonadota; class Gammaproteobacteria; order Chromatiales; family Chromatiaceae; species Chromatiaceae bacterium. The sequence continues at coordinate 115,742 of JACKMK010000002.1, forward strand.
CCGCGCGGACAGCTGGGTGGGGCCGCATCTGGTGGCCGTTTCACGGCACACTCAATCTGTGTCCATCGCACCTCATCGGGCGCGCTGTGACGTGCTTCACATCGAGGTGCCTTGCGGTCTCCGCATGTCAACGTTCTGTCAGCTGCGCCGCGTTAAAAAAGGGCGGGTAAACCCCTCGAGGGCGGCGTCACGACGTGACCGTCGCGGCCTTCCCCGGGTTTACGGAACCGATCGCATTCACACGGACACCTCAGGGAGCGTCAGATGTACCGTAGATCCCTCGTTTTACTCAGTGCCATGTTTGGCATTTCTTTGACCGTTCAATCCGCAGACTGGCAGCCACTGCCCAGCAGCCCGCCGATCCCGGCAGACAACCCGCAGACCGACGCCAAGATCCTGCTCGGCAAGACGCTGTACTTCGACCCGCGTTTCTCCGAACACGGCACGCTGTCGTGCAACTCCTGCCACAACGTCATGGCGGGTGGGGACGATAACCGGCCGAACTCCATCGGTATGCACGACGCACGTGGCGGGCGCAGTGCGCCGACGGTGTGGAACGCGGCCTTCTACTCCACCCAGTTCTGGGATGGCCGTGCCGCGACGCTGGAGGATCAGGCCAAGGGCCCGATTCAGAACCCCATCGAGATGGGCATGGCGAACCTCGATGAGGCCATGGGTCGGCTCCACAAGATCGCTGGCTACGAGCCGATGTTCAAGGCTGCGTTTCCCGACCAGCCGGATCCCGTGTCCGCCGACAATGCGGCCAAGGCCGTTGCCGCTTTCGAGCGGACGTTGATCACGCCCGATTCGCCCTACGACCGCTTTGTGAAAGGTGACAAGGGCGCGCTCGATGCGCAGCAGGTCCGCGGCATGGAGACCTTTGCCGAGCTGGGCTGCGTCGCTTGTCATTCAGGTCCGAATTTCAGTGGCCCGGCGCTACCGATGGGGAATGGCTTCTTCATGAAATTCCCGACCTATGCGGGCAGTGACTACGACGCCCGGTACCGTTTGCTCGATGACACGGGCCGCCACAGTGCGACGAACCGTGAAGAAGACAGGCACATGTGGCGCGTGCCGACGCTGCGCAATGTGGCGCTTGCTGCACCTTACTTCCACAACGGCAGCGTGCCGACGTTGGGCGAGGCCGTTCGCGTGATGGCCAAGGTTCAGCTGAACAAGGATCTGAGTCATGCTCAGACCGAGGACCTGGTTGCGTTTCTGAATGGTCTCACCGGCGAGTTTCCGGAGATGACTATGCCGCGTCTGCCGGCCACGCCAGACGTGACTGTGATCCCGCCAGTGGATCCGCATCTCAAAGTCACGCCGCACAAGTAAACGATAGTGGCCCACGCCTACCCGGCGCCCACCGTGGCGGGCGCCGGGGGGTGATCGGGATCGCCCATGCTGAGGTGCCGGCAGCCTCGTCGGTTCTTTCGCAGTCGCATTGGGTCTATTGCAAAAGGTTCTGCGGGTTGAAACTGCAGTAGCAGCAGAGAAGGGGGCAATTTGATGAGCGGCAATCCAGCAATCGCAGGTGACGCGACGACACCAGGATCGGTGCTGTAGCTACGGCCGAATACAGAGAAGATCCAGCCGCCGCCGAATTCGAAGAGTGTTCGAATCGCCCCCGTGGACGCGCATGAGCGCAAGAGCGAGTCCGAAAGGCAAGTGCCTATTCGCCGGGTTGATCCCACCGAACTTCGGCTGCGCTGCGCGGCAGCGTGACAGTGAATATTGTCCCCCCATTGGATGCCGACTTGACTGTGATCGTGCCTCCCAACAGTTGGTGTACCCATTGATGGACAAGGTGCAGACCCAGGCCAGTGTGGCCCTTGCCGCGACCGGATGTGATAAACGGATCGAAGATACGGTCCTTCAGCTTCGGATCAATACCACGACCATTGTCTGCGACTTCCAGTGTTACCAGTTGATCGTCACTGAGTGATGCGGAGATCCGGATCACGCCATCGCGCTGTGCGCCGATTCCATGGACTAGCGCGTTATCGACCAGGTTCTGGAGTATCTGCGAGATGATGCCTGGATAGCTCGTCATCTCTATGTCGGATGCGATGGACGTTTCGAGTCGTACTTTTGTTCGTTTCGTCTGAGGTCGCAGGCTGAGTACAAGGTCTTCGACGCGTTCCAGCAGTGAGAAAGAGGCCTGCGTCTCGTCTGCCCGGTCGATTGCGAGCCGCTTGAAACTGCGAATCATCGAGGTGGTGCGCTCGAGATGTTTCATGGCCATCGACAGCCCCTCGCGTGACCTCGCAAAGTAACCATCCAGCTGTTCGCGGCTCATGCCCTCGTATGCAACCTTCTCAAGGTTTTGCTGTGCCCCCTGCAACACCGAAACGCACATCATCGCGCCTCCTGTAGGCGTATTCAGTTCGTGTGCGACCCCTGCGACCATCAGGCCGAGCGAAGATAGCTTGCGAGTTTCGACCAATTCGTCCTGGACGAGCTGTAGGCGTTCCAGCGCGATTTTCAGTTCTTCGTTGCTGCGTGCCAGTGTGGACCGTTCCTGGGACAACGACTCGGTCAGGCGCTCGCGCTGATGGTCTGCGCCAACGATGTGACCGATCAGCGCGAGTCCTGCCAGCAACGCAAGCAGTGCAGGTGGCAGTATTTCAGTGACGACTTCTTGGCGAAGCGCCTCTAATTCTGGGGAACCGGTCAGAGCAATCAACTGCAAGTGGCGTCCTTGTAATCGATTCTCGCGCGAGGCCGCCAGCGTGACGTCAGTGGACGAAACCAATGCCCCATCGATCACTTCACTGGCCAGATTGCTGCCACTCTGCAGGCGGGCCCAGAGTACAGGGTTGAGACTCGCCAAAGTCACTTCCTTTCGGTCCAGCATCCAGCCCCATTCTTGTCTCGGGTCGGAATGCAGCAACCAAAAGCCCCGATTATTCAGCAGTTGCACATCCGGCCCTTTTTTGCCGATCTCGCGCAGCCTGTTGAAGACGTCCGTTAAATCGAAATTGATTACCAAGGCTCCATCGTGCAGCACATTGCTGCCGCCTCGGAGACCGAGACGAAGCATGGGCTTGAATGGCCTTTCAATTTCTCCATTCTCCACGTTCAAGTCGATCGGTGAGACATAAATCTCATCGGAATTGAGCTTCATCGTCTCCGAAAAGTAATAGCGGCTTCGCTTGTTCTGCAGATCGCCTTCTTTCCGCACAATTACGTTGCGCTGATGGTCCGCATCGATCCTTACGACTTCCCAACCCTGCTCGTCTATCCAACGAACTTGAGCGACGCTCGGCACGACCTCGGCAAAAATCGTGAACTGTCGCTCAAGAAGTGCCTTGTCGATGGTCGGATCCGCTAGCAATGACTCGCTGACAGCAACGGTTTTTCGGAGGAGTTGCGCCAGATGGAGTGTATCGCCAAGCTCACCTTGCAGGAGGCTCAACGCCGATTGGATGGTTTCGCTGTGTTGGATCCGTATCGGTTCCATGCGCATGCGCATGAGCTCGAAGTAGGCGACGATAGAGCCGGCTACGACGGTGACAAACAACAGTGAGGCGAGTATCCAGAAGCGCAACCGCGGACGCAGCTTGCGGAGCTTTGCATCGTCAATGGCGGAGGAGGGCGGTGTGTCCATCGCCGCAGCATCGTTCGCTGGCCAGCTAGGCAACGCTCTTGGTCCAATCAATCAGCTGAACCATCGGCATGGGACGTGCGAACAGGTAACCCTGTGCTATTTCGCAACCCATCTGGAGGAGTGCATGCGATTGGTCCTCGGTTTCCACTCCTTCGACGACAACCTCGAACCCAAACTGCTTCCCGAGCGTGATGATGGCGCGTATGAGCGAGCGATCGCGATCGGATTCGAGCATGCGGTCCACGAAGATCTTGTCCACCTTGAGGGTCGTCGCGGCCAACTGGGTAATGTAGCTGAGTGAGGAATAGCCGGTCCCGAAATCATCGATGCTGACGCCCATTCCGAGGTCGAGCAGCTCCCGCATTCCCGATGCGACATCGCTGAACTGCTGAATCGTTCGGTTCTCGGTTATTTCGAGGTCAAGCTGTGTCGGGGATACACCACTGCGGCGGATGGTTGTCAAAAGATTTGAAAAATAGCCGGGGCGTGCGATTGCACTCGGTGAGGCATTGAACGAAATTGGTACATGTATGCCGCAATCCGCGAGTTGCTGCGCGGCATCGCAAACCAGTTTTAGGACTTGCTGGTCAAGCTGGTCGATCAGCCCTGTTGTCTCCGCAAGCGGCAGAAATTGACCCGGCGGGACCATGCTGCCATCGTCCCGCGGCCAGCGGACAAGGGCCTCCATTCCCACCATGCGGCGATCTGTGAGCTTGACTTTGGGCTGCAGCCAGACAATGAGCTGTTGTTCGCGCAAAGCTTTGCGCAGGTCGGACAAGAGTGAGTACTTCGCCGAAATGGACACTTCGAGCTCTTGATCGACCTCGGCGTAGCGTTCTCCCCGGCGACGCAGGGCAGTGACGCGACTTTCCAGCAATGAGAGTAGTTGTTCGGGTTGCCGGCCCGGAAAGTTTCCCAGTCTCATGATCGCTGTGGTTGCCGTGACCATGTGCTCGCTGTCGCCTACGCGCAGGGGGTGGCGGAAATGGTCTTCGAAGAAGACACCGTCAAACCGGTTCCTGTCCTGAACGAGGATACAGAAGCCCGCCTCGTTGCAGTGTGCGACCAGACTCCCCGGAAACAATGTCTCGAGGCTTGCATAGATGCCACGCATCAAGTTCCGATAGAACGCTTCACCCAGCGACACGACGATGTCGCGCGTATGGTCGATCTGGATGATAACGAGCTTGTGGGCGGCGCGTTCGGTTGGCGTCAGGTTGGCCAACTCGAGCACCAGGCGGTTTCGGTTCGGGCAGTCAATGCCCGTATCGGTGTAGGCGAGCTGATTGACACGGTTGTGCAGGGAGACGTTTGTGAAACCGGTGCCGACATTCTCATTGAAGATCTGCAGCAGCGCGGACTCGTTGGGCAGCAAGCGGCGCGGGGTTTTTATTATCGTAATGTATTCCTGGCCACCCAATCCCTTGTCGGAAAATCGGAAAGCCGAGTAGTCATCTTCATGCAGGGCATCGCCACTCTGAATGATCCGTTGCAATAGGCCTTCCGGAGCCTTCAGCGTATCTTCAAGACGCCCGATCGTGGTCCCGGTCAGACCGCTGTAGACACCCGTGGCTGCGGCTATTTCGAGATTGCTGCAGCCGTCCTCCGTGTCCCGGCGAACGCACACGATACCGTGCTGGTCGGTTTGAATGATCTTTGCGATCTGCCGCAATACCTCGCTGCTGAAATCGTGGAGATCCCGGGGCAGGCTGATGGCCTTGCAGGCGCTGACCACCATGAGCAGGCTCTCCTTGGCATGCCGAAGGTCTTCCAGGTGCTTCCAGGTCCGGAGGTTTGCTGTTACGACGCTGACGAGTTGTTCGCTCGTGATCTCTGATTTGCACCAATAATCGTCAATGTCGTAGCTCGACATGACATCCTTCCGGGGGGCCATGCCCGGCTGCCCTGTCAGCAGCACAATGCGGACGCTCGCATTGCCGATGAAATCGCGCACCGCACCCACGAGGCGCAGCCCGGCATCGTCGTCTTCCATGACGACATCCAGCAGGATCACGCCGATGTCTTTTCTCTTCGCAATGATCTTTGCCGCATCGGTCGCCGATTGCGCTGTGATCAGTTCCACTGGGCGTCCGGCAACCTCCAGTCCGGAGAGTGCGAATGCGAGGGTCGCCTGGTAATCGGTGTCATCCTCAACGCTCAAGACAAGCCAAGGCGGCTCGGCTGTGGTTTCGGCGGGTCGAGATTCATCCTTCAGGGAGGAAAATACGGACATTTCCGACATGCTGCGCTTCCTGGGTGGACCGGGTTTGGCTTCTTCGGATCCAATGTAAGAAATTCGACTATGAATCGGCGGTCGCGTGGTGTTCTTTAGTTCCTGGCGTCCTGATCACAATCTGCCGCTGGCCGGCTTGCGAAGGCGTCCTTTTTTCGAGGCGGGAGACGGACGTGGTGGACCGCCTTTCCACTGAAATGCGGAATGGCTGCCTACCCATCGGCCGCACGGCCCAGCACCCGGGTTTCCGTGGCGCTACAATCTCCAACGGCCGAGCATGGACCCGGAGGCATAACCCCTAACCGACCCTGGCGAACACCGCATGCGGGCCACCTTTGGGCCCGATCCACAGTGGGGGTAATTCAGTGCGACTGGCGTTCGACGACTACGTGATCGACACCGAAGCCTACGAACTTCGACGTTCGGGTGCGCGTTGCCACGTCGAGCCCAAGGTCTTCGATCTGATCGTCCACCTCACCGGGCACCCGGGCCAGGTATTCAGTCATGAGCAACTGATCGATGCCGTCTGGGACGGACGTTTCGTCTCCGAGAGTACCGTCTCCACCTGTATCAAGAGCGCGCGCAAGGCATTGGGTGACAGTGGCAATACGCAGCGCTACATCAAGACCATGCGGGGCCGCGGATTTCGTTTCGATGCAGACGTGCGACAGGCGGGCGAATCACTCGCACCCGCAGTACAGGCCTCGGGCCCGCAGATCACGACGCCCGCCCTGCTGATTCGTACCTTCAGGGTGCTGGCGAAAGAGCCCGACACCCTCCAGCTGGCCGGCGCCTTCGCCGATGACCTGGGCCGAATTCTGACGCGCATGCCCCTGCTGCGCATCCGCGTGCAGCCCAACTCCGGAGTCTCGGGCGAAATCGGCCCGACCCCGCGCGAGTTGCACGAATCGACCGGTGTGGATTTCGTACTGGATGGAGCGCTGCAGCGACTGGGTGGGCGCTATCGCATCAATATCCAGTTATTGGATGCGCGCAGCGGCTTTCAGCTGTGGAGCGAGCAGATCCACGTGGACGGCCCGCTGGACAGGGCCTTGGACGATGCGCCGATTGCGCTGATCTCGCGACTCGAGCCGCAGCTGCAGCGCGCCATCTACGATGCCGTGAGATCCGCGTCGGGTGCACCGAACTCGCGACAGCTGTTCCTGGAGGCGGCCGGTGTGATGGTATTCAACGGCTGGGGCCACAAGGGGTTCAGCCGGGCCGCTGAGCTGTTGCGCCGGAGTCGTGGCCTGGAACCGGACTTCGCTTTGGCGCATGCGTTTCTGTCGCTGGTGATGGGCTTCGGCGATCGCGTCGGGTTGATGGCCAACCGCGATCGGGCGAAGGCCGAATCACTGGAGGCGGCCGAGCGCGCACTTGAACTCGACAGCATGGACTCGACGGTGCTGGGTTATGCGGGATGCGCAATCGCCGACGTCGGTCAGCGAGAGCGTGCCCTGCCGATCCTCGAACATGCAATCGAGATCAATCCGTCGAATGCGCAGGCCTGGGTGGCGTTGGGCTCTCTGCACGTGTTCGATGGTCGCGTCGAACCCGGTATCGAGGCACTCGTTCATGGCATCGGCATCAGTCCGCTGGACAGTCGCCTGTCAGTCTGGGGGACGATCCTGACGATGGGCCTCGTCCAAGCAGGGCGGCTGGAAGAGGCGGTTCGCGAAGGCCGGCTGGCGTGCCGGCGCGATCATCGCTGCTACCTGCCGCGCGTCGCGCTCGCCGGTGCGCATCTGCTCGGCGGGGCCACGAAGGAGTCCGGTGTTGCGTTGCGTGAGGCCTACCGTATCAAACCCGACCTCAGCGACGATCAGATCTGTTCGATCGTCGGGCGCCGACTGGGCGCGGAGCTCAAGCGCCTGTCCGCCTGAGCGACGTCCGCTCAATCTCCAAGAAATCCCCAAGGTCTCCTCAAGTACCCGGGCAGGCGGGACTCTAGTCTTGCTTTCGAGCGCCGTGTTCACGGCGACGAAGAACGACTGAAAAGAGGAGGGGGCGATGCACAACGCGCAACATCAGATCGAAACAGAAGGTCCCGACTACGCGGCCATCAAGACAAAGCAGCAGGCAACCTGGGGCTCGGGTGACTACGGCAGGGTCGGCGTCACCCTGCAGCTTACCGGCGAGGAGCTGTGCGAGGCGCTGGATCTGCGAGCCGGCGCCAGGGTGCTGGATGTGGCGGGTGGCAATGGCAATGTCTCGCTGGCAGCGGCGCGGCGATTCTGCAAGGTGGTCTCCAGCGACTATGTGCAGGCCCTGCTGGACCAGTCGCGGGCGCGTGCTGAGGCCGAAGGGTTGGCGATCGACTATCAGTTCGCCGATGCGGAAGCGCTGCCTTTTGACGACGCCAGCTTCGACCATGTCGTGTCCACGTTCGGCGTGATGTTTGCGCCGAATCAGGCGCAGGCCGCCGCCGAGCTGCTGCGCGTCTGTCGCCCGGGTGGCAGCATCGGACTTGCCAGTTGGACGCCCGACGGTTTCGTCGGACGTCTGCTCAAGACGGTCGGGCGATATGTGCCGCCACCCGCCGGCGTCCAGTCACCGGCGCTTTGGGGCACCGATGCCTTCCTGACCCGGCAGTACGCCGGAAAGGTGAGTGCGATCGGCGTCAAGACCAAGCGGTTCGTATTCCGCTACCGCTCGGGCGAGCACTTCCTGCAGGTGTTTCGCGACTACTACGGCCCGGTACACAGGGCCTTTCAGGTACTCGACGACGCGCAGCAGGCGGCGCTGGGCCGCGACATCCTGGCTTTGGTCGCCGAGCTCAACCGCGCTGGGGACGGCAGCATGATCGTGCTGTCGGACTATCTGGAAGCCGTCATCACGCGTTGAACCCGGGGCCTGGTGGACCTGCAGGTCCACCAGGCCCGATCCCACGATACGGAGGACCTGCCATGTCACTTGCACCGCAACCGGACCGGGCCGCATTGCAGCGGCGCATCGCCGAACGTCAACAGGCCACCTGGGCGGATGGCGATTACGGACGCATCGGTATCACTTTGCAGATCACCGGTGAACACCTTTTGGAAAGCATGGATCCCAGTGCGGGATCGACGTTGCTCGATATCGCGAGTGGCAACGGCAATGCCGCACTCGCGGCGGCGCGCCGAAACTGCGATGTGACGGCCACCGATTTCGTGCCGGACCTGCTGGAGCAGTCGCAGGCCCGCGCGGTCGCCGAGCATGCGCACATCGAATATGCCCAGGTCGACGCGCAAAACCTGCCTTACGACGACAACGCGTTCGACCACGTCAGTTCCACCTTCGGCGTGATGTTTGCCCCTCACCAGCCGAAAGCCGCGCGCGAAATGCTGCGGGTGTGCCGCCCGGGGGGCAGGATAGGACTGGCGAGCTGGACGCCGGACGGGTTCGCCGGCCGCTACTTTCAACTGTTGTGCGACTATGTACCGCTGCCACCGGGCCTGCGCATGCCCACCACCTGGGGGACGCGCGACTTCATCGCCCGGCAGTTCGGTGAACGCGTCAGCGATGTGAGCATCCGCGAGCGTGAGTTCGTGTTCCGCTACCGCTCGCCGGAACACTGGCTGCATATCTTCAGTACCTTCTGTGGCCTGACGCTCGGCGTGTTTCGTCAGCTTGATGCCGAGCAGGATGCCGCGCTGCGCGGCGATGTGTTGAGGTTGATCGACGAACTCAACCGCGCTGGGGATGGGACCATGGTCGTCGGGTCGACCTATCTGGAATGCGTGATCACCAGGTAACGAGATCGGCCGCCGCGCCGGTCTGCGGTTCCTGGTACGGAGCCGCCCGGTGCGGCGGTGTAAAGAGCGCTTTCGAGGGGAGGATGCGATGTTCGTGCTGGAACCGCGTGACACAGGTTGGCGTTACTGGCTGATCACGGTGATGCTGCTGAGTGCCGGCGTTGCAGGCTGGCCAACCGGATTCGTCGCCGCGATCGGACTGACGATCGTGCATCTGCTGCATTACCTGTGGCGCGAGCGCAGTGTCGCGAGCTTCCCGGTCCAGGTGCGGATCGGCTACCTGCTGCTTCTGCTGGTGTCCCTGCCGGACCCGATGCAGTGGCTGTTCTGGGTACCGACGATCGGCACCTGGGCCCAGGTGTTGTTCGGGTATTGCGCGATGGCGCGCATCGTGTCGTTGATGCCGTGGAACAAAAGGGAACCGTACAGCGGGGGTCTGTTCTGGCGGACTTTCACGGCCAGACCGACCCGCGGCAACATACTGCAGGGCCTGCCACCGGCACCGTCCGGCCATTGAGTGGCCGCGCGGGCCCAAGGTGGGCGCCGCTCGCCGTCGTTCTCTCCGCGGCCACTGCCTGCCCCGTACGATGCCCATGCCAGGGTGCCGACAAAGCGGTCGGCGTTGCCGTTATCATGTGCGGTAACCGGGATGTTCACGACCCCCGGGTCGCCCATCCATATTGGCCCACAGCGAGGGACTTCGCCGATGTCGACACCCATACCCGCACGCCTGCTCGCAGGCCTCTTCTGCGCCTTCCTGATCTCCGCGGCCGATGCCGAGACCGCGCTCGGACAGGATGGCGACTGGCAGGTCAGGCTGGAGAAGGGAACCACGGGCATGACCGGGGACCTCTGCGTGATTTCGACCGTGAGCGACGTCGAGGGCGGGCGGCGCGAGCGACCGCGGATACGCATCATTCCGTCGACCCGCCAGATCGTCGTCGATCCGGACCGCTACCTGTCCGGTGTGATTACCGGGGTCGCCGTGTTGGAGCACCGATCGGACCGCAGGCAGCCGCAACGGGTCCTCGAGCACCGGGCACGCATCGACGAGGGGGAGATCTTCACGTCGATCGAAAAGGACCCGCGTTTCGGTGCCGTGGAGGTCACCAAGTCACCGGATGAGTTCGCGCGCATCATGCGCTCGATGTCGACCGGCAAGGTGCTGCGCTATGAATGGCAGCTCGATCGCGGCAGCAGGAGCTACGAATACGGGCTTGCCGGTTTTGCCTCGATGCTGGGGGTCGTCGACACGAACCCGGCCTGCAATGCCGGCGGCAACTGATCCGGGCCTACGATGCCATCCACAAGCCGGGGCCCGGTAGCGGCCGGGTCTTGGAATGGGTGAATACGTGCGCGGGCGAGACACCGGCGCCTGTGCGACACCGCCGGCCCAGCTGCGCATGGAACCGGGTGCATCGGGGCGACGCCTGTCGCACCGTCTCGCGTCGGGCGCGCTTCAGCCCTTGGCGACGGGGCGCCCGAAGAACGGGTATTGCGGATCGTTGTACCCGGGGGTGGACGCGTGGCCGGGTGTGACCAGCCGGTCCACCAGCGCCTCGTCCCTGGCCGTCCAGGCGACGTCGAGCGCACCGCGATAGCCCTCCCATTGCGCCAGGGTCCGCGGTCCCGCGATCACCGAGGTGACGATCGGATTGGCCAGCACCCAGGCGACCGCGAACTGCACCAGTGGCAGGCCTTTCTTTTCGGCGTGCCTGGCGAGCCTCTCGGCGATCTTCAGCGACTCCGGACGCCACTCGGTCTCCATCATCCGCCGATCCTGGCGCGCGGCACGTGAACCCTCGACCGGCGCACTGCCGGGTTTGTACTTGCCGCTCAGCACGCCACGGGCGATCGGGCTGTAAGGCACCACGCCGAGGCCATAGTGTGCGCACGCGGGCAGTATCTCGACCTCGGGCTGGCGATTGAGCAGGTTGTAATACGGCTGGCAGACCACAGGGCGCGCGATGTCCATCGCGTCGCACAGGCGCACGATCTCGGCGATGCGCCAGCCACGGAAATTCGAGACGCCGAAGTAGCGGATCTTGCCTGTGCGCACGAGATCGTCCATCACGCGCAATGGCTCGTCGAGGGCGTCGTGTTCGAAGTCGCGGTGCAGGTACAGGATATCGATGTAATCGGTACCGAGGCGGGCGAGGCTGGCATCCACCTCGCGCACCATCCACTTGCGCGAGTACCGCGACTCGTTCGGCGCCGACGACATCGCGTTGCCGAGCTTGGTCGCCAGCACCCACCAGTCACGCTGTTCGCGAATCAGTGGGCCGACCACGGACTCGGAGGCGCCGCGGGTGTAGACGTCGGCGGTGTCGATGAAGTTGACACCCTGTTCGCGCGCGCTCGCGACGATGCGCGCAGCCTCCTGCGCATCCGTCTGGTCGCCGAACATCATCGCGCCCAGGCACAGGCGAGAGACCCTGAGGTTGCTGCGGCCGAGCCGCAGGTACTGCATTTCGGCCATGGTGTACTCCTACGGTTGCTTTGGCGTCTCGCGCTGACACACCGGGTCGTGCGCCGCACGCAGCGGGCTCTGCAGCGCAGCAGTGTACAGCGGTTCGGACGGCGCCGGCGCATGCATGTGATCGCGTTCGCGCAACGCCGGGAACAGTCGTCGCCACAGCAGCGCGACTCCGAGCGTGCCGATCCCCCCGATGACCACCGCCGGCACCGTGCCCCACCAGTGCGCGGTGACGCCGGACTCGAATTCGCCCAGCTGATTCGAGGCGCCGATGAACACCGAGTTGACCGAGCTCACCCGCCCACGCATCGCGTCCGGTGTCTCCAGCTGCACGATCGTCATGCGGATCACGACGTTGACCATATCGGCCGCACCGAGTACGAAAAGTGCCGCGAGCGACAGCCACAGGTCCGCGGAGACGCCGAACACGAGGGTGGCGAGTCCGAATACGGTCACCGATGCGAACAACCGCTGTCCGACGTGCCGTTCGATCGGGTGGCGCGCAAACCACAGCGCGGTCAGCAGCGCACCGACCGCGGGTGCCGAACGCAACAGTCCTAGGCCGTCCGCATCGGTGTGCAGGATCTCGCTGGCATAGACCGGCAGCAGGGCGGTCGCTCCGCCGAGCAGCACGACGAACATGTCGAGTGAGACCGCCCCGAGCAGCAGCGGGGTGCGGAAGATGAACCGAATCCCGGCGAGCAGGTGCTCGGCGCTGACCTTGCCGCGGCTGCGCACGGCGGTCGTGTCGGCGTGGGTGGCGACCAGTGGCATCACCAGCGCCGAGATGAGGAACAAGCCCGCGCAGAGCCCGTACACCAGCGGGGCGCCGGCCAGATAGAGCCAGCCGCCGAGTGCGGGCCCGACGATCGTCGCGGCCTGGACACCCGAGGTGGACCACGCGATCGCGCGGCTCAACAGTCGGGTGGGTACGAGGTTGGGCACCAGGGCCTGGCCGGTCGGAAACTCGAACGCGCGTGCGCTGCCGAGCACCAGTGCGAACCCGAGCAGCCATTCGCGATCGAGCCACCCGAAGGCGCTGCCGAGCGTGAGCACCGCCATCGCCAGTGCCACGACCGCGCGTGCGACGCCGATGATCGCACGCCGGTCACAGCGGTCCGCGACCTGCCCGACGACCAGCAACAACGCGATCGAAGGCAGGAACTGCACCAGGCCGATCAGGCCCAGGTCGAAGGTGCTGCCGGTCAGCCCATACATCTGCCAGCCGACGGCGACGACCTGCATCTGGTAGGCGAGCGTCGACAGCAGCCGCGAACTCCAAAACACGAGATACGGGCGATGTTGGAGGATGGAATCCTGGGCGTGCGTATCGATCATTGACGTACGAAAACGATAACAAAGTTGCGCTGTCCGAATCCGCCGGTGTTTGTGGGGCTGGGGAATCCTTCGCGCGTGGCGGGACGGGCGGGCGATCGGTCCTGCGAGACCATGCGGTGGACCGCGGCCGACGCGCCGATGGCGTCCGGCTGGACCCCGGTACTGATCCGATGTCGGGTGACCGGCGTATAAAGCGGTGTATGCACTCGACCTGCATACCGGAAAACGTGGTCATCCCTCAGACAGGTCGAAGGTCGCCCACAGGGCGTTGTCGCTCCGCAAGGGCCTGCGACCCGAGCAACAAGGAGGTCCAGATGGACATATCGAATCTGCACGCAGCGGTGCACGGAAACCCAACCACTTCGCTTCAGGCCGTCGCAGCGCGTCGGACCGCGATCGCCTTGGCGATGGGCCTGAGCCTCGGTACGGCGCATACCGCGGCGTCCCTCGACGGTGGCGTGGCGAAGCAAGACCTCGTCGGCGTGTTCGTGCCGGACATCAGGCTGAACCTTCAGCCGTACCTGTACGCGACGAAGTTCGTTTGCGGACAACAACTGAATCCGGGCATACAGATCGGCCAGACGGTGCGCTATGCCGCACTGGAACCGGGTGTCTATTCGACGGCGCTGAACATGTTGACCCTGAAGCAGGGCATACCCGGGATCACCGTCAGCGCCTCGATGGACGGCTATGCGCCGGTGTCGGTAACGACGCAGTTGTCGGGAGCGACGGCCTTCGACACGCATACCGTGACCTGCGATGACATCCTGCAGGCATTCAATGTGCCACCCGGCGCGGACGCGTACGAGGGGTTCCTGTACGTCCAGCGTCAGCGGCCCGATCTGCGCATCGATGCGGTCTATACCTACGCATCGCGCGAACGCTTCCAGGAGTTCCGCGGGGTCGATCTCAATGGCAACGTCGTCGTGAACCCTGAACTCGGGGTGTATTCGATCGGTGGTGCCGGCGGCCTGGGTGTCGGCGCATCGATCGCCCTGCAGCGCGTCGAGCCGGTGAACCTGAACAGCATCTGAGTGCATGGGCGCTGTGGCCTGTGCCACCCTCCGCGGTCGGACGACCGCCGGGGTGGTCACCGGTACCGTCTGGCGAGGAGCTACGACGGATCCGGCGCCGGGGTTTCCGCGTCCCCGGCGTTCGTGGCCGGTTCGGCCGGCGCCTCTGCAGCGGGACGACAGGGATCGTCGGGCGCGGGCGGCGTCTTGCGCATCGACAGGGTATCGATCTTCTCGGTGCTGCCTTCGGCAAGCCGGCATTTGCCGTTCAGTTCGTCCTGCCCGTCCGCCGCGAGCACACAGGTCCGCCATGCACCGAGCAGATTGATCCTGAAGCTCAGCGTGTCACCCGTGATCTGCATCTGTTCGAACTCGACGGGTTCATTGCCCGGTGGGTCCAGCCTGAGGCGCATGGTCACCGTCCAGGGCGGCGTACGTGCCCCGTGCGCCTGGACGCAGAAGGTCGCATCGATGTAACTGCCCAGGCTGGCGGGTTCGTACTCACCCTTCCACGAACCTGCCTCGAGCAGGTCGCCGGCCGCCGGTACGGCGCCGGGCAGGCAGAGCAGGCAGAGCACCAGGCACGCAGTGTGCCCGGCGGATCTTGGCGTCGGGTGCCTGTCGGATCGTCGGCGGCAATATGTCATGACCGGATGTCCTAGGGGATGTTTCCTTGGGCGCGCTCAAGGATCTGCAGCGATTCACGCATCGTGGGTCGGTCGCGCAGGCTTGCGTGCTCCGACGGGAACAGGACGATCGAAAGGTCCAGGGTCGACGGGCATTCGCCCTGGTCCTGGCCGCCGAGTGCGAAGTCCTCGAGCACGACGGCGAAACGTTCGTTGCTGGGAAGGCGCGTGTTGTCGATCGTCGGGAAGTTGAAATAGTCCAGGGTGAAGGTCCGTTTGACGGTGCTCGGGTCGTCGTCGTTGCAGGCAGGCGCAGCTCCGGTACCGCAGACCAGCAGCGAGACGCGCACCGATTTCCGCTCCGGTCTGGGTTCCGAAAACACCGCGGTCACGAAACGCTTCTCGGCCTCCGGCTTGTCCAGTGCGATGCTGGCGGTGTCCACCATCAACTGTTGCAGCTCCGTGACCGGGATGAAGGCGCCGTCGGTCTCGTCGGGGCAGACCGGCAGTATCCTGCCGTCGTAAACGACCGGTTCCGCGGTGGCCCCGCGAGGCGGCCGCTCCGCGCAGGGCTGCAGCGTCGTGAACAGGTCGTCGGGCCACTTGTATTCGATCCGGTCGTTGCAGAATTCCTGGCCGTCGGCGGTCAGCGGCACCTGAATGCGTACCGAGCTGCCGCGCTGGGCGAGAAACGACAGCTGGGCGCTGGCGACTCGCTGGGCCAGGGACCGGAGACGGCCAAGCAGTTCGAGGGCCGCCGGCCGGTCGGCGGGTTCCGACGCCATATGCCGGCGGAGGTCCTTCTCGAGCTCGGCGAACAGCGGCGACAGGAAGATCGAATCGCCGAAGTTGAGTGCCAGGAGTTCCAGTTTCAGCAGACGTTTCGAATGGTCCTCGATACTGTCGCGGCCGGCCTCCGCGGCCTGTGTGCCGATCAACGCCGCCACGGCCTGGCCGAAGACATCCTTGCGCAGGTCGCTCTCTGCCTGTTCACGCTGGATCTGGAGATTCGTCACCAGGCGGGCGTTCTCGGCCTTGCTGGAGGCACTGGTGATCACCCACTCGCCGACGAAGCCGGCCAGTGCGATCAGCAGGCCCGGGATCACTGCCCGCAGAAAGGCATTTTCCCAGCTGAATGACGGGCCTGGTGATGATCTGTAATCGGACATGGGCCTGTGACCTTACCGCGATACGCTGACGGCAGGCTCAGCGAGGGATCAGCACGACCTTCCTGCCCACGGCGCGCGTCTCGCAGCTGAACTGCACCACAGGCTTGTTGATCGCGACCGTGCGCGACGCGCGTCCCTGCGAGGTATGCACGGTGACCTTGCAGTTGCCGCTCGGGACATTGCGGATGCTGTATGCACCGCTGCCTGTCAGCGGATGTGGGTTGGGACTCGGGTCGCCTCCACAGCTCAGCTCGAGCGAGCCGCCTGCCGGAGCGGCACCGGTCGCAGCGTCCCAGATACGGCCGCGAAGCTCGGCGGAACAGGCGGCGCCGGAAAGCAGGGATGTGCCGATCAAAAGCCACAGGCCAATGCAGGCGGCAGGTGTGGTCGCCGGGGTCGCGTCAGGACTGTCACTCGGTCGACGCATCCGTGTCATGGTCCCCTGTCTCCGCGGGCTGCGACGCAAGATATGAACGAGTATAGTGAAGATCGGCCTGATTCGACGGCCGTGCGCGATCGTCCGCTGCGCCGAAGTCTGTTCGGTGGCGGTGCTCGGACCGCGTTGCAGGGGGTGGCGATCCTCTGCGCGAGTGTCGGGCCTCGGGCACCGTGCCCGGCAGTGGCGGCGCCGTGGTGGCCTGGCATCTGATTCAATGCAGTGCGGTTCCCAATGGCAGTGCGAGCGAAGGATACATGCGACTCCTCAAGATCCTCGGCATCACCGTCATAACGCTGCTGGCGATCCTCGTCGTGATCGTGGTCACGATCAGGGTCGTTCCCGGCAACTATTACAAGGATCTGATCAGTGCCGCGGTCAAGTCCTCCACCGGCCGCGAACTGACGATCGGTGACCTCGACGTCAGACTCGGTTCGCGTGTTGGCTTCATTGCCACCGATGTCAGCCTGTCGAATGCCCCCTGGGGGTCGCGCCCGCAGATGTTCACCGGCCGACTGGTCGGGGCGGAGCTTGCATTGCGTCCGCTGCTCAGCCGCGTGCTGGATCTGCGCCTGGTGCTCAAGGTACCGGACCTGCTGCTCGAGACCGACGGCGACGGGCAGGGCAACTGGCAACTGCCCGGCCCGTCGGATCGCGTTGCGGGGGACGAGGCGGGCGCAGGGCGCGATCGGATGGGGTTGCGCCCACTGATCCGCGAGGTGCGCCTGGAAAACGCCAGTGTCGGCTTTATCGATGCACAGTCCGGCCGCCGCCATCAGGCGTCGATCGACAACCTGGTCCTCGGTGCACAGGGCGAGCGGATCGGGCTGACGCTCAAGGGGCAGGTCGACGATCACCCGCTGACGCTGGACGGCGGCATCGACGATGCCGTTGTGGCCGCCCCGGGCACACCGGCCGACTTCGACCTCACTGGCGGCCTGGGTGAGGTCGCGCTCAATGCGCGCGGCACCGTGGATGCGGGATCGGACACCGCGCAGGTGGATCTGCGGCTGGACCTCACGGCGCCGACGCTCGCGGCCCTGTCGACGTTCGCCGGCAGGTCACTGCCCGACCAGGGGCCCCTGCAGGCCAGCCTGCGCGTGAGCGGAGCCGGCGGTCGCTACAGCGCAGGTGACATCAAACTGGATCTGGATGCCGATCTGTTGGAGCTGACCCTGGGAGGTGCGGTTGCCGATCTTGCGGCTGTGCGCGGCGTCGACCTCGATGTGTCGGCCAAGACCGCCCGCCTGCCGGACCTGGTGGGCGCGTTCGGCGTGGCTGTGCCGGTCGAGCTGCCGCCGAGTGTCGAGGCCCGCGGAAAGATCCGCGGCGGACTCGAGGCGCTGGCGCTCGCCGACCTGCATGTCGACCTCGAGGACGACGGTGTCAAGGCCTCGATGGTGGGCCAGGTCGACGACGCCATCACCCTCACCGGCGTCCAGGCCGACGTCGACATCCAGACCGACCGCCTGTCGCGCCTGTCGCGCTACGCCGGGACCACGCTGCCGGATGCCGGACCCCTCGGGCTGCGGGGCCGCCTGGCCAGTCCGCAGGGACTCGGTAAGCCGAGCGACGTCTCGGCAACCCTCAGCGCCGATGGCGTGACCGGCAGGATCGACGGCCGGATCGAAAACCTGCTCGCGGCCACAGGGATCGCACTGGGCGTCGAGCTCGAGGGCGATTCGCTGCAACAGGTCGCGCACCTGGCCGGGCAGCAACTAGCGAACCGCGAGCCGCTGCGCGTCAAGACGCAGTTTTCGGTCGCCGACCAGCGCTACCGGGCCGATGATCTGCAGATCGCGCTCGGCGATACCGCTGTGAACGGGGCGCTGGTGTTCGCCCCGGCCGCGCAGGACGGTGGGCAGCCCCGGCTCGAAGGGCGCATCCACCTCGGCACCCTGAAGCTGCCGGAGCCCGATGCGACCGACACCGCGGCCGCGCAAGCGCCGGCCAAGCCGCAGGTCGTGCCCGCCGTCGGCACCGATCCCGAGGCGACGCCCGCCGAACCGCCGGCCGACGGCAAGCGGGTCTTTTCGAGCAAGCCGTTGCCGGTCGTGGTGCCGCGCGATTTCGATGTCGACCTGGCTATCACCGCGGACGGGATCGGTACCCCGCACCTGATGCTGGAGCAGGTCGACGCCCGGCTGAGCCTGCACGCCGGTGTACTCAAGCTCGCGCCGGTGACCGCCGTCGCCGGCAGCGGGCGTCTCAAGGCCAGCGGGGTACTCGACACGTCGGGATCGCCGCCGACCCTGGCCGTGGACGTCGACCTGAAGGACGGCACCTCGCGGAAGTTCGATGGACGCTACAGCCTGCACGTGGACCTCGATGGCCACGGCGATTCGATCGCCCGGATCATGGCCGGGCTCGACGGGCAGGTGATCCTCGATCTGCGCGACTTCAAGATGGAAAAGTCGGTGATGACGCGCTTCGGTCGCGGCCTGCTCGACACCCTCAATCCGTTCGAGAAAGAGGCGCAGAACACCGAGCTCGTATGCGCGATCGTGCGCTTCGACGTCGCCGACGGAATCGCCGATGCGCAGGACAAGATCGTGGCCCAGCTCACCAAGGTGACCTGGTTCGGTGGCGGTACCGTGAACCTCAAGGACGAGACCCTGGATCTCGGCGCCCAGTCCAAGCCGCGCACCGGCCTGGGGATCGACACGCTCGTTGGGCTGCCCGGGCTGGTGCATGTGGGCGGCACCTTGGCGAACCCCCGCATCGTGCCCGATCCCAAGGGTGTCGCGAAGACCTACGGCGAGGGTTACCTGACGGTCGTGACCGGTGGTGCCTACCTGCTCATCAAGGGCCTGTGGGACAAGGCGCAGGCGAACTCGGACGTGTGCGCCAAGATCCTCGAGCGACACGAAGACGTGAAAGTCGGGCCGGCGACCGGGGAGTCCGATGGAAAGGTGGTGCCGGTCACCGGCGACGATGCCGAGGCGACTGCCACGCAGTAGCCACCGACCACCGGGGGGCGATCGATCAGGGCGCCCCGATCCCGAATCGCGTGCGTTCGCGGAAGACGACCACGCGGCCGCAGGGGTCAGGTCGCTTGCTCGCGCCCGACCGCGTTCAACAGGATCACCTCGATCTCCTCGATCATCTCTTCCTGGCGCAGACTGCGCAGGCGACGCTGCAGGTCTCCCGCCCGGTCGTCGAGATAGCGCCCGGCGGCGTCGAGATGACGCATGCGGCGATCGTTTTCGGCCAGTAGCGACGCGTACAGCAACGCATGCAACGCAGCGAACAGGTACTGCTCGGTCAGGCCGAGCAGCAGGTCCCCGGGTGGGAGGTTGATCAGCGGGGCCAGCGCGTACGAGGGGGGCGGGTCGTCCGGCGGACCGAGGAATGGCGGCAGCAACTGGCGGACCCGGGGCTGCGGGTCGTCCGGATCCTGCCACAACACCTTGAGGCTCGCCGGCCCGTGCGCCTCCTCCAATGCCGCGAGCGCGGCGACCACCGCACTCATCACCGGCGGTATCTCTTCGGCCACATCGGCCCCTTCGAGCGCGGCGGCCAGTTCGAGGTCGTCGCCGAGGCGGGCGCACAGCTTGTGGCCGACCGCGATGACGGCGGTGTCTCCGGCGGTCGGATCGAACTCCGCCAGCAGGCGGGTGCGCAGCCGCTCGTTGAAGTCGCCGCAGAAGCCGCGCCGCGAACCGACCGCGAGCCATACCACGCGGCCGCCGTCGGTCGCCGGGGCGATGTGCGGATGCCAGACGAGAAAGTCCGCCGCGACGCGTTCGAGTTGCTCGACCAGTGCCTGCTGGTTGGCGAGTAGGCGGGACAGCCTGCGCGTCTCCATGTAGGCGAGGTTTTTCATGCTGCGCATGATCTCGGCGATCTCACCCAGTCCGGCGACGCGCTGTTCGAGTTCACGACGCTGGGTCATGTGCCGTCCTCGGCAGACCGCGCAGGCAGCCATCGGTGCAGTGCCGCCAGCCAGTCGTCACGCGGCGTGTCCAGGGCCAGCTCGGAATCGGCCAGCTGCCGGGCCAGGGATTGGAGGACCTGCCCGACCTGTTCCGGATCGACATCATCGAGCAGGCCATCGTTGAACGCGACCAGCCAGGCGAGTTGGAAGCGGGCCGGCAATGGATGCAGGCGGTCCTGCTTGAGTACCGCACGCAGCAGGTGTCCGCGCCGGATCGCCTTTTCCATCGCGGGTTCGAGCCGGGCACCGAAGCGGGTGAACACCTCCAGTTCGAGGAACTGCTGGTAGTCGAGCTTCATCCGGCCCGCCTCGGCCTTGATGCGCGGGTGCTGCGCGGCGCCGCCGATGCGTGAAACCGACTTGCCGATGTCGATCGCCGGACGCAGGCCGGCGTCGAACAGTCCGGCATCCAGGTAGACCTGGCCATCGGTGATCGAGATGAGATTGGTCGGGATATAGGCGGCGATCTCGCCCTGGTTGGTCTCGACGATCGGCAACGCAGTCATGCTGCCGTTGCCGGAAGCCGCGGCGAGACAGGTCGAACGCTCCAACAGCTTGGCGTGCACCGAGAACACATCGCCCGGGTAGGCCTCGCGCCCGGGTGGCCGGCGCAGCAGCAGCGACAACTCGCGGTAGGTGCGTGCATGGGTCGACAGGTCGTCGTACACGACCAGGGTATCGCGACCGCGGTTCATCCAGTACTCGGCGATCGCGCAGCCGGCGAAAGGGGCCAGGTGCTGCAGCCCCGGCAAGGCGCTGGCCTCGGCGACCACCACGGTGGTGTACGCCAGTGCGCCATAGTGGCGCAACAACTCGATGGTGTTCACCACCGTGGATCGCTTCTGGCCGATCAGCACGTACACGCATTCAACCGCCTGGTCGCGTTGGTTGATCACCGCGTCGATCGCCAGCGCGCTGCGCCCCAGGCCTTCGTCGCCGACGATCAGCTGACGCTGGCCCTTGCCGATCGGTATCAGCGTGTCGAGGATCTTGTTGCCCGTGTACAGCGGTTGCTTGACGAAGTCGCGGGCGATGATCGGCGGCGATGCCGCCTCGAGCCGTTGGTGCGCGGTGCACTGCGGTGCCGGCCGCCCGTCCAGCGGCTGTCCCAGCGGATCGATCACGCGCCCGAGCAACGCATCGCCGACCGGTATACCGAGTCGCTGGCGCGCCACCCGGACCTGGGTCCCGGCGGTCAGCGCCTCGGTCTGCTGCAGCAACACGGCGCCGACGTGGTCCGGGGTCAGGTCGAACACCAGTGCCTGGCTGCCGTCGGCGAATTGCAGGATGTCGTCGATCGCCGCGCCGGGCAGACCGCCGATCCACGCAATGCCGTCACCGACCGCGGTCACGCTGCCACGTTGCGAGACGCGCAGTCCGAAGCGGTAGGTCTCCAGCCAGGCGGCCTGCCGCGCCAGCGGACCCCCGGACCCTGCGTGCACGCTACTCGACGACACCGGCCTGGTCCGCGAACGCGCTGAGTTCGTCGTGCAGGTTCGCGCCCAGCACCCAGTCGCCAAGCGACATCCGTATGCCCGAGATCAACGCCGGATCCTCGAGATAGCTGAACCTCGCCGTGTCGCCGAGCAAGGCCTGCAGTGCCTGTTCGAGTGCCTGGCGCTGCGCCGCGGGCAGCGGGTGCGCGCTGGCGATCTGCACCGCGCCGGCGTGGTTGTCGGCGGCGTGGTGCAGCAGGCCGCGTTGTTCCGCAGGTAACCTGGAAAGATCCCGCCGCACCATATCGACGATGCGCGACTCGAGTTCCGGCCCGGCCAGGGCCTGCAAGAGCCGGGCGGCGAAGCGTGCACCGATCACCAGGCCTTCGCGCTCCTTCTGTTGCGAGAGTTCGCGTTCACGCTGCTGTTCGACCACGCGTGCCTTTTCGCGCAGGTCGGCGAGCTGGACCTCCAGGGCCTCGATCGCCTGGGTGCGCTGTTGCTGCAGTTCCTGCTGCAGCACTTCGCGCGCGGCGTCGCGTTCGTGCTGCCATTCGGTCAGGCGGTTCTCGTACTGGCTGCGCAACTGATCGGCCTGCTGCTTGCCCTGCCGGGCCTCGTCCAGGGTCGCCGCGATGCGGGCCTGGCGCTGCCTGATCACGTCCGATACCGGGCGGTACAGGAAACGCTTCAGTATCCATACCAGGATCAGGAAGTTCACGACTTCCAGAACGACAGTGGTCCAGTTCAACTCCATGCCGTCGGCCTCCGCCTGCGTCGGTCGCTCAATGCGGCAGCAGATATTCGAGTAAGGGATTGCGGAACAGCACGATCAACACGATCACCAGTACGTAGATCGCCAGCGATTCGATCATCGCGAGACCGATGAACAGGGTTCGGGTGATCGCGCGTTCCGCCTCGGGCTGCCGCGACAGCGCATCGAGCGCGCTGCTGATCGCCCGCCCCATCGCGTAGGCCGGCAGGATCACACCGATCGCGATCGCAAGCACCGCGCCGACCGTCGAGGCCAATACGAACCAGGTCATGTCTGTCATGTCTGCGTCTCCTGCTGTGCACGCTGTCTGAGTTGTCCCGACTGGATCCCGCCGGCGACGTAGATCAACGCCAGCATGCCGAAGATATAGGCCTGCACCAGCGCCTCGATGATGTGCAGTGCCAGGATCGGCACCGGCACCAGGAACCCGGCGACCAGCAACACCAGCAGGGCCGCCATCTCGAGGCTCATCATGTTGCCGAACAGGCGCACCGCGAGCGCGACCGTCCGCGTCACTTCGCTGATCAGGTGGAACGGCAGCAGTATCGGGCTCGGCCTGAGGTAGTGGCGCAGATAGTTGCGCAGTCCCTGGCTGCGGATCCCGAACCAGTGGGTCGATGCGAACACCAGTAGTGCCAGACCGGCGGTGGTCGACAGGTCCGCAGTCGGCGAACTGAGGCCCGGGATCACCCCTGCCAGGTTGGCAACCACCAGGAACAGCCAGAGTCCGCCGATGAACGGCAGCAGCCCATCCGCCTGCCCGGGCAGCACCTGGGCGATGGCCTGTCGCTGCACGGTCACGATGCCCTCGAGCGCGGCCTGCAGGGCTCCCGGCTCGGCGCGCAGCCGCCGCGTCAGCAGCACGCACAGTAGCCAGATGACGAGCAGGATGCCCCAGGTGGTCAGCACCGTGGTGCTGATGGCCAGTGGTCCCCAGTGCCAGACGATCGTATGTGTCTCCATGACCTCGCGCTCCCTATTCGCGCAGCATCAGCCACACGTTGACCCCGCCGATCACGATGCCGGTGAAGATCAGGCTGATGGTCCAGCTCATCGAGTACCCGGCGAGCCGGCTGTCGAGCCAGCGCCCCAGGTAGGCGCCGAACACCACCGGCAATACGAACACCAGACCCAGCGTGCCCAGATAGACCGTCTGCGCAAGCAGGGTCGGGCGGTCGCGCTCGGCCTGGCGCAGGCGCTCTGCCTGACGCTCGACCTGCTCGGTCAAATCGTGATTGTCTTCGGTCGCCATCGGTTCAGCCCCCCGCCTGGCCGAGTTGCCACAATCGGCGCAGCAGCGCCTCTTCCATGCGTCGCAGACTGTCCTTGGTGCTGTGCAACTCCTGCTCCTCGGCCGCCAACTGTTCGCCCAACACGCGGCTGATGCGCCCGTAGTCGTCGTCCAGCAGGTAACGCCGCGTGCCGATCCACAATCGGGTTCCGGCGAAGTACAGCACCGCGCCCGGGACCGCGAGGTACTGCCAGCCACCATCGCCGACCCGGAAACGGGCCAGTCCGAATCGCAGCGTGGTGATCAACCGGGCGTGACCGGGCAGCAGGCCGAAACTGCCGGATGCGTCGCTGCCGACGAAACTGCGCACGTCGTCGATGTCGCGCGTCTGCGTGGCGTCCTGGATCTGCAGCGTGAACCCGCTCATGCCGTCACCGCCGCCTGCTGCATGCCGCCACGCATGTAGCACTGTGCCTCGCCCAGTTCGTCGTAGCGCCCGGTCAGAAAGCCGTCGCAGTCCGCCAGCGTGGTCTCCAGCGGTACGCTGACGCCCGGCATGCCGGTGTGTTCCGCGGTGACCCAGAACGGCTGCGCGAGGTACCGCTGCAGTCTGCGCGCGCGGTGCACGATGCGCTGGTCTTTCGGCGAAAGCTCCTCGACACCGAGCATCGCGATGATGTCCTCGAGTTCCTGGTAGCGCGCGAGGTGTTCGCGCACGCCCTCTGCGATGCTGTAGTGACGATCACCGAGCAGGTGCCGGTCCATCAGCTTGCTCGACGAGCGCAGCGGATCGACCGCCGGGTAGATGCCTTTGCTGGCCTGGGTCCGTGACAGGATCACGGTCGTGTCCAGATGGCTGAGGATCGCGTTGACCGCCGGATCGGACATGTCGTCGGCCGGCACGTAGACCGCCTGTACCGAGGTGATCGCACCATGTGCGGTGGAGAAGATGCGGTCCTGCAGCTCGGCGACCTCGGTGACCAGCGTCGGTTGATAACCGACCGTCGCCGGCATGCGCCCGAGCAGGCTCGAGATCTCGCTGCCGGCCTGGACGAAGCGGAAGACATTGTCCATCACGAACAGCACCTCCTTGTGCAGACTGTCGCGCAGGTATTCGGCGTACGCCAGTGCGGACAGGCCCACACGGAAACGTACCCCGGGCGACTCGTCCATCTGGCCGAACACCATCAGCGTCTGCGGCATCACGCCGGCCTGGCGCATGCCATGCCACAGCTCGTGGGCCTCGCGTATGCGTTCGCCAACCCCGGCGAACACCGAGACCCCGGCATGCAGTTCGGCCACCGCGTGCATGAACTCCATGACCAGCACGGTCTTGCCGACCCCGGCGCCGCCGAACAGCCCGGTCTTGCCGCCGCGCACGAAGGGGCACAGCAGGTCGACCACCTTGATGCCGGTCTGCAGCACGCCACTCGCGCCGACCACCTCGTGCAGGGGCAATGGTTTCGCGTGGATGTCGCGCGTGGTGCCACCGGGCAGCGGTGCCTGGCCGTCGAGCGGTTCGCCGAAGATATTCAGTACCCGTCCCAGGCACTCGGAGGTCACCGGTACGTGCAGGGGTGCGCCTTCGTCGTAGACCGGCATGCCACGTTCCAGGCCGCTCGCGTAGTGCAACGTGATCGCACGCACGTGGTGTTCGTCGAGGTGCTGGTGGACCTCGAACAGGTAGGTCTCGCCGTCGCGCGTCGCACGCAGCGCCTGGCGCAGCGGCGGCAGCGTCGAGCAGGCCACCACCACGACGGGTCCGTGTACCTCGGTGATTTCGCCGATCGGTTCGGGCATGGCTGGATCGACCACCTCATGCGACGCGAGCGCCATTGCTGGGAACACAACAGCACATCCGGGGCGAAGCTGTCCACGGCCGGGCGCCCGGTCGTGACGTGTCCAGCTGATCTGCATCAAGCGCGGGTGCGGCGTCGTCGGCGAGCCGCCGTCACATGCGGTCGACCGGGTCTCAGGTCGCCTCTTGGCGCAGCGTGGAGGTCAGGCGTTCGAACTCGCGTTTCATCTCGAGATTCTCGAACGCCCTGAGTGGCGGGACCTGCAGCTGGAACAGGCTGTCGAGCAGGTGACGGCTGTCCTGCATCAATGCGACCAGGTCACCCGACATCTTGACCGTCTCATAGGTGTTCTGGGCGACGGCGATATCCTGCGACAGGCGCCGGCGCGACACCGTGATCTGCTGTTCCTGGTGTTTGAGGTAGTCGCGGTAACGCGACGCGGCGTCGATCGTCAGCTGCTGCGCCTGCAGGTTGGACTGCAGCAGCTTGCTCGGATTGCGGGCGTTCAGGGTGCGCGTTTCCCGCTGCAACCGCTGTGCACGCTCGCGGATGGCGTCGATGCGCGGGCCATAGTCGGTCGCGATACTGTCCAGCAGGGTTGCATGCATGTGATCCAGCGCCTTCAGCAGAACCGCATACATGCCGTAGTAGCGCCGTGCGGTCGGAAGGTCCTCGCGGCTCTCGACCGTCAACGCCTCGAGCTGCTGCGTCAGGCGCCGCACCTTCTCGAACGCGAGCGTCATGTCCACGACATCGTCGCCGACCACGGTCGAGAGCAGGAAGTCCACGCCATCGGCATCGATCTGCAGTCCCTTTTTGCGCAACTCCGATGCCGTCTCGGCGTGCAGGCCGGCGATCGCGCCCTGCTGCTCGACCAGCAACGCCTCGCGTTCGGCGATCTCCTCGCCGATATCCGCGATCGTCTTGCGCCACATGGAATCCGACGGCGCCGTGAGTTTGCGTCGGTTCAGTTCGACGATCGCCGCGCGGTTCTCCTCCATCGCCTGGTTGAGGGCGTGCATGCGTTCCCGCAGCAGGTTGTCGCCCACCAGCAGCGTGGCGACCTCGTCGAGGAGTGCGTCGATCGCCGCGGCATTCGACACCTGGTCGTCGCCGAACCACGCCGATGTCGGCAGTTGATCCTGACGTTCGTCCAGCGCGATGACCTCGTCGAGCCGCGGGATCAGGTCGTCCCACAATCTTGCGTCAGCGGGGTGTTCTTCGCGCCAGAAACGACGCGCGCTGTCCAACGTGGCGCCGGCGTACTCGACGGTCCTGTCCCAAAGGGTATCCGCCCTGTCCGGTGGCTGCTCGACCACATCGGCCGGGGCCCCTTGGGACAACAGGGCGACTGCGAAAAGGGTGGCCAGGTGTCGGCTCATGTCGGCGCTTGGCAGATCGGTCGCTACGGTGCTTACGTGATGCCGGGGCGGCTACTTCAGCCCCTCGACCACATGGCGCAACTTGTCGCGGATGATGGTCGCGATCTCCGCGAGTTGTGGATTGTCGATCGCCTGCATCGAGGCGATCGGGTCGATCGCGGCCACCTGCGTACCGCCGCCTTCGGCCTCCTGCACGATCACGTTGCACGGCAGCATTGCACCCACCATGCGTTCCGCTTGCAGCGCCTTGTAGGCGAACTGGGGATTGCAGGCACCAAGAATCTGGTAGCGGCGAAAGTCCACGTCGAGCTTTTTCTTCAAGGTCGCCTGGACGTCGATCTCGGTCAGCACACCGAATCCCTCGGCCTTCAAGGCCTCGGTGACCTTCGTGATCGCCTCTTCGAAGGGTATCCCCAGCGTCTTTTCGACGTAATAGCTCATGCCGCGTCCCCGTTGGTCCAGGTGTATGCCCGTGGTTGAAATCTTGCAGTGTGTGGCCCGGCTTCGCAACCGCGTCGCCGACCCCGTGTCGGTTCGCAGCGGAACAGCCGTGACGCAGGCCGGAGGCGGGTCTTCGGCGGCGGTGTGCGTCGCTGTTCGATGTGTGACGGGCCGCGACCGCGGCCTACGGGGCCGCCTTGAATTGTTTGGCCAGGGCCTCGAGGTTGTCGCGGTGGGTGATCAGCACGACCTCGTCTTCGGCCTCGAGGCGCAGTTCGCCGTCGGGCAGCAGGAAATCGCCGTCACGGTACAGGCACACCACGCGGGTCTGTTTGGGCAGGCCGATCGCATCGACAGGCCCCGCCTGTTCGTCGCGCACCACGAACGAGAATACCCGCGCCTCGTCGCGAATCATGGTCGAAAACTCCAGCGGATCGCGGCCCTCGAACAGATCGGCGAGATGAATGCCGATGGTGCGCGACGGGATGATGGTGTCTTCGAGGCCGAGTTCGATACAGATGTGCTCGAGTTCGGGATCATCGATCTTGGTGACCACACGGCGGAAGCCGAGTGAGCGGCCGACCAGGCTGGCGATGATGTTGGTCTGATCCTGATTGCTCAGGCAGTACAGCACCGCGGTATGCTGTGGGTCGGCCTCGCGCAGGATGGCCGGTCGACTGCCGTCGCCGTGGATGAAGCCGCAGTCGATCTCTTCGGAAAGCGTCTCGATGACGTCCTTGTCACGCTCGATCACGACCACCTCGTGGCCGCGTTTGAGCAGTACCCGCGCAGTGCTCACGGTCAGCGATCCGGCACCCAGGAAAACCGCTCTCATCTTTGGTCGATCCTCCGTCCCCACCAGGTCGGGGGATAAAGTAGCACCAGCAACGCGATGATTTCCAACCGGCCGAGCAGCATGTCGACGCACAGCAACAGCTTGAGTCCTGTTGCGAGGTCGGGGGATGTGACGCCGGCAGACAGGCCGACGGTACCGGTCGCGGAGACGACCTCGAACAATGCGTCCAGGGTCGGCTGACCACCGGCGACCATGATCAGCCACGACAGCAGCACGGTGAGCACGAACAACAGGATCACGAGCAAGGCGCGTTGCATCTCTTCGGCCTCCAGGTTGCGCCCGCCGAGGCGCACCGCGGCGACCGCGTGGCCGGGCATCGTCGTACGGCGCAGCGTGAAGGCAACGAGTTTGGCGAGTATCAGCAGGCGCAGCAGTTTGATGCCGCCGGCAGTCGAACCGACGCTGCCACCGGAGAGCATCGCGACGATCAGCAACAGCTTGGCGGTGTCGCCCAGTTGCGTGACCGGCAGCGTGGAAAAGCCGGCGGTGGTCTGCGCGGAGGCACCGAGCAGGCCGCCGTGGTACAACGCGTCCGACCAGCTCATACCGCTGTCCAGACGCAGTGCCAGCGCGAGCAGCGATGCGACCAGGCACACGACCAATGGCAGCGTCCACCACTCGGGGTCGCCGGCCAGCTCCCAACGGCGTCGGCGCACGACCTGGTAATAGAGCACCAGCGGCAGGGCGCCAAGCAGCGCGATGCCGATCGTCAGGTAGGGTGCGACCACGGACGGCATCCCGGCGAGGCTCAGATCGTAGCCGGAAAAGCCGCCGGTGGAGATCGCCGCGAGGGCGTGCAACAGCGCCTGCAGGCCGTCTCCAAGGGAAAGCCACAGCGCGGTCACCGCCACCAGTGTCAGCAACAGGTAGGCAGTGAGTACCTGGCGCGCATAGGTCCTGGCCGATGCGGGCAGTTCGTCCTGGGAGTCGAGGCCGGTGAGGCGACGCGCGCCGGACAGGTGACCGAGCACCAGCGCGACCGAGAACACCGCGATTCCGAGCCCACCGTACCACTGCATCCAGGCACGCATCAGCAGCAGTCCCGGGCTGTGGTCGTGCACCGAAACCAGGGTGCTCAGCCCGGTGGTGGTGATCGCCGACACCGATTCGAACAACGCGTCTTCGGCGCTCAGTCCTTCGCCGATGAACGGCCATGCCATCAGCAGCGGTGCGAGCACGAACGTCAGCGCGACGGTCGCAAGGGCCTCGTTGACCTGCAGTCGACGGGGCGGAGCGGTGCGCCGCCCGGGCACCCAGAGCAGCCCCAGCACAGCGACGGTCAGCGCGAGATTCACCGCGAGGCGCAGTTCCCCGAACGCCAGTGCGGCCACCAAGGGGACCAGCGTGAGTCCGCCCAGCACCAGTGCCAGCCGGCTGAGGTAGTAACGCAGGACCCTGGGGCGTACGGCGTAGCTCAGACTGGCGGCGGCACGATCCATGGTGTGGTTCTGCTCCCGGGATGCAGGCGGTGCGAGACAGCCGACAGGCGTCACGCTTGCGTTTTCAGTATACGTGACCGGTCGCCGCGGCCGGATCCTCGCCCTGCACGCAGCCTGCGCTTGCACCGGCATAAACCGGTCTTGCGACGCGTCAACTGCCAGGCCGCCGTTCGTTGTGGCACCATGTTCGGAGACGACATGCCGAAGGCGACAGGGATATTTCGCGAATGGGTAAGAGACCGCTGCTGGTGATCCCGATCGTGCTGGCCGTGGCGGGTGCGGCGGCGTACTTCTGGCAACAGGAACGGGCGGTCGGCGAGGAGGTCACCGAGTTGACCTTGTACGGCAATGTCGACCTGCGCGAGGTCGACCTGGCGTTCAACGCCGCCGAACACGTCGCGGAGGTGATGGTCAACGAAGGCGATGCGGTGGTGGCCGGACAGGTGCTGGCGCGCCTGCACGGCGACAAGTTGCAGGCCGCCGTGGATGCCGCGCAGGCGAATGTCGATGCCGCGACGCAGGCGCTGGCCAAGCTCAAGGCCGGCAGCCGACCGCAGGAGATCCGCATCGCTCAGGCACAGGCGGATGCGTTGCAGGCCAAGGCGCACAGCGCGCGGATCAGTTATGCGCGACTGCGCAAGCTGGAGACGCAAAAACTCGCTGCACCGGAGGACGTCGACCAGGCGAAGGCGACCGCAGATGCCGCGGAGGCCGAGGCGCGCGCGGCCCAGGAGACCTTCGCGCTGGCGGTAGCCGGCCCGCGTGTCGAGGATATCGCGCAGGCCGATGCACAGCTCGCCGCGCGCCAGGCCGAGCTGGCACTGGCCCGGCAGCAACTCGACGATGCCACGCTGCGTGCACCGGCCGCCGGCGTGGTGCGCGACCGGATCCTCGAACCGGGCGACATGGCCGCGCCGCAGACCCCGGTGCTGACCCTGGCACTCACCGAACCCCTGTGGGTCCGCGTGTACGTGCCCGAGCCACAACTCGGCCGGATTGCCCCCGGTATGCGGGCCCGGGTGATCACCGACAGTTATCCGGGCAAGGTCTACGACGGCTGGATCGGCTTCATCTCACCGACCGCCGAGTTCACGCCCAAGAACGTCGAGACCACCGAACTGCGCACCCGGCTGGTGTACCAGGCGCGGGTGTTCGTCTGTGATCCGCAAGGGGAACTGCGTCTCGGGATGCCCGCGACGGTCAGCGTTCCGCTCGAGCAGGCGCGGCCGAGCGACGATGCACCGCCCTGCCGGGATGCCTGAGATGGCGACGCCGGCCGATGCTGCGGCGGCGTTGTCGCTGAGGGGCGTCAGCAAGACCTTCCATATCGGTCCACGCGCGATTCCGGCACTGCGCGACGTGAGCGTGCAGATTTCGCCGGGCAAGGTCACCGGCCTGATCGGTCCGGACGGCGCCGGCAAGACCACGCTGATGCGCCTCGCGGCCGGGTTGCTCGCGGCCGACAGTGGCCGCCTCGACGTGCTCGGTATCGATGTCGCCGCCGACCCGCTCGCGGTGCAGTCTTCGATCGGCTATATGCCGCAGCGGTTCGGACTCTACGAAGATCTCAGCGTGCGGGAAAACCTGGACCTGTACGCCGATCTGCAGGGTGTTCCGGTCGACGAACGTGCGTCGCGCTACGAGGCGTTGATGCACATGGTCGGCCTGGCGCCGTTCATGCGGCGCCTGGCGGGTCAGTTGTCCGGCGGCATGAAGCAGAAGCTCGGCCTGGCGTGCACCCTGGTATCGCCGCCACGCCTGTTGCTGCTCGATGAACCGACGGTCGGTGTCGACCCGGTTTCGCGCCGCGAGCTGTGGTCGATCGTGTATCGACTGGTACGCGAGCAACGGACCAGCGTGCTGCTCAGTACCGCCTACCTGGACGAGGCCGAGCGTTGCGACGCGGTGATCCTGCTGCACCAGGGGCGGCTGCTTGGAAAGGGGACGCCGAGCGAATTCAGCGCGCCGCTCGCCGGACACAGCTTCTCGCTGAGCGCCGCCGTGCCGAAGCGTCGGCTGCAGATGCTGGTGGCCGCGCTGCCGGATGTCGTCGATGCGATCATCGAAGGCGAACACGTTCGCGTGGTCAGCCGTGCCCCCCGCCCGCCCGACATGCGTGCACTGCACGGGCAGTTGCCCGGACTCGAGGTCGAGCCGGTCACTGCGAACTTCGAGGACGCGTTCATCAGCCGGTTGCGCGCCGAACGCGGCACCGTGCCGGCCGACGCGGCGATCGCGCCCACCGATCGGGACGCGGGCACCGGCCCGGACGGCGAGACCGTGATCGCGGTGCACCAGGTGCAGCGCCGCTTTGGCGATTTCTACGCGGTGAAAGGGGTCAGTTTCGAGGTGCGGCGGGGTGAGATCTTCGGCCTCCTGGGGGCCAATGGCGCCGGCAAGTCGACCACCTTCCGCATGCTGTGTGGCCTGCTGCCGGCCTCGGCAGGCAGCCTGCGCGTCGCCGGGCACGACCTGCGCCACGCGGCCGCGCGGGCACGCGCGCGCATCGGCTACATGGCACAGCGCTTTTCCCTGTATGTGAACCTCAGCGTCCAACAGAATCTGGCGTTTTTCGCCAGTGCCTATCAGCTGAAGGGTGCGCGGCGCGCGGCGCGGATCCGATGGGCCCTGGACGGTTTCGAACTCGCCGAATTCGCGGATCTGCCGAGCGGGGATCTCTCGCAGGGTTACAAGCAGCGCCTCGCACTCGCAGCGGCACTGATGCACGAGCCGGAGATCCTGTTCCTCGACGAGCCGACCTCGGGGGTCGACCCGCTGGCACGCCGCGAGTTCTGGCAGCGTATCAATCTCCTCGCCGAGTCCGGCGTGACGGTGCTGGTGACGACGCATTTCATGGATGAGGCCAACTATTGCGATCGCCTGCTGATCATGGCCGACGGCGAGACCCTGGCGCAGGGGACGCCGGCCGAACTGAAGGCACGTTTTCGCAGTCCGGAGCGGCCGGACCCGACGATGGAGGACACCTTCATCGGGCTGATCGAACGGCGCACGGCCGCAGCCGGCGAAGCCGCATGACCGGCCCGCGTGGCGGCGCCGCGATGCGCCTGAAGGGGATGGTGCGCAAGGAGGTCCTGCAGATCCTGCGCGACCCGTCCAGCATCGCGATCGCGTTCGTGATGCCGGTGGTGCTGTTGCTGCTGTTCGGTTACGGCGTGTCGCTCGATGCCCGCGACATACCGCTCGGCCTGGTGATCGAAAGGGCGGACGCCAACAGCAGCAGCTTCGTCGCGTCGTTCGAACAGTCGGAGTACTTCAGCCCGCGCTACTACACCGATATCCAGCACGCGGAACAGGACCTTGCCGCCCGCCGGATCGACGGCATCGTCTGGCTGCGCGCGGACTTCAGTCGGCGGCTCCTGGCGCAGGGCGACGCGCCGGTCGGAGTGATCCTGAACGGGGTCGATGCCAACCAGGCGCGCATCACCTCGGGGTACGTCCAGGGTGTCTGGCAGAACTGGCTCGAACACTATGCCGCCGCGCAGGGGCAGGACCTGGAGATGCCGGTCGCGGTCGAACCACGCGTCTGGTTCAACGCGGCGTTGCGCAGCCGCAATTTCCTGGTGCCGGGCCTGATCGCGGTGATCATGACGCTGATCGGCGCCCTGCTGACCGCGCTGGTCGTCGCCCGGGAGTGGGAACGGGGCACCATGGAGGCGTTGATGGTCACGCCGATACGGATCCGCGAGCTGCTGCTCGGCAAGGTGATGCCGTATTTCGTGCTCGGCATGGGCGGCATGCTGCTCAGTGTCGCGATGGCGGTGTGGCAGTTCGGCGTGCCTTTGCGTGGCTCGTTCTGGCTGCTGCTCGGCGCCTCGGCGATGTTCATGCTGGTCGCGCTGGCGATGGGTCTGCTGATCTCCACCGTATCGCGCATCCAGTTCGTCGCCGGGCAGATCGCGATCCTGGTCACCTTCCTGCCCGCATTCATCCTGTCCGGGTTCATCTTCGACATCGGCTCGATGCCAGTCGTGGTCCAGGCGATCACGCATATCGTGCCGGCACGCTATTTCGTCGCGGTGCTGCAGACGCTGTTTCTGGCCGGCGATGTCTGGCAGGTGGTGCTCGTCAATACGGCGGCACTGCTGGTGATGTTGCTCGTACTGTTCGCCGTGCTGCGCCGCAAGGCCCGCAAGAGCCTGGAGTAGCCGATGCTGCAGCACATCCTGGCCCTGGCGCTCAAGGAACTGTTGGCGTTGCTGCGCGACAAGCGCAGCCGGATCCTGCTGATCGGCCCGCCGATAGCGCAGTTGCTGGTCTTCGGATTCGCCGCCACCTTCGACCTGCAACATGCTGCGCTGGTGGTCTACGACGAAGACCGCGGTGCAGTCGCGCGCGAACTGGTCGCGCATTTCCGTGGTTCGCGCAACTTCGAGGTGGTGGCCGAACTGAGCCACGACGCGCAGGTGGCGCCGCTGATCAACAACCGTGACGCGCTGCTCGTGCTGCACCTGGGTGCGGACTTCAGCCGGCAGGTGCTGAGTGGCGGCAGCGGCCCGCTGCAGGTCATCATCGACGGTCGCAACTCGAACACCGCGATGCTCGCGCTGAACTACGTGCGCACCATCGTGACCGATTTCAACATCGCGTGGGCGGAACGCCACGGTGGCCGGGTGCCCCCTGTGCAACTCGAGATGCGTCCCTGGTACAACGCGAACCTCGAGTCACGCTGGTTCATCGTGCCGGGTATCGTCGGGTTGCTCACCCTGGTGATCACGCTGGTCGTGACCGCGTTGTCGGTCGCGCGTGAGCGCGAGGCAGGGACTTTCGATCAGTTGCTGGTGACCCCGCTACGGCCGACCGCGATCCTCATAGGCAAGTCGATCCCGGGGATACTGATCGGTCTGTTGCAGGGCAGCCTGATCATCGCGATCGCGGTATACGGATTCGGCGTGCCGCTGCGAGGCGACATCGGTGCCCTGTATCTCGGGATGCTGCTGTTCCTGACCTCGGCGGTCGGTGTCGGCCTGATGATCTCTTCGCTGTCGGTCACCCAGCAGCAGGGTCTGCTGGGCGCCTTCCTGTTCCTGGTGCCCTCAGTGATCCTGTCCGGTTTCGCGACACCGATCGCGAACATGCCGCCGGTGGTGCAGGCGCTGACGTTGGTCAACCCGCTGCGCTACTTTCTTGTCATCCTGCGCGGCGTCTTTCTCGAGGGCTATTCCTATTCGGCGCTGGTCAACCAGTACTGGCCGATGGCGCTGATCGGCGTCGTCAGCCTGGTCGCGGCCGGTTGGCTGTTCCGTCACCGGATGTACTGAACGGCGATAGCTGCAAAGCGGCGCATCCGGGCGCGGGCGGTCCGTCGTCCGATCCTAAAGCGTTGTCCGGCAAGGCCGCTAAAAGGGGATGCGCCAGGAAAGCCCGACATGAAGAACCCTATTGCCCCGACCGCAATCGAACGCTCGCTGGTGGAGGACTCCTTCATCGTCTCCAAGACCGATCCGAAGGGTCGCATCACCTACGCAAATCCGGTGTTCATGGAGATCTCCGGGTATGCCGAACACGAACTGCTCGGCAAACAGCACAATATCGTGCGCCACCCGGACATGCCGCGCGCGGTGTTCGGCCTGATGTGGGACACGCTCAAACAGGGTCGGGAGTTCTTCGGCTACGTGAAGAATCTGGCGAAGGACGGCAGCTTCTACTGGACGTTCGCCAACGTCACACCGAGCCTGGATGCGGGCGGCCATCTGCTGGGGTATTACTCGGTGAGGCGGATGCCCAAGCGGTCGGCGCTCGAGCTGCTCGGTGACGTCTACGCGCGGATGTGCGAAATCGAAAAGGCCGAGGGTCCGAACGAGGGACCACGGAAGTCCGCGGCCTATCTGACAGATATAGTGACCCGGGAACATGAAGACTACGATCGTTTCGTCCTTGCGCTTTGACGCGGTCACGTTGGGCGGTGTCGCCGTCGGGGTGGCGGCGGTCGCGTTGTTGTTGTCGCTGTGGCCGGTCGGCACACCCTGGTTGCAGGGGGTGCTGGGCATGGTACTGCTTTTGATTGGCGGCGCGCTGGTCGAGGCACGACGGCGCGATCGCGCGATGTTCGACAAGTTCAAGGCGCTGGGCAAGGCCACCGCGACCGGTGATACCGAGTACCGGATTACCGGTATCGATGCCCGGCACGAACTGGCCGAGACCGCCTGGCAGCTGAACGGTGGCCGGGATCAACTGGAGGCGCTGTTCCGCGAGGTCGACACGGCGTTCAAGCTCGTCGAACAGTCGAAGTTCCACCGCAGGCCTATGACGGCCGGACTCAAGGGGGGATTCCGCCGGGTCATGGAGCGCGTCTGCAACTCGTTCCAGGCGATGCAGACAGCCGCCAACAAGCAGGGCGAAGAGCTGTTCCTGGGTGAGGTCAATGCACTGAAATCGCGCGGTCTGCTCGAAAATCTGCGCCTGATGCAGACCGATCTCGTGCATATCTCCAAACACATCCAGTCGCTGGAAGGCAACACCGAGGCATCGGTGCAGATCGCCGACCGTGGCCGCACCTCGGTGGCGCAGGTGCTCGAAGACCTGCGCAACATGTTGCCCTTGCTCGGGACCGTGAACAGTTCGGCGGGCAAACTCGGCGAGGAGAGCGAGCAGGTCTCGGTCATCCTGTCGCTGATCGCCGGGATTGCCGACCAGACCAATCTCCTGGCACTCAATGCGGCGATCGAGGCGGCGCGCGCCGGGGAACACGGACGGGGATTCGCGGTGGTCGCCGACGAGGTGAAGAAGCTTGCCGAGCGTACCAAGTCCGCGACCGGCGACGTGAGCCGGGTGATCGGCGAGTTCAGCGCCGCGACCCACCGGCTGACCGAGCATGCCCAGCAGCTCGAACAGATGGCCGGTGGCTCACAGCAGGTGATCGGCGCCTTCGAGTCCGATATCGAACGGTTCTATCATCAGGCGACAGAGGCACAGTCGATGGTCAGCATGGCACTGACCCTCGGTTCGTCGACGCTGAGCAAGGTCGACCATATGATCTACGTGCAGAACCTGTATCGCGCGTTCGAGCTCGGCGGAGAGGCGCCGGAGCGCAACGCCGTCGCCGTCGATTCCCGGTCGTGCCGCTTCGGACGCTGGTATCACGAGGGTGAGGGGCAGCACATGCTCGGTCACCTGCCGTCATTCAAGGCACTGGATACGCCGCACGATCGTGTGCACGACGGTGCCCATCGTGCGCTGGCATTGTCAGAGGGTGACTGGAAGCGCGATGCGGGGATTCAGCGTCAACTGGTCGAGGCGTTCAGCGAGACCGAGATGGCCAGTCGCGAGTTGATCGCGACACTCAGCCGGTTGAGCGACGAGAAACAGCAGTTCGAGATGCCGTCCAGCGGCCACACCGGTTCCGCAGAGTTGTTCTGAGTTCTACCGGATCTATCGAACACCGGGTGCCCTGCGTCGATACCCGGCGACCACTCAAGCGCCGGCCTCGGCATTCGTCAGCGAAGCGCCTGGCTCACCGGCGGTGGCGGCCGCGCCTTCGACAACCTGGTGCAGCTGCCGCAGCAGGTCCTCTGTCGAGCCACTCAGCTGTTTGATCTGCGCATCCCCGGCATCCTCCCGGTATCCGCGGATCGCGAACTCAAGCGCCTTCGCGGCCTCGGCCAGGGCCGTCAGGCCAAGTGTCGCGGCGGCGCCCTTCAACGAGTGTGCGACACGCAGCGCCTCTTCATGCCTCTGCTCGGCCCACAGGTCCGCGAGCTGTGGCATGTCGTGCTCATGCCCGGCCAAGAACTTGCGCAGGATCTGTACGTAGCGCGGACGCCGGCCGCGCATCACCGTCAGGCCCTGGCTGAGGTTGATGCCCGGATCGCGCGCCAGTGCCGCACACACGGCTTCCGCCTCGTTGTCGTCCGGCGCCGGGACCTCTAACGCCGCGGCGCCTCGCGACGCGTTCCCGGGACGCGCCGACGGCGCGCGCTGCGGCAGCCATTTCAACAACGCCCGGTACAGGGCGTCCGGGTCGATGGGTTTGCCGACGAAATCGTTCATCCCGGCCTCCAGGCAGGCCGTGCGGTCGTCCTGGAACACGTTCGCGGTCATCGCCAGGATCGGGCGTTCCTTCCAGCGCGGTATGCGGCGTATCGCTCGGGTCGCTGAGAGGCCGTCGACGCGCGGCATCTGCACGTCCATCAGCACCAGTGCGTAGTCACCTTTGGTGGCCTTGTCCACCGCGACCTGCCCGTCCTCTGCAACATCGGTGTTCAATCCCGCGTTGACCAGCAGCTCCATGGCGACTTCGCGGTTGGTGGGATCGTCTTCGACCAGCAATACCGCCACGCCGGCATGCCGGCGACGCAGTTCGTCCTCGGCGTCGACCGGCAGCGCCTCGTCGTCGATGCCTCCGCCTTCGTGTTTGGCCAGCCAGACATCGAACCAGAACAGGCTACCCTTGCCGGGATCGCTGCTGACCCCCGCATCGCCGCCCATAAGGCGGGCCAGGTGGCGGGTGATGGTCAGGCCGAGTCCCGTTCCTCCGAAGTTTCGCGTGGTCGAGGCGTCGGCCTGCTGGAAGGCCTGGAACAACTGCGGCAGTTCCGCAGGCGGGATGCCGATACCGGTGTCCTCGACCTCGAAGCGCAGGTGCACACGCTGTTCGGCCTGCTCGAGCAGGCGCATGCGCAACGCGATCGAGCCGTGTCGGGTGAACTTGACCGCGTTGCTGGCGTAGTTCAGCAATGCCTGCCGCAGGCGGACCAGGTCGCCACACAGGCCGAAAGCAAGCTGGTCGCGCTCCATCGTGACCACTATGCCCTTGCTGCGTGCGCCCTCCGCGACCATGGAGTGCACATGGTCGAGCACCTGTTCCGGCGTGAAGGGCCGCGAATCCAGCTCCAGGCGTCCGGCCTCGATCTTCGAAAAATCGAGGATATCGTTGATGATGGCCAGCAGGTGTTTTGCGGCGCCTTCGATCTTTTGCAGGCGGTCGGCCTGCGTCGGCGACGGCTCGGCCCGCCGCAGCAGGTGGGTCAACCCGAGGATCGCGTTCATCGGCGTGCGGATTTCGTGGCTCATGTTCGCCAGGAAGGTGCTCTTTGCCGTGTTCGCCGCCTCGGCGGCGACACGTGCCTGTTCGAGTTCGGCGGTACGTTGATCCACCAGCTCCTCGAGGTGGTTGCGGTGGTTTTCCAACTCCGCGTCGAGACGCCGGCGCTCGGTGATGTCCTCTTGTGTGCCGACGTAGTGGCTGATGGTGCCGTCCGACTGCCGCAGGGGGGTCACGGTGACGCGTTCGATGTATTCGCTGCCGTCCTTTCGACGGTTGTTCAGTTCGCCACGCCAGCTCTCGCCCGTGGACAAGCGGCGCCACATCGCGTCGTACACCTCGCGCGGCGTCGCACCCGACTTGAGCAATCGCGGTGTCTTGCCAAGCACTTCGGCGCGCGCATAACCGGACGTCTTCTCGAATGTCCGGTTCACGTATTCGATGTTCCCTTCGAGGTCGGTGATCAGAATGGATGCAGGGCTCTGTTCGACTGCCAGGGTCAACTGGCGTATCGCGTTGTCGCGCTGCTTACGTTCGGTGATGTCCAGCCAGGTGACCACTGCGCCGATCCTGACACCGTCGCGATACATCGCGTGTGCGCGGTACTCGACCGCAAACGGGGTTCCGTCGTGCCGCCAGAACACTTCGTCATCGACGTGCACCGTCTGGCCGTCCTCGATCACCGAATAGGCGCGGCAGGTCGTCGCGGGATAGTTCGAGCCGTCGGCGTGCGTGTGATGGATCAGATCGTGGATGCGGCGCCCCAACAACTGCTCCGGCCGATCGTAGCCGAGCATACGCAGAGCGGCTGGATTGACGAAGGTGCAGATGCCGTGCACGTCCACGCCGTATACGCCTTCGGCC
Source organism: Chromatiaceae bacterium (assembly GCA_024235395.1). Lineage (NCBI taxonomy): Bacteria > Pseudomonadati > Pseudomonadota > Gammaproteobacteria > Chromatiales > Chromatiaceae > Chromatiaceae bacterium. Next base: position 155,538 of record JACKMK010000002.1, read on the forward strand.
ACGGAGTTCATCAGCAACAGGGTCTGCGCCTGGCTCTCGACCAGCGCTTCCTCGGCACGTTTCTGCTGGGTGATGTCACGCGCGATGCCCACCATGCCGAAGATCTGCCCGTTCGCGTTGCGCAAGGGATACTTGCCGGTCTGGAAGATGTGATCGCCATCCTTCGCGGGGATGCGTTCCTCGACGAAGATGCTTTGCCCTGTGCCCATCACGCGCGCGTTCTCGTCGACATGCCGTGCCGCGACGTCCTCCGGAAACACCTCCTTTTCGCCGAAGCCGATGATTTCGTCGGCGCTTTTGCCGGCAAAGCGCTGCGCCGCATTGTTGAACAGCACGTAACGGCCGTCGCGGTCGATCGCGAATACCGCGTCTTCCGAGCTTTCGGTGACCGCATTCAGCAGGCTCAGCGTCTCGATACGTGCCGCCTGGGCCGCCGAATTGGCGTTCGCGAGTACCAGCCGCTGGCGTTGACGCTGCGCGAGCACCGTGGCCGCCGCCATCATCAGCGCAAGCAGTCCGGTCAGCGCGATCAGGATGGCGTCCTCCACCGCTTCTCCATACAGCTCGGCCCGGTCCACTTTGGCGATCAGAAACCAGTCGCTGCCCGGTATCGACCTCGCCACGCCCAGCACCGGCTCGCCGCGATAGTCTTTGCCCTCCACGACACCGTTGTCGGCGACCTCGCCACGCAGCACGCGGGCGGCCGGCAGGTCTTGCGTCTCTATCGGCAACTTCAGGTTCAGCGCGGCACCGCGGCGATGCAGCAGGTTGCTGATGAACAGGACCTGGTCGCCATCGCGCCGGAACAACAACGACTCGCCGGTCTCGGTCGGTAGCGGCCAGCGCGACAGCGTCGTATCCAGCCAGTCACCCGGGTCGGTGTGCAGCACGATGGCCGACACAGCATCGTCTACGTATGCCGTACCGACGAAATCGAGGTGCTGTCGCTGCGCCGGGTCGCGATAGGGGTTGACGAGTTGATCTTTGCCGTCGCGCAGTGCGGCCTGGATTGCGGCCCGCAGCTGCGGGGACACCATCGCCGGTGTCCCCGGTGTGGCCATCACCCGGTTGATGTCGCGATCGAACAGGCTGATGCCCCGGTAGTGGCGCTTGCGCACCAGCTGCTCGACATGTGAGTTCAGGTGATCTTCGGTCTCTACCGGGTCTTGTTTCCGCCCGCGCAAGAGGGACTCTTCGGCCGCGACGCTGTACTGCAGGTAGCCAAGGTCCTCGCGGCGCTCGGTCAACCAGTCACTGACCTGATTGGCCTTGAGGTTGGCGATCGCGCGCAGACGCTCGATCTCAGCGGAGCGCTGTTCCTCGAAGTTGTCGACGATGACACCGGCCGTGAGCCCGACGATGGCCAACACGGCGACCAGCGGCGCCAGCCACGACCGCCATCGATTTCGTCCATGTGTGGCTGGTGTCACGCCCATCTGTCGCTACTGCTGCGCCGGGACCCGACGCCCCGGCCGAGGCAGGACACTTTGCGGGTCACCCGGGACCCCTTTGCCCCCTGGCCAGGCGGACCGTGCTGTGTCCGGCCGGCCAGGTCCCTTTTCGTCGAGAAATATGGGACCGGGCGAGGGGCCCATCGAAACGGCGTCGATGCCGGCATTCAATCGTCCGTGCCCAGTACCCTTACGAGGGTGGCGGCCAGTTCACGCGGTTCGAACTTCGGGATGTAGGCGTCCGCACCGACGCCCTTGCCGAGTGCCTGGTTGGCGTCGGCGCTCAGCGACGAATGCATCAACACCGGTATATCCTTGAAACGCGGATCACCCTTGATCTTCTGGGTCAGCACATAGCCGTCCATCTCGGGCATTTCGACGTCGGTCAGAACGAACTGTACGAATTCGTTGACCGGTTTGCCGGCCGCCTCCGCACGCTCGGCGATTTCCTTCAGCTTGTTCCAGGCCTCGGCACCGTTGACCGCCGAGATGTGTTTGATGTTCATATGGTCGAGCGTGGTCGTGATCTGCTTGCGGGCGACGCTCGAATCGTCGGCGAAAAGACCGTGGATCTCGCGCTCTTCATAGACGTCGATCTCATCGAACAGCAGCTCGTCGTCATAGAACTTGGCCGTTTCGGCGAGCACCTTTTCGACATCCATGATCATTACCAGGCGTTTGTCGGCCAGTTCGGCGACCGCGGTCACCAGGCCGCCCAGCCGGCTGGTCACCATCGGCGGCGGTGTCTTGACGTCCTCCCAGCTGAGTCGTTCGATAGTCTCCACCGAATCGACCAGGAAACCCTGAACGTGCTTGTTGTACTCGGTGATCATCAGGATCTTCGGGCGTTCCTGGCATTGCACGCGACAAAACTTCTGCAGATTGATCACCGGCACCATGGTGCCCCGAAGGCTGACCATGCCCTCGACGGCGTCGGGCATGTCCGGCGCGCGCGTGATGTCGGGCACGTGCATCACCTCCCGCACCTTGAATACATTGATGCCGAACACCTCTTCGCGCTCGCTGCCGACGTCCTCACCGAGACTGAAAAGCAGCACCTCGAGGCGGTTGGCCCCAGCCAGCTGGGTGCGCTGATCGACCGAATTGATGAAGCTCGTCATGTGATACTCCTGAACCGCGCGGGTGTGCGTCGGAAACGCCCTGATAGGTGAGGGGTATGTCGGCCGCGGCAGTGCGGTCTTTAGCGCCCCGGGGTGCGTCGGAACCCCCCGCAAAGCCCGTCAGAGAAGGAATTTCGGCCCGGTTCGCCCTGTGTTTACGGAGACGCCTGCAGGTCGTCGGGCGAATCGATGTCGTGCAGCACGCCACGGTCGTCGGTTGTGTGCAGCTGCAGGGCCCCGGGATGCGCCTCGATCAGGTCGCGCGCACCGCGATCGCCGCGCAGGGCACGCAACGCCGGGCCCCAGTGTCCGGCGAAGCCCACCGGATGTCCGCGTCGACCGCCGACCTCAGGCGCAACGATCGAGGCCCCGTCACGCACGGCACCGGCCAGCGCCGCAATGGTCGCAACGCGGATGAACGGCATGTCGCCGAGCGCGATCAACCAGCCGTCGGCGTCCGCGGACGCCTCGACCCCGACCGCGAGGCTGCTGCCGAGGCCCCCTTCGGGGGCGGGGTTCTCGACCAGGCGTACGCCGAGCCGCGTGAGTTCTCGATGCAGGAGGACGTCACCCGGGCGCACGACCGCGACGCAATGCGGCAGGGCGCTGAGCAGGGACCGTGCAGCGGCGACGCCGATCGGTTCGCCGTCGGGCAGCGGATGTAGCAGCTTGGCGGTACCGAAACGCTGCGCGGATCCGGCGGCGAGCAGTACCCCGACGATCGTCTTCACGTGCTGGTCGCGGCCGTACCGGTGCTCGATGCGACGCCATTGCGTACCGCGGTGACCTCGGCCAGCATCGACAGCGCGATCTCTGCCGGGCGTTTGCTGCCGATCGGCAGACCGGCCGGTCCGTGGATGCGCGCGATCTGCTCCGGGTCGAAACCCAGCGATTCCAGTCGGGCGCGCCGCGCTGCGGCCGAACGCGTGGAGCCGAGCGCGCCGATGTAGAATGCCGCCGATTCGAGTGCGGCGCTCAGCGCGAGGTCATCCTGCCGCGGGTCGTGGGCCAGGGTCAGGATCGCGCAGCGTGCCTGATTGCGCAGTGCCTGTACCTCGTCGTCCGGCATGCGCCGCGAATAGCGCACGCCATCGAGCGGCCGGGGGTCGGTGAATGCCTCGCGCGGATCGCAGATCGTTACGCGGTAGTCGAGCTGCAGCGCCATGCCGGCCAGATGCCGGGCGAGTTGTCCGTCGCCGACCAGCAGCAGCTGCCATGACGGACCGAACGTCTTCACCACGCGGTCATCGTCGACCAGCAGCTCGACGTTGCCCTGCGCCGCGTGCAGGCTCACTTCGCCGGTATGCAGGCAGATTCGTCGGGCGACGCGTTCGCCCCGGTCCAGGCGCGCGATCAGCGTCTCGATCGGTCGCGTCGAACTCAATTCCTCGACCAGCAGTTCGAGGCGCCCACCGCAGGGCAACCCGAGCCGTGTGGCCTCGGCGCGTTCGACGCCGAAATCCACCAGCGTCGGCTCCGGTCCGGCCACCTCGCCCGCGCGGTAGCGCATCACCAGGGTCTCTTCGACGCAGCCACCCGAGACCGAGCCGACGAAGCGTCCGGCATCGCTCATCGCCAGCATTGAGCCGGGTGGGCGCGGCGACGAGCCCCAGGTGCGCAGTACCATTACCAACGCGACCCGTCGCCCCTCGCGCAGCCATTCCAGCGCCACCTCCAGGACATCGCGGTCGTCGGCGTGGCCGGTGATCGCTGCGCGGCTATCGTGCATGTCGTTCTGATGCTCCGGGATCGGGTTGCGCAGCCGGCCGCCGGCCCGCCTGCTTCGGTGAAACGCACACCAACTATAGCGTGTGCCCGGCGCATGGCGCGCCGCGTGGGGAAGTCGTGCCCCGAGACTTTGCACCCGGCAGCTGAACTCGTGACAATCGGTTCCTGGGGTCATCCTCCGGACACACCGAGGTGGACGCGACGTGGGATTGAAGAGATGAACGCAAGGCCGGCAGACGATCGCTATCCGGTGTTGGTCGGGGACATCGGCGGGACCAATGCGCGATTCGCGTCGATTCGCGCACCGGGCGCCCCGCCGGAATTCATCGAGGTCCTGCATTGCGCCGATTTTCCCGGGCCGTTCGAGGCGATCCAACACTACCTCGCCGTCACCGGCTCGCCCACACCTCGGCGTGCGGGGTTGGCGGTCGCCACCCCGGTCAGCGGTGACCAGGTCAGGATGACCAACAGCCACTGGTCGTTTTCGCGCGCCGCGCTCAGCGCTCAGCTCGGGCTGGAGGAACTGTTGGTGCTGAACGACTTCGCCGCCTTGGCGCTGGCGCTGCCGCACCTGCATGACGACGAACTGCGCCAGGTGGGTGGTGGCGCCGCACAGCGACGACGGCCGCTCGCGGTGCTTGGACCAGGTACCGGGCTGGGAGTCTCCGGACTGCTTCCGTGTGACGATGGCTGGGTGGCGCTGAGTGGCGAGGGCGGGCATGTCAGCTGTTCGCCGGTGACCCCGCGGGAGTCGGCGATTGTCGAGATCGTGCGACGTCGCTACCCGCACGTGTCCGCGGAACGATTGATCTGCGGCGATGGACTGGTGAACCTGTACCGGGCCCTTGCCGAACTCGGTGATGTCACTGCGCTGCCGCTCACACCCGAGGAGGTCAGCGCGCGCGGACTGAACGGCGAATGTGCGATCTGCAACGAAGCACTCGGTGTGTTCTGCGCGATGCTCGGTACCGTGGCATCCAATCTGGTATTGACCCTGGGTGCGACCGGTGGGGTCTACATCGGCGGCGGCATCGTTCCGCGGCTCGGCGATTTCTTCGTCGATTCGGCGTTCCGCGCCCGCTTCGAGGACAAGGGTCGCTTCACCGATTACCTGGCGGCGGTGCCAAGCTTCGTGATCACCGCCGCTTATCCCGCCCTGCACGGAGTGGCTGGTGCACTGCATGCCACGGCTGCGAAGCCATCAGCCTGATGGGGTGATCCGGGTTCACGGGAGCCATGCCCGACCTGTGTTTGAGGTCGGGTGGGTTCAAGATCAGGGCGGCATGCCGCCATTCACTGATACATGCGCCAGTACGATGTCGAACAGTCGGTGATTGCTTGAAGATCCTCGCGTTGATAATGGCCGGCGGCGAGGGAAGACGACTGTCCCCGCTGACTGCTGACCGGACCAAGCCCGCAGTCCCGTTCGGCGGCCGCTACCGGATCGTCGACTTCGTGCTCAGCAACTTGGTCAATTCCGGGATTCGCGCGATCTATCTGCTGGTTCAGTACAAATCGCAATCGCTGATCGAACACCTGCGTCAGGCATGGCAGACATCGCCCACTGCGCTGCGGCATTTCGTGACGGTCGTGCCCCCACAGATGCTCGGTGGGCCCTACTGGTTTCAGGGCACCGCCGACGCGGTCTATCAGAACCTGAACCTGGTGCGGATCCATCGTCCCGATCATGTCGCGGTATTCGGCGCGGATCACGTCTATCGCATGGATGTGCGGCAGATGGTGCAGTTCCATGAGGACAACGGTGCGGACGTCACGGTGGCCGCGCTGCCGGTACCGGTCGAGCAGGCGCATGGGTACGGTGTCATCGACGCCGATGCCAACGGCATGGTGCGCGGTTTCCAGGAGAAGCCGGAACAGGCTGTCGGGATGGCGGGCGATCCCGGTCGCTGCCTCGCATCGATGGGCAACTACGTGTTCAAGGCGGAAGTGCTCGAAAAGGTGTTGGAAGAGGCGCACGCGGCCGGCGAGAAAGATTTTGGCCGGGACGTGATCCCGCGCATGCTCGACGGTCACCGGGTATTCGCCTACGACTTCACCTCGAACCAGGTCCCGGGCCTGAAGTCCTACGAAGAGGCCGGCTACTGGCGCGATGTCGGCACGATAGCGGCCTATCACAGGGCCAATCTCGACGTGCTCGGACTGCAACCACGCTTCAACGTGTTCAACCCGGACTGGCCGATCTTCACCAGCAACTACCCCGGGCCGGTACCGAAGATCGTCGGTGGCGAGATCTACAACAGCATATTCGGCGGCGGCACCATTGTGAACGGTGCGCGCGTGCGCAACTCGATCGTGCGTCGCGAGGTATTCATCGATCGCGATGCCGAGCTCGACGACTGCATTGTCATGGACTATTCACAGATCGGGGCGGGCGCCCGTCTGCGACGTGTCATCGTCGATCGATACAACGTGATCGCTGCCGGTACACAGATTGGATACGACCTCGAATCGGACAGTCGGCGCTATCATGTCGATGACGACGGTATCGTCGTCATCGCCCGCGGCGTTCGCGGTCACCAAACGATTTACTGATCGACACGCGGCAGAGGCATCTGACGGCAGACCGCCGGGGCGATCGGGATGGTTCAGTGCGGGTTGCCCGTGGCGCCGTTGCCGCGACCCGCGGGCGATGCCGCTTCATCGCCGTCCTCTCGCAGATAGCGTGCGGACACCCAGCCGACCAGCCGCTGATAGCGTACCTTGCACCAGCGGCGGTCAGCACTTGCCGCGCGCTGCTGTTCGCTCATGCCCTGCCATTCGGCAAACGACGGTCCACCACGACATCCCAGATTCTGGATGCCGCGGGCCCCATGCGGTATCTGGCCGATCTTCGTGGTCGCGGTCGTCGGACCCAGGCGTACGTTGAGGGCGCCTCCGACAGCGATGCCGGTGACCGCGAAGTAGTCCGGTCCGGAGGCCTCGGACAGTGCTGCGGGAGAGAGCAGAGTCGCGAAGCCAAGCAGGCCGCTGCACACCATGCATCGAAGTGAACGGACCGGCGGCATCTGTCGTCTAGCGCAGTTGATCGACACTGTGGTCGCCGTTCGACGCCACTTCCTGCGACACCTGGACGACGCGATGACTGCCGAACAGGATCGCGGCGAGCAGCAGGATCTTCAACGCCTGGCCGAACGAGAGTGTTTTCAAGCCGAAGACCTCCGGCATCGTGGTGTTCCACAACCAGCGAAAAACGACCACGAAAACGGCGATGAGTACTGCAGCGATCGCGAGTCCTGCTATGACTGCGGCGGCATTTTCCATTTCCGTTCTCCTCAGATGACAATCGACAGGGACTGGCGCTAGTTCGACGCCTGGATTGCGCAGTCGAGCGCGGGTTCGCCCGGCCATTCGAAAAGTGCCGTGTCACGCTTGATCCAGAATACATAGTCCCCATCGGTTTCATGGGCCATGTATTTCGAGCCCGAAGCGGCCGGCGCGAGCGTCGCCACGAGGTGCCTGTCCGACCACTGGAGATAGGCGTGTGGTGTGTCACTGTCGACGAACGTCAGGCTGACTGGGGACTCCAGCCCGCTGCAGGTCATCACCATCGGGCCCTTACTGATGCCCTCCTCGTCGCGGCTCCTGGACGCGGCATGGTCGCGGCGCAACGCATGTATCCGCTGGACATAGCTGTCGAGCATGCAGCGCGCCAGGTCTGCCGATTTTTCGCATGCGTCGCGTTGTCTGAGCCACAGGTGCTGCCGCTGGACGATTTCGGCACGCCCGGCCTCGCTCAGGTGATTCGCGTCTTGGGCCAGTTGGAACAGCCGTTCGACTTCGCGATCGAGTCCGGACAGATCCTGGTCGCGGCATACAAGGGCCGTGGCCGCGCCGCCCGTTTCGAGGCAGTCGAAGCTCGGTGGCTCGGCGACCGCTGCCGTGGCAAGCAGCAAAATGATTCCCAACGGGATCAGGTCGGGTCTCAATGTGCCGGTTCGTGTCGGGGGACGTCGCCTCATGGCATTAGCTTAGCGTGGACCGGGCATTGTGATCCACGCGTCAGAGGGATCGCATCAACGATCTGCGATCATGTGCTCTGCACGATGCAGTGTAACGGGGGCCTGCTTGTCGAGGGGTGCGCGTCGGAGCCACTCGACCAGGTTCCGCCAGTCCGTCTCCGGCAGGCGGGCGAGCATCGAGGTGCGGGCTTCGAGGAAGGCCCCGGCGGCGTTCACGACGACTTGTCCACCTCCGCCGGATGACGGTGGATGGGCCGCCAGAATCTCCCAGTCGATGCGATAACCGCGATCTGCGGCGGTACGGATCGCCTGGTCCAGTTCGACGAGTTCGCCCGCCGTCTCGCGGCATGCGGCCGCCTTGTCCTCACGCCGCATCAGGTCGGTGAATTCGCAGCGCAGTACGTCGTCGACCTCAAAGGTCGGCGGCGCCTGTTGGCTCAGCAACCAGGCGCCCACCAGGTCCCGCTTGTCGGGGGAGCGCGATGTGCCTTGATCGTTTACCACGCTGCAGTCGTTGAACCGGCAGAATGCCGCCAGCACCCGTTCTTCGACATCGCGTTCGGCCTCTGGACGCGGCGCGGTCACTGCGACCGGCTGACCGTCGATGATGATGAACAGTTGCTGTTGCGCATCGACGTGGAGCACGAACGGCGTACCCTGCGAGAGCCGCAGGCGCGCCTGCTCAAGCTGGTTTGCGACGCCGGCGGTCGCCTGTCGCCATCGCGCCAGCTTGTTGCGCCGTGCCGGCGTGCTGAGACGCTCCCGAGCGGCATCGGAGAGTTCGGCATCGTAGCTGTGCAGCATTGCCTCGAGCACGATATCTGCGAACTCCCATTGCGTCGTGGGATCGGCATCCTGCAGAGCGCGCGCGAGCGCCGTCAGGCGTGGTGGCTGGAGTTGGATCCGTGCGCCCGGCGGGCGCTGATCGGCCGCCATACACATCTGTGAGGCGAACACCCACAGAGGTACCGCAAGCAACGAGACAAATCGATTCAGGATACGCGACATCGTCTGGGCGATCTCCGCAAAGTGACGGCATGTTATCCCGATCCGGCCCGGAGGGTCGCAATGTTCGATGCTATGCTCAGGTGGGTCGGTGGCGCCGCCGACTGGAACAACAGTGGGGCCGACAGACGTTGAGTATCAAACCGCACGCGTTCGTTGCGATGCCGTTTGGCATCAAGCCGGGTCCGGACGGCCAGCCGGTGGACTTCAATCGTGTCTATGCAGAGCTGATCAAGCCCGCACTGGAGCGTGCCGGGCTGTTCGCGTTCCGCGCCGACGAAGAGACGCGGGCAGGCGATATCCGCGTGGACATGTTTCAGGAGTTGCTGATCGCCGATCTCGTGGTGGTCGACCTGACCATCGACAACCCGAATGTCTGGTACGAGCTCGGCGTGCGGCACGCGTTGCGTGCGCGCGGCGTGGTGCTGGTCTCGGGTGGACAGGCGACCAAGGCGTTCGACGTATACACGGATCGCAAGCTGCGCTACGGCATCAGCGAGGGTGGGCCTGATTCGGCGTCGCTCGATGACGACATCGAGCGCCTGTGCGGCATGATTCGGGACTCGATGGAATCCTGGCACGGGCGCAAGATGAGTCCGGTCTACCAGCTGATTCCAAACCTGATGGAGCCGGACTGGCGCAGTCTGCGGGTCGGCGATTTCCGCGAGTTCTGGGATGCCTACGAGGCCTGGGAACGTCGCATCGTCCAGGCGCGTCGTCAGGGTCGGGTTGGCGACATGCTGGTGTTGGCCGACGAGGCACCGGTTGCGGCGTTCCGTGCCGATGCCTGGATTCGGGCAGGCAAGGCCCTGCGGCGTATCGGACACTACGGCTTCGCCGTCGAGCAGCTCGACAAGGGGCTCGCGATCGATCCGGAAAACCTGGACGGGCTGCTCGAAAAGGGGACCTGTCTGCAGCGCCTCGCGATGCAGGGACGGCGTGGCTTCAGTCTCGACATGGCGCGCAGCCACTACGACGATCTGCTGCGCAGCCATCCGAAGAACGCCGAGGCCTGGGCCTTGCGCGGTCGCGTCGACAAGGATGCCTGGCTGCTTGGCTGGCGCCTGCCCGGTGCGTCGGGCCAGGCGATGGTGGAAAACGCGCGTTACGAAGAGGCCCTGCTCAAGGCCGCGGTCGCCAGTTACGAGATCGGGTTCCGTGCCGATCCGCGCCATTACTACTCGGGGATCAACGCCCTGATGCTGATGTACCTGCACGAGCACCTGCTCGCCGACGGCACCTATGGGCCGAAGATGGGGCTGCTCGCCGGCGGTGTGCGCTTCGCCGCAGAATGCGAGACGAACGACGAGCAGCTCTACTGGGCCAAGGCCTCGCTCGGCGATCTGCAGGTGCTGATCGGTACGCCGCAGTCCACTGCGGCCGCGTACAAGGAGGCGGTCGCGGTGAATCGCGGCAACTGGTTTGCACTGGATGCCTGTCGTGCGCAGTTGCTGATCCTGCGTGACCTGGAATTCGCGACACCGAATGTCGATGCGGGACTGGAGGTGTTCGACCGAGCCCTGCAGCGTCTGCCGATGCCGGGGCGCGAATGGGAACCGAACCGGGTGTTTCTGTTCAGCGGGCACATGGTGGATGCCCAGGACCGGGCGGACGAGCGATTCCCGGAACGCCTGGTCGACAAGGCCGCGGAACGCATCAGCGAGCTGTTGACTGAACTGGAGGCCGGCCCCGAGGATCTTGCGCTGACCCAGGGAGCCTGCGGCGGCGACATCCTGTTCACCGAGGCCTGCCTGGCGCGCGGGGTTCGCGTGGAGTGGCTGCAACCGTTCACCGAACCCGAGTTCATCGCGCGCTCGGTCGCACGTTGTGGAGAACAATGGCGATCGCGCTATTTCGATGCACGCCAGCAGATGACGTTGCCCGTACTCTCGGCACAACAGGAGCTGGGTGAACACCCGGCTTGCCAGGATCGCGGATACGCCTATGAGCGCTGCAACCGCTGGTTGTTGTACACCGCGCTCGCCTGGGGTGTGGGCAAGGTACATTTCGTCTGCCTGTGGAACGGTGGCGGCGGTGACGGCCCGGGGGGCACTGCGCACATGTATGGTGAAGTCGCACAACGGACCGGCCAGGTGCATTGGATCGACACGCGTACCTTGTGAACGGCAGCGCGGAAGGTTTCGGTACGCGGCCACCGCCGTGAATCGTGTCCAAGGGGAGAAGAGAGATGCAAGAACGACTGCGCGAACGAATCCGGTCCGCCGGGCCCAAGAGAATCCTGGCGTGCGACGGCGGCGGTATCCTCGGGCTGATGTCGGTCGAGATCCTCGCCGGCATCGAGCGGGATCTACGCGGCCTGACCGGGAACCCGGAACTGGTGCTCGCCGACTGGTTCGATTTCACCTGCGGTACCAGCACCGGCGCCATCATCGCCGCCTGTATTTCGAGCGGGATGTCGGTGGACCAGATCCGCAGCTTCTACCTCGACAGCGGCAAGCAGATGTTCGACAAGGCATCGTTGCTCAAACGCCTGCGCTACAGCTACAACGACGAACCGCTCGCGCGGAAGCTGCAGGCCGAGCTCGACCGCGCACTCGGTCATCGACCACAGCCGGACCAGCCGCACGCGACCCTCGGCGACGAAGGTCTGCGGACCCTGTTGATGATGGTGATGCGCAACCATTCGACCGACTCGCCCTGGCCGGTCAGCAACAATCCCTTCGGGGTCTACAATCAACGCGTGCGTGCCGACGGTACGCCGCGTCTGGACTGCAACCTCGATCTGCCACTGTGGCAGCTGGTGCGTGCGAGCACTGCGGCACCGACGTTCTTTCCGCCCGAGGTCGTCACCTTTGCCGAGGGCACCGACCGCGAGTACCAGTACATCTTCGTCGACGGCGGCGTGACGACATACAACAACCCGGCATTCCTGGCCTACCAGATGGTGACCGCCGGATCGTACGGCATCAACTGGCAGGGCGGGGTCGATGACCTGCTGATCGTGTCGACCGGCACGGGCCACTGTCCAAACGAGCGTCTGGACCTGCGCGAAGGCGATCTCTGGCTGCTCGACCACGCGGTCAACATCCCGGGTGCACTGATGAATGCCGCCGCCGATGGCTGGGACATGGCGTGCCGGACGGTCGGCGAATGTCGCTACGGGGCCGAGGTCGACCGCGAATTCGGGGCCCTGGTCACGCCCGCGGAACGTTGGGGCAAGGACCCGGCGAAGCGGTTTTCATACCTGCGCTACGACGCGGATGTCACGCCGGACGGACTCGCCGCGCTCGGTCTTGCGGATATCGAGGCGGAACATGTGCGCAAGATGGACAGCACCGACTACATCGATGAGATCCGGCGGGTGGGTGTCGCCTTTGCCGAACGCCACCTCGATACGGCGCGCCATTTTTCGGGTTTCTATTGAGGCCGCTGCGCTCGGCGGGCGAGGTACGGCCCTGCGGTCGGGCCGTCCGTGCATCACAGCCAGTCGGTCAGCGCGAGCCCGAACCCGATGCGGTGAACATACTGGTCGTAGTCGATCAGACTCTCACCGTAGCCGCTGAAATACTGCACGTAACCCTTGAGATATGGATAGTCGCCGAGCGGAAAGCTCCAGGCGAGTTCCACGGCGCCGCGACTGAAACCCGACTCGATGTTGTTGCGTGACATCGCGCTGAATACATGCTGGCCGCGCTTGTGGACGATGCGCAGCTCGTGATGTCCCAGGTAGTCCTCGATGTCGGGATTGTCGTCGTCCTCGTCGTCTTCGGGGATCCGGTACCAGGGTTTGAACGCGAACGCCCAGCTGCCGCGTTCGAGAATCAGGCTCGCATAGATCCGGTTCCAGCTGCGCGAGAGGTCGCCGCCACGTCCGTTGGATTGATGGACGACCCCGAGCGTGTTGGCCGTGTTGGTGAATCCGAGAAACTTCCAGCCGGGGTTGAACTGCGCCCAGACCTCGGGCTCGTGGTTGGTCTCACGAAACGGCGATGACGCGTCGTTGTAGAGCTGCCAGAACGATCGGTTCGTATAGGCCGCGTACAGATCCATCCGGTCGTCGAACAGACCCACTGCCAAAGGCGTCTTGATGCTGACCTGAAACTGGACCTCGGTGTCGTCGACACTTCCGAACTGGTTGCCGGCGAGTTGGCGGTAGGGTTCGGGGTCGTAACCGCTCGCGTTGTAGGCGGCGAGCAGGATGTAGTTCGGCCGATGGGACATCAGCGTGAACGGCTGCAGTACGTTTTCCTTGTCCTGCCGAATGCGCTCGGAAACCACCTCGGGCGCTTTCTCCTCGGGCACGAACAGGTTCTCGCTGAGGGCCTTCTGACAGGCCAGTCGCAGCTCGGCGATGGTTGTATTGTCTTGGACCTGGAGCATGCGTGACGCCATGCACTCGCTCAGATCGTCGGCCTGTACAAGGCCTGAGAGGATTAGACCGGCCAGCAACAGTACCGGGTCCGCCGGCTTGCAGGTCAGTGTGGGCCGTCCGCTGATCGCGTGCGCAGGTGTCTGTCTCATCTCGGTCTCTTGTCAGCGATGGTTCCGCGGGTGACCGGAGATGTGTGGAACGACGCCGATGCCGCATTCCACGTTTTCTCTCCGGTCCAGGCCAGATGATAACCGCAGGCGGTGTCCGGTGTGGGCACGACCGGTGTGCGGTGTTGCGCAGATCGCGGATTACGTGCGGTGTTTATCGGAGCAGATGGGCCGCCGTGGCGGGCGCCCGCGTCGTGCGAACAGGCCTTAGAGAAATGTCTTGCTGCCGATCAGGCGCCCCTGCCAGTAAGGGTTGTCGAGTGATGCGCGACTGACCCGCTTGCCACTCGATGGAGCGTGAATGAAACGGCCTTTGCCCTCGTAGATCGCGACATGCTTGTCTTTTTTCAGGCCGACATCGAAAAACAGCAGGTCGCCCGGCAGCAGGTGGCGTCGCTCCGGCGTCCTGGCCCGTCGCCACTGGGCGACCGCGGTACGCGGAACCTGGATGCCGATCTGCTGATGCAGGTATTGCACCAGGCCGCTGCAGTCGAAGCCTCTCCGGTTGTTGCCACCGTACCGGTAGGGGGTGCCGATCTGTCCCGCCGCGAGGCGTGCGAGCTCCAGACGTGCCGGTGCGACGGCAGCGGGCGATGGATCGGTCGTGTCGACCGGTCCGGCGACACGCGTCGAACTGCAGCCTGCCAGCTGCAGCCAGGCGAGCAACACCCCGATGGTGAGTGTGAGTCTTCCCGCTGTGAAATGCATGGCACCCGGAATGCACGACGATCTGTTTCAGCATAGTCGGCATTCCGGATGTCCGCTTTAGCGGCGCCTTCGGCTCACGGCTTGCGAATACCCTCGATGCCGAGCCACAGATGCACCTCCTTGGACGCCGGTCCGAGGTCACGAGGGATGCCGAAGTCGCTCAGCGCGAAGCTCGTGCGCCCCTCGAAGCCGGTGCGGTATCCGCCCCAGGGATCGGGTCCCGCGCCGATGTGGGTCACGTCGATGGTGATCGGGCGCGTCACGCCCCGCAGGGTGAGGTTGCCCTCGAGTTTGCCCTTGCCATTGCCCAGGTCCCGATACGAGGTGCTGAGAAAGCGCGCCTTGGGAAACTGGTCGACGTCGAGGAACTCCTTGTCGCGCAGGTGCTTGTCACGTTCGGCGTGGTTCGAATCGATGCTGGCGGTGTCGATCGACACCGAGACCCGCGACGCCAGCGGATTGCCCTCGTCGTAGTTGAACTCGCCGCTGAACCGGTTGAAGCGACCGACCAGCCAACTGTATCCGAGGTGCTGGATATGGAACTGGATGAAGGCATGGGCACCTTGGGTATCGATCACATAGTCGGTGGCCCCGGCGGTGCCGGCGGCCGACAGCAGCATGCCCGCGGCAATTGCGCGGATCTTGGGATTGGCCATGGTCGTGCGTTCCTCCTTATTGGTGATGGTCGGTGCGCGGCCTGAGCATGCGGCGCAGGGTCGCGTCCTTGAACACGAAGTGGTGGCGCAACGCGCCGGCGACATGCAGGGCGATCAAAGCGATCAGCAACATCGCGAGCCAGTAATGGATGCTGCCGGCAATGTCTTCCTGGGCCTCGATCCCATGCAGCGTCGAAGGGACCTCGAACCAGCCGAACACCTCGACCGGGCGGCCGTCTGCGGTCGAGATCAGATAGCCGCTGATGACCAGCAGCACCGGGACCAGGTACAACGCAGCATGTGCCAGCGATGTCGCGACGGCGAGACCGCCCCGCACATTCAGCGGGCGCGGCACTTCGCCACCGATGCGGACCAGTCCGCGCAGCACCAGGGCGATGCCGCATAACACGCCGATCGAGCGATGCAGGTTCGGGCCCTTGTTGTACCAAGGATGGTAATAGTCCAGTCCGGTCATCCACAGACCCAGCGGCAACAGAAAGAGCAACATGCCGGCTATGATCCAGTGCAGAGCGATTGCGGGTATCCCGTAGCCGTCGCCCGAGTTTGTCCAGGTCATGTTCAATCCTTCGTGACGTGCAGGGTCGTCGCGGTCCCGGGTGCGTGGCGCAGCATCACGCTCAGGCCGGTCAGGATCAGCAGCAAGACCAGCAATGTGCCGATGAACGCCGGCCATCCCACCCGCTGGTAGATGAAACCCGGCAGGTAGGAACCGAGTGCGCCGCCCGCGTAGTACGCCGAAACGTATAGACCATTGACAAGGCCCTTGCGTTCCGTCTCGAGGTGGTTGAGGAAGGCGGACAATACGCTGTGCAGCGTGAACATGCCGGCTGCGAACACCAGCATCGACAGGTATGCAAAGCCGTTGCCGGGCAGGCCGAATGCGGCGGTGC
The DNA here is from genome assembly GCA_024235395.1 of Chromatiaceae bacterium. Classification (NCBI taxonomy): domain Bacteria; kingdom Pseudomonadati; phylum Pseudomonadota; class Gammaproteobacteria; order Chromatiales; family Chromatiaceae; species Chromatiaceae bacterium. The sequence continues at coordinate 171,598 of JACKMK010000002.1, forward strand.
CGGCGATATACACCAGACTCCCGGCGACCAAGGTACGGCGTTCGCCACCGAACAGCCGGATCAGGCGCAGCGACGACAGTGCGATCACGATACCGACCATATAGCCTGTATAGACCAGCGCGATCGCGCTCTGCGAGATCGTCGGATCGTTGTCGCGCATGTGAAACGGCAGGAAGTTCAGCATCGCGGCGAACACGAAGAACAGCAGGAAGGCGCTGGCCAGGGCCTCTGCGTAGACAGGACGGCGGGCCAGGTCACGGATCTCAGCGAGGCGCACCTTGCCGAGCCGTAGGCGTGGGTCGGAGTCGAGGCGCGTGGTCAGCCAGGTCGCGAGCAGTGCCGCACACGCCCAGAACAGGAATGCCGCCTGCCAGTCGATCAGGTCGGTGAGCAGGCCGCTGAGTACACGGCCGCTGTAGCCGCCGGCGATCGTCGCGGCGATGTACACAGTGATGTTGCGGCGCGTCTTGTGCTGTCCCCCGGCCGCCGAACTGTAGGTCATCAGCGCGGTGAAGATCGCCGGCAGCATCATCCCTTCGAGCGTGCGCAAGACAAAGAACAAGGGGTAGTCGGGACCCAGGCTGATCGCGAACTGCGCAATGCTCAACACCGTGAATCCCGCAGTCAGCATGTGCTTGGTCGAGACGTGTTCGAGCACGTAACCGTACAGCAGGGGTCCCAGTGCGAGCGGAACCATGGTTGCGGTGGTCAACAACGCGGTGTCGCCGATCGGTCGGCCCCACTGCGTCGCGAGCAGCGGTAGCAACGGCTGGGTCGCGTACAGCACGGCGAATCCGACGATGGTGCAATAGACGACGATCGCCAGGTTGCGGGTGCCCATGGCCCTTCCACAAACAGTCGAAAGGGGTGAGTATAAGGGCGCGCGGCACCCGGGTCGGGCGACGGTTGTGGGAAATTCGTCAATCCTTACCCGCTGGTTTTGCGGTCATTTTGGGTCTGGTGGTAGCTGGTCGGGGGTGGTTTGGATGTCGGATGTCCTGCAGCTGCGTTTTCTCGGGGTCGGCAACGCGAACGCGCAGGCGCTCGGCAATGCGTCCGCGGTCCTGGAGGACGGCGACGGCCGGCCTTTGCTGCTGATCGATTGCGGTCCCAGCGTATTGCCCGCGTATCTCGCCCGCTACGGGGCATTGCCGGCGGCGCTCTTCGTCACGCATACCCATCTCGATCACATCGGCGGTCTCGAGGGACTGTTTTATCGCCTGGCCCTGGAGGAACCGGGGCTGTCGCCGGTGCGGCTGTACCTGCCGGCCAGTATCGTTCCGCGGCTGCATCAGCAATTGGCCGACGATCCGTTCAAGTTGGCCGAGGGTGGAATGAACTTCTGGGACCGCTTTCAGGTGATCCCGGTCGGCGATCAGTTCTGGCATGCCGGCCTGTTGTTCGACGTGTTTGCGGTGAGTCATCACGCCTACCGCGCGGCGTTCGGCCTCGGTTGCCCGGGACGTTTCGTCTATACCGGCGATACCCGGCCGATTCCCGATGTGCTGCAGCAGTTCGGCAACCACGGCGAATGGATCTTCCACGACTGCGCGCTGAAGGGCAGCCCATCGCATACCGGGGTCGCCGATCTCGCCGCGAGCTATCCGCCCGCGCTGTGCGAGCGCCTCGTGCTGTATCACTACGAATCGCCGGGCGCGGCGGATCAGTTGCGCGCCCTCGGCTACCGGGTTGCCGACCCCGGCGAGGTGTTCAGGCTGCCACCCGGTCGAAGCCCGATATTGCGCTGCGTGGGTTAGTCAAAGACCCGGAACGGATTCCACCGCCGGCGCGCTTGACGGATAATCTTTCGCTTGTCCATTGGCATGGAGTATGTCGTGAAGTTCACGGTCGGGGAATTCCGCAACTGGCAGAACAAGAAGGTCACCCTGCTCGGGATGTCCGGGGTCGGCAAGACCTACATCTCGGACATGTTGCGCAAGCACCAGTGGTATCACTACTCCGGTGACTACCGGATCGGTACCCGCTACCTCGACGAAAGCATCCTGGACCTGATCAAGGAGCAGGCGATGCGGGTGCCGTTCCTGAGCGAGTTGTTGCGCAATGACTGGATCTATATCCGTAACAACATCAAGGTCTCCGACCTCGGTCCTGTGCTGTCGTTCGTCGGCAAGCTCGGCAATCCGGAGCTCGGCGGTGTGCCGTTGGAGGATTTCGAACGCCGCCAGGCACAGTACCGGGAGGCCGAGATCGCGGCGATGCACGACGTGCCCTCGTTCATCGAGAAGGGACAGAAGATCTACGGCTACAATCATTTCGTGAACGACGTCGGCGGATCCTTGTGTGAACTCGATGAGCCCGGCGTGATCGAGTTGCTGGTGCAGCACACCTTGATGTTGTACATCCAGGTGACCGACGAGGAAGAGGAGCAGAAGCTGATCCGTCGGGCGCAGAGCGACCCGAAACCGCTCTACTACCGGCCCGAATTCCTGCGCGAACAGCTTGCGCGCTACCTGGAGGAATCGGGGCTGCAGTATGCCGCGGAGATGGACCCCGATGCCTTCACGCGTTGGATTTTTCCACGCCTGTTCCATTCCCGCGTGCCGCGTTACGAGGCGATCGCTCAACAGGGCTACACTGTGACCTCGCGAGAGGTCGCCCAGGTGCGCGACGAACAGGATTTCCTGGGCCTTCTGGAAACCGCGATCGCCCGGTCGCAATAGATGCCGTCATGCCGATAGTCGCCCACAACGCCCTGCCGACCTTCGACCGCCTGCGCGCCGAAGGGGTCAATGTGCTGCCGCCCGACCGGGCGTTGCATCAGGATATCCGCGAACTGCACATCGGCCTGTTGAACATGATGCCGGACAAGGCATTGGCGGCGACCGAGCGGCAGTTCTTCCGCCTGGTCGGAGAAAGCAACCCGATCGCGCAGTTCTACGTGCATCCGTTCACGCTGCCCGAGCTGGCGCGCGGCGCCGCCGCACGTGAGCACGTGGACAGTTTCTACGACACCTTCGCGGCGGTGCGTGAGCAGGGGCTGGACGCCCTGATCATCACCGGGGCGAACGTGGTCGGCTCCGACCTGGCCCGTCAGCCGTTCTGGCAACCCCTGATCGAGGTCATCGACTGGGCCTACGAGAACGTCACCTCGACGCTGTGCAGCTGTCTCGCGACCCATGCGGTGCTCGAGTTCCGCTATGCGCAACGCCGGACGCCGCGTCCGGCCAAGACCTGGGGGGTGTTTCCGCACTGGGTCGTCGATAAGCGACACCCGCTCGTACACGATGTGAACACGCGTTTCGACGTGCCGCACTCGCGCTGGAACGACGTGTCGAGGGCGCAGTTCGATGCAGCCGGCCTGCACGTGCTCGCCGAGAGCGCGGTGGGCGTGCACCTGGCGACCAGCGCGGACGGCATCCGCTTCGTCTTCTTCCAGGGACATCCCGAGTACGACACCATCTCGCTGCTCAAGGAGTACAAGCGCGAGGTGATGCGCTACGTCAGCGGCGACGCTGAGGTGTATCCACCGTTCGTCCAGAACTACTTCACCGAGCGCGACCGGGCGATCCTGCGCGAGTATCGCCAACGCGTCGATGCGGCCGGCGCCGTCGGCAGTGACCCGCCGGATTTCCCCGATGCCTTGTTGACCGCGGGGTTGGACAACACCTGGCGCGACACGGCGCATGCGGTGGTTGGCAACTGGATGGGACTGGTCTACCAGCTGACCCACAGCGACCGGCGCAAACCCTTCATGGACGGCATCGATCCGGACGATCCGTTGCGCCTGGGGCCCCGCCGCTAGACAGGTGCCCGGAAGGCGCGCAGCGCGCCCGATGAGGCACCCGGGTCAGTCGCGAAACCGCCGGGCGATCCAGTAGTCGACGCTGAAATAGCGGCCGGCACCGGTGAAAAACAGCGCCAGCAACATGATGAAGTAGGTCGCCGCGAATTCGATGCCGTTGTTCAGGATCACGAACTCGCCGGAACCGGTGAGCCATTCGTAGTTGCCATGTTCCCGGAGCAGCGAGGTCGCTGCCGACAGGCGTTCCGCCGCTTCGGGTGTCTCGGCGATCGCGGCCCAGCCGTTCTGCAGGTGGACGGTGACGGCGGCAACGACCATCGTGACCATCAGCGGGATAGAGATCCAGCGCGTCGCGAGTCCGATCAGCAGCAGTATCGCGCCGCCGGCCTCGGTCAACGCGGCGGCCCAGGCCATCAGCGCCGGCATCGGCAGACCGAGGCCCCAGTCGGGGTTGCCAAACCAGGCGATCGTGCTCTCCATGTCGGCCAGTTTCTTGGTGCCGGCCATCCAGAAAACCGGGACCAGGTACAGGCGCATCGCCAGCGGCGCGAGAAAATCGAGTGCCCGCAGCTGGTCGAGCAGGTCTTGTAGGCGGTTGGCTATCGCAATCATCGGGATCTCCGGCTTGGATGTCAGGGGCCTCGTCGGTCGGCGCTCAACCGGTGTTCAGACCCGCGTGCCGATGACCACGTTGCGGCGGCGCAGGTCGTCGAGCAGTTCCCGGCCCGCCGCGATGACCACGTCGGGCTGCGGATGCGCCATCTCGTCGACGATGCTGTTCAATACCTCGAGACCGGTGCATTCGGGATCTTCTTTCAAGAGTTGCAACAGGCGCTGGGTGACCGCGTTGATCTGCAGGAAGTGCACGCCATCCCGGCGGTCCCGGTAGACCACGAGATGGGTGGGCTCCGCGGGTGGCGCATCGGGCAGAAAGTCGGGTCCGATCTGGTGCACCGGCCAGACGTAGCTCAGGTTCCATGCCGTGGGCGCGACCAGGGGTCGATTCGCCAGCAGGTCGCCGTTCGGATCGCATGCGGCCAGGTCGACATCCGCCTCACTGATCGATACGGCCAGCTCGACATATTCGTAATGTGCGAGTTCGAGCATGAATGGCCGGTCGCCCGGCTGTGGCTCGCGCTCGTTCTGCAGGTAATCCAGGAACTCCAGCCCGACCTGGGTGAACAGCGGCGTGCGGCTGCGGTGGCGGACCATGAAATCGCGGATCAGTGCCTGCCAGTCCGCGTCGCTGGTGATCTGCCGCAACACGGGAAAATTGGTCGCCATCTGGCTGTCGATGTTGTTGAACAGCAGTTCGGTGTACACCGCCATGCGCCGCGTCGGGATCCCCGCCGGCACCGGGTTGCCGTCCGGGTCGCGAATGTGCGCGGTGAATGCCAGCTGCTGTCGCTGGAAGCGTGGCAACGGCAGTTCGTCAGGCGACGTGTGCACCAGGCGCCTCCTGCCATCTGTTTTGCCGACGCACGATCTGGTCGACCTCCTCGAGCAGTACGTTCAACGGTGGGATGTTGAAGTCGCGTTCGAGCAGGGTCGGGAAGACGCCGTGCATCGCATACGCCTGGTCGAGCAGGTCCCAGACCTCCGGCACGACGTCCTCGCCGTGGGTGTCGACGCGCAGATCGTCGTCTTCGCGGAAGTGGCCGGCGATATGCGCATACACGATGCGGTCACCGGGGATCCCCGCGAGGTAGGCGCGGGCATCGAATCCATGGTTGATGCTGTTGACGAACACATTGTTGATGTCGAGATGCAGATCGCAATCCGCCTCGCTGATCACGGCGTTGAGAAACTCGAGCTCGCTGAGTTCGCCATCGGGGACCACGTACGTCGAGACGTTCTCCATGCCGATGCGGCGTTCGAGCACGTCCTGCACATGGCGGATGCGCCCGGCGACGTAGTGGACGGCGTCTTCGGTGAACGGGATCGGCATCAGGTCGTAGAGGTGACCGCTGTCCCCGCAATACGAAAGGTGTTCGGTGTAGGCGCGTGCCCGATGGTCGTCGAGGAAGCGCTTCAGGTCGGAAAGGAAGGCATCGTCGAGCGGTGCCGGGCCGCCGATCGACAGGGACAGACCATGACAGACCAGTGGATAGCGCTCGGTGAAATAACGCAGCGTCTTGCCGCGCGCGCCACCGACGCCGATCCAGTTTTCCGGAGCAACCTCGAGGAAGTCGACCTGTGACGGCGGCGTGGCCTGCAGTTCATCGACCAGGTCGTAGCGCAGTCCAAGGCCGGCCCCGGTCACCGGATGGCTTCGGGTTCGTTGGGTGTCGCTCATCGCTGTATTCCCGTCGATCGAGGGGGCGGGGGACGGCAGGTCGATTGGACCTGCCGTCCCGCTTCAGGTGCGGGTCAGATCAGTTCTTGTTGCCGCCGCACTTGCCGGCACCGCACTTGCCCTCGGCCGGTGCCTTGTTGCCACCGCACTTGCCAGCGCCACACTTGCCTTCAGCCGGTGCCTTGTCGCCGCCGCACTTGCCCTCGGCCTTCTTCTCGCCGCCGCACTTGCCGGCACCACACTTGCCTTCGGCCGGCGCCTTGTTGCCGCCGCACTTGCCCTCTGCAGGCTGGCTGCCGCCACACTTGCCTTCGGCGGGTTTGCTGCCGCCGCACTTGCCTTCGGCCGCGAGCTGGGTGTAGCCGCTCGCCATCTCGGACAGGGCGAACGGGTTGGTCGCGGCGCTGGCAGCACCGGCCAACAGCATGGAACCGGCGAATGCCGCACCGATGGCAGCAGCGACGGGCTTGACGGTCTTGTTCGACATTTTCTCTCTCCTCATGGGTTTAGGTGTCTGGGACGCCGGCCCATAGGGGTCGGCAGTTCGCCAGTTTGGTTCGCCGCCGCGGTGAACCGCTGGGATTCTCCGCGGTGGAAAAATTCGGTTAATGAACTCCTGGGGCCTCGTTTGTGACCACCGGACCCCGGTTTGGGGTTCCCTGCTAATGACCGGCGATAAGTTGCGGATATTTCAGCCGCCCAGTTTTTTCAGGCAATCGATGTAGTGGCGCTCGTCGGGCAGCGCATTGGCGCGTTGCGCCTCCCACAGGCTCATGCCGAGGCAGTCCATCATCGCGTGCTCGGTACTGTGCGCGTCACCGAGACGCAACATGATGCGATGATAGATCCCACGTATACCGGGCGGGCGATCAGCCGTGATTTGTTCGCCGAGGGTGACGTGCATGCCCATATGCAACCAGGGATTGACCTCCCCGTCTGTGGCGTCGAAGTCGCGTTGCAGTGCCCCGGAACCGGACAGGAGGGTGTGATACTCCGGGTGTTGGGCGACGACCTCGGCTACCAGGCGTTCCAGCGGCTGCAGCGGTTCGCCCGCGCAGCGCTTGTCCCAGCTGGTCTTATAGAAGCGTCGCAGCTCCTCACGATTTTGTCCGAACATGCCGGCGCGTCCCTGACGAAATGAACCCGGATGGTGCCACAGCCGGCGCCGGGCCGCAGGGCGCATGGGAATCGATAAACCCTGCAGATAGGATGACAAATGGGCCCGGGCCGGCACCGGCCTCAGGTTTTGTGACGGTACTCACACAGATCCTCGATCACGCAGGCGCCACAACGCGGTTTGCGTGCGACGCAGGTGTACCTGCCGTGCAGGATCAGCCAGTGGTGGGCGTCGTGCAGGAACTCCTTCGGTACCACGCGGAGCAGGCGTTTTTCGACCTCCAGCACATTGCGGCCGGGGGCGATGCCGGTGCGGTTGGCGACCCGGAAGATGTGTGTGTCGACCGCCATCGTCGGCTGTCCAAACGCCGTGTTGAGTACGACGTTTGCGGTCTTGCGACCGACGCCTGGCAGCGCCTCGAGTGCCGCCCTGTCGGCGGGGATCTCGCCCGCATGCCGTTCGATCAACAGTGCGCAGGTCTTGATGATGTTCTCGGCCTTGCTGTTGTACAGGCCGATGGTGCGGATGTAGCGCTTGAGTCCGTCGACACCGAGCCCGAGGATCGCCGCGGGGGTGTTGGCTTCCGGGAACAGGCGGGCGGTCGCCAGATTGACGCCCTTGTCGGTCGCCTGCGCAGACAGGATCACGGCGATCAGCAGTTCGAAAGGTGTGGAATAGTGCAGTTCCGTGGTCGGGTGGGGGTTTTCCGCTCGCAGGCGTTCGAAGATCTGTTGGCGTTTGGCCTTGTTCATGGACCACCGGGGAGGGGTTGCAGCGCCTGCTATTATCGCTGCCTATGATAACAAGCATGACGCGGGCGGCGTGCCGGCCACGCTGAACCGCCGTCAGCCAGGGGGAGCCATGCCGCTACGGCGTCTCGCGCAAGAGATACGTACCTCGCAGGAATTTCAATCGGCGTTGATCCGCCTCGGGATCTGGGCATTCATGCTGACGATCCTCGCGGCTGCACGCCTGATCGGCGACTACGACTTTCCGTGGAGTCACTACGCGCTGTTGTTCGGCGTCCACCTGGTCTGGTACCTGTGGATCCTGGTCAGCACCATCCGGCGCCCGGAGACCTGGGCGGCACGCACCTACCTAAGTATTGTCGCGGATCTCAGCGGTACGACGCTGATCATCTATCTCACCGGCGACGCCACCGGCCCCTTCTACCTGTTGTATGCCGTTTCCTTCCTTTCCCAGGGCATGCGTTACGGCAGGACCAACCTGCTGATCGCGTCGGTGTGCAGCCTGCTGGCATTCTCATTCGTCGCCGCGGTACTCGGGGACTGGCGGTCCCAGTTGATCGAGGTGTTGTTCGTGTCGTTGGTGTTGGTGGTATTGCCGGCCTATGAATACACCCTGCTGCGCAAGCTGCAGACGGCCAAGCAGCTCGCCGAGCAGGCCAATCGGGCGCGTGGCGATTTCCTGGCCACCATGACCCACGAGCTGCGCACGCCGTTGTCCGGTGTGATCGGCATGGCGGGGCTGCTCAAACGCACCGGCCTGGATGACGAGCAGCGCGAGTACGTCGACTCGATCAACACCTCGGCCGACGTGTTGCAGGCGCTGATCGGCGACATCCTCGACCTGTCGAAGATCGATGCCGGCAAGCTGGAACTCAAGCCCTCCACGTTCAGGATCCGCGAATCACTCAACGAGACCTGCTGGGCGCTGAGCAACCAGGCGCTCGACAAGGAGGTCGAGCTGGTCTGCCGGGTGGCGCCGGATGTTCCCGAACAGGTCTTCGGCGACGAGCTGCGGTTTCGTCAGATCCTGTTCAACCTGGTCGGCAATGCGGTCAAGTTCACCGAGCGCGGCTATATCCGGGTGCAGGCCCAGGTGGTCCCGGCTGACCAGGACGTCGCCGAGCCGCACCTGCTGGTCGCGGTCAGCGATACCGGCATCGGCATAGCGCCGGACCGCATACAGAAGGTGTTCGACACCTTCTGGCAGGCGGACCCCTCGTCGACCCGTCGATTCAGCGGCACCGGCCTGGGCACCGCGATCGCACGCGATCTGACCCGCCTGATGGGCGGCGTGATCGGCGTGCAGAGCGAGGAAGGGATCGGCAGCACCTTTTGGGTGAAGCTGCCGTTTCTGCGCGTTGCCGGGGCCGTTCCACCACAACCGCCCGCGTCACTGCGCGGAGTGCGTGCCGTGATCTTCGAGCAGCACCCGGAGAGTGCGGCGGCGATCATCGAGGCCTGCGCGGCTGCCGGCATGCAGACGCAGGTGGTCGGCGACATCGACCAGCTCGGGGCACTGGACAACGAAGGTGCGGCGGACCAGCCACGCGTGATCCTGATCGTGGATGCCCCGCGAGGCCTGGACCTGGAACGGGTCGGCAACCTGGTCAGGCGGCTGCTCGGCAACGATACCCCGGTGGTCTATCTGCACTACCCGCGCCGCAAACCGATGATCACCGATGCGTCGGCCGGGCGGGCATTCAAGCCGATCGAGATGCTGCAGCTCTGGCAGTCGATTGCGCAGGTGCTCGGACCCATCGCCGTGCCGTTGCCCGAAGACGACCCGCCACCGCCGCCGGCCGAGGCGGTCGAGCATGGCGGACACCTGCTGGTCGCCGAAGACGACGACATCAATGCGAAGCTGATCGAAAGCCTGTTGCGCAAGGCGGGATGCCGGGTCACGCTGGTCAAGGACGGCAGGGCGGCGCTCGAGGCCGCCACCGCCGGGCACTTCGACCTCGCATTCATCGACCTGCGCATGCCGCATATGGACGGGATCGATTTCACCAAGGCGTACCGTGCCCAGGAGGTCCCCGGGACACACCTGCCGATCGTTGCGCTGACCGCGAATGCGGCCGAGGATGTGCGAGCCGAGTGCATGCGGGCCGGCATGGACGATTTCGTGACCAAGCCGGTCGATCCGCAGCTGCTTCAGGAACTGATCCTGCGTTACGGTCTGATGTGCGTGGCGCGTTGAGCAGCGCGCATACCGCGCCGGCGGTCGATCAGGCGGTGGCCGGTGCCGCGTCGGTGGTCGCAACCGCGCTCTGTCTGCCGATCCTGCGGTCGATCACGTTCTTGATTGCGATCAGCATGCCGAGTCCGATGAAGGCGCCCGGCGGCAGGATCGCGATCAATACGCCGGGATAGTCATCGCCGATGCTCCAGCGCCAGTCGCGCGCCGTCTCGCCGAACATCAGATGAGCGCCGTCGAACAGGGTACCCTGACCGATCAGTTCCCGGCTGCCGCCCAGCACCACCAGCGCCAACGTGAATCCGACACCGATCGCCAGGCCGTCGAGCAATGCCTGAGGCACCGGATGGCGCGACGCAAACGCCTCGGCGCGACCGATGATCGTGCAGTTCGTGACGATCAACGGGATAAAGATGCCCAGCACCTTGTAGAGCCCGTGGAAGTACGCATTCATCACCAGTTCGACCGTGGTCACAAAGGAGGCGATGATCAACACGAACACCGGCAGCCGGATCTCCGGGCGCACCCAGTTGCGGATGATCGAGACCGACACGTTGGACAATGCCAGTACCGCGGTGGTCGCGAGGCCGAGGCCGAGGCCATTGATCAGCGTGTTGGACACCGCGAGCAGTGGGCAGAGGCCCAGCAGCGCGACCAAGGCCTGGTTGTTGTGCCACAGCCCGTCGAACAGGATCTTGCGGTAACCGTCACTCATCGTGTTTCTCCGCAGGCGTCCCGCCCGCAAACAGTTGCTCCCGATGATCGGCAAAGTATTCGAGGCTGGAGCGTACACCACGGACCACCGCACGCGGCGTGATCGTCGCACCGGTGAACTGATCGAAGACCCCGCCGTCGCGCTGCACCTTCCAGCGCCCGGCCGCGGGTGCGTCCAGCGACTTGCCGTCGAAACCCAGAATCCAGTCGGAACGCTCGGCCTCGATCTTGTCGCCGAGTCCGGGCGTCTCGTGATGCGACAACACTCTTACCCCGGCCAGGGTTCCATCGTGACGGATCGCCACGATCAGCTTGATCGGGCCATTGTACCCCTGGGTCACGACCGGGCTCAGCACCGCGGCCACTGGCTCGCCGGCGCGCCGTGCGCGGTACACGCGGGTCAGGGGTGCGCCCAGCTGTGCGGGTGCCGAAACCTCGATCATATCGCTGAGCATATCGTTGTCGGTCTGTCCGGCGGGGACCAGCAGGTGCAGCTGGGTCAGCAGTGCCTCCCGTTCATTGTGCGCGATGCGCTCGGCGGTGACCTCGTGGCTCAGGCCGACCATGGTCGCGCCGAGCACGCCGAACAGCCCGAGCAGCAGGCCGGAGATGATCACCGGAAAGCTACGCATCGCCGTCCCTGCGCTGACCGAAGATTCGCGGCTGGGTGTAGTAGTCGATCGTCGGCGCGGCCATGTTCAGCAGCAGCACCGAAAATGCCACGGCATCCGGGTAGCCGCCCCAGGTGCGGATCACGAACACCAGCATGCCGATCAGGGCCCCGTAGATGAGTTGGCCACGCGGCGTCGTGCAGGCCGAGACCGGGTCGGTCGCGATGAAGAACGCGCCCAGGATGGCCCCGCCGCTGAACAGGTGGAATGCGGGGAACGGATGGGTCTCGGGGTCGATCGCCCAGAACAGTCCGGCAATCAGGGCCAGGCCGCCCAGCATGCTGGCCGGGATGCGCCAGCTGATCACGCGTCGCCAGATCAGGAAGAGCCCGCCCAACAGGAACCAGTTGGCGATCCATTCCCAGCCGCGTCCGCCGAAATCGCCCCACAGCGGGTTCTGCCGGATCTCGCTGATCATGCGGTTCTGCGACAGCTCGGTGCGCATCTGATCCAGCGGTGTTGCGCGGCTGATGCTGTCCCAGGTCTGGTCCGAGGGTGGATGGCCGGCGAAGATGATCTGCAGGCTGTCGGCAAGGGAAAGTGGCTGGCCGCTGACCACGTCGGGTGGAAGCCAGCGCGTCATGGTCACCGGAAACGACACCAGCAGCAGCACGTACCCGGCCATCGCCGGATTGAACGGATTCTGGCCGATGCCGCCGAACAGCTGCTTCGCGATCACGATTGCGAATGCGCTGCCGACCACGGTCTGCCACCACGGCAGCAAAGGCGGCAGCGCGATCGCCAGCAGCCAGGCGGTGACCAGGGCGCTCAGGTCGATCAGCGTGGTGCCGACGTCACGGCCGCGCATCCGCAGGATCGCAGCCTCGCTCGCCACCGCGGTCAGCGAGGCAATCGCGATGTTGATCAACACCCCCCAGCCGAAATACCAGACCATCGCCAGGGTCCCGGGGATCAGCGCGAGCATCACCATGCCCATCACACGGGTGATGCTCTGTGGGCCGCTCAGGTGCGGGGAACTGCTGGTCGCGAACTGCATGTCTACTCGCCGCCGGGGTTTTCGGTCTCGGCCTGTTGGGCCGCTTTTTTCGCCGCGACGCGGCGCATCGCGGCCTCGATCGCGGCCTTTTTCGGATCGGTGGCGCCGGTCTGCTTGGCATCGAGCGCCTCTTTCTTCTGCCGCAGTCGTGCCTTGCGTTCGAGTTCGAGGCGTTCGAGGCGCGCCACGCGCGCGGCATGCCGGCGGCGTGCGAGATCGGCCTTCTCTCGATCGCGTTCGGACGCCCATATCTCGGTCTTGGCGAACCGGAAGTACTGCACCAGCGGGATATGGGCCGGACATACGTAGGCGCAACAGCCGCACTCGATGCAGTCGAACAGGTGGTAGTCCTGTGCCTTGTCGAAATCGTGCGCGCGTGCATTCCAGTACAGCTGCTGTGGCAGCAGGTCGGCCGGACACACCCGGGCGCACTCGCCGCAGCGGATGCACGGGCGTTCCGGCTCGGCCGGTGGCAGCTCTTCGCGGGACGCGGCCAGCAGGCAGTTCGCCGCCTTGGTCACCGGCACCTGGTCGGTGTGCAGATTGAAGCCCATCATCGGACCACCGAGGATCAGTTGATCGACGCGGTCGCTGTAACCACCGGCCTGCGCGATCACGAATGCCGCCGGCGTCCCCAGTGGCACGCGCAGATTCCCCGGTTGCACGACCCCCTGACCGGTGACCGTGACGACCCGGTCGATCAGCGGCCGACCACGCAGTACTGCATCGGCGACCGCTACCGTGGTCGCCACGTTCTGGCACAGCACGCCGATCGCTGCCGGCAGTCCCTGCGACGGCACCTCGCGACCGGTCAACAGCTTGATCAGCTGCTTCTCCCCGCCACTGGGGTACAGGGTCGGGACCTCCACGACGCGGGTGTCGGTGTCGCCCGCCTCGGCGATCGCCGCGCGCAGCGCCGCGGCCGCTTCGGGTTTGTTGTCCTCGATGCCGATCAGGCACTGCGGGGCACCGACCAGATGACGCAGGATCGCGATCCCGTCGATCACGTCGGCGGCCTGCTCGCGCATCAACACATCGTCGCAGGTGATGTAGGGTTCGCATTCGGCGGCGTTGATCACCAGGGTGTCGATCGCCTTCTGGCCACTGATGTTCACCTTGACCGCGGTCGGGAACGCGGCGCCGCCGAGCCCGACGATGCCGGCCCAGCGGATGCGTTCGCGCAGGTCGGCCCGGTCGGCGTGCCGGTAGTCGGCGATCGCCGGGGGTAGGGTCGCCCAGGTGTCGTTACCGTCCGGCTCGATCACGATGCAGGTGTCGCTGAGGCCGGAGGGGTGCGGTATGGGCTGGGCGGCGACCTCGATGACCCGGCCGGACGTCGGCGCATGCAGGGGCGCACTGACGTAGTCGACGGCGCGTGCGATCAACTGTCCCTTCAGCACCGGGTCGCCCGGGCGCACGACCGGCTCGGCCGGTTCGCCGATGTGTTGCTGCAGCGGCAGTGTCAGGCGCGGCGCGAGCCCCATCTGGCCGATCGGGCGGGTGTTGGATTCGGCCTTGTGGTCGTCCATGTGCAGGCCGCCATGGAACGCGCTCAATGCGGGTACTTCAGCCATGACCGGCCTCCGCGGCGCGCACCTCGGGGTATGGCCACTTCCAGGTCTGCGGCGTCACCGGCAGCGGATGCATATGGATGCATTCGACCGGGCACGGCGGCAGGCACAGCTCGCACCCGGTGCATTCGCTGGCGATCACGGTATGCATCTGCTTCGCGGCGCCGACGATCGCGTCCACCGGGCAGGCCTGGATGCACAGCGTGCAACCGATGCACTCCTGTTCGACGATCACCGCGACCGACTTCGGCTTTTCCGCGGCCTCGGCGTCGTCCAGCGGTACCTGGTCGCGGCCGAGCAGCTCCGCGAGCGCGATCATCGTCGCCTCGCCGCCGGGCGGGCAGCGGTTGATCTCGGCTTCACCACTGGCGATCGCCTCGGCGTAGGGGCGGCATCCGGCGAATCCGCATTGTCCGCACTGGGTCTGCGGCAGCAGTGCATCGACCTGATCGGCGATCGGGTCGCCTTCGACCCGGAAACGGATCGCGGAGTAACCGAGCACCAGGCCAAACAGCGTGGCCATGCCGGCAATGGTGGCGATCGCGGCGAGCATGCGCGGTCTACCCGCTGACCAGGCCGGCGAAGCCCATGAACGCCATCGACATCAGGCCCGCGGTCACCAGGGCGATCGCGTTGCCCTGGAAGGGCTCCGGTACGTCGGCCACGGCGACCCGCTCGCGTACCGCGGCGAACAGCACCAGCACCAGCGAGAACCCGACCGCGGCGCCGAAACCGTACAACGCCGATTCGACGAAACCGTGCTGTTGCTGGGTGTTGAGCAACGCGACGCCCAGCACCGCGCAGTTGGTCGTGATCAGCGGCAGAAAGATGCCCAGCACCTGGTACAGCAATGGGCTGGTCTTGTGCATCACCATCTCGGTGAACTGCACGACCACCGCGATCACGAGGATGAACGCGATCGTGCGCAGGTATTCCACGCCCAAGGGCACCAGCAGGTACTCGTTGACCAGGTAGCTGCAGACCGACGACAGGGTCAGCACGAAGGTCGTCGCCAGGCCCATACCGAGCGCGGTCTCCAGCTTGCGCGACACGCCCATGAACGGACACAGGCCAAGGAACTTCACCAACACGAAGTTGTTCACCAGCACGGTGCTGACCAGGATCAGGGCGTATTCAGTCATCGGACCTCAGTTGTCGCCTCACGTCGGGCATCGCGGGGGGCTGCGCTCGTCAGGGATGGCGGCCATAAAATGGACGTTCCCAGGTGGGAGCCGTGCGGCGCACGCTTCTTTTAACCGATTGTCCGGCGGACCGCCTTGCGTTTGCGCAAGGTCGTGGCATGGTCGGCAATCGGTTCAAGCGCCACAGTTTATCAATCTCGGCCGATGCTGTCGGGTCCGGGACGCCGGCGAACACGCAATAACACGAAGGTTTTGGATGGCTTGACCCTGTGCAGTGACTGCGGCAGGGTGCGAGCAGGTCGAACCGGAGGGGGTCGCCGACCAGGTCGGAGGCGCGGGATCCAGGCAGACGGGAGGTCGGCGATGCCATCAGCGAACCAGGCCCATGCGCAGGATGACGCGGTGCGTGCCGATGTCGCCGCCCGCTATTGCCGCGTCAGGGCCGCCAGCGAGGCGTTGTGCCGCCCGCTGGAGATCGAGGATTACGGGCTGCAGACGATGCCCGACGTCAGCCCCGCGAAATGGCACATCGCACACACCAGCTGGTTCTTCGAGACCTTCCTGCTGCTGCCGTTTGCCGGCGCTTACCGGGTCCACGATCCGGCCTTCGATCACCTGTTCAACTCGTACTACCTCACCCACGGGCAACCTTTCCTGCGTCCGCAGCGGGGGGTCCTGTCACGCCCGACGGTCGCCGAGGTCTACGACTACCGGCAGGTCGTCGATGATGCAATGATCACGCTGATCGGTGCGGCCGACGGCGCCGAATGGACGCGGATCGAACCATTGATCCAGCTCGGACTGAACCACGAACAACAGCACCAGGAGCTGTTGTTGACCGATTTAAAGCACGCCTTCTTCGCAAATCCGCTGCGGCCCGCCTACCGCCAGGACCTGCCGGTGCCGCCGGTGCGCGCGCCGGTGCCCGGCGGTTGGCAGGCGTGGGACGGGGGGCTGCACGAGATCGGTGCCGCAGGGCCGGATTTCGCGTACGACAACGAACGGCCCCGGCACCGCTGCTGGCTCGAGGACTTCGCGCTGGCCGAGCATCCGGTGAGCAACGCCGAGTACCTCGCGTTCATCGAGGACGGTGGTTACCGAGAGCCGCAGTGGTGGCTGTCGGAGGGCTGGGCGACCGTCCAGAGCCAGGCCTGGGAGGCGCCCCTGTACTGGGAGCGACGTGACGGCGCCTGGTGGCAGTTCACGCTGGCCGGCATGCGCCCGCTCGACCTGGCCGCGCCGGTCACGCACGTCAGTTTTTACGAAGCCGACGCGTTCGCCGCCTGGGCCGGCAGGCGACTGCCGCTGGAGACCGAATGGGAGCGGGTCGCGGTGTCGACCGCCCGAGGCACCGACGCGAACCTGCGTGACACGGGCTGGCTGCAGCCCGTCGCCGGTCCGGCCGGGCAGGGCATGCGCCAGCTGTTCGGTGATGTCTGGGAATGGACCGCGAGCGCGTACACCGCTTACCCGGGGTTCCAGACCGCCGAGGGACCGGTCGGTGAGTACAACGGCAAGTTCATGTCCGGGCAGATGGTGCTGCGCGGTGGTTCCTGCGTGACCCCGGCCGATCACATCCGCGCCAGTTACCGGAACTTCTTCTACCCGCACGATCGCTGGCAGTTTTCCGGTATACGCCTCGCGGAGGATCGATGAACGCACCGGTGGTCAATTTCTACGATGCGCATCCCGGCACTGCGAACCTGCGGCGCGAGGTGCTCAGCGGCCTGGCCGCACAACCGCGCGCCATTCCGGCCAAGTTCTTCTACGACGAGCGCGGTTCGGCATTATTCGACCAGATCTGCGAGCTTCCCGAGTATTACCAGACGCGCACCGAGATGGCGATCCTGCGCCGCGCGTTGCCCGAACTGGCGCAGTTGGTCGGCAACGAATGCCTGTTGGTCGAGTTGGGCAGCGGTGCCAGCCGCAAGGTACGGCTGCTGCTCGAGGAGCTGCGTCCGAGTGGCTACGTCGGCGTGGACATATCACGCGAATTCCTGCTCGCCGCGACCCAGACCCTGGCACGCGACTATCCCTGGCTCGAAGTACACGCGGCGTGCGTGGATTTCACGACCGGCCTGGATATTCCACAATACGCGGCGCACAGCGAGATGCTGGCGTTCTTTCCCGGGTCCAGCATCGGCAATTTCGATCCCGACGATGCGGCGGTGCTGATGTCCGACATCGCACAGATGGTCGGTCCGCTGGGGCACCTGTTGATTGGTGTCGACCTGAAGAAGCCGGTCGAGCTGTTGAACGCCGCGTACAACGATGCGTCCGGGGTCACCGCGGCGTTCAACCGCAACCTGTTGCATCGCATCGCCAATGAGCTCGACAGCGACATCGATCCGGACGCGTTCGAACACTACGCGTTTTACAACCCGTCTGCCGGGCGGGTCGAGATGCACCTGGTAAGTCGCCAACGCCAGACGTTGCACATCGAACGCCGCGCATTCGCCTTCGAGCCCGGCGATGCGATCCATACCGAGAGCTCTTACAAGTATCGCGTCGATGAATTCGGCCACCTCGCGGCGCGCGCCGGCTTTCGCCAGCGTGCCGTCTGGGTCGACGAGGACGAACTCTTCAGCGTGCAGCTGCTGCAATGTCTGCCACGCGCGGCCTGAATCGGTCATGGAGCTGCGTCTAGCCGCATCGGACGACCAGCGTCTCGCCGTCTACCGGCTGCGTTACGACGTCTACATCGACGAGCTGCGCTACCACCTGCCGCTCGCCGACCATGCACAGCGTGCCATGCACGACGACCTCGAATCTGGCAGCGAACTGATCATGGCGCTCGAGGATGGCCGGGTGGTCGGCTCATTGAGGGTGCACCTGGGCGGCGACGGCGGCCTGCCGGACGCCTTCATCGACAATTTCGACATCGCCCGCTTCGTTTCGCACCTGCCTATCGATCGCATCATGGTGGCGTCACGTTTCGTCGTGCGCACCAGCCATCGGCGGCGGTCTCTGTCGTTCCGGTTGATCGAGTTCGCCTTTCGCATGGCCGCGGAACGCGGCATGGAGCTGGCGTTCATCGAGTGCCTGCCGCACCTGATACCGCTGTACCAGAAGCTCGGCTTCCGGCGTGTGGGGCCGGGGTTCTATCGCGACGATTCCGGCGTGCTGTCGCCGATGTGTCTGGTGGTGCGCGACCTGGCCTATCTGAAAGAGCGGCGTTCGCCTTTGTACGCGACCGCGCGGCAGTTGTTCGGCGAGGCCCTGCCGCCGTCCTGGCTGGAGGCATTGTTCCCGGACGGCGAGCCGGGTGACGACACGGCGGCGGCCATCGAACGCTGGTCCGAGGCGCACGGCGTGCTGAGTACCGGCGAATTGCATGCGCAGACCGTGCTGGGTGGTTTCTCGGCCGACGAGCTGCAGCGGGTGATCGAGCGCGGGGTGGTGATCGACTGCAGTGCCGGCGAACGTCTGATCCTGAGCGGCTCGGGTCACCGCAACCTGTACATCGTGCTGGAAGGGAGCTGCGAGGTGCGGCTCGACGGCCGCAGCCTTGGCGTCGTCGCCGCGGGCGACGTGGTCGGCGAGATGGCGTGGTTACTCGATTCGCAGCGCACCGCCGATGTTGTCGCGACCAGCGACCGGGTGCGCGTGCTGTCGTTGACCGATGCCGACCTCGATCGGATGGTGGCCTCCGGGTCGCGCGAGGCGATCAAGTTCCTGTTGAATCTGTCACGCGTGCTCGGCCGCCGGTTGCTGGCATTGCGCGCGCTGCTCGGACCCGTGGGCGTCTGAACCTGCATGTCCGCCCGCGCCGCGGGCATAGGGAGTGAAATGATGCGTCGCGCACTGCTGCTCGGGATCTGTCTGGTTGTCGCCGGCGGCGCGGCCGCCCGTGAGCTGCACAGCTATGCACTGGTGCAGGACGACGGATCGCTGCTGGTAAAGGGCAAGCGAGTCCACCTGTACGGCATCTATCTGCCCGATACCGGTCAGCATTGTCGCAGCAACCTCCGGCCGGTGCGTTGCGCGTCGCGTGCGGCCCTGGCGCTGGATTTCCGCATCCAGGGCTTCGTGCACTGCTATCCGCAGTCCCGCAATGCGGACAACAGCCTCAACGCGATCTGCTTTGTCGACCGCAGCGCGTTCGACGACGGCGAGGATCTGGCGGCCCATCTGTTGCAGCTTGGATGGGCCATGGCGTTGCCCGGGGCTCCGTACGAGTACCATGCGCTCGAGCGACTTGCACGACACAAACAGCTCGGTATCTGGGGAACCGTGGTAGACGGCGTCTCGCGTCGTTGACGCCGGCGGCGGGGCACGCCCGGGCGCCGCGTCCGGTCAGCTTCCGGCCGCTGCGGCGGTCGACGGTGCGACGACCCTGGGCAGGATGAACTCGAAACGTGTCCCGCCGCCGGGCGGGCTGTCGCAATGCAGCTCACCGTGCAGCGTGTTGTGCACCAGGTTGTGCACGATGTGCAGGCCCAGGCCGGTACCACCGATATGTCGGCCGGTCGTGAAGAAGGGCTCGAATACACGCTTGATGTCGTCCTGCGGGATCCCCCGGCCGTCGTCGGCATACACCAGGCGGATCTCGTTGTCGCCGGACGCCTCGGCGGCGATGTGCAGCCGGCCGACCTGGCCTGGTTCGAACGCGTAGCGCAGCGAGTTGGTGATCAGGTTGGTCAGGATCTGCGACAGCGCACCGGGGTAGCTGTCCATCTCCAGGTCGCGCGGGCAGTCCACCTCTACGATATGCGGGCTGTGTTTCAGCGCGGGCCTCAGGCTCAACAGGATGCCGTCGATGTACTCGGCCAGCGCAAACCGGCGGCGTTCGTGATGGCTCTGGTCAGCGGCGACCTGCTTGAAGCTGCGTACCAAGGTGGCGGCACGCTGCAGGTTGCCAAGGATGATCTCGTTACCCTCGCGAAACGTCTCCGCAAACTCGGTCAGTTGACGCCGCGTGAGGGTGTTGGCATCGATCTGCGTGGACAGCTCGCGCAGCTTGTCCGTCAGGTGCGAACTGGCCGTCACGCCGATGCCAATCGGCGTGTTGATCTCGTGCGCGATGCCGGCCACCAGCCGCCCGAGGGCGGCCAGCCGCTCTGCCTCGATCAGGCGTTCGCGCGACTGCATCAGTTGCTCGGTTCGCTCCGCAACCCGGGTCTCGAGCGTCTCCTTCGCGGCGACCAGTTCCAGTTCCTGTTGCTTGCGGTCGGTGATCGGAAAACGGATCGCGACATATTGCTGTGGTCTGCCGTGTTTATCGAGAATCGGCACGATGGTGGTGTCCACCCAGTAGTGGCCGCCGTCCTTGTCGCGGTTGCGGATCTCGCCCTTCCAGACCCTGCCGCTGGCAATGGTGCCCCACATGTCCGCGAAAAACTGCTTCGGGTGATGGCCCGAGTTGACGACTCGGTGCGTGTTGCCGAGCAGCTCGCCGCGGTCATAGCGCGAGATCTCGCAGAACTTCTCGTTGGCGTAGGTGATGGTGCCGTTGACGTCCGTGATCGAGACGATCGCGGCGTGGTCGATCGCCCGCTTGTGTTGCTGCAGCAACACCTCGGCATTTGCGAGTTCCACCAGCATGGCGTTGAAACCTTCGTAGAGCGCGCCGATCTCGGTGCGGTCTGCGGTATGCACGCGCAACGAGAAGTCGCCGGTCGTCGACACCTGTTGCATCGCGGCTGTCAGAAAGCGTATCGGACGCGTGATCCTGCGTTGAAGGCCCATCGACACGCCCAGCGCGAGCAGCAGCGACAAAGGGATGAGCGCAGCGATCGGTACCAGGTTGGTGGTGAGCCAGTCGTCGCGCAGGTCGGCGGAGATGTCCAGCATCGCCGTGGCTCGTTCACCCCCCTGCAGGGCGAAGCTGGACCACAGCCGCATACCGCCCGGGGCCGGCGCATGTCCCGGCTGTTCCGATGGGTCCGGTGCGTCGAGCGCAGGGCGGTCGGCCCGATGGTAGCTGTACAGCGATTCTCCGGCGGGGTCGTAGGCGAACAGGTAACGGACATCAGAGAAGGCGCGCAGCGTCGTGGTGATGTCCGAAGTGGCATCCGTGTTGTCAGTGCCGGTCAGACGGATCAGCCGGGGTGTCAATGAATGCAGAATCGCGCGGCCGATGTGTTCTCGATCGTTTTGAAAGGTGCGGTAGTCCCAGTATCCGACCACGGCCGCCACGCTGGTCGTCACGATCACCGTGACCGCCAGCATCATGCCGATCAGTCGGTTGCGCAGCATGGATTCGCGGGCGGTGCGCACCGGAGAGGGCGGGGGGGTGTCCTGATGCATTTCAGCCGGTTGCCATGCCGAACGCCGGTGGACCGGTGGGCCGGGTGTCTACGGGCGCCATTCCTGCGGTGTACCTCGTTGTCGGCCCGCAACGTTCAATGCAGGCGCGGTACCCTGTCGCGCAACGCCACGATGTCGTCGATGTGTTCGATCAGCAATTCTGCGATCCGGGGGTCGAAATGCCGACCGCGCTCGGCGCGGAAATATTCGAGGATCTGTTCGAGCGGCCATGCATCCTTGTAGCAACGCTTGGAGCCGAGCGCATCGAACACGTCGGCGACCGCTACGATACGCCCGTACAGATGGATGTCTTCGCCGGCGGCGCCATGCGGGTAACCGCTGCCGTCCCAACGCTCCTGGTGATCGCGGGCGATGACCGCGGCGGCGGCCAGGATGGGTCGCTGCGAGTGCTTGAGCATGTCGTGACCGAGCGTCGCGTGGGTCTTCATCACCTCGAACTCCTCGTCCGTGAGGCTGCCGGGTTTTTCCAGGATGAGGTCCGGGATGCCGATCTTGCCGATGTCGTGCAGTGGCGCGGCCAACCGGATCAGTCTCGCCTCTGCTTCGTCGAGACCCAGCTTGAGTGCCAGGAACTCGGAATAGGCGGCGACACGGTCAACGTGTCGGGCGGTCTCCCATGAGCGGAACTCGGCCACTGTGCCGAGCATGTTGACGATCTCGCGCTGGGTATGCTCGATCTCGCGGTTCAGCATGATGTTGTCGAATGCCACGGAGGTGTTCGCACAGAACAATTCCACCATGCGGCGCAATTCGGGGCTGAGGTCGCTGCCGCACCCGGCGAGATAGACCTGTCCATGCTGGCCCTGGCTGTTCTCGAAATAGAACACGCAGGCGTCCTCCTTGAACAGCGTGCGCTGCGATTGCCGGGATTCCAGCAGATGCCCGTAGACGTGTTGGTCGACGACGTCTTGGATCGGTCTGCCGATGTGCGCGGCGAAGCGCCCGGTACCGGCGACCATCGTCTCGACGCCGATTTCGGACTGGTAGTTGCCGGAAACGAAGGCCGCCGAGGTACAGAAACTGTCGCGCTCGGGGCGGATCATCGATCCGAGCTGGATCATCAATCCGGAAAAGAAATCGTCGAGGTCGCGGTAGCGGAAGATGTTGGCGGTCGATGCAATGACCCTCTCGAGGCCGCGCCGATGACCGTCGATCGTCAGCAGGTCGGCATAGCCGCGGATCGCCGCGTACAGCGCGGTCGAAAGGCGTTGCGCGGTGAGTTCGGTCTTTTCCTTGTAGTCGTTGATGTCGTACTCGCGAATCACCCGGCCTTCGGGTGCCTGACCCGGCTGTCCGGTACGCAGGATGATACGCAGCAGTCGGTTGCCGATGTCCTCTCGGATCGTCTGCACCAGGCGCAACCCGGCGTCCTGGGTCTCCATCACCACATCGACCAGCGCGGCGGCGATCTCGCGCTCGGTCCGCAGCAACGATTCCGCTTCCTGTGCCGAATAGGCGTGCAGCAGTTCCAGCGGCTGGCCCTCGTATTCGAATGAGCGCAGCGCCAGCCGGGTGACGTCGTGTACCGATTGCTCGTCGTCGACCACCAGGACCTTCCACGCGGCCGTGGGCGACCGTCGCGAGGTCGGCTGCTGCTCGTCGAGTTCGGTGGCGAAAAGCGGTTCGTCGAGTTGTGAGTTCATCGCTGTTACGTGCTGCTGTTGTTATTCGGTACGGGCGGCCAAGGGGCCCGCCTCCAGGCGAATAGCGGCCATCAACAGGCCGCCTTGACCATGATCCGGCCAGGGTTTGGATTTTCGGAACGGTGTTCCCGGAATGGGAACCGCGTGCGGCCCGGTACCGGGTTACTTGACCTTCATCCCCGGTTGGGCACCTGCGTCCGGGTGCAGCACAAATATCTCGCTGCCACCGGGACCGGCAGCCAGCACCATGCCCTCGGACACGCCGAACTTCATACTGCGCGGCGCGAGGTTCGCGACCATCACGGTGAGTTTGCCCTCGAGATCCTGCGGCGCGTAGGCGGCCTTGATGCCGGCAAACACGTTGCGCGTCTCGCCACCCAGGTCCAGCGTCAGTCGCAACAGCTTGTCGGCACCCTCGACGTGCTCGGCCTTGGCGATCCGCACGACCCGCAGGTCGACCTTTGCGAAGTCGGCAAAGTCGATCGTTGCGGCGATCGGATCTTTCGCCAACGGCGAATCCGCAACGGTGGGCCGACCGCCGGTCGCCCGTTCTGCACCCAGGTCCTCTTTCGAATCCTCGATCATCGCGGCGATCCTGTCTTTCTCCACCCGGGTCATCAGCGGCTTGAAGCGCGCGATCTCATGACCGAGCAGCGGATCGCGCTGCGAATCCCAGGTCATCGGCGCGACATTCAGGAATGCCTCGGTGTTCTCTGCCATGACGGGCAGGATCGGCTTCAGGTAGCCGATCAGTACGCGGAACAGGTTGATCCCCAGCGAACAGACCGCGTGCAGCTCCGCATCGCGTCCTTCCTGCTTGGCAAGCACCCAGGGTGCCTTGTCGTCGATGTACTGGTTGGCGAGATCGGCCAGCGCCATGATCTCGCGGACCGCGCGTCCGAATTCACGTCGCTCGTACAGGCTGGCGATCTCGTCCCCCGCGTTGACGAAGGTGCCGAACAGATCGGGTTGATCGAGTTGGTCGCTCAGCCGGCCGTCGAAACGCTTGCTGATGAAGCCCGCGCAACGGCTGGCGATGTTCACCACCTTGCCGATCAGGTCCGCGTTCACGCGTGCGGCGAAATCGTCCAGGTTGAGGTCGAGGTCGTCGACCCGCGAACTGAGTTTTGCGGCGAAGTAGTAGCGCAGGTACTCGGGATCCAGGTGTCGCAGATAGGTCTCGGCCTTGATGAAGGTGCCGCGCGATTTCGACATCTTGGCACCGTCGACGGTGAGAAAGCCGTGCGCATACACCCCGCTGGGTTTGCGGTAGCCCGCGCCGTGCAGCATCGCCGGCCAGAACAACGCGTGGAAATAGATGATGTCCTTGCCGATGAAGTGGTACAGCTCGGCGGTCGAGTCCGCGTTCCAGTAGCTGTCGAAATCGATCCCGGTCTTGTCGCAGAAGTTGCGGAAGCTCGCCATGTAGCCGATCGGTGCGTCCAGCCAGACATAGAAGTACTTGCCCGGCGCATCGGGGATCTCGAAACCGAAGTACGGCGCGTCGCGGGAGATGTCCCAGTCGTTGAGGCCGGCCTCGAACCA
The DNA here is from genome assembly GCA_024235395.1 of Chromatiaceae bacterium. NCBI lineage: Bacteria > Pseudomonadati > Pseudomonadota > Gammaproteobacteria > Chromatiales > Chromatiaceae > Chromatiaceae bacterium. The sequence goes on from JACKMK010000002.1 coordinate 196,270, forward strand.
CTCGTTGAGCTTGTTCGCGACCTCGGCCTGCACATGGCCGGCCTTGTGCCAGTCCTTGAGCACCCGCTCGAAGTCGCCGAGCCGGAAGAACAGGTGTTCCGAGTCCTTCTCGATCGGTGCCACACCGGAGACCGCCGACACCGGGTTCTTCAGCTCGGTCGGCGAATAGGTCGAGCCGCAGACCTCGCAGCTGTCGCCGTATTGGTCGGCGGCGCCGCACTTCGGGCAGGTCCCCTTGATGAAACGGTCCGGCAGAAACATCTCGGCGACCGGGTCGTAGGCCTGCGAGATGGTGCGCCGGGCGATGTGCCCAGCATCGCGGTTGCGCTCATAGATGGTCGTCGCGCACACGCGGTTCTCATCGGAGTGGGTCGAGTGGTAGTTGTCGAAGCCGATCGCGAATCCGGCGAAATCGCGGGTGTGTTCCTGCCAGACCCGCGCGATCAGCGCCTCCGGTTCGATGCCCTCGGCGCGCGCGCGCAGCATGATCGGGGTACCGTGTGCGTCGTCCGCGCAGACGTAATGACACTCGTGCCCGCGCATCTTCTGAAACCGGCTCCAGATGTCGGTCTGGATGTACTCGACCAGGTGGCCGAGGTGGATCGAGCCGTTGGCGTACGGCAGGGCGCTGGTGACCAGGATCTTGCGCGGTTCGGTGCTCATCGGGTCTGCGGATCATCGGTTGGAAAGCGCCTGAGTATCCCATACTCGGTTGCCGCGGTGACAGGCGCCGCGCCGGTGCTGCCGGTCCGGCCGCATGGCACTACCGCACTCGACCAACGGTTGAATCCGCGTTGCGCTGCTCCATGTTGAAAACCTGAGTAAAACACTGAGTTTTGCCAAGTGCTTTCGTGTAGAATCGCCCGTCTTCTGGAATCCCGCTTCCGGCCATCGGGCGTCGAACACCGTACGGGATTGGGTAAACGACAAACATGACGCAGGTAAACATCATGGCAGAGATCACCAGAGAACAGGTCGAAGAGGCCATCAAGGGCTACATCGAACCGCATCTCGAGACCGATCTGGTCACCGCGAAATCCGTCAAAGACATCAAGATCGATGGCGACAAAGTAAGCGTCGAAATCGTGCTCGGTTTCCCTGCCAAGGGCGCGCACGGTGCGATCGCCGACGCGGTCAAGGCCGCAGTCGAGGGTGTCGCCGGTGTGACCGGTTGCGAGGTCAGCCTCGCTACCAAGATCGTCGCACATTCGGTGCAGAAATCGCTCAAGCCGATCGACAACGTCAAGAACATCATCGCGGTCGCCTCGGGCAAGGGCGGGGTCGGCAAGTCCACCACCGCGGTGAACCTGGCACTGGCGCTGTCAGTCGAAGGCGCACGGGTGGGGATCCTCGATGCGGACATCTACGGCCCATCGCAACCGCGCATGCTCGGCATCACCGGCAAGCCGGAATCGAAGGACGGCAATACGCTGGAACCGATGGTGAGCTACCACCTGCAGGCGATGTCGATCGGCTTCCTGATCGACGAAGAGACCCCGATGATCTGGCGTGGCCCCATGGTCACCCAGGCGCTCGAACAGCTGCTCAACGATACCAACTGGGACGAACTCGACTACCTGGTGATCGATCTGCCGCCGGGCACGGGTGATACCCAGTTGACGCTCGCGCAGAAGGTGCCGGTGTCGGGGGCGATCATCGTCACCACGCCGCAGGACATCGCGCTGCTCGACGCGCGCAAGGGTTTCAAGATGTTCGAAAAGGTCGAGGTGCCGATCCTGGGCATCGTCGAGAACATGTCGATCCATATCTGCTCGAAGTGTGGTCACGAGGAACACATCTTCGGCGAGGGCGGTGGTCAGCGCATGGCCGGAGAATACGGCGTGACCTTCCTCGGCGCGCTGCCGCTGGAGACCCGGATCCGCGAGGAAACCGACTCCGGCAAACCGACCGTGGTCGCTGAACCGGAATCGCGTCCGTCCGAGATCTATCGCGAGATTGCACGCAAGGCGGCCGCGAAGCTGGCGCGCCAGGCGAAGAGCTACGCGGCGAAATTCCCGAACATCGTGATCCAGAACAACTGATCCGCGACGGCAGCCCCGCAGGGGTACCGGAAGCCCGCGTCGAGCGGGCTTTTCTTTGCGCGCTGCCCGGCGGTATGCGGACCGGTCGTCGTTCGACACCGGCGGCGTGCCGGTGCGCGGCATCGAGCCCCTTCGGTTTCGAGCGGGTGGTGCGGCGCGCGGATGCCCCGATGCGGCGACTCAACTCACGTCAAGCCATGCTGCTGCCACCTCGCAGACACGCGCGGTGTCTCTCCGTGGCACCCATCGATGACCAGTCCTGGAATCCGCCGGCCTGCACGCTTCTCCGGCCGGTTACTCGGGGAATATCGGCGTCGTCGTCCATTTGCGCCAGAAAGCGAGTGTAGTTACACCTTTTACTTCGTCGTCGTTTGGTCAGCGGGAGCCCGTTGCCGGCCGCCTGCATCAGGGATTGCGGGGTCGTGCGGAATACCCTTCCAGCAAGGGTTGAAACGCAATTTGAATGCTGCAAGGCCGTTCAATCTACCTTTCAGGAAGCGTTTTCCTCAGGTACCGGTGAATTCGCCGCGTGCGGTGGTTTATGTCGTGATTCACGTCAAAAACGGGCATCGCGATCGGCGGAGAATAGGTTCTCGAATGGACCGATAAGTATCACTAGAAGTGCCGAGGACGCAGGCAGTCCGGTGGGAATCCGAGAAAGCCTGCGCAGTGAAAGCCATGCAGAACGCCAAGCCGGTCAAGCCAGTAAGGGTTGTGAATTCGCGGCATCAGCGGATCGACTGCACAGCATTCGCTATAGGAAGCCAGTTCTTAGTTGTCAGAGACCGGCACTGCGCCGGTTCTTCCGTTGCTGGCCGGCTGCCAGCCCGGAGCAATTGCGTTGCGCACTTCTCGATTGACGTCCGTTCGTATCGGGGAGTCGGTGCGATGGCGGGAAGCCATTACCCAACCCCGTAGCGGCGCAGGCGCAAGCCGAGACGGCGACACGGCCGTATCGACCACCTGCAGGTCAGATAACTATAGAGACACAGGAGAGTCCCATGCGACTAGGAATACTACCCTTCGCCATCGCGACCGCGTTTGCCGCGGGCGTGGCGACAACCGCGTTTGCCGATGACGGCGCTCAGGTACTCAAGAGCATGTCGAAGGCCTCGGGAAATCCGGTCTTCGAACATATCCCCGAGGCCGAGCACGCGTTCATCGACATGATGAAATTCTATGTGCCGCTGCAGGCTGCCAACGGTACGGTCGGCGAAGTTGACTATCTCAACGCCGACGCCCAGTCGGAGGGTACGCGCCTCTACGGCAAACCGCTGGTCGCGGTCTACATCAACGGCCCGGTCGAGGGTGTCGAGGGCGTCGGTTTCGTCGGCCACGGCAAACGCGAGGCCTACGGTGCGGTCAGCCTCGATGATGGCGTGACCTGGAAATCCACCAACCTGTCCGAATCGGCCGATGATTCGTCCAGCGATGTGGTGCGATCCGATATCGAACTGTTCGCCGACAGCGGCGGTTTTTACCCTGGCGATGTGGTGAACGTATTCCAGGCGACCTCGGGTACCTATACGCTCGCAGTGTGGCCGAGCCGTTTCTGTGCCGGTGGCGAGCCCAACTACTCGCTGGATGTCAGCAACATCGAGCGTCGCGAATCGATCGCGACAGCACTCGGTATCGACCTGGATACAGCGAGTTTCGATGACCTGTACCTGGTCGACATGTACGGTGTCGGCGGTACCCAGGGTTCGGTCGACTATTCCGAAGACGAGTTCGAGCAGAACCAGCCGGTCGGCGAGGTGCCGTTCAGCTGCCTCTGGGCGGCACGCGGTGTCCTGGTCAACGGCGACGACCCGCGTACCGAGGCCCTTGAAGAAAACTACATGCGCTGGTTCAAGGCCGAGCGTCTGACCTCCGGCGCACGTGACGTCAACCGGATCGAGACCTTCTGTGCGGCCGGTGCGGGCTGCGCGATCACCTGGCAGGAAGACCCCGAGGGTCTGCGTCCCGGACAGGGTGAAGGTCCCGGCGAGGGCTGGAGCGGCGCGATTGCGAACAGCCAGACCGACGTCTGGTATTCGTACATCCCGTGGGACCAGTTCGCGAAGGTACAGGACCCCGAGGACAACGGCGTGACGATCCATTCGTTCGAAGACTGGCTCGCCAGTGGCGATACGACCAAGCCGCAACCGGGTATCCCGTTCGCGATGCCGATGCGTATCACCGACAACGCACGCTGCAACGTCACCAACCCGAAGCCGTACTGCAACGGCGCCGCGGTCGCGAATGACGAGCTGCTGAACCCGCTCGATTATGGCCTCAAGGACATGTGTGCGAACACCGTGCAGATCCCGACCGGGCCTCAGGGTACGCCGGCCGATATCTGTGTCACCGAGGACGGTCTGCCGCTGGTCGGCAACATCGCCGCGACCCGGCCGCGCCTCTCCCTGAAGGAATACGACGTCGACGAGGATGGCATCGTGGATGGTGCCTTCGCGGTGATCGTGGCCGAAGAGTCGAAAGGTCTTGGCGCATTCGGCTTCATCGACAATGGTGACGGCACCTATGGCGAGTCCTGCGATCCCGACGGTGACGTCGAGAATTGCGTGGTCTTCGATGAAGGCAAGAACATGTGGTACTACAGCTTCGACATGCTGCTGAAGTCCACGTTCGCCGGTTCGACACCCAAGTCCAACCCCGACAGCCTGGTCGCGAACCTGGTGGGTCACGGCAACATGCTGAACCAGCCCGAGGTCGACTGGCGAACCGGTGAGTTTTCGCCGGCACACAGCACCGCCGAGCTTTGGGACTTCGGTGAATACAACTATGAGCTGTGGAACACCGAGATCGCGCGCCGTGGCAGCCTGCTGGTACAGGGCATCGGCAAGGCCGCGGACAGCACGAGTGGACTGCTCGCGTTGCCGGCCTGGAAACAGGGCGTGATGAACCAGGGTGGGCCCGCCGACGTCATGGTGCGCCGGATCCTGCTCGCCGGGTATGGCGGCGGTACGGGTGAGACCTGTCCGGTCGTGGTCGACGGCGATCAGCCGGTGATCACCACGGCGGTGTTTGATGCCACGACCAATCTGCTGTCGATCGCAGGTACCGGGGCCGACGGGTGGAACAAGAGCCTTGTCGTGTTCCGCGACGCGTCGAGTCAGGAAAACCTGTACAACGGCAGACGTCTGCTGTCGGCTCGCGATGACGTGAGCGGCGCCTTCTCGGCAAGTGGAGACCAGGTCGATCCGATACCCTGTGCGATCCAGGCCGCGGATGCGGACGGTTCGCTCGAGTACGGTCCGTTCACCCTGGTGACCGACACTGCCGGTGTCCCGCTCGCCGAGCAGGAAGGTGCCTGCGCGAATCCGCTGCCCGACGTCTGTCTCGACGGATCCGGTGATGCGGAAGGTCCGGGCTGGGACGGCCTGAGCAATCCGTATGCATTCCGCAATATCGATTGCGACAACATGCTGTACGGGCGCAATGCCGACGGTACGCCGATCAACCCGTTCTACCCGGACGGGCTGTGCATGGACCCGGCGATCAACCTGTCCGCGGTGGTGCCGGATGTCTGCACCGACTCGCAGACCGGGGAGACTGTCAGTTGTCCGGCGGTCGACCTGACCCAGGGTACGACCTTCGGTGTGGGTGATACCAACCCGGTGTTGCAGGGCAATACCGTCGAACCCAACCAGACCAAGGTCCTCAGCTGGCACCAGTGCCCGTATTCGGCCACGGTGGTCGCTGCTGACGACACGAATCTGGTGTTCGACTGCAGCAACGACGCGCGTACCGACGACAGCACGCTCGCGGATCAGTCGTGGTACAACCCGCTCGACGTAGCCAAGGGACACCGCGGCTTCCTGAACGGTGACTTCGTGATGATGCTGTATGCCTGGTCGCCGAACTGGCGGTTGAACGCCAAGGGCAGCGACCGTTACGAGCTGTACATCCGTCGGTCATTCGACGGTGCCCAGACCTTTACGACCACGCCGAGTGGCTTCGAGGGCGACGGTACCGTGACCTGCGAGACCTTCCGTTCCGCCGAAACGGGGACCGGAGAGCCGAGCGAGCCCCGGGTGTGCAACGAGTACGCAGCCGGTGCTGACGAGCAGGCCCGCAACGTCACGCAGCACAAGTCGATGCGCATCACGACGCTCGACCCGCGTTACTCTGAACCTGTGGCGACGATAACCGCGGATCCGTTCGAGTACGGCATCCCGGTCTATGAGACCGCGGACGGCACGGACGAGAACGAAAGTGATCCGTCGCGTTACTTCGTGGTCTTCGAGACCGGTGACAACACCACCACGGCAGAAGGCGAACCCGAGCCGCTCGACCTGTACTACGGTCGTGCGATCAACTGGGGTGACGACTACGTGGTATGGGCGGATGAGTACCTCGACCCGACGCTCAGTCAGTGCTTCCCGTCCGATCCGCACGAAGAGGATGTCGCCGAAACCCTCGTGGGCACGGGCTTCTGCAACGAGTTCGACAAGACGGAACAGGGTACGCCGGGACTGGAGGCCAGCGAGGCCAGCCTCGAGGCCAACCCCGGTGGCGAGTTCCTGTACGCCGTCTGGACTCAGGCAGAGTTGGATGAGGCCGGGGAACTGGTCGACTCCGACGCGATGGCCCGCCGCGTCTGGTGGATCGACAACTACCTGCCGGCTGACGCCTGGGATTTCGGCCAGGGCGACGGCAGCGGTACGCCGGCCAACTAGGCAGGCCTGACACAAGGGCCTTGACGCGGAACTGAGCGTCCGCACAGGGGCCGCCGGAAACGGCGGCCCCGTCTGAACGCCACCCAAAGCAGTACGGGAGGTAACGTGCATATGAACTATCGGCGCCTGATGGTCCGGGGCGGCATCGTGCTGGCACTGGCGGGGTCTTTCGTCGTGTCCGCACAGACCGAGGACCCTCCATCGGACGCCCTTTCCAAAGGATGTACAGACCGGTGGCCGGGTTATCCGACAGGCCCCGGTTTCGGCGCCTATGGGCCATCGCAACCGCGTTACGCGATGCCGTGGTCCGGGCGCTATCCACCGCCGGCACCGATGCCGAGACCCGTGCCGGGTACGGGATGGAACAGGCCCGGTTTCAGCGGGCCATCGGGGCTCGGCGAACGCGGAACCGGGATCGGGTTCGGTCGCGGTGCCGAAGGCCGCGGGCGAGGTCCGGGGCCGGTCGATACGGCGCCTTGACCGGCGCGGTCCTTTTTTGGGGTCCTCGACAACCGCGACGCGCGGCGACGACGTTCCGATCAAGATCGCTTGTCAGAACGCGCGGTCACGGGTCCCGGTGGCAGCCGTACAGCGCGACGGCCGCGAGATCCCGGCGACGCTGATCGGGGAGGGTGTTGTTCACTGCAGCGACGTCCGCGCCGCTGTGTACTCGGAGAAACTCAGATGGACGACAGGGAAAGTGTTTTCAGCACAGCCAGAGCGGCTGTGATGGCAGGGGGTTTGGCGATGCTGCTCGGCGCCCCGGCCGCGCAAGCGGTCGACGGCGTGACCTATGATTTCGAGGATTTGCCGCTGAACCATGTACTGAACGCGCAGGACGGTTGGTATTTTCAACCGGATTTCGGTTGGTTGGTAACGCGCCAGGACGATTCGCCGGCCAACGGCACCCAGGTTGTACAGCCACTCGCCGGTGTGGCGTCCGGTTTCTTTGCATACCTGACGCGTCCCAACAATTCGGCGTTCCGCTACAGTCCGTACTTCGGAAACGAGACCTCGGCTGTATCGCAGGTCGATGTGAATGCGATGGCCGCCGCAGGGGTCGCGCTGGGGAGGGATATCAACGGCGATCAGCTGTTGATGTTGGAGTCAGGTGAACGCGGCCCGGCTTTCGGGACCTTTCGCGACTCACAACAGAGTGTGGCGAACTTCGTCATCCAGTCGGTGGATGGTGTCGTGCATGCCGCACCGCTGATCACCGCACAGCGTTGCTGCAACCAGGACGACGACTGGTACCGTCTGCAACTGCGCATGGACCTGACGGCCAACAATGGCGCCGGGGCAGGCAGTCTGTACTACAAGAATCTGACCCGCGGCGACGATCGCTTTCAGGCGGTCGCCGAACTGCAGAACGTGAATCTGCACCTGGATCAGATGTCCGCGCTGGCCGGTCCCACGCGTTGGCTGGCGATGCACTTGATCATGCGCTTCGACGGTTCGCAGCACATGCCGAGCCTGGACAATGTCGTACCGCGGGTACCGATCGTGCTGCAGCGTGATCTGACGATGCATGTACAGGCGGTCGATGCGACCGTCCCGATCGGTGCCAAGTTCGATCTGTTGCTGACCCCAGCGACGGTCGCCAGCGATCCGACGGGCCTGTACTGGCGGCTGGCGCAGTTTCGGGTCGTCGACGGCAGCACGCCGTCGACCACGACGATGCAGTCGAACTGGGACCTGACGATGGCCAGTGTCGACGTCATCGATGCGCTGGACGACGCCGATTCGGTGTCCAGCGTAGAGCTCGAATTCCAGAGCTGGGACGGCGTGAACCCGACGTCGATGCTGTGGAAGCTGGGCAGCTTCATGGTGCCTTGATCGGTGTGGCAGCAGCGTTTCCGTCCGCATTGAGATCGATCGGCTGCGCCAGCCGACGATCCTGGCGGACGGTAGTGCCGCTCCTCTGCTGCATCGTGATTTCGGGGGCACGCGCGACACCGCCCGGTGCAGACGCGGTTGCCCGCGAGATCGAATTCGTGAATCACTTCGCAGCCGTGCGCAATATCCACTACGGCACACCGCAGGCGCCCGTCGTGGTGTTCGATCGCTCGGCCGACGGACAGACGCGCGTCAACACCTTCGAGCGCTGGCGCCGCAACGACCATGGCGACGGCCCGGTCGGCGCCAGTGACCTGGCGATCTTTCGCAGCGGCAAACTGCGCGGCACCGGCATCCTGGTGACCGAGCCACGCGATCCGACGCGCAGCCGCGACTACCGTCTCTGGCTGCCGTCGCTACGCAAGGTGCGCCGTTTTGCCGAGCCGGATCCGGCAGACAACTGGGGTGGGTCGAATTTCTCGTACGGCGATATCTACGTACGGCGGCCGCACGACGAGCAGCACAGGCTGCTCGGTCGAGAGACCTTCGACGACTGCCTGGGCGTCGTTCAGTTGCCGCCCACCGAACGCGATCGCCACACAGCGGCGATCCCCGGCGCAGACTGCAGTGCGCGCGGGCGTGCGGTGTTTCGCCTGCAGAGTCGTCCGTACCGCAACGACCTGGGTTACGACGAGCGTATCAGCTGGGTCGACGTGGAGACCTTCGCCGACTACCGCGCCCTCTATTATCGGGACGGTCAACCCGTCAAGGTGATCGACAAGGCATGGCGCAGCATGCAGTTGGACGACCCCCGTGCCCAGTACTGGGTCTACTGGTATGCGCGCAGTTTCGCGGACGATCGACAGGGCATGGCGTTCGTGGCGCCCGATGCGGTGCAGTGGAATACCGAACTCGATCCCGATCTGTGGTCCGAACAGACCTTGCGCCGTATCCGTCGCTGATCGTCCCGCCTGCCCGCCGGGCCTGACCGCGTTCGACCGGCGTCCCGCCCATTTTTTGTCCATCGGTTTGCACACAGTCATTTATGATGGGCGCGCCTTCGAATGCCAGCCCGGAGTCGTCGATGTCACCGCCCGTCCACAAGACCAAGCTGGTCTGCACCATCGGCCCTGCGTCGGACGATCCGGACGTCTTGGTGCGGATGCTCGAGGCCGGCATGGATGTCGCGCGCCTGAACTTTTCGCACGGCGATTTCGACGGTCATGCACAGACCATCGCGCATCTGCGCGATGCGGCGCAACGTTGCGGACGACGCCTTGCGATCATGGCCGATCTGCCCGGTCCGAAGATCCGCATCGGTGAGTTGGCCACCGACAAGGTCGAGCTCACGATCGGCGATCCCGTCATCCTCACCACCGAGGAGATCGTCGGCGACGCGCGCCGACTCTCGGTCAATTTCGACCCGCTGCCGCGCGCGGTACATGCAGACGACAAGCTGTTCCTCAACGACGGCCTGATCTCGCTCAAAGTGGTCCGTGTGGACGGCATCGAGGTGCATTGCGAGGTGCGCGCCGGCGGCGAGCTGTCGCCGCGCAAGGGCCTCAATCTGCCCGGTATCGACCTGGGGATCAGTGCGTTCACCGCACGCGACCAGGAGTGCCTGGAGTTCGCCCTGCAGCATGGCGTGGATGCCGTCAGCCAGTCGTTCGTCGCCGGTGCCGACGACGTGAACGCCGTGCGCGAGGCGGCCGCATCGCTCGGTTACCAACCGTTCCTGATCGCCAAGATCGAGCGCGCGCGCGCGATCGAAAAACTCGACGAGATCCTGGCCGCGGCCGACGGTCTGATGGTCGCACGTGGCGACCTCGGGGTGGAGGTGCCGATCGCCGAGATGGCGATCGTACAGAAGCAACTGATGCGCGCGGCGAATCACCTGGGTAAACCGATCATCACCGCGACCCAGATGCTCGAGTCGATGATCGAACACCGGCGTCCGACGCGCGCCGAGGCCACCGACGTCGCGAATGCGATCCTCGACGGCACCGACGCGGTGATGCTGTCGGCAGAGTCGGCAATGGGCCGCTATCCGGTCGAGGCGATCGAGATGCTGGCCGAGATCGCCGCGGCGACCGAGCCGCACCGGCCGCGCTCGGTGTTCGATGCGCGCTGCCCGGCCAATGCGCGGCTCGCCGACCTGATCGCGCGCAGCATCCACCAGGCGGTCACCAATATGGATACGGTCGCGGTGATGGTGCCGACCCGCAGCGGATCTATGGCCCGCAATGTTGCGCGCTTTCGACTGCCGACCTGGATCACCGCGCTCAGCAAGGAGTTCGCGACCTGTCAGGCGCTGCAGTTTTCCTACGGCGTGCATCCGTTGCAGGTCGATGCCGATCTCGCCGACTGGACGCCGTACGTCCGCGACTGGGCGCACAGGCAGGGCTTCGACAGGGGCATCGCGGTACTCGCCCAGGGACCGTCCGAGGAGTACCCCTGCGGCAACCACCGCATGGAGATCGTCGACCTCAGCCTGTGACGGGCACGCGGTTCAATACTTCACCGAGCAGCCGTACGGACGGGTCACGGGCTCGCTGACGGGCGCGCCGCTCAACACCTCGTCGAGCGCGACACGGACATAGGGTGTCGCGCGTTCGATGTCGGCCGGGTTGGCGCTCGGCACGCTGTCGATGCCGCCCATGTAGACCAGGGTGCCGGCGTCGTCGATGACGTACATGTGCGGTGTCGTGCGGGCGCCGTACCGCCGGCCCACGTCACCACTCTCGTCGAGCAGCACCGCGGCCGGTGCGGCGTTGCGATCGGCGGTCAGCCGGTTGGCCTGCGCCGGGCTGACGTGGCCCTGCTTGCCGGGTGCCGACGAGATCACCGACAGCCAGACGACACCGCGTGCCGCGGCATCGCGCTGTTGCGCCTGCATATTGTCCGCACCGTAGTGTTTGCGGACATAGGGGCAGTCGTGGCTGGTCCATTCGAGCACCACGGTCTTGCCGCGGTAGTCGCCCAGGGTGTGCACCTTGCCCTGCGTGTCGGGCAGCGTGAAGTCCGGGGCCGGCTGGCCGACCTGCACGGCGGCCTGGACGCCGCCGCTGATCAGCAGGGTCATGATTGCAAACAGACGGTTCGTTGGCATCTGCATCACTCCTTCGGTTGGATGGCTTGGATCGCCTGCAACAGCAGGCCCTCGGTCAGTAGCTGGGGCAGCACGCGGGGTGGGGCGTCGCCGCCGGGATACAACAGGTACAGCGGTACGCCGCTGCGCCCGTGGCGTTGCAGTTCAGCGGTGATCGCGTCGTCGCGTCGTGTCCAGTCACCTGTCAGGTAGGTGATCTGCCGCGCCGCGAGCGCCTCCTGGACGGCGTCGCGGCGCAACGCGACGCGCTCGTTGACCTTGCAGGTGATGCACCATGCGGCGGTGAAATTGACCAGCATAGCGCGGCCCTCGGCACGCAACCCGGCGACCCGTTCCGGGCTCCACGCCAGCGCTTCGCTGGACGCGGCATCTTCGCTGCGCTCGGAATAGGTCGCCCATGCGGCAAGGCTCAGGCCGGCCAGCCCGACGGCCGCGGCGATCGTCGCCTGTCGACGCCGGTCGCGCAGCCCCAGGCCATACCACCACAGCGCGAAACCGAGCAGCACCGCGCCGCCGAGCACGGCCGCCAGCGTGCCTGCGCCGACCTGCTGGCTGAGCACCCACAGCAACCAGGCGGCGGCCGCGTACATCGGAAACGCCAGGCCATTGCGCAGGCGCTCCATCCAGGGACCGGGCGGTGGCAGGTGCTTCGTCCAGCGTGGCCAGATGCTCAGCACCAGCACCGGCAGCGCAAAGCCGCTGCCCAGCGCGAAGAACACCAGCAGGGCTTCCGGGACCGGACGGGTCAGCGCGTAACCCAGGGCGCCACCCATGAACGGTGCGGTGCACGGGCTGGCGACCAGCACGGCGAGTACGCCGGTGGCGAAGGTCCCGGCCAGTCCCGGTCGCTCGGTCAGGGCCTGTCCGGCGCCGCCCAGACGGTCGCCGAATGCGAACACCCCGGACAGGTTCAGGGCGATCACCAGCATCAGGTACAGCAGCGCGACGACCACCAGCGGTTGCTGCAGCTGAAAGCCCCAGCCGAGCGCCTCGCCACCGGCGCGCACCCCGAGCAGCAGGCCGGCCAGCGCCGCGAAACTGAGCTGTACGCCGGCAAAGAACGCCACACCATGACCGGCGGGCGAGCCTTCCGCATGCTGCACCAGGCCGAGCACCTTGATCGACAACACCGGCAGCACACAGGGCATCAGGTTGAGCAGCAGGCCACCGGCGGTGGCCAGGGCGAGCACCAGCCAGAGTGTCGGGGTGGCTTCGGCGGGTGTCGCGGGCCGCGGCTCGGCGGCCACCTCGAACCCGCGCGTCAGGTTTGCGCCGGTCCCTTGCTCGCTGACCACCAACAGGCCGCGCAGCGACGAGCGGCCATCGGGCGGTAGCTCGCCGGTCGGCACCGACAGCCGCAGCGTATCGCCATCGCGTGTCCACGACTGTCCGCCGGCGGCCGCGACCGGACCCCACTCCTGGGCGGCGAACCACAGGTCGGCGATCCTGTCCACCGGTCGGTCGCCGCCTGAAATCTGTAGCTCCAGCGAAGCGTCGCCGGTCCTTCGATAAGTCACCCGCCCGGGGAACGCCCCGGGCAGCCGGTCGCGCGCCTTTGTGAACCGACCTGCAGGCACCGATGTCGCGGCGCCGGGTTCGGTCACCGGCAGCTCCAGCGTGAGGCGGCCGTCTTCCGGGATGCACTCCTCGCGGCACACCAGCCAACTCGCGTCGACCGCGATCTGCGCCCGCCCGGGCGGTGCGGCCGCCGGGATCTCGACCGGTACCAACAGGGTGACCTCGTCGTCGTAGCCGTAGTTGACCAGCGGGCCGACCGGGATCCGCCGCGGCACCGGCCAGTGGATATCGCCGGCCCGCCAACCGTCGGGCAGTGTCCAGCGCAGACGCGGTGCTTCGCCGGAGTCGCCGGGGTTGCGCCAGTAGACATGCCAATGCGGTATCAGCTCGAACCGCAGCCCCAGCCACAGCGTCTCGCCGGGCACCACCACCTCGCGCTCCGCCTCGAGGTGCAGGGTCAGGTGCGGCGTCTGCAGGGTGCTGCCGGCCACGGTCAGACCACTGATCGCAATCAGCAGCCCGGTCAGCCAGTAGCGAAAGCAATGTGCGCGGCCCACGTCTCCCCCTCGCGTTGCCGATGCGAGTTTAGTCCGCGGTGACGCCGGATCGTTCGCAGACCGTCGGCGCGATCGGCGGCATGGACATTGCTGCTGCAGGCGGTAACCTGGAACAGGGACTCCACTCGATCTTCAAATGCGTCGACGGCCTGACGATCCACCCAGTACTGCGGCACCGGCAGCGACGCTCGACGACCTGATCCGGCGTCGTTGCACGCGGCGTGCCCTGCTTGGTGGCGGTTGCGGTGTGCTGGCCGCCGGCCTGCTGCCGGACGGCATCGGCCGGGTCCTGGCCAACGTGCCCGACGCGACGCGTTTCCGTTTCACCGAGATCGCGCGCGGCGTCGACCGCACCCACCATGTCGCGCCGGGATACCGGGCCGCGGTGCTGATCCGTTGGGGCGACCCGGTGCTTGCCGGCGCCGCGGCGTTCGATCCCCGTGCCCAGTCGGCCACCGCGCAGCGGCGTCAGTTCGGTTACAACAACGATTTCATCGGCTATGTCCCGCTGCACGCGGGAGCGCAAGGCTCCGCACACGGCCTGCTGTGCGTGAATCACGAGTACACGGTCGAATCACTGATGTTCCCGGCGACCACCGCCGACACGGACCGGCACCCGGGTGCGAGCGGTCGACGGATCGACACCGAGATGGCCGCACATGGCGGCTCGATCCTCGAGGTCCGCCGCGTGGCCGGGCGTTGGCGGGTGGTCGATGCCAGCCGTTACGCGCGTCGTATCAGCGCGCTGGACACGCCGATACGCCTTTCCGGGCCGGCGGCCGGCCACCCGCGCCTGCGCACCGCGGCCGATCCCCGCGGCACCCGGGTGATCGGCACCCTCGCCAACTGCGCCGGCGGTATCACGCCCTGGGGCACCTATCTGATGGCCGAGGAAAACTTCGACGACTATTTCGTAGGCGAGCTGCAACACGGCGCCGAGGCGGCCAATCATGCGCGGTATGGCATCCCGGGCGAACGGTTCGCCTGGGGTCGGCGGCATGCGCGTTTCGACCTGGCGCAGACGCCCAACGAGGCCAACCGGTTCGGGTGGATCGTCGAGGTCGACCCCCTGGACCCCACGTCGACGCCGGTCAAGCGCACCGCGCTCGGGCGTTTCAAGCACGAAGGCGCCGAATGTGTGCTCAACGGCGACGGGCGCGTGGTGCTGTATTCCGGTGACGACGAGGCATTCGAGTATCTGTACCGGTTCGTCAGCGCCGGAGCGGTGGATCGCAGCGACCGGCGCGCCAACCGCGACCTGCTCGACCGGGGCACCCTGTACGTCGCGCGATTCAACGCGGACGGCAACCTCGACTGGCTGCCGCTGGTCCACGGCCGGGGGCCGCTGACCGCGGAACAGGGCTTCGCCAGCCAGGCGGACGTGTTGATCGAGACGCGGCGCGCCGCGGACCTGCTGGGGGCGACACCGATGGACCGCCCGGAGGATGTCGAGCCGGACCCGGTGAACGGCCGGGTGTACCTGATGCTGACCGGCAACCCGCAGCGTACGCCCGCGCAGGTCGATGCAGCGAACCCGCGCGCCACGAACCGCTGGGGGCACATCCTCGAGCTGATCCCGCCGGGCGGCGATCATGCAGCGGACCATGCGCGCTGGGAGATCCTGGTGCGCGCCGGGGATCCCGCCGATCCGGCGGTCGGCGCGTCGTGGAACCCGGCGACCGGGGCAGACGGTTGGTTCGCCTGCCCGGACAACGCGGTGATCGATCCGCAGGGACGCCTATGGGTGTGCAGCGACCAGGGTGGCGCCTGGTCGCGGCTCGGTCGCACCGCGGACGGTGTCTGGGCGCTCGAGACCCAGGGGGCCGGGCGCGGCACCGCGCGGTTGTTCTACCGGGCCCCGGTCGGCGCCGAGGTCTGCGGTCCACGCTTCACCCCGGACGGGCGCACGCTGTTCGTCGCGGTCCAGCACCCGGGCAAGGACGGCACCCGGCAGTTCGCGGGTTTCGAGCGTCGTTCGACCTTCGACGATCCCGCGACCCGCTGGCCGGATTTCGACGATCGGATGCCACCTCGCCCGGCGGTCGTCGCGATCACCCGCGACGATCTGGGCGTGATCGGCGATTGAGCCGGCGCGGGCTCAGTCGGTGCCCAGGAAACCGTGCAGCGGCGCCAGCTGCAGGATGGCGCGGAACAGCAACTGGCTGCCGTGCAGCACGCCGAAGCAGTGGAACCGGTACTGTTCCACCGCGGCACCGCCCAGGCCCTTGGCGGGCGGCAGCAGTGCGGGTCCGTCGACCAGGATGTGCACCCGGTCGTTGCTGCGCAGCCCGTCCTGGACGCGGTGGTCGACCGAGATCTGGTGGCTGGTATAGACCAGCGGGTCGACTGCGAAGTCGTGGTGGTCGGCCCACAGTTTTTCGAGCAGGGCGCACGACAGCAGCGATGCAGTGAACAGCGGGGCGAACTGCACGCGTTCGGTGAGTTCGTCGAAATAATCGTGCTGGTCGCACAACGCCGCGAGCGCGAAATTCTTGCCGTTGCTGGTGTTGAGGAACTTGCGCTTGAGAAAGAACGGGCTGCCCGGTATCCGGCTTCGGTCCGGGAAGCGTTCGAGCTGCGGCAGGCCGCTGGGCGTGGCGTCGGCAAGGAAGCGCGGTTCCGCGGTCGCGCTCTGCGAGCCCATCAGCACCGGGCGGCCGCTGTCTTTGCGCAGCACCACGCGATTCGACAGGCCGCCCCCCTTGGCGGTCCTGTCGACGGTGTTCTTCACGGTGACCTCGAAGCCCTCACCGGCGCGCAGCGCGTCGGTGAACAGGAACTCGTAGTTGCTGAAGTGCAGGCCCTTGTCGACCGCGCGGCCGTCCTCGCCGTTGTCGCGACGGTGTCGTGCGATTCGGTCCGCGGCGAGGAACTCCATCTGGAAGCCGAGTACGATCGGCGCGCCGAACGGGTTGCCCTGGACCTCCTGCCAGCGCTGCGGATCGTGGAAGGGATTGAAATCGTCGGTGGAATTGCGCGCGACGTCGATGTGGATCTGCTCGAAGCTCAGCATGGAACGGAATACCGATGGGTGCTGTTTGGGCCTGCTTCAGGATAGCGGTCACACCGCGATCGCGCTTGAGGAGGCCGCGGCGGACGCCGGCGTGTCTTAAAGAAACCCCACCGACAGCCGATGTATTGGTTCGATTCTGTCGGGAAGTGAATTCCCCGTCTCAATTTTGACATGCCGGCCTGGCGAGGAGCTCCGATGGCACTGCCGAACCTGACGTCACTCAAACACAAGCTGGCCGCGGTAACCGCGTTCACCTTCGTACTGCTGCTGGTGCAGGCCGTGCTGATGAGCGGCAAGATCGACCGCATCGTGGACAACGGCGAGTTGATCAAGGACAGGACGTCCGTGGTGATCGCCAAGTCGTTCGAGCTCAAGCTGCACGTCGTCCAGGTGCAGCAGTGGCTGACGGACATCAGTGCGACGCGGGGTCTGGACGGCCTGAACGACGGCTTCGACCAGGCGGCCGAGCACGCGAAGGCCGCCGAGGCGCTGATCGGCGAGCTGCAGCGCCTCAATCCGTCGCAGGCGCCCCTGTACGAGGCGATGCGCGGCGATTTCGCCGCCTACTACGCGGTCGGAAAGCGCATGGCCCAGGCCTATGTCGATGCAGGCCCGCAGGGCGGCAACCAGGTGATGGCCGAGTTCGACGGCGCCGCGGAGAAGCTCCAGGAAGAGGTCGCCCAAGCGATGGCGTCGGCGCGCGAGCTGTCGGCCCAGTCGCTGGATCAGTCGATCGCGTTGGCCGAAGGCGTCCGCTTCTGGACCCTTGCCGCGTCGGGGGTGTTGTTGTTGCTGGTGCTCGTCGGTGGCGTGTTCATGCACCGCTCGGTGATCGGGCCGATCTGCTCGACCGCGCACCTGGCGGCCGAGTTGGCGGACGGCGACGGCGACCTGACGCGTCGCCTGGATGACCAGCGCCGTGACGAGATCGGCAAGGTCTCGCGCGGTATCAACACCTTCGTCGACAAGATTCAGGCCACCGTGGTGGCGATGCGCTCGGTCGCGACGCAGTTGACCGACTCGTCGCAGCACCTGACCCAGGCCGCGTCACAGGGCCAGCAGAAGGCATCCAACCAGCTGCGCGAGACCGAGACGGTCGCCGCGGCGATGACCGAGCTCAAGGCGAGCGCCGACGAGATCGCCGTGACCGCGAGCGAGACCGCGCAGCATACCCAGACCGCGGTCGGCCAGGCCAACGGCGGCAATCAGGCGGTGCAGAACGCGGCGCGCGTGATCAAGAACCTCGAAGGCGAGATCGAGCGTGCGCAGGCGGTGATCAACCAGCTCGGCGAGGAGAGCAGCAATATCGGGGCGGTCCTCGACGTGATCCGCGGGATCTCCGAGCAGACCAATCTGCTCGCGCTGAACGCGGCGATCGAGGCCGCGCGTGCCGGCGAGCAGGGCCGCGGGTTCGCCGTCGTGGCCGACGAAGTGCGCACCCTGGCCAGCCGTACCCAGCAGTCGACCGAAGAGATCCAGACGATGATCGGCAAGCTGCAGGCGCGTGCCGGCGAGTCCATCAAGGTGATGGCGGAGAGCCGCACCATGGCGACCGCGAGCGTCACCGAGGTCGAGACCGCACGCGATCTGCTGCAGGCGATCCAGTCGGGGTTCAGCGGCATCCAGGAGATGACCCACCGCATCGCCACGGCGGCCGAACAGCAGAGTCAGGTCTCGGGCGATATGGACCGCAACCTGGTGAACATCGCCGACCTCGCCAAGGAAAACGCGGCGACCGCCGACAGCATCTCCGCGGCCAGCTCCCAGCTCGGCAACCTGTCGGGCGAGATCGGCTCCTTGATCAGTCGCTTCAAGACCAGCTGACCATCGCCGTCAGGGACCCGGAAGCGGCGGTAGCGAACGCAGGTAGGCGACCATCGCGCGGCGATCGACGGCGTTCCATCGCGAGGTGGTGTTGTCGATCACCTCGCTCATCACGCTGCCGGTGTAGTCGCCGTCCGGCAGTGCGCCGGTCTCGAAAAAATACTCGAGCTCATCCGCGTCCCATTTGCCGATTCCGTCTCCACGCTGCGGCGTGATATTCGGAATCTTCTCACCCTCGGGGCCGTCGGGGTTCCCGGCCAGGTAGTGTTCACGGCGTGTAACGCCCGCCCAGTTGCGCGGCGTGTGGCACTCGCCGCAATGCCCGAGGGCATCGACCAGGTAATGGCCGCGCGCCAGCACCGGGTCGCTCGGCGGTGGCGCCGGCGGGTCGAGAAACAGCCATTGCCAGAGCCTGATCATCCAGCGCCACAGCCACCACACCAGGTCGTGCTCGCGGTTTGCCTCGTGCACCGCGTCGCGCGTCTGCAGATAGTCGAAAATCCTGCCCGCATCGGCGTCGCTCATCTGCCGGTAGGACGGGTAGGGGAACACCGGGAAATAGGCGCTGCCATCGGGCGCAGTGCCGTGCTTTACCGCATCGATGAACTGCGCGCGGCTCCAGCCGCCGATCCCGGTCTCCCGGTCGGGCGTGATGTTGGGTGAATAGAAAGTGCCGTACGCCGTTTCGAACGACCGCCCGCCCGCCAGCGGTCGGCCGTCCTCGGCCGTGTGACAGGTCAGGCAGCCGGCCGCGTTGAACAGGTATTCCCCGTCATCCGCCGCGGCCGCGCCCAGCGCGAGCGAGCCGCACAGCAGGCAGGTCAGGTGGCCCTTCACTCGTCTTTCTGGCGGAAGTCCTCGTGGCAGCCCTTGCAGGCCTGGCCGACCTTTTTGTGCGCCGCCGCGATGGCGTCCGCGTCACCGCCGGCCACCGCCGCCGCGAATCCGGCGGTCGCGTCTTTGGCCTGGTTGGCGGCCTGTTCGAACTTTGCCCAGTCGTCCCAGATCTCGGCCTTGGCATGCGTCTCGCCGAAATCCGAACCGCGCGGGAACAGTACGGTCAGGTCGCCGGTCAGGTCGGCGAGTGCCTTGGCGTGCATCGCCAGATGCCCCTCTGGTGCAACCTTGCCGCGCACGATCTGGGTCGCGGCGCCCATGTGGCCACCGATCGCCTCCATCATCTCCTGGCGATACTTGATGTAGTTCTCCGGCTCTTCCGCAAAGGCGGTGGCGGCACCCGCCGCAAGCAGTGCGACAACGATCCTGGACAAACGCATTGTGACTCCTCCTGAATTGATGGACTCAAACCCCACGGCGCGATCTTGGCGACTCGTGCGGCCAAGGACAAGGTGCGGCGCGGACCGCAGCCTGCTCCGCCGATAGACAAGCAGCGTGTCACCGAGTTCGCCGGCATGGGCGAAATCGGCCCGAGTGCCCCAGGTCACCTGGAACGCACACATGCGGTATCCTTAGCCGGTCCGCTGTACGGGTCAGGGGTCCGCGAGATCCACGGCTCGGCAGCACACGGCGTCGCACGGCTCCGCAACTGCATCCACAACAAGCACCGGACTGCGCGATCAATCGTTGTTCCACAGAGGGGGAGAATCACCATGACCGACTATGTCGCCGACGTTAAGCGTTACGACGCGGGCGCGGATGCCGATACCGTACAGAAGATCGTCAAGCATCTCGGTATCGCGCTGCGCAGCAAGGACGCCTCGCTGGTTTCTTGCTCCGACAAGAGCGAATTGGACCGCGTGCGCGAGAAGTGGTGCGCGAAGAAGCTCGGCCAGACCGATGCGGCGGCCGCGGACGCGGTGATCAAGAAGGTCTGCGAGACGATGAAGGGCGACAAACAGAAGCAGCGCGTCACCTTCTACTACCTGGTCGCCAGGGAGATGGGGAAGCTCGGCGACCTGTAGCCTGTTCGCACGTCGCGTGCTCCCAGGGTCCCGAGGGAGTGTCGCGACGCGTTCTTGGCAGGATATTTGCCTGATCTGAAGCGCGTCGCGCCCGATCTGCAGGCACGTCCGGAATTCCGGTCCAGAATGGTGCGCGCGATACGAGGAGCCGTCCCGATTTGGAGCACGGGGCGTCGATTTACGCAGCGCATGGACGCCCGCAGGGATCAGGGTGCGTGTGCGCCCGGAGAACACGCAATGCTTGATAACGTTTCGACCCGGAGTGGGCAGGGTCTCGAGGCACAGGGCCTCTACAACCTCAACGAAATCTTCTGGAATCTGCCGACCCCGGCGCTGTACGAGCATGCGATACAGCGCCGCGAGGGGGCGCTTTCGCACCTCGGGCCGCTGGTGGTGCGCACCGGCCACCACACCGGGCGTTCGGCAAACGACAAGTTCATCGTCGACGAGGCCGACAGCCACGATCAGATCTGGTGGGGCACGATCAACAAGCCGATCCCCGAACAGAACTTCGACATCCTGCATCAGCGCATGGCCTCGTACCTGCAGATGAAGGACGTGTATGTGCAGGACTGCTACGCGGGCGCGGATCCCGAGTATCGACTGCCGATCCGCATCATCACCGAGTATGCGTGGCACAGCCTGTTTGCGCGCAATATGTTCATCCAGGCGAAACCGCACGAACTCGATAGCCACGAGCCGTACTTCACGGTGATCAATTCGCCGCGCTTCCACGCGATCCCGAGTCAGGACCACACCCGCAGCGAGACGTTCATACTGGTCAACTTCCATCAGCGCATGGTGTTGATCGGCGGCACCAGCTACGCCGGCGAGATCAAGAAATCGATCTTCTCGGTGATGAACTACCTGTTGCCGGATAAGGGCGTGCTGCCCATGCACTGCTCTGCGAACATCGGCAAGGACGGCAAGACCGCGCTGTTCTTCGGGCTCAGCGGTACCGGCAAGACGACACTCTCGGCCGACCAGTCGCGCGTCCTGATCGGCGACGATGAACATGGCTGGAGCGACAACGGCATCTTCAACTTCGAAGGCGGCTGCTACGCGAAGATGATCAAGCTGTCGCCGCAGAACGAGCCCGAGATCTATGGAACCACGTTGCGGTTCGGCACCGTGCTCGAGAACGTCACGATGAACGCCAGGGACCGCCGCCTGGATCTCGACGACGGTTCGCTGACCGAGAACACCCGCGGCGCCTACCACATCAGCGCGATACCGAATGCCGCACCGGATGGGCTCGGCGGTCAGCCAGAGAACATCATCTTCCTGACCTGTGACGCATTCGGGGTGCTGCCACCGATCGCGCGATTGTCCCCGCAGCAGGCGATGTATCATTTCATCTCCGGTTACACGGCGCGTGTCGCCGGCACCGAGAAGGGTGTTACCGAGCCCTCGCCGGTGTTCAGCGCCTGTTACGGCGCGCCTTTCATGCCGCTGCATCCGCGGCGCTATGCCGAGTTGCTCGGCGAGCGCATCACCCGGCACCAGGCCAAGGTGTGGTTGATCAATACCGGCTGGACCGGCGGGCCCTATGGGGTTGGCGAACGCATGGCGATCCCGCACACGCGCGCGATGGTCAACGCGGCGCTGGACGGCCTGCTCGACGGTGTACCGACGCGCCGCGACCCGGTGTTCGGCGTCGAGATCCCGACCGAGTGTCCAGGGGTACCGGCGGAGATCCTCGATCCGCGCGAGAGCTGGAGCGACAAATCGGCCTACGATGCCCAGGCGAACCGCCTGGCGAAGATGTTTCACGAAAACTTCGCGCTGTATGCGGACGAGGTTTCGGACGAGGTGCGCGCCGCCGGTCCGGCCGGCTGATGCGTGGACGCGAGGTTGGGGGGTGCGGCGATGATCGACCTGAAAAATGTCGATGGGCACTTCTACCCGCCTTTTCACGGTGAGTGGGGCGGCTTTGCGGAGGAGCTGTTCCACTACACCTCGCGTTACTACGTTGCGACCGAGGCCTTTCTGCGTCACCTGTCGCAAGACCACGATTTCGTCATGAGCGGCTACCGCGCCGCGTTGCTCAGCGAGGCGCAGCGCGAACTGATGGCCGTTGTCCTCGCCTGTCGTCCGGATCGTGATTCGGCCAGTGCCGCGGTGAGTATCGTCGGCGCGGTGATCCGCCAGGACGACCGCATCGAGCGGGACCTGATCGAGCGCCTGCGCGAGCGCCTCGCGGCGGTCGACCCGCTCACCTCGCTGGCCGAGCACACCCATCACGTCGAACACCCGCCACCGCCCGGGGTCGCGCCGCTCGATCCCTTCCTGGCGATCGCCGAGCGCCTGCAGCTGCCGGTCGCGGTACGCGAGCGGCACGTCGAGGTGAGCCTGCACACGCTGGCCGAGCACCTGGATTCGCCCAACTCGGCGCTGCGCACCAACCTGCACAACGCGGTCCTGCAACTGCACGCCGGCGGGTACGTGTTGCGCAACCATCCGCATCTGACGCATTCCGAGGCCCAGACGATCGGCGACGAAGGCGCGGTCTGACGCGGCGTCTGGCGCGGCCCGGTGCCGGTTTGCCACGAGCGCTGGTGTAGACTTGCCGGCACCCAGACCTGCCGAGAGGTGAAGCCAGCATGCGACTCTGCGACAGCGACATCATCGCTGCGCTGAACGAGCAGCGCATCCGTATCGAGCCGCGACCCGACGATCGGGCGATCAGCGGTGTCAGCGTCGACCTGCGACTCGGTCACCGGTTCCGCGTATTCAGTTCGCACACCATCCCGTTCATCGACCTGTCCGGCTCGCGCGAGCAGGTCAATCAGGCGGTCGAGAAGGTGATGGGCGACGAGATCTTCATCAGCGAGCAGGACACCTTCGTGCTGCATCCGGGCGAACTCGCGCTGGGCATCACCCTGGAGGCGATCACCCTGCCCGACGATCTGGTCGGCTGGCTCGACGGTCGTTCGAGCCTGGCGCGTCTCGGACTGATGGTGCACGTGACCGCACACCGCATCGACCCGGGCTGGAGCGGCAACATCGTGCTGGAGTTTTTCAATTCGGGGAAACTGCCGCTGGCGCTGCGTCCCGGCATGGCGATCGGCGCCATGAGCTTCGAGACGCTCACCGGACCTGCGCGCCGCCCCTACACCACGCGGGACGACGCCAAGTACCGGGGGCAGAGCGGCCCCCTGGCGAGTCGCATCAGCGAGGATCGCTCCGACGCCGGTTGACCTCTTCGAGCTGCATCTCGACCACGTTGTCATCGCGCTGGTGCACGATCCGCAACGGCAGCGGCACCAGTCGGGTGTCGAACCACAGCGTGCGGTGTTCGTCCGGATCCGGCGAGATGCGTCGGATGCCGGTCGCCTGATAGTGTCCGAGCGGCACCTCGACCACCGACTGGCCGGTGACCTCGAGGATCGTCTCCTCGGCCGCGTCGGCGGATGCGACCTGCAGTTGCCGACTGCCCTCACCGGTCGCTGCCAGGTCGTGTGCGGCCAGCAGATAGCTGAGCCGGTCCTGGGTATCCGGCAACAGGGCCATGCGGCGAGGCTGCGGGCCCTCGAGCCACAGGGCCTGCTGCGCCCAGTCGAATTTCAGGCCGACCAGTTCAATCTCGCCATCCTGCATCACGCTGTGCTCGAACCGCTCCGGACGCGCACCCTGCGCGTCCAGAACCCCCTCGCTGCTCTCCAGCACCTCATGGTCGGCGCGGTTCTGCATCTGCCCGGCCGGGCGGGTGAACGCATCCAGCCGGTAGTGGCCGTCGCGGCCGATCTCCAGCACGAACAGTGCCTGCCCGACCAGTGCGTCGTTGAACAGCAGGCGGTAGCTCGCCTCGATGGCGAGCGGGCCCTGCAGGGTGCGGGGTGTCGGTGTGCATGCCGCGAGCAACAGGCAAAAG
The DNA here is from genome assembly GCA_024235395.1 of Chromatiaceae bacterium. Lineage (NCBI taxonomy): Bacteria > Pseudomonadati > Pseudomonadota > Gammaproteobacteria > Chromatiales > Chromatiaceae > Chromatiaceae bacterium. Next base: position 220,644 of record JACKMK010000002.1, read on the forward strand.
GCTGCCAGGTACCGATACATCGCGCCGGTACTCAGATCTGCAGCGGTGCGTCGAGGGCGCGGTCGTCGAACCATACCTGTCCCCCGGTGAGGCGCAGCCGGCCCTCGGCAAACCAGCGGACGACCTGGGGTAACAGCTGGTGCTCGCGCTGCAGCACACGGGCGGCCAGTGTCTTTTCGTCGTCACCGGCCGCGACCGGCACCCGCGCCTGGGCGATCACCGGGCCACCGTCGAGTTCGTCGGTGACGAAATGCACGCTGGCGCCATGCTCCGACACCCCGGCCTCGAGCGCGCGGCGGTGGGTGTGCAGGCCCTGGAAGGCCGGCAGCAGCGACGGGTGGATATTGAGCATGCGGCCGGCGAAGCGGGCCACGAAATCGCGCGTCAGGATGCGCATGAAACCGGCCAGTACGACCAGGCCCGGTGCACCGGCCTCGACTGCGTCGCCCAGGGTCGCGTCGAACGCCTCGCGGCTCGGATATTCGGTGTGATCGATCACCCTGGTCGGGATCTCCGCGCGCTGCGCGCGTACCAGGCCATAGACGCCGGGGCGGTTGCTGATCACGTTGGCGATCCGGTAGGGTTGCCCGGCCGCTGCGCCGTCGATCAGCGCCTGCAGGTTGGTGCCACCGCCCGAGATCAACACCGTGACGGGCAGCGGCTGTTCGGTCCCGGTCATTGGTAACGGACGCACGGCTCTGCGCAGTCGCAGCCGTGGATCTCGCCGATGCGATACACCGTCTCGCCCCCGGCGCTCAGCAGCGCGCTGGCGCGGTCCGCCTGGTCCGCGGCAACGCACACCACCATGCCGATGCCGCAGTTGAAGGTGCGCAGCATCTCGGCCTCGCTGATCCGCCCCTGTTCCTGCAACCAGCGGAATACCGGCGGCAGGGTCCAGGCAGCACGGTCGATCTGGGCGCAGCTGTGCTGCGGCAGGACGCGCGGCAGGTTTTCGGTCAGGCCACCGCCGGTGATGTGCGCCAGCGCATGCACCTCGACTTCGGCGAGCAGCGCGAGCAACGGCTTGACGTAGATCCGGGTGGGCGCGAGCAGCGCATCGCCCAGGGTCGTGCCGTCGAACGCCAGATCGAGCGCGGCGTCACTGACCTCGAGCACCTTGCGGATCAGCGAGTAGCCGTTCGAATGCGGTCCGGAAGAAGCCAGGCCGAGCAGCACGTCGCCGGTGCCCACGCTGTCCGGATCCAGGATGCGTGACTTTTCGACGATCCCGACCGCGAATCCCGCCAGGTCGTAGTCCTCGCCTTCGTACATCCCGGGCATCTCGGCGGTCTCGCCGCCGGTCAGGGCGCAGCCGGCCAGTTCACAGCCGCGCGCGATGCCCCCGATCACGCTCGCCGCGGTATCGACGTCGAGCCGGCCGGTCGCGTAGTAGTCGAGGAAGAACAGCGGTTCGGCGCCGGCGACGACGATGTCGTTCACGCACATCGCGACCAGGTCGATGCCGATGCTGTCGTGACGTCCCATCTGCATCGCCAGCCTGAGTTTGGTGCCCACGCCGTCGGTACCGGAAACCAGCACCGGCTCGCGGTAACGACCGACCGGGAGTTCGAACAGCGCGCCGAAACCGCCGAGGCCGCTCATCACCCCGGGTCGAAAGGTACGTTTGACTACCGGCTTGATACGTTCGACCAGCGCATTGCCGGCATCGATGTCGACGCCGGCCTGGGCGTAGCTCAACGGGGCGCGATCGGTAGGCGTGCTTTGCTCGCTCAAGGGTGACTCCGGGCGGGGGACTGCGAAACCGCCATTTTAGCCTGCATCGTTCGTCACTGTCCCATTGCGGCCCCCGGTTGTTCGGACACTCGGGATGTGGGGGCGGCCGCGTGCCGGTGGAGCGCCCGGCGGCGGTACGTCCCGGGTGCGACGGACAGCCGGCCGGCGACTGGACGGGAAAAACGAGGTTAGAATTCGCGCCATGCAAAATCTAGCCAAGTTGATGTTGCTCGCGCTGTGGTTCGCTTGCTGCCAGGCAACGGCCGCGACGCCCGCCGATCTGTACGATGCCGAGGCCGTGGTCGCCGACGAGGGGGTCGAGACACGCAATGCCACGCTGTCGCGCCTGTTGGGCGACGTGCTGGTCCGCGTCAGCGGCAACGCCCGGATCGGCGCACAACCGGCGGCGCGTGAGGTCCTCGACCGGGCACCGTCTCTGGTCGAACAGTACCGTTACCGGACCGCGGACCAGGATGGCGAGGTACAGCGCATCCTGTGGGCGCGGTTCGACCGCGGGGCGGTCGAGCGCATGCTGCGCGAGCGCAATCTGCCGGTATGGGTGCAGCGGCCACGGGTGTTGCTGTGGGTCGCCACCGAGCGCGGCGGGCGGCGCGCCCTACTGAACCTGGACAACCTGCCCGAGGGTCGCGCGGCGGTGCTGGCACGCGCTCAGCAGCGCGGCATGCCGTTGCAGCTGCCCTTGATGGATCTGGAGGACCAGGGCGCGCTGACCCCGGCCGACCTGTGGTCCGATTATGCCGACGGCATCCAGCGGGCGTCGGCACGCTACCCGCACGAGGTGGTCGTCACCGGGCGCCTGCGTGCGGCATCGAGCGGGAAATGGAGCGGCAGCTGGTCACTGATCGACGGCGATGCGGTCCAGGTGTTTGAGACCCCGCCGCAGCCGCTGACGGAGGCGCTCGCCGCAGCGGTGGATCAGACACAGGATCTGCTCGCCGCACGGCTCGCACCCCTGGCGTCGAGCGGCACGGACGCCGGTACCCTGGTAAGTTTCTCCGGGGTACGCGACCTGGCGGCATACGGTCGACTGGCCGCGTTGGTGAAGGACGTCGAGACCCTGGGTCAGGCAGCGCTGCGCCATGTCGAAGGCGATCGGTTCGTGTTCGAATTCCGCGTACGCGGCGACCAGCGTGACCTGGCGCGGGCACTCGAGGCGAGCGGGCAGATCGCGACCGAGCCGGCGCCGCCGGTTCCGCTGCGACCCTGGCCGGCGGACACCCTGTCCAGCGGGGGCCCGGCGCCACTCGGTGCGCCGGTCGACGACCTGTCCGGCACCGGTGTGCCTCCGGGCGAACCGCCGCAGCTTGCCGATCTCTACTATCGCCTGCTGTATTGATCCATCGCCGATGCCTGCGTTGTGATGTCCGCCTACCTGCGCCATCTGCCAAACGTGATCAGCGTTGCGCGGATCGTGCTGGTCGGCCCGATCGTCTGGAGCCTGCTCACCGAGCGTTTTTCGCTGGCGATCGGGTTGTTCCTGGTCGCCGGTGCCTCGGACGGGCTGGACGGTTTCCTTGCCAAGCGTTTCGGCTGGAGTTCCCGCCTCGGCGGCATCCTGGACGCACTGGCGGACAAGTTCCTGTTGATCTCGACCTTTGTCTGCCTGGGTTGGCTGGGGCTGTTCCCGTGGTGGCTGGTACTGAGCGTGCTGGCGCGCGATCTGCTGATCGTCAGCGGCGCGATCGTCTACAACTTCCGTATCGAGGCGGTACAGCCGGAGCCCAGTCTGATCAGCAAACTCAACACGCTGCTGCAGATCGCGCTGGCCGCGGTCGGTGTCGTCGAGGTCGGGTTCGGCGGGATCCCCGGCTGGCTGCTGTGGACCCTGATCTGGGCGGTCATGCTGACCGTGCTGCTCAGCGGCACCGGCTATGTGCGCGAATGGAGCCGACGCGCGCGCGCCGGCGGGACAGGTCTGCATGACTGACGCATACCGCCTGTGGCTGCTGGTCTCACTGTCGCTGCTCGCGTGGTTGCTGTATCTGTTGTCGCCGATCCTGATGCCGTTCGTTTTCTCGGCGCTGCTGGCCTATCTCGGCGATCCGCTGGTCGACCGACTCGAGGCACGCGGTCTGAAGCGCACGCCGGCGGTGGCGCTGGTGTTCTGCGTCCTCACGATGCTGGCGATCCTGTTGCTGCTGTTGCTGGTGCCGCGGCTCGAGGCGCAGATCACCCAGCTGCTGCAGAAACTGCCGGGCTACCTCGAATGGCTGCGCGGGCACCTGCTGCCGCGCCTGCAGGCGCTGTTGCCCGGCGAAGTCGGCGATTTCCAGTTCGCGATGCTGCCCCAGGCGCTGGCGAAACACTGGCGCGAGGCAGGCGGCGTGCTCGCCGGGCTGTGGTCGTCGGTGTCCAGTTCCGGCATGGTCCTGGTCGGCTGGCTGGCCAATCTGGTCCTGGTGCCGGTACTGACGTTCTACCTGCTGCGCGACTGGGATCACCTGATCGCAGGGATCCACGCGCTGCTGCCGCGTCGCAACGAGGTCGCCTGGGTGCGTCTCGCGCGGGAATCCGACGAGGTACTGGGTGCCTTTCTGCGCGGTCAGCTGCTGGTGATGGCGGCGCTGGGCGTGATCTATACCACCGGCCTGTGGCTGGTCGGCCTGGATTTCGCGTTGCTGCTCGGCATGCTCGCGGGCGTGGTCAGCTTCGTGCCCTACCTCGGGCTGATCGTCGGCATCCTGGTCGCCGGGTTGGCATCGGTGCTGCAGTCCCAGGGCATCGCGGATCTGCCGTGGGTGGTGGTCGTGTTCGTCGTCGGTCAAGTGATCGAGGGCACCTTCCTGACGCCGCGGCTGGTCGGTGAGCGCATCGGACTGCACCCGGTCGCAGTGATCTTCGCGGTGATGGCCGGCGGCCAGCTGTACGGTTTCTTCGGCATCCTGCTGGCGTTGCCTGTGGCGGCGGTGGCGATGGTCCTGGTGCGCCACCTGGTCGCCCGTTACCGTTCGAGTACGCTGTACGGGGAGGCAAGTCCCGCGGAGGTGCCGCCCGATCAATCGACCGATTGACCGACCTGCAGGCGGTCGCGCACGAACGGGATCGTCAGCCGGCGCTGCGCGGCCAGCGAATCGTGATCGAGGCGTGTGAGCAATTCGACCAGGCCGCCCGGATGGCGCGGTCCGCGCTCCAGGAGATACCGTGCGACCTCGTCGGGTACCTGCAGTGCCCGCCGTGCCGCGAGTGCCAGCAGCAGCGCGTGTCTGGCCGCATCGTCGAGCGGCTGCAGGCCGATCGTCAGCCCCCAGGCGAGACGGCTGCGCAGGTCGGCCAGCGTCAGCGGGAGGGCGGCGGGGCCACGGTCGGCGCTGAACAGCATCCGGGTGCCCCGGTCGCGGCAGCGATTGAACAGTGCGAACAATGCCTCTTCCCAGGGCCGGTCGCCGGCGATTGCGTGCACGTCGTCGACCGCAACCAGATCCAGCGTCTCCAGCCCGTCTAGCATCGCGGTAGCCAGTTCCTCGCGCGCGGCGAGCGGCAGGTAGGCACAGCGCAGGCCGCGAAGCTGGGCGGCCGCGCACTGGCCGAGCAACAGGTGGCTGCGACCGCTGCCCGACGCGCCGAACAGATAGATCAACGGCTCGCGTTCACCGTCCAGACCTCGTCGCAGCGCATCGAGAATCGCCTGATTGGGACCTGCGACGAAGTCGCGCAGGTCGGGCGCATGGCGCAGCGCCAGCGCCAGCGGCAGTTGCCGGATCATGCGCCGTGTGCGACCGCGCGCCAGCGGATGAACAGGCTCGCACTGATCAGGTAGACGAGGCTGAGACCCGCCTCGCTCAGGCCGAGCCAGCGCGCGGGTCCACTCCAGGCCACGACGCCTCCGTGCACCGCGTAGGGCAACGCGACCAGTGCGCCCCATACCAACGCCTTGTCGCGTCCGTGCAGGACGCCACGCAGCGGAATCAGCAAGGGCGTCACGAAAAGTACCAGATAGAGCGAGATCCGGGACTTCTCCACGTCGCCGAGAAACACGATCCAGGCCATCACGACGGCGATCAACGCGAGGTACGCGGCCAGCGAAAGCATGCGCGCGGCGCGGGTCATCGCTGCGCTCCCTGCAATGCCACCACGAGTCCGGCGAGCCGCCGGCCCAGTGCCTGGCAGAGATTCTTCTCCGCGGCGCTCAGTGGCAGCTTGCTGTCCCTGCCGGCGAGGTGCGAGGGGCCGTAGGGCGTACCACCTTCGCGGGTCTCGAGCAGGTCCGGCTCGCTGTATGGCAGGCCGGTGATCAGCATGCCGTGATGCAGCAGCGGCAGCATCATCGACAGCAGGGTGGTCTCCTGTCCGCCGTGCAGGCTGCTGGTCGAGGTGAACACGCCGGCGGGTTTACCGGCCAGGGCGCCTTCGATCCACAGGCCGCTGGTACCGTCGAGGAAGTATTTGAGTGGCGCCGCCATGTTGCCGAAGCGCGTCGGGCTGCCGAGCGCGAGCGCGGCGCAGCCGGCGAGGTCGTCGGGCGTCGCGTACGGTGCCCCGCTGTCCGGGACCGGCGGCGCACTCGCCTCGTGGTCGGCGGATACCGGCGGCACGCTGCGCAGCCGTGCCTCGCACCCCGCCTGTTCGGCGCCGCGCGCGACCAGGCGGGCCATCTCCGCCGTGGCGCCGTGACGGCTGTAGTAGAGCACCAGGAGGTAGGCCATCAGATGATCTCCAGCACCCGTTCGGGTGGCCGGCCGAGGGCCGCCTTGCGGCCGTTGACCACGATGGGCCGCTCAATCAGCTTGGGATGCTCGACCATCAGGTCGATCAGCGCCTCGCGGCTGAGCGACGGGTCGGCGGCGCCACTCGTCTTGTATTCCGCCTCGCCCTTGCGCATCAGATCACGGGGTTCGAGGCCGAGCATGTCGAGTAGGCGGCCGAGTTCGGCAGCATCCGGTGGGGTCTTGAGGTATTCGACCACCTGCGGGCTGATCGCGTGCTGTTCGAGGAGTTGCAGCGTCTGGCGGGACTTGCTGCATCGCGGGTTGTGGTAAATCTTTACAGTCATGGACAGGGTCAGGGAGTAGGGAACGATGTCGCGCGATTTTATCAGGCCTGGTTGCGGGGTGCGGCATGCAAGCTGATGCGAAGGATGGGGTCTTGGCGTGGCTGCGCATCGGGGTGTATCAGCTGTACGGCTTCCTCGTGCTGGTCGCCGAGCGGTTCCGGCGTCACGAGGGTGCGCAGAATGCAGCCGCGCTCACCTATACCACGCTGTTGTCACTGGTCCCCCTGATGGCGGTGTCGCTGGCGGTCTTCTCGGCGTTCCCGGTCGCCGACCGCGTCTACGACACGATCCAGATGTTCCTGTTCCGCAACTTCGTGCCGGCGTCGGGCGAGGTGCTGCAATTGTATCTGTCCCAGTTCATCGCCAAGGCATCGCACCTGACCGGCGCCGGCGCCGCCTTCCTGGTGATCGTCGCATTGCTCATGATGGCCAATATCGACCGCGCGCTGAATGCGATCTGGGAGGTACGCGAGCGTCGCCGCTTCGCGATCAAGTTCCTGATCTACTGGGCGGTGCTGTCGCTGGGTCCTGTGTTGATCGGGGCCAGCGTACTGGTGACTTCCTATCTCGTCTCGCTGCCGATCCTGTCGGAGGCCGCGAGCAGCGGCATAGGCCGGCAGCTGCTGGGAATCTCCCCGATCGCCGCCTCGGCCGTGGCGTTCACGATGCTGTATCTGGTGGTACCCAATCGCCGTGTCCGGTTGCTGCACGCCTTGCTCGGCGGGGTGATCGCGGCGCTGCTGTTCGAGGCGGCGAAGCGCGGGTTCGGTTTCTACCTGACGCGTTTTCCGACCTACGAGGCCATCTACGGTGCGCTCGCGACGATCCCGATATTTCTCGTCTGGTTGTACCTGTCGTGGATCGTGGCCCTGCTCGGCGCCGAGATCACCCATTGTCTCAGCATCTATCGCTGGCGCAGCCGCGACCAGAGCCGCTGTCAGACCGGTCTGGGCGATGCCGTGGGGGTGTTGTTGGCACTCGACGAGGCCGCGGCGCTGGGCGCGACACCGAGCACCGCCGAACTGGCACGGTTGCGGCCGCGCTGGATGGAACCGCAGCTCGAAGACCTGCTCGGCGAGTTGAAGCGCATGCACTGGGTGCAGCTGACCCGCGACGGCAACTGGGTGTTGGCGCGTCGCCTGGTCGATGCTTCGCTGGCGGAGTTGTACGCCAGCCGGCGGTTCGCGCTGCCACGCGAGGACGATCCCGACTGGCCCAGCGACCGGCGCCTGGCCGAGGCGCTGCGGGCGGCGAACGACGGCATCACCCGGGCGCTCGGTGTACCCTTGGCCAGTTTCCGTTTGCAGCGTGCCGCGGCGGTCCCACTGCAGCGGCCGGACGACGGATCCGCTTGATCCGCTAGGCGTCGCTGCAGTCGACGAGGATGTAGGCCGTCTGCTGCACGGCCTCGAGCAGGCCGCGCATGCGCAGCACCTGGCGTGTGTGGGCACCTTCGGCGGTCACCGAATCCTCCTCGCGGAACAGGCTGCGAGCGGCGATCAGCACGTAACGCCCGGCGTCCTGGTCGTGTTGCAGCAGTGCCAGGGTGTCGCCGCGCAGCCGCTGTGCCGCGCCGCCACTGAGTTCCACCGGGGTCAGGCGGCCGGCCAGCTTTTCGACCCCGATCTCGACCTGCTGGTCGGGTAGATTGACCAGCCGTCGGATGCGCCCGATGAACCCGACCGCGGCATTTTCATTGGCGGCCGAGACCGCCTCCATCAAGACCGGATCACCGATCCCGAGCGGCGGCCGCAAGGGGCCCTGGAGGCGGAACGCCGAGCCGGATTTCGACTGGTCGATCTGTCGGCACGCGACCGGTGCGGGTTCGCTTCCACCGGGCAGCCCGCCCTGGATCAATTCGCTGAGTCGCGCATGGATGCTGCGCAGACCGTGACGCATCGCGAACGGGTGATTGCGCGGTTGGCGCGGGTTCTGGCGCTGCTCCGGCGACTTGCGTCCGCGGATCAGGTCGTGCAGGGCGCCGTGCAGTTCGCGCGGTCCCTGCGGATCCTCCTGCAGGACCTGCAGAAAGCGGTCGGCAGCCAGGTACCGGATCTCCGGCCCGGGTTTGCCTCGTCGTGCGGCTGCAAGCGGATCGAGGCTGCCGCTGATGTCGATCGGCATCGCGTAGGGGCCCTGCGGCAGCACCGTCATCTCCAACAGATTGGCATGCGTGCCCGTCCACGTTCGCCAGGCCTGCAATTGGTCGGGCCGCCGGTGGTTCGAATCGTACAGACTGCTCATCAGCGCACGATAGAACAGCCCCTGGATCGTGCCAGGGTCGCCGTCGCGACGGAGCTCCCTGCTGACCTCGTGGTCGGCGATCTCAAGCGCCTCGGCATTCAGGAAGATGCTCAGCAGCAGCCGCCAACCGTCGAGGCTCGGACGGTAGTAGCGCAGGCGTTCGAGGTTGAGTGCGCGTTCGAGCAGCTGCAGCGCCCTGTACAGCAGTTCGGCGTCCGGGATCTTGCCGGAGGACAGCGCACTGTTGGCGATGCGCAGCTGCCCGTAGGCGAGTTCGCTGAGCAGTTCGACCAGGCTGAACTCGAGCTGATCGAGGGGCAATGCGGTGTCCGGCCCATTCTGCAGTCGTTCGTCGACCACATCCTGCAGCTCGTCGACCGGGGTAGTGTAGGCTTCCAGCAGGGCCCCCATGCGAGCGCCCGGCTCGGGGTCGCGGACCAGCAGGCGCAACTGCTCCAGCAGCATCCGCGCGGCCTTTGGCGGGTTGGCCAGCGGTAACTCGACGATCCATTTGTTCAGCGCGCGTGGCGCCAGCAGCGCACCCGGATGTCGGGCGACCGCCGGGTCGGGGACCCGGAACGGGCTTAGCGAAGGCGGAAGTGTTGGTGCCTTTGCCATGCCCTGATGCCTTTAGAAAGAGGTCGACGATCCCAGCGCCGCACTTTTTGCGTCTCCGTGGGTCTAGAGTGGATGCGGGCGCTTGCACTGCCCCCGGTCTGCTGACCTAAAATTCGCCGGCGCCGGGGAATATTACGGCAATCGGCGTCGTCTCTTGATGGTACTCCAAGTCGTTAAGGCTTTGTCTTATGCAAAAAATCTGTTTGTCTGTTCACGCGGCCCGGCGATTTCTCAGTGTGCTGGTGATCTCTGGCGCCCTGACCGTCGGGGCGCATGCAGCAACCGAGGATTTTACCCTGCCCGACCTCGATGGGCAGCAGCATAGCCTTTCCGACTACCGTGGACGCTGGGTGCTGGTCAATTACTGGGCCACCTGGTGCCCACCCTGTCTCGAAGAGATCCCGGAGCTGGAGGTATTCCACACCGGTTCCGAGGGCAAAGCGATCGTGCTGGGGGTGAACATGGAGTCGATCGACGACGGCGAACTCAAACAGTTCGTCGACCAGCAGTTCGTCTCGTATCCGATCCTGCTGGCCACCGAGCGTCCGAGCCGTGAGCAGCTGATCGGTCCTGTGGAAGGCCTGCCGACATCGTATCTGGTATCACCCAGTGGCGAGATCGTGGCCCGGCAGGTCGGTCAGGTGACCGCACAAGGTATACAGTCCTTCATCGAAAGTTACGAAAGCGCACACCCGGGAGAGGTTCAATGATCGCGCGCCTGCTGATTGCCCTGGGTCTGGTCGTTGTCAGCGCTGTCGCCGGTGCGCAGACGCCGCGCGACCCCGGCCAGTACTTCTTCAACGAGACATTTGGCGATTTTCGCGAAGAGTTGGCCAATGCACGCGCAGCGGGCAAGAAAGGCATCCTGATCATGTTCGAGATGGACGAATGCCCGTTCTGTCACCGGATGAAGACCACGGTACTCAATCAACCGGATGTCCAGGACTACTTCCGCGAGCATTTCCTGATCTTCCCGGTGGACATCGAGGGTGACGTGGAGGTTACCGATTTCAAGGGTCGCTCCACGACGATGAAGGACTTCGCATTCCAGCAGTACCGGGTGCGTGCGACCCCGGTGTTCGCATTTTTCGATCTCGACGGCAACTACATCAAACCGGCGCGTTTCACCGGGGCGACGCGTGACAAGCAGGAGTTCATGCAGCTCGGCCGGTATGTCGTCGAGGACGCCTACAAGGACCAGCCGTTCACTCGCTACAAACGCGCAGCACGCTGATACCGCGCATGCGGGTCTTCGGCTTCACTCTACTGGTGTGGGTGTGCGCTGTGGCGCAGGCTGCGGAGCAGGCGCCGCTGCCTGATCCCTTGTCGCTGGAAGTGGCGCTGGCATCGGCGCCCGCCGATCTCCCGGCGTTGGAGTTGGCGGACGCGCAGCGCGACGCGAGCGACGCGGCGCTGGCCGAGGCACAATCGATCAGCGGCGTGAGGCTCGATGCGATCGGCCGCCTGCGCTACATCGAACCCTCGTCGATTGCGCCCAACCGCGACCGAAACGACAGCAGTGCACGCATCGCGCTGAGCAAGCGGTTGTACGATTTTGGGTACAGTGCAGCGCGTGAGACCGCCGCCCGACATGCCGGCGATGGCAGCGAATGGCGCTATCTCGACGCCCGGCAGAAGGCCCACCTGGAGATCATGCAGCGCTACCTCGACGTGATCCTCGCCGACCTGCAGTACGCACGCGACAACGAGGCAATGGCGGGCGCCTATATCGATGCCGACCGGGCGCGCGACCGGCACGAACTGAAGCGTCTGTCGGATGTCGATCTGCTGCGCTTCGAGGCCGATTACCAGGCGGCGCTGAATCAACGCATGCTCAGCCAGTCGCTGCAGCGCGCGACCAGGGCAAGACTGGCGATCGCGATGGGCCGGCCCGGAGAGCTGGCGTCGAACCTGGTGCGCCCGGCGCCGCCGGATACCTCGCTCGCCCAACCCGAGTACGAGGCGCTGCTCAAGGAAGTGCTGCAAAACAATCCGCGGCTGAAGGCGTTGCGCGCCGAGGTCGACGGGGCCGTCGCGGCGCTTGAGGCGGCGCGCAAGGGTTTCGGCCCGGTGATCAGTGCCGAAGTGGATGCGCAGACCTACAACCGCAAGACCAACACCACGCACCCGTTCGGTGCCGGGCTGTTGCTCGAGGTGCCGCTGCTCACCGGCGGTGCGAAGGATGCGGCGATCGCCAAGGCACAGGCCGAATTGCGCGCCAGCAGTGCCGAGCTGTCGGTGGCCGAGCACACCCTGCGCCAGGAGGTGCTCGACCTGTGGTTGCGCCTCAGCAACATGCGCATCGAACTCGAGGGGCTGAAGGTGCGCGGCGACTATCGCGAGTTGTACCTCGACCGCAGCCGGGCGCTGTACGATCTCGAGGTGAAGACCGACCTCGGGGATGCGATGACCGAGATCTCGGCGGTCCGTCTGGATTTGGCACGGGTCGAGTTCGACTGGATGATGACCCAGGCGCGTCTCGCGGCGCTGGCTGGTCGTCTGTTGCCTGGGGAAGCGACACAATGAATCGATCGATGTATGGACTCGTTGCCGGGCTGCTGGCGTTGGGTACGACACTGCCGGTGATGGCCGCGGACGTACCGGCGCTGATCGGCTGGGCGCAGCGCGTCGAGCTTGGCACCCTGGTATCGGGGGTCGTCAGCGAGGTCCATGTGCGCCCGGGTCAGGCCGTCGCAAAAGGCGACCCCTTGCTCAGCCTCGACCAACGCGGTTTCGCCAGCCAGGTGGGCCGTCGCCAGGCCGAGTACCGGCATGCGCGGGCGATGCTCGAGGAGGCCGAGCGTGAGGATGCACGCGCGGTCGAACTCTACGATCGCACCGTCTTGTCGGATTTCGAACGCAATCAGGCACTGATCGCACTGGAGGCGGCCCGTGCCACCGCGGAAGGTGCGCGCGCCCAACTGGTCGCCGCGCGCCTGGATCTCGAGCACAGCGTGTTGTCGGCACCGTTCGACGGCGTGGTGCTCTCGGTCAATGCCGCGCCGGGGCAGAGCGTGGTCAGCGAACTGCAGAGCCAGCCGCTGGTGACCGTCGCGAACGGTCGCACCTTGCAGGCGCGCGCCGAAGTCGATGCGGAGCAGGCCAGCCGGCTGCAGCCCGGGCAGGCGCTGAACGCGACACTGCGCGGCAGTTCCGCTCGGGCAACCGTCGATCACGTCGGGCTCGAACCGGTCGAGAACGGCGGCTCGACACTGCGTTATCCCTTGCTGGTGGACGTCCCGGTCGGCGAAGGGCCGGCGCCGCGCGTCGGCGAGACACTCACGCTGCACCTGGAGTAGGCCTTGCCCTGTCGTCGATACATCGTGCGCGGTCATGTTCAGGGCGTCTGGTTCCGTGCATCGGCCCGCGAGCAGGCGATGCGCCTCGGTCTCGACGGTCATGCGGTGAATCTTCCCGATGGCGGGGTGGAGGTGGTCGCCTCGGGAGACCTCGGCGCGCTCGACACGCTTGCGGCATGGCTGCGCCGTGGACCTGAGTTGGCGCGGGTGGAGCATGTGAGCAGCGAACCCTGGCCGGAGCCGACCGAACCGGGCTTCCGTACCGGATGAGCATCACCCGCCACGAAGTACTTGGCAGCCTACAGGCCGAACGTCGTCTGACCCTCGGCGAAGTGATCCCGCAACTGATCGAGGACGGCCTGCTGGATGCCGGGCACGCACCGCAGCTTGCCGATCGCGGCGCCGCGCGTGCGACCGCGGCAGCGATGCACCCATTGATCTGGCTGGCCGAAAACAACCTCACGCAGCCGGACGGCAATCCACTCGATCTGACAATCTTGACGCGCTGGCTGGCCCAACGCGCCCAACTGCCGCATTTCACGATCGACCCGTTGAAGATCGATGTCGACCTGGTGACTCGCGAGGTATCGCGCAGTTACACCGCGCGCTATCGCATCCTGCCTGTCGAGGTCGATGAGCACAGTGTGACCTTCGCGACGGCCGAGCCGTACGAACGCCACTGGGAGGAAGAGATGGCGCACGTGCTGCGCCGCGATGTCAAACGGGTGGTGGCCAATCCGGCGGACATCCTGCGCTATCAGGACGAACTGTTTGGGGTCAGCCATTCGATTCGCAAGGCACAGCGTCTCGCCGAAGGCGATCCGCTGGGGATCAACAACCTCGAGTCGCTGGTGCAGCTTGGGCGCGCGGGCAAGCTCGACGCCAACGATCGGCACGTCGTGACCATCGTCGACTGGCTGCTGCAATACGCGTTCGAACAGCGCGCGAGCGACATCCACCTCGAACCGCGCCGCGAGGCCGGCAGCGTTCGTTTTCGGATCGATGGCGTGTTGCAGACGGTGTACCAGATCCCGACCACCATCATGGGTGCGATCACCAGCCGCATCAAGGCGCTGGGACGCATGGATGTGGTTGAAAAGCGCAGGCCGCAGGACGGGCGGGTCAAGACCAAGACACCGACCGGCATCGAGATCGAGTTGCGCCTGTCGACCATGCCCACCGCGTTCGGTGAAAAGCTGGTGATGCGCATCTTCGATCCGCAGGTGTTGGTGCGTGATCTCAAGCAGCTGGGTTTCGGCGAACGAGACGCGCGACTCTGGGACACGATGACCCAGTCCTCGCACGGCATCATCCTGGTGACCGGACCGACCGGTTCGGGTAAGACCACGACCCTGTACTCTACGCTGCGGCTGCTGGCGCAGCCGGACGTCAACGTGTGCACGATCGAGGACCCGATCGAGATGGTCGATCCGGCGATCAACCAGATGCAGGTGAATGCCCAGATCGGGCTGGATTTCGCGACCGGTGTGCGCACCCTGATGCGCCAGGACCCCGACATCGTGATGATCGGCGAGATCCGTGACCTGGAGACGGCGGAGATGGCGATCCAGGCAGCCCTGACAGGTCACCTGGTATTGTCTACGCTTCATACGAACGATGCGCCGTCCGCAATCGTGCGCCTGATGGATATAGGAGTACCACCCTATCTGATCAATGCCACCCTGCTCGGCGTTGTCGGCCAACGTCTGATCAGGACCCTGTGCCCAACCTGCAGCGCACGTGGCACCATCGATGCGCAGGCCTGGGCCGAGCTGACACAACCCTGGAAACTTCCGGTTCCGGCGAGCGGCCGGGTGTCGGTCGGCTGCGAGAAGTGCCGCGGCTCGGGATATCTCGGGCGGATCGGGATCTACGAGAGCCTGCGCATCACGCCGACGCTGCGCACGGCGATAAAACCGGACTGCGACATTGCCGATCTGCGCCGCCGGGCGATGCGCGAGGGATTGGAGCCATTGCGAATCAGCGGTGCGCGCAAGGTGATCGGCGGTATCACCTCGCTCGATGAGGTATTGCGCGTCGCGCCGCGCGTGGAACTGGGTTGAGGCAGCGCGTGTGTAGTGTGAACAGGCCCTAGTTGCAAGCGACGCGGAAGACATGACCCGTACCCGCTGCGGCAGGGTACCCGCTGCCATTCAATCCGGCGGCATACCGACCAACAGGACACCAAGCGGAGGGGATATGTTTCAGGTACGGATACATGGACGCGGCGGTCAGGGGGTGGTCACGGCCGCCGAGATGCTGTCGATCGCCGCGTTTCTCGAAGGGCACTACTCGCAGGCCTTTCCGAGTTTCGGTTCGGAACGCATGGGCGCGCCCGTGATGGCGTTCTGCCGCATCGACGACAAGGAGATCCGCCTGCGCGAACCGGTGATGGCGCCGGATGCCCTGATCATCCAGGACACCACGCTGCTGCACCAGGTCAACCTGTTCGAGGGTTTGGTACCGCACGGCTACGTACTGATCAACTCGACCCGGAGTCTGGCGGATCTCGGACTGAGCGATTTTCTGCGCCAGTACCCGATCGAACATGCGATCACCGTTCCGGCGAGTGAGTTGGCGCGGCAATACGTGGGACGCCCACTGCCGAATGCGGCGTTGCTGGGCGGCTTTGCGGCGATGACCGGCCTGATCGATGTGGCCTCGGTGAAGACGGCGATCAGCGAGAAGTTCCCGGCCAAGATCGCCGCCGCCAATGCCGCTGCGGCCGAAGCGGCGGCGAAGTACATTGTCCAACAGATGTCGGAGGCGACTGCCTGATGTTGAAGCAAACCGAAGGGTCACGGGCGATTGCCGAAGCCGTTGCTCTGGCGCGTCCCGAGGTGATCTGCGCCTATCCGATCACCCCGCAGACTCATATCGTCGAGAATCTCGGCCTGATGGTGAAGGCCGGCGAGATCGACGACTGCGAGTTCATCAATGTCGAATCCGAGTTCGCGGCCCTGTCGGTTGCGATCGGCGCCAGTGCGGCGGGCGCGCGCAGTTACACCGCGACCGCCAGCCAGGGGCTGCTGTTCATGGCCGAGGCGGTATACAACGCATCCGGCCTCGGTCTGCCGATCGTGATGACCATTGGCAACCGTGCGATCGGTGCCCCGATCAACATCTGGAACGACCAGCAGGACAGCATGTCGATGCGCGATGCCGGCTGGATCCAGTTGTACGCCGAGACCAACCAGGAGGCGGTCGATCTGCATCTCCAGGCATTCCGCCTCGCCGAGGAACTGTCGGTACCGGTGATGGTCTGCGTCGATGGATTCATCCTCACGCATGCCTACGAGCGCGTGGATATTCCTGAGCAGGCGCAGGTGGACGCGTTCATTCCACCGTTCAAACCACGCCAGGTGCTGGACCCGCAGCACCCGGTCACGATCGGCGCGATGGTCGGGCCCGAGGCGTTTACCGAGGTGCGCTATCTGGCGCACTACCGGCAGATGCAGGCGTTGTGGATGATTCCCGAGCTGGCCGAAGAGTTCGAGCAGCATTTCGGCCGGGCATCCGGCGGGTTGCTGCATACCTACCGCAGTGAGGATGCCGAAACACTGGTGGTCGCGCTCGGTTCAGTGAATGGCACGATCAAGGATGCGATCGACGAGTTGCGCGATGGTGGCATGGCGATCGGCTCGGTCAGCATCTGTTCGTACCGGCCTTTCCCCGCGAAACGCGTTCAGGAAGTGCTGCGCCACGCCAAGCGTGTCGTGGTGATCGAAAAATCGCTCGCGGTCGGTATCGGCGGCATCCTGTCGACCGACGTGCGTATGGCGCTCGCCGGACTGCCGGCGCCGGTCTACACGGTGATCGCCGGCCTCGGCGGTCGTGCGATCACGCGGCGCTCGTTGTTGGAGGTCTTCCGCATGGCACACAAGGACGGTGTGCAGCGTTTGACGTTCCTGGATCTCAAGCACGAGGTCGTGCATCGCGAGATCGAGCGCCTTGAAACGCAGCAGCGTTCCGGCCCGACCGCGGAGAACATTCTGCGCGACCTCGGCAGCGTTGCCGACCACATCGGTTGATGGAAGGATAAATGAAAACCTCGCACGTCAAGTTCTATCAAACCGGCACCTTTACCGTCGGCAATCGCCTGCTCGAAGATGCGCAGCGGTCGGTGCAGTCGACCATGGAACGCACCAATTCGCTGAACTCGGGGCACCGCGCCTGTCAGGGTTGCGGTGAGGCCCTCGGTGCGCGCTATGCGATCGACGCGGCGATGCGCGCGACCAACAACCAGCTGATCGCAGCGAACGCCACCGGCTGCCTGGAGGTCTTCTCCACGCCTTATCCCGAGACCTCGTGGCAGATCCCCTGGATCCATTCCCTGTTCGGCAACACCGCTGCGGTCGCGACCGGCGTCGCCGCGGCGCTCAAGGTCAAGGGCCAGCACGCGACCCGGGTGGTCGCGCAGGGCGGCGACGGCGGCACCACCGACATCGGTTTCGGCTGTCTGTCCGGCATGTTCGAACGCAACGACGACGTGTTGTACATCTGTTACGACAACGAGGCGTATATGAACACCGGTGTACAGCGCTCGTCGGCCACGCCGCCCACCGCACGCACGGCGACCACGCAGGCGGCCGGTGATCATCCGGGCAATACGTTCGGCCAGGGCAAGAACGTGCCATTGATCGCGATGGCACACGACATTCCGTACGTGGCGACCGCGACCGTGGCCAATGTGCGTGATCTCGAGGCCAAGGTCACGAAGGCGATGTCCATCCGCGGGGCGCGTTATATCCATGTGCTGGTGCCCTGCCCGCTGGGCTGGGGTGCCGCACCGCACGACACCATCCGGCTGGCGCGCCTGGCCGCCGAGTCGGGGCTGTTTCCGGTGTTCGAGGCCGAACACGGCGAGATCACCGACCGTTATCGCATCCGCCGCCGGGTGCCGGTCGAGGAGTACCTGAAACTGCAGCGACGCTTCGCTCACCTGTTCAAGCCCACGTTGCGTACCGATGTAATCGCGCGGCTGCAGGAGATGGCGGATCGCAATGTGCGGCGTTTCGGCCTGGAAAATGTGGAGGCTGCACAATGAAGAAACCGTTCGCGATCACCCTTGATGTCGGTTCCAGCCTGGCCAACCTGACCGGCTCCTGGCGCAGCGAGCGTCCGGTCTACGTCGACCGACTGCCGCCGTGCAATGCAACCTGTCCGGCCGGTGAAAACATTCAGCGCTGGCTGTTTCACGCCGAGGAGGGCGCCTATGAAACAGCCTGGCGTTCGCTGGTGGAGAACAATCCCCTGCCGGCGATCATGGGTCGGGTGTGTTACCACCCGTGCGAGAGCGCGTGCAACCGCGGGCGTGTCGACGAATCCGTCGGGATCAATGCGGTAGAGCGCTTCCTCGGTGACGAGGCGCTCAAACGCGACTGGGCCTTCGAGGTACCGTTGGCCTCCACCGGCAAACGCGTGATGGTGGTGGGCTCAGGACCGGCCGGTCTTTCGGCGGCCTACCATCTGCGGCGCCTCGGTCACACGGTCGTGATCTTCGAGGCCGAGGATTCGAGTGGCGGGATGATGCGTTACGGCATCCCGCAGTACCGTCTGCCGCGCGCCACCCTGGACGCCGAAGTGCAACGCATCCTCGACATGGGGATCGAGCTGCGTCTGGGCTCGCGCGTCGATGACGTCGCCAAGACGCTGAACGACGAAGGCTTCGATGCCTGCTTCCTCGGTGTCGGTGCGCACATCGGCAAACGCGCCTACATCCCGGCAGGGGATGCGCGTCGCATCACCGATGCCGTGACCTTGCTGCACGACATGGAAGGTCCGGAGCGTCCGCTGCTGGGTCGCCAGGTGATCGTCTACGGGGGCGGCAATACCGCGATCGACGTCGCCCGTACTGCGCGGCGCCTCGGTGCCGAAGAGCCCGTCGTGGTCTACCGGAGGACCCGTGAGCGCATGCCGGCGCACGAGCAGGAGGTGCGGGATGCGCTTGAAGAGGGTGTGAAGCTGATGTGGTTGAGCACCATCGCGAATGCCGAAGGCGAGGAGGTGACCATCGAAAAGATGCGCCTCGACGACGACGGGTTCCCGCAGCCTACCGGCGAGTTCGAAACGATGCCGGCCGATAGCGTGGTACTGGCACTCGGCCAGAGCGCCGACCTCGCGTTGCTGGACAACCTGCCGGGACTGCAGAGGGAAAAGGATGTGGTCCAGGTTGCACCGGACATGATGACCGGCTATCCCGGGGTGTTCGCCGGTGGCGACATGGTCGACGGCGAGCGCACCGTGACGGTCGCGATTGGCCATGGCAAGAAGGCCGCCAGGGCGATCGATGCCTGGCTCAACGGACGCACGCTGGCGAGCGTGACCCGACACGAGCTGGCGACATTCGAACGGCTCAACACCTGGTATTACTCGGATGCTCCGAAGACCGTGCGGCCGACGCTGGACCTGATCCGTCGTCAGTCGACCTTCGAAGAGGTCCTCGGGGGGCTCGACGAGGGTAACGCGCTGTACGAGGCGCGCCGATGCATGTCGTGCGGCAACTGCTTCGAATGCGACACCTGTTACGGCGTGTGTCCGGACAACGCGGTCATCAAACTCGGTCCGGGCAAGGGGTTTCGGATCAACTACGACTACTGCAAGGGTTGCGGCCTGTGCGCGGCGGAATGCCCCTGTGGGGCGATACGCATGGAATCGGAGCCGGAGGTCTCGCTCGAATCGCGCTGATCGCGCGATGATCGACGGGGCTCAATCGGACGGCTGCAACTCCGCCGGTCGGAACACCGTTCCCCCGGCACCGGGGGCGGCCACGGGGCCCGGATTCCGCGGAGCCGCCGCACGTCGTTCGGCGTTCGCCGGCCATGGTGCCCGGTAGGGGTTGGACGGGCCCATCATCGACCCCACAGGGCCTGTCGGTGACTGGTTGCGGTAGTCAGCGGTCGGACCGGGGTAGGTCTGCCATGCCGGATACCCCGGAGGTGTTCCACGGAAGTTCGGTGGTGTCGGCCCGGAAAAGCTGCCGGGTTGTTGTGGCGTCCACCCACCCGAGCGTTGCGACGACATCGAGAAATCACTCCGTGGCGGCGATGCGACGCGGTCGTCGTCAACGGGATCGGCGGCGGGTGCCGGTGCCTGCCCGACCGGCGGTGCCCCGAAAAGCAGGGTGCCGGTGTCGGTCGAGGGGCTGTCGAGCGGGTCGAGCGGCAACATGCCGCTGGTCGGCGGCGTCTGTTCGGTTCGCGGCTCGCTCGGGCCGGTGGGCGTGACTGCAGTCGATCTTTCCACCGGGTAGGGTCCCGGCGGTGGCGGGTAGCCGTCGGCGAACGCGTGGGTCGCAAACAACCAGCTGGCGGCCGCGAGGCATCGCCACGTCCGTCGGCAGACCGAGGAATCGTTCGCGGGATTTCTGATCTGAAAAACCATTGTCGTTGGGGCGCGTCCGTTCAATACCCGGACGAGGCGACCTCGAGACCCTGCGGCATCTCGTCGACACGCACCACCTCGCTGCGGATCGTGCCATCCGGCAACAGTGCGAGCAGCCGGAAGCCGGGCGGTTCCTCGTCCACCTGAAACGTATCCGAATGTGGGGTGAACTGCACGCAGGTCGACGGTGACGCCATCAGCCGCACCGGTCCGCGATAACTGTCGTAGGTCTGGTGTATGTGGCCCCACAGGATGCCGCGCACATTGTCGTGCCGGTCGATCACCTCGAACAGCGGTTCGGGGTTGTCGATCGCCATGGTGTCGATCCAGTCGCTGCCGACGGTCACCGGCTGGTGATGCATGCACACCAGTACGTGCCGGTTGCCGGCGGACAGCGCCGATTCGAGCAGCGTTATCTGGTTCGCCGCGAGGTGTCCGCCTTCGTCACCGGGTTTCACCGAATCGAGCATCACGAATCGCCATGCGCCCCGGTCGACGACGCTGTCGGTCGATACGTTGTCGGCCCGCAGGTGCTCGCGCATGACGCTGGGAATGTCGTGATTGCCGGGCAGGCACAACACGGGTACGCCGAATGTCGACAGTGTCGCGGCGATGGTCGCGTAACCGTTCGCGCTCGCATCGTGCACCAGGTCGCCGGTTGCCAGCAGCAGGTCGATCGGCCAGAAGTGCCGCTGGAAATGCCGGATCACCTGCCGAAAGGAGTCGAGCGTATTGACGCCGAGCAGCGTGCCGCGGGGATCGGCGTAGAGATGCGTGTCGGTCAACTGCAGGATGCGCAGGGTTCCGGCAGGGAAGTCGGAGGCGCGCAGTTTTCTGTCCGGCTCGGCGCCGGTGGTGCCTGGGGTCGTTGCCACGTCGAGCCGGATCTGGGTCCCTAACGCATATATTCAGGGTATAGTAGCCCATTCGCCTTGTCGCACAAACGCAACTGGCGGCGCTGAAACCCGTTTTTGTGAGCAGATCCCCGCGTGTATGACCCTGAATGAGCTGAGGTATATCGTCGCCGTTGCGCGCGAAAAGCATTTCGGGCACGCGGCCGAATCCTGCTTCATCAGCCAGCCGACGCTGAGTGTCGCGGTCAAGAAGCTGGAAGAGGAACTCGGCGTCAGTATCTTCGAGCGGCGCAAGGGCGAGGTCAGCGTCACGCCGATCGGTGAGCAGATCGTCGCGCAGGCACAACGCGTGCTGGAGGAGGCGAGTGTCATCCGGCAGGTGGCCCGCCACGGACAGGATCAGCTCGATGGCCCGTTGCGACTCGGGGCGATCTACACGATCGGTCCCTACCTGCTGCCCCACCTGATCCCGGAGTTGTCGCAACGGGCGCCGAAGATGCCCTTGGTGATCGAGGAGAACTACACTGCGGCCCTGGCGGAGAAGCTCAAGCGCGGGGAACTCGACGCGATCCTGATCTCATTGCCGTTCGAGGAACCGGGGGTGTTGACGATGCCGCTGTACCGGGAGCCCTTCGTGCTGCTGCTGCCGAGCAGTCATCCCCTGAATCAGAAACCGCAGTTCGAGGTGTCCGACCTGAAGAAAGAGGACGTGTTGTTGCTCGGTGCGGGGCACTGTTTTCGTGACCAGGTGCTGCAGGTATGCCCTGACTGCTTGCGGCGCAGCAGCGTCGAGGGCAGCCCGGCGCAGACGCTCGAGGGCGGGTCGCTCGAGACCATCCGGTACATGGTGGCCAGCGGCCTGGGGGTGACGATTCTGCCGTGTACCGCGGCCGGCGCGGAGCGCTTTTCGGAGCGCCTGCTGAGTATCCGCCGGTTCGATCACGATACCCCGTCACGCACGGTCGCGTTGGCCTGGCGCAAGAGCTTTCCGCGCCCCGATGCGATCCACGCGGTGCGCGACGCGGTGCTGGCCTGCGACATGTCCTGCATACAGCCGATCCACTGACAACAAGGGCTGGAGGCGTTCGCGACCGAGATCCCTTGTGGATAGATTTTGGCTATCGAGTGAATTGCCAGAAACAATTTCATCACGCGTAGGGCGCCCTCTATAGTGCCCACGCTACCCGCCGGTTGGAACCGGCATATCCCTGAAAAAGACTGGAGGATACCTGAATGTCTCTGAAAGGCTCGAAGACGGAAGAAAACCTGAAGGCCGCGTTCGCTGGTGAGTCGCAGGCCAACCGTCGCTACCTGTATTTCGCGTCGAAGGCGGACGTCGAGGGTTACAACGACGTCGCTGCCGTATTCCGCTCGACCGCAGAGGGTGAGACCGGACACGCACATGGGCACCTGGAATACCTGGAGCAGTGTGGCGATCCGGCGACCGGTATGCCGTTCGGTGGTACCTCGGACAACCTGAAGACCGCGATCGCCGGCGAGACCCACGAGTACACCGATATGTACCCGGGCATGGCCAAGACCGCGCGCGACGAAGGTCACGACGAGATCGCCGACTGGTTCGAGACGCTGGCCAAGGCGGAGCGTTCGCACGCCAACCGTTTCCAGAAGGCGTTGGATCAGCTCAACGACTGATCGACCCCCGCAGGGGAGGCGAGACGCTGCCTCCCCGCGGTTTTACATTTTCCCCATTCGAATCCGTTGTAACGAGGTCTCTAGCCATGGCTGGTGCACGTGAAGGAAGTCTCGAAGCGCCGATCCGGCACGCGCTGGACTGGAAAAATCCCGATTTCTACGACGAAGGCAAGCTGTTTGCCGAGCTGGAGCGGGTGTTCGACATCTGCCATGGCTGTCGCCGCTGCATCAGCCTGTGTCAAAGCTTCCCGGTACTGTTCGACCTGGTCGACGAGTCGGAGAGCATGGAGGTCGATGGCGTCGCGAAGCAGGACTACTGGAAGGTCGTCGATCAGTGTTACCTGTGCGACCTGTGCTTCCTGACCAAGTGCCCTTACGTGCCGCCACATGAATGGGACCTGGATTTCCCGCACCTGATGCTGCAGGCGAAAGCCGTGAAGTTTAAGCAGCAGGGTGCCTCGCTGCGCGACAAGACCCTGACCAACACCGACACAGTGGGTTCGCTGGCCGGGATTCCGGTGGTCAGCGGGATCGTCAATGCGCTGAACCGCAATGCGACCTTCCGTGGCATCCTCGAGGACGGTTTCGGTGTGCATCGCGATGCCAAGCTCCCCGAATACCACAGCAAGAGCCTGCGTGCCCGCGTGACACGGGACAGAGGCGAGCATGCCGAGGCCGCTGGGCCGACGACCGGGAAGGTGGCGCTGTTCGCGACCTGTTACGGCAACCGCAACGACCCGCAGAGCGGCGAGGATCTGGTCGCGGTGTTCCGCCACAACGGCATCGCCGTGACCACTGCCGAGAAGGAACGTTGCTGCGGCATGCCGAAGCTCGAACTCGGCGACCTGGAAGCGGTTGCGCGCGCCAAAGAGGTCAACATTCCGGCCCTGGCCAAGCTGGTCGACGAGGGTTGGGATATCGTCGCGCCGGTACCTTCCTGCGTACTGATGTTCAAACAGGAACTCCCGCTGATGTACCCCGACGACCCCGAAGTGGCGAAGGTACGTGACGCGATGTACGACCCCTTCGAATACCTGATGTTGCGCCACAAGTACGGCAAGCTGAAGACCGATTTTCAGCAACCGCTGGGCAAGGTGTCGTATCACGCCGCCTGTCACCAGCGCGTGCAGCGTATCGGACCGAAGACGCGCGAGGCCCTGTCGCTGGTACCCGATACCGTGATCGAGGTGATCGAACGCTGCTCGGGCCACGACGGGACCTATGCGGTCAAAAAGGAGTCGCACGCGTTGTCGATGAAGATCGGCAAGCCGGTGGTCAACAAGGTGAAACAGAATGCACCGGACCACTACAGCAGCGACTGCGCAATGGCCGGCCACCAGATTGCCAATGGCCTGGCCGACGGCAGTGAGCCGGAACATCCAATCTCGCTGCTGCGCTTGGCGTACGGGATCTGAATTCGGTTGCCAGTCGGCGCCCCGTCGTTTTCACGCGGGGACAGGCGACCTTGTCGCCCGCAGAGGACCCAGTGGAGGTGAACACCATGAACAAGTTGACGCGAGACGATCTGTATTCGCTCGAAAGGTACGCCGAAGTCCGGCCCGAATTCCGTGCGCGCGTGATGGCGCACAAGAAGAATCGCCAGCTTCCGGTCGGACCGAATGCGACGCTGTATTTCGAGGATGTGCTGACGATGCAGTACCAGATCCAGGAGATGCTGCGTGCCGAGCGGATCTTCGAGGCAGCGGGTATCCAGGAGGAACTCGATGCCTACAATCCGCTGATCCCGGATGGCAGCAACTGGAAGGCGACGTTCATGCTGGAGTATCCGGATGAAGGCGAGCGCCGTGCGCAGCTGGCGAAGCTGATCGGCATCGAGCGACATGTCTGGGCGCAGGTCGCGGACTTCGCACGCGTCACCCCGGTTGCCGACGAAGACCTCGAACGTGAGACCGACGAAAAGACTTCATCGGTGCATTTCCTGCGTTTCGAGTTGACGCCGGAGATGGCAGAGGCGGTGAAGCAGGGTGCGCCGATCAGCATCGGCATCGACCATCCGGCCTACACCCACGCGATCGAACCGTTGCCGCGCAACATCCGCGACTCGCTGGCCGAGGATCTCGGCTGAAACCGCGACTGACCGGGCGGGGCCGGCGTCGTCAGAACCCCTCGGTCGAGGTGAACAGGCCGACGCGCAGGTCCTTCGCCGTATAGATCTCCCGGCCATCGACCTCCATGCGTCCGTCGGCGATGCCGAGCACGAGCTTGCGGGTGATCACGCGTTTGATGTCGATGTAATAGACGACACGGGTCGCGGTCGGCAGAACCTGTCCGGTAAACTTCACTTCTCCGACGCCAAGCGCGCGGCCGTGGCCGGGGTTTCCCAGCCACGCGAGATAGAAACCGACCGACTGCCACATGGCATCGAGTCCAAGGCAACCGGGCATGACAGGATCGCCAGGGAAATGGCAATCGAAGAACCACAGATCGGGGCGGATATCGAGTTCGGCGATGATCTCGCCCTTGCCGAATTGGCCGCCGTGATCGGCAATACGCGTGATGCGGTCCATCATCAGCATGTTGGGCACCGGCAATTGCGCGTTGCCCGGACCGAACATCTCTCCGTAACCGCATTTGAGCAGGTCGTCCCGCCCGAATGTATCCGATCTGGCCATGAATCCCCGTTCCTTTTGACGAAGCGGGCGAGTTTCCCGGCTGCCGCGGGGCTTGTCAACCTGAAGTCGGGGCGGCCGGCATGTGCGCCATTCGACCGGTGCAGCCGCGACGCGTCCTCTGTTGTTAGCACCCGCTCACCGCTTAAGGCCGGGTTGTTCGTGCCGATAGCGGTGGGCATGCCAGCGAGAAAAGTGCAATGACTGCGACCGCGCCGACCGTGTTGGTCGTGGATGACGAACCGATCAACGTCGATATCCTGGTCGATTACCTGGAGGACTCGGGTTACCACATCGAGACGGCGCCCGACGGACAGTTTGCCTGGGATCTGCTGGAGTCGAACCCCGAGATCTACGATGTCGTGATTCTCGACCGCATGATGCCGGGCCTGAACGGCATGGAGGTCCTCGAACGCATCAAGCAGCATCCCGTACTGCAAAGCGTTCCCGTGATACTACAGACCGCACTGGCGGCGCGCGAGGAGATCCTCGAAGGCCTGCAGGCCGGTGCCTACTACTACCTGACCAAGCCGTTCGATCAGGCGATGTTGCTCAGCGTGCTGACGACGGCGATCGACGACCGTCGACGGTACCAGCGCGCGCTCGAAGACAGCGATGTCGCCAGTCGTACATTCGGGCTGTTGCGCGAGGCCACCTTCAGTTTCCGCACCCTGGGTTCGGCACGCGATATCGCCGTCGTGCTGGCCAATGCGTTCCCCGATCCGCGGCGCGTCGCGATCGGGCTGACCGAACTGCTGGTGAATGCCGTTGAACACGGCAATCTCGGCATCACCTATGCCGAGAAAGGTCAGTTGCGCGAAATGGACAGCTGGGAGCAGGAGGTGGAAGCGCGACTGTTGCGACCGGAAAACGTCAGCAAAGAGGTCTCGGTCCGCTACCTACGCGAACTCGATCGGATACGTGTGACCATCACCGACGAAGGCGAGGGGTTCAACTGGCACGACTACCTCGAGATGGACCCGTCACGCGCCTTCGATACCCACGGTCGCGGCATCGCCATGTCGCGCATGATCAGTTTTGACGAACTCGCGTATCACGGCAAAGGCAACGAGGTCGAAGTCACGGTCATGTTGCAGAACTGACCGCGGCGCCGCCCGTCGCGACGCCGGCTGACGGATGCCGGGCAGCGCCCTCAGCCGATCTCCCCGTCGATCTTTGCCCGGATGTATTCGACGAAGCCGTCCAGCGGCAGCATCTGGTTCTCGCTGTCGGTACGCGCCCGGTATTCGACCTCGCCGTTGTCCAGTCCGCGCTCGCCGATCACCACGCGATGCGGGATGCCGACCAGTTCGATGTCGGCGAACATCACCCCGGGGCGTGCATCGCGGTCATCGAACAATACGTCGATGCCGGCGCTGCACAAGGCCTGGTACAGGCCCTCCGCGGCCTCGCGCACGCGGGCCGATTTGTGCATCTGCATCGGTATCAATGCCAGCGTGAACGGCGCTATTGCGGTTGGCCAGAGGATGCCGCGCTCGTCGTTGTGCTGTTCGATCGCGGCCCCGACCACGCGCGACACGCCGATGCCGTAGCACCCCATGGTCATCACGACCTGTTTACCGTTCTCGTCGAGCACGGTGGCGTTCATTGCATCGCTGTACTTGCGCCCGAGCTGGAAGATGTGACCGACCTCGATGCCGCGCGCGATGGTCAGGTTGCCCCGACCATCCGGACTCGGGTCGCCCTCTACAACGTTGCGGATATCCGCAACCTCCGGCAGTGCGACATCGCGCCCCCAGTTGATGCCGAAATAGTGCTTGCCGTCCAGGTTCGCACCGGCGCTGAAATCGACCAGCGCCGCGGCCGCCCGATCGGCGATCATCGGCAACGGCAGACCCACCGGACCGAGGGAGCCGGGACCCGCGCCGACCGCTGCCCGTATCTGCTCCTCGCCCGCCATCTGCAGCGGTGCGGCCACCTGCGGCAGCTTCTCGGCCTTGATCGCGTTCAATTCGTGATCCCCGCGCAGCAGCAATGCCACCAGCTCCGCGTCGGCATCGTCCGCGGCCACGACGATCAGTGTCTTGAGTGTCTGTTCGATCGGCTGCTCGAACTGTTCGACGAGCTCGGCGATGGTCCTGGCGTCGGGCGTGTCGACCAGTGCCATCGCGCGTCCGGACGCCGGTGCCGCGGCAGCGGGTGCGACCGCCTCTGCCAGTTCGACGTTTGCGGCATAGTCGCTGTCTGTGGAGAACGCGATCGCATCCTCGCCGGAATCGGCCAGCACGTGAAACTCGTGTGAACCGCTGCCGCCGATGCTGCCGGTGTCCGCGGCGACCGGGCGGAAATCCAGGCCGCAGCGTTGGAAAATCCGGCAATACGCCGCGTGCATCTGCTCGTAGGTCTGCTGCAACGATGCCTGGTCCAGGTGGAAAGAATAGGCATCCTTCATCAGGAACTCGCGGGCCCGCATCACGCCGAATCGCGGCCGGATCTCGTCGCGGAACTTGGTCTGTATCTGATAGAAGTTGACCGGCAGCTGGCGGTAGCTACGCAGCTCGTTGCGTGCCAGGTCGGTGATGATCTCTTCGTGGGTAGGGCCGAAACAGAATTCGCGACTGTGACGATCGTGCAGGCGCAGCAGTTCCGGGCCGTACTGGTCCCAGCGGCCGGATTCCTGCCACAATTCGGCCGGTTGCACCGCAGGCATCAGCACTTCGAGCGCGCCGGCGCGGTCCATCTCCTCGCGCACGATGTTCTCCACCTTGCGCAGCACGCGCAGACCCAATGGCAGCCAGGTGTATAGCCCGGCAGCGAGCTTGCGTATCAGGCCGGCACGCAGCATCAGGCGATGGCTGGCGATCTCGGCATCGGCGGGGACTTCTTTCAGGGTCTGTAGCGGGAAATTTGAGGTGCGCATGTTCGTGGGTCTAAGGAGTCGAACCGGGGATTCTAGCGGTGGGCCTTGCCTGTGGCCAAGCGATCAAGTCCGGAGGCGGCGGGCCGAAACCCTTAAGACGTCGCCGCGCAGCGGGTGTCGCGGCGCAACCCGGAGTCCGATCGACGATGTCTTCCCTTTCGCTCGTGCCATCGCAGCTCTGCGAAGCCTCGCGGTTGCTGGCGTCGTTGGTGCTGTCCGGCCTGTTGGCAGGCTGGGTGTTCGCCCAGGGGTTGGTGTTCAGCGATGCGCTGCTGGACTGGATGGAACGCGAGTACGGGACCGCTGCGCGTGCCCGGGTGGTCGAGCTGCAACGCCTGATCGAGTCCGGTACCGATCTCGAGGAACGCACCAAGCTGGAGCGCGTGAACGCCTTCTTCAATCGTGTCAGCTACGATTCCGACTATGCACTTTGGGATCAGAAGGACTACTGGGCGACGCCCTTCGAGGTACTCGGCGTCTATTCGGCGGATTGTGAAGACTACGCGATCTCGAAGTATTTCACGTTGCTCAGCATGGGCGTCGCCGAAGACCGCTTGCGCATCACCTACGTCAAGGCGCTGGAACTCGACCAGGCACACATGGTGCTCGCCTACTATGCCGCACCGGACGTGGAACCGCTGATTCTCGACAATCTGCGCGGGGCCATAGTCCCGGCGGGCGAACGCGCCGATCTGGTACCGGTGTACAGCTTCAACGGGGCCGATCTGTGGCTCGCGGTCAACAGCATGCAAGGTAAGCGGGTGGGCGATGCGGACCGGCTTTCGCTCTGGCAGTCGTACCAGGCGCGGCTGATGCAACAGATGGCAGTCGAACGGTGAGGGGGCCGCAATGAGTCTGTCGAGACAGCTGATCCTGTTGGTTGCACTGCTGGTCCTTGCCCTGTTCCTGGGCACTTTCGCGATCAGCGTCGGCACCACGCGGGACTATCTGCAGACCCAGCTTGCCTCGCACGCCCAGGATGCCGCC
The DNA here is from genome assembly GCA_024235395.1 of Chromatiaceae bacterium. NCBI lineage: Bacteria > Pseudomonadati > Pseudomonadota > Gammaproteobacteria > Chromatiales > Chromatiaceae > Chromatiaceae bacterium. The sequence continues at coordinate 249,938 of JACKMK010000002.1, forward strand.
ACGTCGCTCGGCCTGTCGGCGACCGCGCACGTCGAACAAAAGGACCGGGCGATGGTGACCGCGATGGTGAATGCGATGTTCCATCGCGGCGACTATCTGCGCATCGTGTTCGAGGACCTGTCCGGGAATCCCTGGATCGAACGCGAGTCCGAGCTGCGCGTGGGCGAGGTGCCTGCTTGGTTCGTACGCGCCTTCGCGCTCGAACCGCCGCAGCGCGAGGCGATGATGATGTCGGGCTGGCGTCAGGTCGGCCGCGTACTGGTCACCAGTCACCCCGGGCACGCCTATCGCCAGCTGTGGCAGAACGCATCGCAGACGTTGCGACTGTTCCTGATCAGCGCCCTGTTGGCGCTGTTGTCGGGCGTGCTTGCGCTGCGCTGGCTGCTGCGCCCGTTGAAGGCGGTAGAGGCACAGGCGGCGGCGATCTGCAACCGCGAGTTCCCGGTCGTCGAGCAACGTCCCTTCACACTGGAGTTTCGGCGCGTGGTCGAGGCGATGAACCGCCTGTCGGGCAAAGTCGGTCGGATGCTCGCCGAGTCCGAACAGCGTGCCGCGAGCCTGCGGCAGCAGGTCTTTCAGGATGGGCTGACCGGTTTGGCGAACCGGCGTCAGTTCATGGATGTGCTCGAGCACCGGCTTGCCGATGCCGAATTGTTCGCAAGCGGTGGACTGCTGTTGCTGGGGCTGCGCGATTTCAAGGAATTCAACCAGCGATACGGGCGGGTCGCCGGCGATCAGCTGCTGTCGGCGACCGGTCAGGCGCTGACCGAGGCGTTTCGCGAAGAGCCACGCGCGACCCTCGCACGGCTTTCCGGAGCGGATTTCGCAGTGTTGCTGGAGGGCGTCGGTGAGGACCGACTGCGCGACCTGGCGGAGCGCGCGGTTGGGACGGTCGCGGCACTCGCCGGACCCCTGGAGCTGGCGTCGACGGATGTCGCGCAGCTCGGCGGCGTGGTCTATTCCGGGCAGACGTCGTCGCAGCTGTTGGCCGAGGCGGATATGGCGTTGCGCGAGGCACAGCGGGAAGGAGCCAATGCAGCGGTGGTGCACCGTCATCCCGGCGGTGAGGCGCCCTCGCGCGCGGCCGGTGAATGGCAGCAGCTGGTGGAGGCCGCGATCCGCGAACAACGCTTCCGACTGGTGCGGCAACCGGTGGTCGCATGCGCCACCGGCGACTTGCTGCACCACGAGGTGTTCCTGCGCATTCAGGACGACACAGGTGCGCGCGAGATTCCGGCGGCGCTGTTCATGCCGGTTGTCGAAAGTCGCGGCCTGGCGCCCAGCGTCGACCGGGCAGTGCTTCAGAGCGTATTGGTCGCGATCGACGCGGGGGCCTTCCCGGTCAGGGTGGCGGTGAACCTGAGCACAGCCAGCCTGGACGGTGACGAACAACTCGACTGGTTTGCGGAGACCTTGCAGCGCCATCCCTTGGCCGCCGGACGCCTGATCCTCGAGGTACCGGAATATGGCGCCACCGCGCACGCCACGCGCCTCGGCGACTGGATTGCGCGGCTCGGCCCACTGGGTGTCGAGTTTGCGCTCGATCATTTCGGCAAGGGATTCGCGTCATTCGCCTATCTGCGCGCACTGCGCGTCCATTATCTGAAGGTCGACGGCAGTTTCGTACGCAATCTTGCGCAACAGGAGGCGAACCGGTTCTTCCTGCGGGCGTTGGCGGAGATCGCCCACGGTCTGGACATGGCGGTGGTCGCCGATTCAGTCGAGAGCGAGGCCGACTGGCAGGCGATCAAGGGACTGGGCGTCGACGCGGGCCGCGGCTTTTGGCTTGGCAATCCGGAATAGTCCGCGCCGGCGGGTCTGGACGGTCGGCGCAAGGGTGTCCGACGCCGCCAACGGCTGTCAGGCTTTTTTGCAGTTTCGCGTTGCCGTTTTCCCAAGCTACTGACATTTAGAGCAAAACTTTTCTGGATTGAGTCTTGCTTGAGAACAAGATCGGCCACATGCGGAGGCCGACATGCGCATCCAGGGGAAAAATTGATGTCGAGCGACGGTGCAGTTCATGCCACCGGCCGCCATTGGCGCCGGCTTCCGGCCGCGTCCGTGCTCGCGTTTGCGTCGTGGGTTCTCCCGGTGCCTGTCTCGGCGTCGATGCACAACGACTTCTTGAGCGCAGCGGACCAGGGGCAATGCATCGAGAACGTCGTTTTTCACGTCATTCAACAGCGTGGCGTACGGCAGGCAGGTTCGGTGGTGCACGCGGCGCTGATGGCCCAGGCGCAACGTACCGCACAGCAGCGCTCACTCGGCTGCAGCGGCGACATCGCGGCCCAGGCGATCGCCGCCGGTGCGGATCCGGAACAGGTGCTCAAGGCCACCGCCGCCGGCCTCTGAGCCCGCCGCGTTCACCCTCATCCGAAAAGTTCCACCGGATCAGTTGCTTGGTCACGGTTCCGCGCGCGGGCCCTCAGGTTCGGTCATGCAACGCTATCGCTGACGACACGAAACTGTCACATAACGCTTCCACAATGCCGCCCGTATTTCAGTGAACCCTGAAATTCCCAAGAAGCCGCGCCGGACAGGATGCGGCACCCCAATGCACCGACCAGCCTAGTGGAGGCTCTCGTGTTGAAGAAGACCCTGGTATTCGCGGCCCTGTCGGGCGCCATCGTGTCGGGCGCCGCTCAGGCGGCTGCCGCACGTGACTACATCAGTATCGTCGGTTCGTCGACGGTGTATCCGTTTGCCACCGTGGTTGCCGAGCAGTTCGGCAAGACCACCAAGTTCAAGACGCCGAAGATCGAGTCGACCGGGTCCGGCGGCGGCCTGAAGCTGTTCTGCGCCGGCGTCGGCGTTGAGCACCCGGACATCACCAATGCCTCGCGCCGGATCAAGAAGTCGGAGCAGGAGTTGTGTGCGAAGAACGGCGTAAAAGAGATCGTCGAGGTCAAGATCGGCTACGACGGCATCGTGCTCGGCCAGTCGAAAGATGCCCAGCCGCTCGAACTGACCCGCAAGGACATCTTCCTGGCCCTGGCCAAGCAGGTGCCGGGCAAGGACGGCAAGCTGATCGACAACCCCAACATGACCTGGAAGGACGTGAACGCGGCGCTGCCGAACGTGAAGATCGAGGTGCTCGGTCCTCCGCCGACCTCCGGTACCCGTGATGCGTTCGTCGAACTGGCGATGGAAAGCGGTGCAAAGAAGTTCGACGACCTGGCCAAACTGCGTGATTCCAAGGATGAGGCCGAGATCAAATCGCTGATGGCCAAGCTCGGCATCCCCGAGAGCGCCTTCAACGCGAAAGGCAAGAAGGTATTCCAGGCAGTCGCGCACGGCATCCGCGAAGACGGTGCCTATATCGAGGCCGGCGAGAACGACAACCTGATCGTGCAGAAGCTCGAGGCCAACCCGAAAGCGGTCGGCATCTTCGGCTTCTCGTTCCTCGACCAGAATGCCGACAAGATCCACGGTGCGCTGGTCGACGGCAAGGAGCCGTCGTTCGAGAATATCGCCGACGGCAGCTACCCGGTCTCGCGTCCTCTGTACTTCTACGTCAAGAAGGCGCATATCGGTGCCGTGCCGGGCATCGCCGAGTACCTGGCCGAGTTCACCTCGGAGAAGGCCATGGGTGCGGAGGGCTATCTCTCGGACAAGGGCCTGATCCCGGCGCCCGACGCGGAGCGTGGCCAGTTCCGCCACGATGCCGAGGCAATGACCCCGATGAGCAGCCTGTAACCTCGCTGGTCAGGCCGTTGCCATGGATGGCGGTACCCTAGGGTGCCGCCATCTCGTTTCCGAGAGCTTGTACTGATACTTATGCAAACGTCTGTCTTGATTCTGGTCCTGCTTGGCGTGATGGCGATGGCCTACCATTTTGGCCGACGCCGTTCGCTGGCAACCGTCGGCGGCAAGACGGGTGCCCGAAAACTGCACTCGCTGCCGGCCTACTACGGCTTTTACACGGCGCTGTGGACCGGTCTGCCGGCATTGCTGATCGCCGGGCTGTGGATCTTCTTCGAGGGTGGCGTCATCACCAGCATGGTGGTCGAGGCGCTGCCGCAGGCGATGCGCGAACTGCCGCCGGACCGCCTGGGTCTGCTGGTCAACGACATCACCAACCTGGCCAACGGCAACATCGTCTCCAGCGATATCGATGCGGCGATGCAGCGTGCCGCCGATCACATGAACGAATTGCGTGCGATCGGCAAGACCGCGCTCGCCGTCGTCGCCCTGAGCATCGCACTGGGCGCCGGGTCGCTGGCGTGGCGCGCGATCGGGCCCGGGATGCGCGCCCGCAACCGCGTCGAGACCATCGTCAGCGGCCTGCTGATCGCCAGTTCACTGATCGCGATCCTGACCACGGTCGGCATCGTGATGTCGGTATTGTTCGAATCGTTCCGGTTCTTCCAGAAGATACCCCTCACCGATTTCCTGTTCGGCCTGGAATGGAGCCCGCAGGTGGCCCTGCGTGCCGACCAGGTCGGTGCCAGCGGTGCCTTCGGGGCGGTGCCGCTGTTCGCCGGCACCCTGTTGATCTCGTTGATCGCGCTGCTGGTCGCGGTGCCGATCGGATTGATGTCGGCGATCTACCTGGCGGACTATGCCGGGCCACGCGTGCGTGCCTACGCCAAACCGGTACTCGAGGTGCTGGCGGGGGTGCCGACGGTCGTGTACGGCTTTTTCGCCGCGTTGACGCTGGCGCCCGCGATCCGCGGCGCCGGCGAGGCGGTCGGTCTGACGGTCTCGTCGGAGAGCGCCCTGGCCGCCGGGCTGGTGATGGGGATCATGATCATCCCGTTCGTCTCGTCGCTGTCCGACGACGTGATCAACGCCGTGCCCCAGTCGTTGCGCGATGCCTCGTATGCGCTCGGCGCGACGCGTTCGGAGACCATCCGTCAGGTGATCCTGCCGGCCGCGTTGCCGGGCATCATGGGCGGCGTCCTACTGGCCGCATCGCGCGCGATCGGCGAGACGATGATCGTCGTCATGGCGGCCGGGCTGAGCGCCAACCTGACCATGAATCCGTTGGACAGCGTCACAACGGTCACGGTACAGATCGTGACCCTGCTGGTCGGTGACCAGGAATTCGACAGTGCCAAGACGCTGGCAGCGTTCGCACTGGGCCTGCTGCTGTTCGTCGTGACCCTGGCGCTGAACATCGTGGCCCTGCATATCGTGCGTAAGTACCGCGAGCAGTACGAGTGACGAAACATGGCTGAATCCACCAATACCACCACCCGCACGATCGATGTCGTGAACGCCTCTCTGAAGCGCCGCTACGCGCGCGAGCGGCGCTTCAGACTGATGGGCATGGGTGCCGTCATGCTTGGCCTGCTGTTTGTCGGCATCCTGTTTGCCGACATCATCGGCAAAGGGTACGGCGCCTTCATGCAGACACATGTGCGGTTGGAGGTGTTCTTCGACCCGGCGGTGATCGACCCCGACGGCAGGCGTGATATGGACGAGATCGCGCGTGCCGATTTCCGCCAGCTGGTGCGTGCCCCGTTGGCCGAGAAATTCCCGGAGGTCACTGGTCGCCGCGACAAGCGCGCACTGTATGCGCTGCTCAGTTCCGGCGCGCCGCATCAATTGCTCGCGATGGTCAAGGCCGACCCCGGTCTGATCGGCACGCGCCGCGCGGTGGATCTGATCGCCGACGACGAGATCGACATGCTGGTCAAGGGCCAGATCAATCGCAATGCGCCGCCCGAGGACCGTCGGCTGAGCGATCAGGTCATCGGCTGGGTCGATCGTCTGGATGCCGAAGGGCTGGTCATGAAGAAATTCAATACCGGCTTCTTCCTGAACGGCGATTCGCGGGAGCCCGAGCTGGCCGGGATCGGCGGCGCGGTCGCCGGTTCCTTCTATACGTTGCTGGTCACGCTGTTGTTGTCGTTCCCAATCGGTGTCGCGGCGGCGGTGTATCTTGAAGAATTTGCACCCAAGAACCGCTGGACCGATCTGATCGAGGTGAACATCAACAACCTCGCAGCGGTGCCGTCGATCGTGTTCGGGCTGCTTGGCCTGGCCATGTTCATCAACCTGTTCGGCCTGCCGCGCTCCGCGCCGCTGGTCGGCGGCCTGGTGCTGACGCTGATGACCCTGCCGACCATCATCATCGCCGCGCGCGCCGCCTTGAAGTCGGTGCCGCCTTCGATCCGCGAGGCCGCGCTCGGGGTCGGCGCCTCGAAGATGCAGACCGTATTCCATCACGTCGTGCCGCTGGCGATGCCGGGCATGCTGACCGGTACCATCATCGGCATGGCCCAGGCGCTGGGCGAGACCGCGCCACTGCTGATGATCGGCATGGTCGCGTTCATCGTCGACGTTCCGGGTGGGCCGCTTGATCCGTCGACGGTACTGCCGGTGCAGGTCTATCTGTGGGCCGACAGTCCGGAGCGTGCGTTCGTCGAGCGCACCTCGGCCGCCATCATCGTGCTGCTGGCCTTTCTCATCGTTATGAATACCCTTGCGGTGATCCTGCGCAAACGCTTCGAGCGTCGCTGGTGATCAGTGTGACGGACGAGGAACAACAAATGTCTACCATCGAATCCACTGCGACCGATCTCGATCTGAGTGGTACCAAGGCCCGTTCGGATGCCGGCTCGCGGCCGCTCGACAGCGATTTCAAGACGGTCGGTGAGGTACGTGTCGCCAATCCGCGCATGACCTCGACCGGCGTCAACGTCTTCTACGGAGACAAACACGCGATCAAGGATGTCAGCCTGGACATCGCCCAGAACCAGGTGATCGCGATGATCGGGCCCTCAGGGTGCGGCAAGTCGACCTTTCTGCGCTGCCTCAACCGCATGAATGACACGATCGACATCTGTCGGGTGACCGGCGAGATCAAGCTCGACGACCAGGACATCTACGACAAGAAGCTGGATGTCGTGCCGTTGCGCGCACAGGTCGGCATGGTGTTCCAGAAGCCGAACCCTTTCCCCAAGTCGATCTACGACAACATCGCCTATGGGCCACGCATTCACGGCCTGGCCGCGACGCGCGCGGAACTGGACGAGGTCGTCGAGCGCAGCCTGACCAAGGCAGGCCTGTGGGACGAGGTCAAGGATCGGCTGGACCAGCCGGGCACCGGCCTGTCGGGCGGCCAGCAGCAGCGCCTGTGCATAGCGCGCACGATCGCCGTCGAACCCGAGGTGATCCTGATGGATGAACCCTGCTCGGCGCTCGACCCGATTGCCACGGCCAAGGTCGAGGAACTGATCGATGAGCTGCGCGAGAACTACACCATCGCGATCGTCACCCACTCGATGCAACAGGCGGCGCGCGTGTCGCAGCGCACTGCCTATTTCCACCTGGGCAACCTGGTCGAGGTCGGGGAGACCACCCAGATCTTTACCAATCCAAGGCACAAACTGACCGAGGACTACATCACCGGCCGTTTCGGTTGACAGGACCATGACCGGGATCGCGGAAGACGCCGGCAGACATACCGATCGGCACATTCTTTCACGATTCGACGGAGACCTCGGGCACTTCCGCGGTCTCGTGCTGGAGATGGGTGAGCGCGTGCGCAACCAGGTGTTGCTGGCCTGCGATGCACTCGCCGCATGCGATATCGGCAAGGCACGCAAGGTGATCCACGATCATCGGGTCATCCGCGATCTCGACATCGATGCGCTGGAGGCGAACGCACGCCTGTTCGCGATCCACCAGCCCGTGGCACGCGATCTGCGATTCGTGTTGACCCTGTCGCGGGCGGTTTACGATCTCGAACGGATCGGTGGCGAGGCAGTCCGGATCGCCGATATCGTCGAGGCCCTGTACGAACACCAGCCGTCGTTGCGGGATTGTGTGATCTTCGAGGATGTGCGTCGGATCGGCGCGCCCGCGGTCAGCCTGCTGGAACGCAGTATCCGCGCGATCGCCGGTGAGGATGTCCAGTTGGCGGTCGAGGTTGCCCTGCAGGGCAAGGACATGAACGACCTTTTCGAGGGTTCGATCCGGCGCCTGGCAACCTATCTGATGGAAGATCCGCGCAATATCCGCTGGGTGATCGACGCGACACTCGGTATCCGATCGATGGAGCGCGTCGGCGATCACGCCTGCAGCATCGCACGCAACCTGATCTACTCGGTCACCGGCAGGGATGTACGCCACGTCAACGCGGCGAGCCTGAGTCCGGACTGAACCTCTGCATGCACTAGGGGTTCAGGTCTCCAACAGCGTCCGGAAATAGGCCCCCCAAACGATCAGCAGCCCGATCGCGGTCGCCAGGTCCAGCCACATGCGGACGCGCCTGACGCGTTGCTCCGTGACCGGCTGCTCGATCATGAATACCCGGTTCATCAGCGCGTCGAGCAGCAGCACGAAGAAGAACAACACCACCAGAGCCGGCACGATGTAAGCGGTCATCACGCCGATGCCGCGCGGCTCCATGTCGGCAAATACCACCAGTGGCAGGCTGAGCAGGCTCAGGCCGATCAGGGTGAGACGGAGTCCGCCGATTTCGCTCAGGTTGAATGCCATTTGATGTCCATCGGAATGTTTGGATCAGTGGCGATCCAGCTGGTAGGCTGCTGTGCCACCGGAGATTCGAGGCATTCTACTATGCGCGGCGCGCAGAAGGTTCGGCTGGCAGTGACGGCCAATCGGCAGGTGAAACCCCGTGACACCGGGTTGCCCGATCGTCGCTCGGCATGCACCTGCAGCGGGGACCGGCGGCCATGACGCGGGTGGTGTCGTTCAATATCAACGGCGTGCGCGCCCGTCTGCACCAATTGGAGATGCTCAAACAGCATCTCGATCCCGACGTGATCGGTCTGCAGGAGACGAAGGTACAGGACGCCGAGTTTCCGCGCGAAGCCATCGAGCAGCTGGGCTATCACCCGGTGTACTACGGACAGAAGGGCCATTACGGCGTCGCCCTGTTGTCTAAGCGACCGCCGCTGGCCGTCGAATACGGGTTTCCGGGTGAAGACGACGCCGCGCAGCGCCGCCTCATCGCCGCGACCTATCAACTGGACGGGCGCGAGTTGACCGTGCTGAACGGCTATTTCCCGCAGGGAGAAAGCCGTGCGCACCCGGTCAAGTTTCCGCACAAACAGCGTTTCTATACCGAGTTGGCGGCGTTGCTTTCGGACCGCTATGTGCCTACCCAGGACCTGCTGGTGATCGGCGACATGAACGTCGCGCCGGCGGATCTGGACATCGGCATCGGCGCCGACAATGCCCGGCGCTGGCTGCGCGAGGGCAAATGCAGTTTTCTGCCGGAGGAACGCGAGTGGCTGGCGAGGCTGATGGACTGGGGGCTGTGCGACACCTACCGTACCCTGTTTCCAGAGACCGACGATCGCTTCAGCTGGTTCGACTACCGCAGCAAGGGTTTCGACCGCGAACCGAAGCGTGGTTTGAGGATCGATCTGCTATTGGCGACCACCGGCCTTCAGACCCGACTGCAGGGTGGCGGCATCGACTATGACATCCGGGCGATGGAGCGGCCCTCCGATCATTGTCCGGCCTGGGTCGATTTCGACTGAGTGCGCGGCCGGGTCAGACTGCCTCGACCTGCAGCCGCGCGCCGTCCGCGGTGATGTCTACGCCGCGTACCGTGACGATGCGATTTTCGAGTGCGTCGCCGTGTCCCGCGGCGAGCGCGACGCGCAGGTAGTTTGGGGTGTACCCCGACCACCCGGCGGCACCGTCCTCGGCTCCCTCGATCAGCACATCGAAGCGTTGGCCGATCGCCTGTTGCAGGGCCTGCCGGCGGCTGCGTCGCGCCAGTGCGTGCAATTGCTCGCTGCGTTGGCGTTTTGCCGCCCGCGTGATCTGCTGGGGCATGCCGGCCGCCTTGGTCCCGGCGCGCGGCGAATAGGCGAAGATGTGGACGTGCCCGAACGCCATCTCCTCGGTGAACGCCAGCGTCTGGCGCCACTCGGCGTCGCTCTCGCCGGGAAAGCCGACGATGATGTCGGTGGTGATGTTGAATCCCGGCGCCGCGCTACGCGCGCGCGTCGCCAGCGCGCGGAACTCGGCGGTGCGGCAGCGCCGCGACATGCGCCGCAACACGCTGTCGGCGCCGCTCTGCAGCGGCAGGTGCAGGTGCGGCAGCAGGCGCGGATCCTCGAACATCGGCCAGAGGTCGTCGCTGATCTCCCAGGGCTCGAGCGAACCCAGGCGGATGCGCGGGATGTCCGTGTCGGCGAGCAGCGTGCGCACCAGGGTCGGCAGGTCGGCGGCGTGATCGCCGCCATAGCCACCGAGGTGCACCCCGGTCAGTACGACCTCCTGCGTCCCTTCGGCATGGATGCGGTTGACCTCATCCACTACTTCACCGACAGGCCGGCTGCGCTCGTCGCCGCGGGCCTTGGTCACGATGCAGAAGGCGCAGCGATACCGGCAGCCATCCTGGACCTTGACGAAGGCACGTTGACGGCCGCGGGCGAGCAGCGCGTTCTCCCCCGGTTCGGTCGCGGACTCCGGCATCACCGGCAGGTCTAGGCGTCGCGCGGCGATGTCGATCAGGCGGTCCTTGTCGGCGTTGGCGACCAGCAGGTCGATGCCCAGTTCGGCGGCGCCGGCCTCGGGTTCGAGCGACGCGTAGCAACCGCTGACCACGAGCTTGGCGAGTGGGTTGTCGCGTCGCGCACGGCGGATCAGCTGGCGTGATTTGCGCACCGACTCGCCGGTCACGGCGCAGGTGTTGATGACCACCAGGTCGGCCTGCTCGGCGCTGTCGGCAAGCGAGTAGCCGTGCGCCCGACAGTCGCGTGACCAGGTCTCGAGTTCGGCTTCATTGAGTCGGCAACCGAGTGCCTGCAGATAGACGCGCATCGGGGTCCCGGGTTGATTGTCGTTCGCGGAACGAGACGGGTATTCTACCGGTAATCATAAATATCGCCTAACCTATTGGATGTGATTGAAAAAATCTTGCTGTTCCTGGAGGCCTACCCGGGCCGCTTGACGGGCGTGGCGTTGCTCGTGCTGGTCGTGTTGTCGGTGTGGCTGCTGTGGATTTCGTACGACCTGCGGCGCCGGTGGCGCCACGAGCGGGGCGATCAGCGGGCGATCCTGCGCGAACTCGGCGACGATATCGGCGACGACGTCGCGAACAATCGGCAGCAGCTCCAGGAATCGCTGAGCGCGGGGCTGATGCGTCTGCAGGATCTTATCGATCAGCGCCTCGGCGGACTGCAGCGCCAGTTGCTGCAGGACTCGGCCGGGCTCAAGACCGACCTGATCGAGCGTTTCGAGGCGCAACGTCAGGCCACCGGCGAAAGCCTGGCCGGTGCCCGCCTGGCGCAGCAGCGCGAGGCCGCGGATCTGCGCGAGGCGCTCGAGGCGGCACTCAATCGACATCGCGAGGTGGCCGAACGTCATCAGCGCGAGGCACTGGCCGGTCAGCAGGAGGCGCTGACCGGGGGCATGGCGGCGATGGCCAGCCAGGTCAGCGAGGCGTTCCGCACCGCTTCCGACGAACTCGGCAAGCGCGTCGAGGGGCTGACCCGGACCACCGATACCCGGCTGCAGGAGATCAGCGGCCAGGTCGAGCGCCGGCTTGCCGAGGGGTTCGAGAAGACCACCGAGACCTTCGCCCGGGTACTCGAGCACCTCAGTCGCATCGACGAGGCACAAAAACGCATCACCGAGCTCTCGAGCAATGTGGTCAGCCTGCAGGAGGTCCTGACCGACAAGCGCTCACGCGGGGCATTCGGCGAGGTGCAGCTCGCCGGCCTGGTGCGCAATCTGTTGCCGGAGGACAGCTACGCCTTCCAGCACACGCTGAGCAACGGCACCCGGGTGGACTGCCTGCTGAGCCTGCCGGAGCCGACCGGGCGCGTGCCGATCGACGCCAAGTTTCCGCTCGAGCGTTTCCAGGCGATGATGGACGTCGATCTGCCGGAAACCGAGCGCGCGCGGGCCGCACGCCAGTTCCGCCAGGACATCCGCCGGCACATCCGTGATATCGCCGACAAGTACCTGGTCCCGGGCGAGACCGCCGATGGGGCGGTGATGTTCCTGCCGGCCGAGGCGGTGTTCGCCGAGATCCATGCGCATTTTCCCGACCTGGTCGAGGAGGCGCAGCGGGCGCGTGTCTGGCTGGTGTCGCCGACCACGCTGATGGCGGTGCTGACCACCGCGCGCGCGGTGCTCAAGGACGAGGCGACGCGCCGCCAGGTGCACATCATCCAGGACCACCTGCGCAAGCTGGCCGATGACTTTGGCCGCTTCCGTCAGCGCATGGACCGGCTTGCGGTGCACATCCGCCAGGCACACGATGACGTGGAACAGGTGAACACCTCGGCGCAGAAGATCAGCGCGCGTTTCGTCGACATCGACCTGGTGGAGCTACCGCCTGAGGAAGAGGCCGAGGCGGCGGTTGCGATGCCGCGTGACTAGGACGCCGGCCTGCGCAAGGTCCTGCCGGGATGCGATCATTTGCAGTCTTCGGCGATGATTTTTTCCATCTCGGCGCGCTGCTTGGCGCGCTGCTCTTCATCCATGCGCTGCACGCTGCCGTCGGGCGACTGGTAGAGCCGCCGCGGCGGTCCGCTGAGGACCTCGAGGTTTTTCCGCGCCTGGTCGCAACGCTGGCTGGTCCGGTCGGCCTTGGTGCGGGCCTCGTCGGCCTTCTGTTGCGCCAGTTCCTGGTCTTCGCGGTTGTCCTCGAATCGCTGCAGTTGTTCCTGCAGCCGTTTCTGCGCCACTTCCGGGGATTCCGCCGGCGGTGGCGGCGGCTTTACGACCTCGCTCTCGCGGCCCTCTCCCGGCGCGAACTGCGAGTACACGGCCTGGCCGTTCTCGTCGTAGTACAGGTGGTAGCCCTTCGCGGCGGCGGCGGGCAGTGCGGCGCTGAGGCCGAGGATCAACAGGGGCAGATACGACGGCATTGGATATCCCTGGCGCATGGAATTACAGGCGGCGCGCTATTGACCTGATTGGGCAATATTAGTAGTTTGGCCGGTTCCTATAAGCCTAGCTTCCGGCGGCGATTTTTGCGACCGCCCGAAGAGGTTATTCCAGGTTTTGGAGGTCATCAAGGTGGAACTCAGTGGTGCCGAGATCGTCGTTCAGGCTTTGAAGGACGAGGGCGTCGAGTATGTCTGGGGCTATCCGGGCGGCGCCGTGCTGCATATCTACGACGCGCTTTTCAATCAGGACTCGGTACGCCATATCCTGGTGCGCCACGAGCAGGGTGCCACGCATGCCGCGGACGGCTACGCGCGCGCGACCGGCAAGGTGGGCGTGGTGCTGGTGACTTCGGGACCGGGTGCGACCAACGCGGTGACCGGCATCGCCACCGCCTACATGGATTCGATTCCGATGGTCATCCTGACCGGTCAGGTACCGACCCCGGTGATCGGCTCCGATGCCTTCCAGGAGGTCGATACGGTCGGCATCACCCGTCCGTGCGTGAAACACAATTTCCTGGTCAAACGGGCCGAGGATCTGGCCGAGACGATCAAGAAGGCGTTCTTCATCGCCGCCTCCGGCCGGCCGGGGCCGGTCGTCGTCGACATTCCGAAGGACGTCACCGATCCGAACGTGCGCATTCCGTACAGGTATCCGGACAAGGTCGAGATGCGCTCGTACAATCCGGTCGAGAAGGGGCACCTCGGGCAGATCCGCAAGGCTGTCGAGATGATGCTCGATGCCGAGCGTCCGGTGATCTATACCGGCGGCGGCGTGGTGCTCGGCGAGGCCTCGGAACAACTGACCGAGCTGGTACGGACAACCGGTTTCCCGGTGACCCAGACGCTGATGGGGCTGGGCTCCTATCCGGCGACCGACCACCAGTTCATCGGCATGCTCGGCATGCACGGGACCTACGAAGCCAACATGGCGATGCACGAGACCGACGTGCTGGTCGCGATCGGCGCCCGTTTCGACGACCGCGTGACCGGCAAGATCGCGCATTTCTGTCCCAACGCGCGGATCATCCATATCGATGTGGACCCCGCCTCGATCTCGAAGACGGTGCGGGTCGACGTGCCGATCGTCGGCCAGGTACGCAGCGTGTTGCAGGACATGCTGCGGGTGATGAAGGAGCATGCCCGCCAGCCGGATGCCGACAAGCTGAAGGCGTGGTGGGATCGCATCAACGGCTGGCGCAAGCTCGACTGCCTGCGATACGAGCAGGGTCCTGACGCGATCAAGCCGCAGTATGCCGTCGAGACCATGTACAAAGTCACGAAGGGTACCGATTTCTATCTGACCTCGGACGTCGGCCAGCACCAGATGTTCGCGGCGCAGTTCTACCCGTTCGACCTCCCGCGCCGCTGGATCAACTCGGGCGGTCTCGGCACCATGGGATTCGGCCTGCCGGCCGCGATGGGTGTGCAGCAGGCGTTTCCGGATGCAACGGTCGCCTGCGTCACCGGCGAGGCCAGTATCCAGATGTGTATCCAGGAACTCGCCACCTGTAAACAGTACAACCTGCCACTGAAGATCGTGCTGCTGAACAACGGTTACATGGGCATGGTCCGCCAGTGGCAGGAGTTCTTCTACGACGGGCGTTATTCGCACTCCTACGTCGATGCGCTGCCGAACTTCAAGCTGCTCGCCGAGAGCTTCGGCCATGTCGGTATGCGGATCGAGAACCCCGCCGATCTCGAGGGTGCCTACCGTGAGGCGTTCGCGATGAAGGATCGACTGGTGTTCATGGACATCATCGTCGACCCGTCGGAGAACGTGTACCCGATGATCGAGGCCGGCAAGGGTCACCACGAGATGCACCTCTCGCCGCATCTCTCGTCGGACAGGGAGCTTGCGTGATGCGGCATATCATTTCGATCATGATGGAAAACGAAGCGGGCGCCCTGTCGCGCGTCGCCGGGTTGTTCAGTGCACGCGGTTACAACATCGAATCGCTGACAGTTGCGCCGACCGAGGATGCCACGCTGTCGCGCATGACGCTGGTGACGACCGGTGACGAGGCGATCATCGAGCAGATCACCAAGCAGCTGAACAAGCTGGTCGACGTGGTGAAACTCGTCGATCTGTCCGAGGGTGCCCACATCGAGCGCGAGCTGATGATGATCAAGGTGCGCGCCGATCAGGGCATGCGTGACGAGCTCAAGCGCCTGGCCGACATCTTCCGCGGCAACATCATCGACGTGACGGACGTGTCCTACACGATCGAGATGACCGGTGACGGTTCCAAACTGGACGCATTCATCCGTGTGCTCGATCCCGAATTGATCATCGAGACCGTACGTTCCGGTCCGTTGGGCATTGCGCGCGGCGGCAAGCGGCTCGCGATCTGATCTCTCAACCAACTACAGAACACCAAGGAAATCCCGCCATGGCGATCAATATCTATTACGACAAAGACTGCGACCTCTCCATCATCCAGGGTATGAAGGTCGCGGTCATCGGCTACGGTTCGCAGGGTCACGCCCACGCCAACAACCTGAAGGACTCCGGCGTCGACGTGCGCGTCGCGCTGCGCCCGGGTTCGGCATCGGCGAAAAAGGCCGAGGCCTCCGGTCTGACCGTGAAAAGCGTGCCGGACGCGGTCGCCGAGTCGGATCTCGTGATGATCCTGACACCGGACGAGTTCCAGTCGCAGCTGTATCGCGGCGAGATCGAGCCGAATCTGAAGCAGGGTGCGGTGCTCGCGTTCGCACACGGCTTCGCAATCCACTACAACCAGATCGTGCCACGCGCCGATCTCGACGTGGTGATGATCGCGCCGAAGGCGCCCGGACACACCGTGCGCAACGAATTCACGCGTGGCGGCGGTATCCCGGATCTGGTCGCGATCGCGCAGGATGCGTCGGGTCGCGCCAGGGACATCGCACTGTCCTATGCCTCGGCGATCGGTGGCGGTCGCACCGGGATCATCGAGACCAGTTTCAAGGACGAGACCGAGACTGATCTGTTCGGCGAGCAGGCAGTGTTGTGCGGTGGCGCGGTCGAATTGGTCAAGGCGGGTTTCGAGACCCTGGTCGACGCGGGCTACGCCCCCGAGATGGCCTATTTCGAGTGCCTCCACGAGCTGAAGCTGATCGTCGACCTGATGTACGAGGGCGGCATCGCGAACATGAACTACTCGATCTCGAACAACGCCGAGTACGGCGAGTACGTGACCGGCCCGAAGGTGATCAATGCACAGAGCCGCGCGGTGATGCGCGAGGCACTGCACAATATCCAGACCGGCGAGTACGCCAAGCGTTTCATCCTCGAAGGAGGCGCCGGTTATCCGGAGATGACGGCGCACCGCCGCAACAATGCCGCGCATCCGATCGAAGTGGTTGGCGAGCGCCTGCGCGGCATGATGCCGTGGATCCAGAAGATCGTCGACAAGTCCAAGAACTAGTCGCCGAGCAAAACAGCGCAGGGGCCGCCGCGACCTCGTCCAGCGGCCCCTGCGGTTGACGCTTGGGGCCTTCAGCTTCACCTATACTCCGGCAGATGGACCAGGAACCCGCAAAGGTCGCCGAACTCGAACAGGAGCGGCCGCGTCGTGCGCGCGGTATCTACCTGTTGCCCAATCTGTTCACCACCGCGGCGTTGTTTGCGGGGTTCTACGGCGTGCTCGCGGCGATGAACGACCAGTTCGAGAAGGGCGCGATAGCGATCTTCGTCGCGATGATCCTGGACGGCCTCGATGGCCGTGTCGCGCGCCTGACCAACACCCAGACCGCATTCGGTGCGGAGTACGACAGCCTCTCCGACATGGTTGCGTTCGGCCTGGCACCTTCGCTGGTGATCTACGAATGGAGCCTTTCGACACTTGGCAAGTTCGGTTGGCTCGCCGCTTTCATCTATACGGCCGGCGCCGCGCTGCGCCTGGCGCGTTTCAATTCGCAACTCGACACGGCCGACAAACGGTATTTCACCGGCCTGCCGAGCCCGTCCGCGGCAGCGATCATCGCCGCGTGGGTCTGGGTGTCGGTGGACAACGGTCTGTCCGGCGAAACCACGGCCTGGCTCGCGTTGGTGCTGACCGCCGGGGCCGGGCTGCTGATGGTCAGCAATATCCGCTATCACAGCTTCAAACAGATCGATTTCAAGGGCAAGGTGCCGTTCTTCGCGATCGTCGTGGTCATGCTGGCATTCGCGGTCATCCTGTCTGAACCGCCGCTGGTGCTGTTCGCGAGTTTCGCGGTCTACATCGTGTCCGGGCCGGTGCTCGCCGTGCGACGCCGCTGGCGCAGGCGCCGAGGCGAGGATCCGGCGACCTGACCCGACACGCGCGGCGCTACACCTGGCGCGCGCAGCCTGCTAGATTCGAATATTGACCCCCACCCGATAGCGTGGCCGGCGCATCAACCCGGCGGGAGAGCGCATGACTGCGGATAGACTGATCATCTTCGATACCACGCTGCGCGACGGCGAGCAGAGCCCCGGCGCGTCCATGACGCGGGACGAAAAGGTTCGCATCGCCAAGGCGTTGGAAAAGATGCGCGTGGACGTGATCGAGGCCGGGTTCCCGATCGCGAGCATCGGCGATTTCGAGGCCGTGCAGGCGGTCGCAAACTCGGTCAAGGAATCGACCGTGTGCGGTCTGGCGCGCGCGCTCGAGGCGGACATCGCGCGCGCCGGCGAGGCACTGAAAGACGCCAACTCGGCGCGCATCCACACCTTCATCGCGACGTCGCCAGTGCACATGGAACGCAAACTGCGCATGTCACCGGACCAGGTCGTCGAGCAGGCGATCTGGGCGGTCAAGCGCGCGCGCGACTTCACCGACAACGTCGAGTTCTCCGCCGAGGATGCCGGCCGTTCCGAGCTGGATTTTCTGTGCCGTGTGTTCGAGGCGGTGATCGATGCCGGCGCATCCACGATCAACGTGCCCGACACGGTCGGCTACAACCTGCCTTCGCAGTTCGGCGAGACCATGCGCCAACTGCTCGAGCGCATCCCCAACTCCGACAAGGCGGTGTTTTCCGTGCATTGCCACAACGACCTCGGGCTCGCGGTCGCGAACTCGCTGGCTGCGGTGATGAACGGGGCCCGCCAGGTCGAGTGTACGATCAATGGCCTTGGCGAACGGGCCGGCAACGCCTCGTTGGAGGAGGTCGTGATGGCGGTGCGCACGCGTCAGGACGTGTTCCACTGCGACAGCCGCCTGGATACCACCCAGATCGTGACCTGCTCCAAGCTGGTTTCGAACATCACCGGCTTTCCGGTCCAGCCGAACAAGGCCATCGTCGGGGCGAACGCGTTTGCGCACGAATCCGGCATCCATCAGGACGGGGTGCTCAAACACCGCGAGACCTACGAAATCATGCGTGCCGAGGACGTCGGCTGGACGCGCAATCGCATGGTCCTGGGCAAGCACTCGGGCCGCAATGCGTTCCGCAGTCGCCTCGATGAACTGGGCATCGTGTTCGGCAGCGAAGAGGAACTGAACGCGGCGTTCTCGCGGTTCAAGGATCTCGCCGACAAGAAGCACGAGGTGTTCGACGAGGACCTGCAGGCCTTGGTGACCGAGAAGGGCATCGAGGCCGAGAATGAACGCATCCGTCTGGTCTCGCTGCGGGTCGTCTCGGAGACCGGTGAGATCCCGAATGCCGACGTCACGCTGAGTATCGATGGCGAGGAGCTCTCGGTGTCCGCCGAAGGCGGCGGGCCGGTCGACGCGGCGTACAAGGCGATCGAGGCGCTGGTGAATACCGGCGCCGATCTCAAGCTGTACTCCGTCAACAACATCACCAGTGGTACCGACAGCCAGGGCGAGGTCACGGTGCGTCTGGAGAAGGGCGGACGCCTGGTGAACGGCCAGGGCGCGGACACCGACATCGTGATCGCCTCGGCGAAGGCCTATATCAACGGTTGCAACAAGCTGCTGGAACCCGCGGTGCGCGCGCATCCGCAGGTCGGCGACGTGTGATGTTGGGTGCGCGGCGCAGGGCCTGCCTGGAGGCGATGGGTATAGCGCTGTGGCGGCTTGACCCTGAGCGGGCGGGTACGGTGCCGACGCGCGATGAGGCCCCTGGCCCTTCGGTCGCCCGGCCGCCCGCAGCGTCACCCGAGCTGGCGGCCGGCACTGTCGATGCGTCCGCCGCGATGGACAGCGGCGCAACCTGGCCCGACGTGGACGGCACCGTCGAGGACCTGGATCTGGAACAACTGCGCGCCCGTGTGGCTGAATGTCACGCCTGTGCGCTGCACGCGACACGGAGCCAGACGGTGTTCGGCGTCGGCGATCCGCACGCCCGTCTGATGATCATCGGCGAGGCGCCCGGGGCCGACGAGGATCGCCAGGGGGAGCCGTTCGTGGGTCGCGCCGGTCAGCTGTTGAACGCGATGCTCGCCGCTATCGGCTTCGCCCGCGGGCAGGTGTACATCGCAAACATCATCAAGTGTCGGCCGCCGGGCAACCGCGACCCGCACATCGAGGAGGCGGCGGCGTGCCAGCCTTATCTGCACCGACAGATCGCGCTGATCCAGCCGCGACTGATCCTCTCGGTTGGGCGGATCTCGGCGCACAACCTGCTCGGAACGGACCAGTCGGTGGGCCGTCTGCGCGGACGCGTGCACCGTTTCGACCCGGGCGATATCCCCGTGATCGTCACCTATCACCCGGCCTACCTGCTGCGCCGTCCGGCGGAGAAGGCCAAGGCCTGGGCTGACCTGCAGGCCGCTCATCGTGTACTGATCGAATGAGGCGCGGCCGACCCCGGACTATACTGACGGACATCTTTCCGTCGTCCGCCTGTTGCCCATGAGTGCCGTATTGCAGGAACCCAGGCCGCTGATCCGGCCGATGCGGGTCGACGACCTGTCCGACGTGGTCGGTGTCGAGCGGCGCGCCTACACGCATCCCTGGTCCGAAGGGATACTGCGCGACTGCCTGCGCGTGGGGTACAGCTGCTGGGTCTGCGAACTGGGTGAGGATATCGTCGGCCACGCGGTGATGTCGGTCGCGATCGGCGAGTCGCACCTGCTCAATCTCTGTGTCGGACCGGAATGGCAGGGCAGGGGTCTCGGTCGCCGGATGTTGCGCCGCATGCTGCGGATCGCGCGCGAGCGCAATGCCGACACGATGTTCCTCGAGGTGCGCGACTCCAACGATTGCGCGCGCGCGCTCTACGAGTCCGAAGGCTTCGGCGAGATCGGCCGTCGGCGCGGTTACTACCCCGCCGTGCAGGGCCGCGAGGACGCCGTGGTATACGCGAAGGCGATTCTCTGACCCGCCGCCGCGGCTTTGGGTCGGCAGCCGGCACGGATCGCCGCCGACAGGCCGCATCCGGTATAATTTGCCGTTTTTCGTTCACCCGCATTTCCCATGGCCGACCTCGACAAAGAGCGCGCGAAGCGGCGAACCTTCGCGATCATTTCCCACCCGGACGCCGGTAAGACGACGCTGACCGAGAAGCTGCTGCTGTTCGGCGGGGCCATCCAGCTCGCCGGTACGGTCAAGGGACGCAAGGCGGCGCGCCACGCGACGTCGGACTGGATGGACCTCGAGAAACAGCGCGGCATCTCGGTGACCTCGTCGGTGATGCAGTTCCCCTACAAGGGCAAGGTCATCAATCTGCTCGATACACCGGGACACGAGGACTTTTCGGAGGATACCTACCGGACCCTGACCGCGGTCGATTCCGCACTGATGGTGATCGACGTCGCCAAGGGCGTCGAGGACCGCACCATCAAGCTGATGGAGGTATGCCGGCTGCGCGACACGCCGATCCTGACCTTCATCAACAAGCTCGACCGCGAAGGACGCGATCCGATCGAATTGCTCGACGAGGTCGAGCAGGTGCTGAAGATCCAGTGCGCGCCGATCACCTGGCCGATCGGTATGGGCAAGCGCCTCAAGGGCGTGCTCGACCTGCGGGACGAGACGGTGCACCTGTACGATGCCCAGCACGGTGGACGCATCGTGACCGGCGAACACATCCAGGGGCTCGACAGCCCACGGCTCGACGAACTGCTCGGTGACCAGGCGCAGGAGTTGCGCGACGAAGTGGAACTGGTGCGCGGCGCCAGCCATACATTCGATGTCGACGCCTATCTCCGCGGCGAACAGACGCCGGTGTTCTTCGGTTCCGCAATCAACAACTTCGGTGTCGAGGAGCTGCTGGACGCGTTCTCCGAGTACGCGCCCGCGCCGCGTCCGCGTGCGACCGAGCAGCGTACCGTGGACCCGGGCGAAGGCCGGTTCAGCGGCTTCGTGTTCAAGATCCAGGCGAACATGGATCCCGCGCACCGCGACCGCGTGGCCTTTCTGCGCGTCTGCTCCGGCAGCTACAAGAAAGGCATGAAGATGAAGCATGTGCGCATCGGCAAGACCGTGCAGGTGGCCAATGCGATCACCTTTCAGGCGGATGAGCGGCTGCATGTCGAAGAGGCCTGGCCGGGTGACATCATCGGCCTGCACAATCACGGCACCATCCAGATCGGTGACACCTTCACCGAAGGCGAGGACCTCAAGTTCACCGGTATCCCGTACTTCGCCCCGGAATTATTCCGCCGCGTCGTGTTGAAGGACCCGCTCAAGATGAAGCAGTTGCAGAAGGGCGTGCTGCAACTGAGCGAGGAGGGCGCGACCCAGGCATTCCGCCCGCTGCGCAACAACGACCTGATCCTCGGAGCGGTCGGGGTGCTGCAGTTCGACGTCGCAGCGCATCGCCTCAAGGGCGAATACGGCGTGGATGCGGTCGTCGAGCCGGTCGGCGTGCAGGCGGCACGCTGGGTGGTGTGTAAAGATGACAGGGAACTGCGCCGTTTCCGCGACAAGGCCTACGAGCACCTTGCCGAAGACGGCGATGGCCAGCTGGTCTATCTGGCGCCGACCCGCGTCAATCTGAACCTGACGATGGAGCGTTGGCCGGACGTACAGTTCCTCGCGACGCGGGAGCTGTAGCGATTCTTTACAGTCGCCGTGTTTGGCGGCTTCCCATCGGATGTGAGGAGGAAACGATGGAAACCGAACGAGTCAAGGCATTGATCGAGGACGGGATCCCCGGCGCCAAGGTCGAGGTGACCGGCGACGGGCGGCATTTCGAGGCCGTGGTGGTCAGCGAGCTGTTTGAAGGCAAGAGCCTGATTCAGCAGCACCGGATGGTGAAGGACGCCGTGAAGGCCCAGATCGAGAGCGACGAACTGCATGCACTGTCGATCAAGACCCGGACAGCTTGACCGGATGACAGCCGCGCTGCACCGCGGTATTGCCGTGTATCTGGCGCCCGATCCAGGTGGATACGCCCATTGACTGATTGACGATGGATATTGTGATGGTAGCGTTCCCAGGGCAAGGTCTGCCCATGCCGGATGCGGCGACAGCATCCGCGGAGCAACAATTTCAAATCTCGGATTCGCGAAACAGGATTTCTACCGATGCTGCGGTTCTTCCCCTCCAGACTCTTCTGCGCCATTTCTTTCGCCCTGCTGATCGGCGGTTGCGGCCCATCGCCTGACGAACTCCTTGCGTCTGCACAAAAACACGCCGACCAGCGTGAATACCGTGCAGCGGTCGTCGAGCTCAAGTCGCTGTTGCAGTCGGAGCCGGACAACGGTCGTGCTCGTTGGCTGCTTGGCACCATCTATCTGGAACTGGAAGACGGTGCTTCGGCCGAGAAGGAGTTTCAGCGCGCCAAGACGCTTGGCCTGAACGACGACTCGATATTGCCTCTACTGGCCCAGTCCCTTGTACTGCAGGGGAAATATGCCGAGGTGCTGGAGCTGAGCGAAGTCCCCGGTCTGTCCGATCTGTCGCGCAGCGAGATACTGGCGGCGCAAGGACTGGCGCAGCTCGATGCGGGACGCAAGGAGGAGGCCGATGACGATACCAAACGTGCGGTCGCGCTGGCTCCATCGTCACGGTTTTCAGCTGCCGCGCGCGCGCAGGTCATGATTGCCAACGAAAGGTACGAGGCCGCGGGCAAGCTGCTCGAGGAACTGACCCGAAACCATCCGGACTATGGTTTGGCGTGGAGCATGTCGGGTGATGTCGCGGAACGTGCAGGCGACCTCGAAAAGGCCGAGCAGGCCTACACCACGGCGATCGAGCGACGGATGGTCAACGCGCCCGACCGTCTGAAGAGGGCATCGCTGCGGTTGCGTCGGGAGGATCTGGAAGGGGCGCTGGCAGATTCGACAAAGCTCAACGAACAACTCCCCAAACTGCAATCGGCGTGGTATGTGACCGGGCTGGCGCATTTCCGCAAGCGGGATTACGCCCAGGCCCAGCAGGCGCTGAGTCGTGGCTACGAGCTCGAGCCGAATCACGTACCGACCGCAGTATTGCTCGGCCTGGCGAACCTGGCGCTGGGAAATCTCAGCCAGGCGGCCGAGCAGGCCGACCGGGCGTTCGCGGTGGCCCCGGACCTGGTGGCTGCGCGCCTGCTCGCCGCGAACGTGAAGCTGCGTACCCAGCAACCGGAGGTCGCCGAGCAAATGGCGCGTTCCGTGGTGAATGCCTATCCGGAAAATCAGACGGCAATCAAGCTGCTGGTTGCCAGCCTGCAGGCGCAGAAGAAAAATCAGGAGGCCGTTCCTTATCTCGAACAGATTGCAGCGGCGTCACCGGACGAACTGGATCTCCAGGTCCAGGTCGGGTTGCAGTTGATGCGCGCCAAACAGCCCGAAAAGGCGTTGGATCTGCTGCAGCGCGCGGCGCAGGCGGAGCCCGATGCGGAACAGGTCAATGCGGCGCTCGTCATCGCCCTGTTGCACCAGAAGAAGCATCCGGAGGCCCTGGCGGCGGCGGAAAAATACCGCGCCAAGTCGCCAGGGAGTATCGAGGCCATCCGGGTCCTGGGGTTGGCGCAGCTGGCTTCGGGTGACAGGGATGAGGCCAAGCAGACGTTCCGGGCCGGTCTGGGTCTGGTGCCGGGCGAGCCGGAGATATCGGTCCTGTTGGCGGAGGTCCTGAGAAACGAAGGTGATTCGGCAGCGGCCGGTAAGCTGCTCGACGAGGCACGTCAAAAGAACCCGGACCATGCGGGTCTCCTGACCGCATCCGCGGAACTCGCCCGCGGCGAAGGGGATGTCGGTACCATGAAGACGCTGCTTCGGAAGGCGATCGAGATTGCGCCGCAGAACATGCTGCCGCGTATCCTGCTGGCCAACCAACTCCTGTTCGAACGGGATCCGCGCGGAGTCCTCAGCGTCCTGCCGGAAGGCGCGGACGTTCGGAACCCGGATATCCTGATCCAGCGGGCCAAGGCCAAACAGATGTTGGGCCAGTCCGGGCCGGCGCTGGTGGACCTGGAAAGGGCCGCAGACCTCAGGCCGGATGCGGCCGAGGCACAGATCCTGTTGGCAGAGGCCCACGTGGCGGGTGGCGACCTGGAACAGGCGAAACGGGCGTTGGACGAGGCCAAGCGGCTGGCACCGGACGACCCTGCGATCGCGACGGCCCGCCTGCCGTTGCTGGTCGATGTCGGTGAGATCGACGAGGCGTCCCGACTTTTCGAATCGCTTGGTCTCCCCGAAGCGCATCCTTCGGCACTGGCGGTGCAGGCGGCGTTGGCGAAGCGGGACAGACGCGCCGGCGACTGGTTGCGCTTCAGCACGCAGCTGCAGTCGGTCGCGCCGTCGAGCCGGAACCTGCTGGAGCTGGTCGCGGCTCAGCTCGCCTCCTCCCAGCCCGAAGCGGCCGAACGGACCTTGTCGGAGTGGGCTGCTGCACACCCGCAGGACACCCCGGCGGCCCTGGCGCTGGCCGGTCTCTATGCGCGACAGGGGCGCGGCGACCAGGTCGTATCGGTGCTGCGCCCGCTGGCCGAGCGGTATCCGGAAAACCCGGTGATCCTGAACAACCTGGCGTGGTGGTTGCGCGACAGCGCGCCTTCCGAGGCCCTGGCGTTCGCCGAAAAGGCGCATTCGATCGCACCGGCGGACCCTGCCGTGCTCGATACCTACATCGTTCTGCTGGCGCGGTCCGGCCAGTCGGAACGCGCAATGCTGGTGCTGGAAAGCCCGGCCTCGGCTTCGCTCGACCCGGCGACCCTCGATGCCCTGAAAAGAAAGGCCAGCGGGGGCGCATCGCCGCCACGTTGACGGCTCTGCCGAGCCGCGGTGGTTGGATGGATGCCTATCGATCCTGGCGTTGTGAGAGACGAGCCGGGCCGGACAGCCCATCCAGCCAGGGTTCGCGGAAGGGGCGGGCTCGCGCCAGTCGTGAGAAGTTGCGCCAGTGACAGATTTCTTTACAGAGCACGCGCTCCTGGCCGTCCACGTCAGGGGTCGCGCCTCTGCCGGGCCGGTCTCCCGGAGGGGGCTCCGCTCTTGACCTAAGTTAATGATTTTGAAGGGGCTTGGATTGGCCGGGCGATTTTTCGGGCGGGCCGACCTCGGCGGTCCCCAAGCGATCCGCTCCGCGCCTGGGTAGCAAGCCCTCGGTGGCGCACAGTGCCCGGCTGGGCCGCTGCGTTCCGATCGCCGCGACCAAACCCCTGTGGCGCCTGCCCAGAGCGATTTCGAAGTGTCAGGTTCTTTATCAGGTGCCAGCTCTGTTCGGTGAAAGCAGGAAACAAGCGGAAAAAAAACGAAGTAAAAACAAATGGATAATCATTTTGGCACGCGGGGTGCATACTTTCGGGCGAGAGCGCAGTAAGGGCGCAATCCCCAAAATCCAGTTACAAAAAATGGACGATTTACGGAGAAGACAAATGATGATCAGTAAGACAAAGGCGCTCGCGCTCGGCGTTGCCGGCCTCCTCGGCGTCGCAAGCAGCGGAGCTATGGCAGTCGGCGATGGCCTGCCTTTCACCGTCTCGGAAGGCGTGGTCCCGGGCGTCCCGGGTGCTAACGATCTCGCAGTCGACAGCTTTGACTTCAGCTACACCGCTGTGATCGAGCAGACCAACGACGGCGGCGTGTTGAACGGTGACTTTTTCGGTGAGAAGGGCTTCTTCGAAGCGTCTTCGTTCAAGAACGGAACCGATACTCCCGGACAGTTCCTTAACTCGCCTGCGATCGCTGGTGGTTACGGCATGTACGGCATCTTCGAACTGACCGGCAATGCGGCGTTCAACGGCGTCGGCATCACCGCCAGCTTCGTGACCGGCACGCTGAGCCTGTACCTCGACCCGGATCAGAACACCAACCTCGCTCTGCCGGCAGCTGATGGCACGATCGACGGGATCCTCGGTGCGGTCACCGGTATGAACGGTGACGACATCCTGGTCGGTACCGCTACCGCCATGGTCCCGGGTTCCGAAGCCCACCTGTTCGGTGGTCTGGCCAACGGCGACTTCGAGATCGTTTGGGACGACTGGGCGCTGACCGCGTTCGGTTCGACCTTCCTGTCTGCGCCGGTGCCGTTCCACATGGTGATCAACTTCAACGGCAACACCACGTCGGTCAATCCGCCCGGCAGCGTGACCGATCCGTTCCGCTCGGTCGCAGATGGTTCAGGCAACGCGTTCTTCAACGTGCCGGAGCCTGCCACCATCGCCGTGCTGGGTCTGGGCATGCTGGCCTTCGGTGCACGCCGTCGTCGCGCCTGATCAGGCATAGCGTCGGATGTTCCAAAGAAACCGCGCCTTCGGGCGCGGTTTTTTTGTCTGTTCGTAACGTCGGATTCGCCGTCCCCTCCGGTCATCCGGTGCAGTCGTAGTTCGCATTGACTGGGATCGACTGCCTGCCTATCGTCCGGTGCGTCAACCGGTGGCGCTTCACAAAAGTCTTGCGATACCCGCCCAGAGCACGTGGCAACCGGCCGGCTATCCCGCGTTCGGCATGCGTACACCGTCCTGGCGTCTTTCGCGGGGCCAGGCAGGATTAGCCGTCAGGCAGGGCTCGATCGGTGCCGGCGACAGGGATGTATATAACAGGCCTACCTAAAGCGAAGCCGTTTCCTGTCGACTAACTTGTTTTGTACCAAACTCTCTTTTTCGGCAGTCGGTGGCAGGCAGTGACTCAACAATTCGATTATGCAACGGCGTTCTCCCGCAACATCGGGTGGATGACCCCCTGGGAACAGGAGGTGTTGCGCGGCAAACGCGTTGCCATCGCGGGCATGGGTGGAGTGGGCGGTAGCCATCTACTCACCCTGGTGAGGCTCGGGGTCGGCCGATTCAACCTCGCGGATCTGGATACCTTCGAGTTGGCGAACTTCAACCGGCAAGCGGGTGCGTCGCTTGCAACCGTCGGCAAGGAGAAGGTCCGGGTGCTCGCCGAAAGGGCCCTGGATATCAACCCGGAACTCGATCTGCGGATTTTCGACAAGGGCGTAAGTCCGGAGAACAATCGTGAATTCCTCCAGGACGTGGATCTCTATCTCGACGGTCTCGATTTCTTCGCCGTGGAGGCCCGTCGGGCGATATTCGGCATGTGCAAAGAACTCGGGATTCCGGCGGTCACCGCCGCGCCTCTGGGAATGGGTACCGCGGTCATCAACTTTCTGCCGGGCGAGATGAGTTTCGAGGAGTATTTCCAACTCGAAGGTCAGGAGCTCAACGAACAGCTGTTGCGGTTCTTCGTCGGGCTGGCCCCGAAAGCGGTGCACCGTCATGCCCTGGTCGATCCTTCGACGATCGACCTGCCGGGTCACCGCGGCCCATCGACTGCAATGGGGTGCGAACTGTGCGCGGGAGCGGCGGCGACACAAGTGCTGAAGATACTCCTTCACCGCGGCAAGGTCTGGCCGGCACCGCATGCCCTGCAATACGACGCCTATAGCGGCAGGCAGGCGCATGCCTGGCGGCCGGGAGGCAATCGACATCCGCTGCAGCGTCTGGCGCTCAACCTGGCGCGCCGCCACTTCATCGGGCGTCCGCCCGCCAAGGGCGGCGCCGCTCGGCCGACCGAGGCCGGCCTCGATACTGCGATCCTGCGCATTCTGGACCTGGCGAGATGGGCGCCAAGCGGCGACAACACCCAGCCCTGGCGATTCGAGATTCTGTCGGACGATCGGTTCGTCATCCACGGATCGGATACGCGCGACTGGTGCGTTTACGATCTGGAAGGGCGGGCCAGCCAGTTGGCGATCGGTGCCCTGTTGGAAAACATCCGGATCGCCGCCCGGGGAGAAGGGCTGTCGGCAACGTTTTCGATCCGCCAAGGTATGGACGAAACGCAGCCCACGATCGATGTCACGCTCGCAGAAGACGCCGACGCCGCGAGCGGAACCGGCGATACCCTGTTGCCGTTCATGAAACATCGGGCCACCCAACGTCGGCCGTTGTCGACCATGTCTTTGACCGCCAGCCATCGTGCTGCGCTCGAGCAATCCGTGGGCGAGGCCTACACTGTTAGATGGCTCGACCAGCCACAACAGAAACGTGACATGGCGCGCCTGCTTTACCAGAACGCGAAGATCCGCCTCACCATCAAGGAGGCCTACGAGGTCCACAAACGGATCATCGAATGGGATGCCGAGACGAGTGCCGACAAGATCCCGGATGCGGCGATCGGGCTCGACGTGGTGAATCTGAAAGCCATGCGATGGGCGATGCAGAGTTGGGATCGCGTCTCCTTCCTCAATCGATTCTTCGCCGGGACGGTGATCCCGAGGCTGATCCTGGACTACAGACCGGCGCTGCACTGCGCGGCGCATTTCCTGATCGTCGCTGAGCAGGAACCTACCAGTCTGCAGGGGTTCCTGGATGCAGGCGGCGCACTGCAGCGGTTCTGGTTGACCGCCGCGAGCCTCGGTATCCAGTTCCAGCCGCAGATGACGCCGCTCATCTTCTCGGGCTATGTCAGGCAGGGGCGGCGGTTCACTGAATCGGAAAAGGCACAGACACAGGCTTCCCAGCTACGCGATCAGCTGGACCGTCTGGTGGGCAAAGAAACTGCGCAGGCCGCGGTATTCATGGGCAGAGTCGGTTACGGTCCGCCACCCAAAGCCCGGTCGGTGCGATTGGGGATGGACCGTCTGATAAAGAACTAAAGAGCCTTGTACGGTCGTTCCAAAACCGAGACGATGTCTGATCACCGTATTGTGCACATTTCGCTTATGTGGGACTCAGTGACCGGTAATGCTGCGTTATCGCTTGGTGGTTATGGATTGGACCGCCGCTTGACGGACCACCTGTTCGGAATTTGCGGGCAGCCACGTTTCGTGGCTCGGTCGAGTGCCTGTCGTCCGCCCGCACGATGCAATCTAGATGTCGGGAGGTGGAATGGACGAAACTTCAACCACGGATAGCGGCGAACGGCTGATCGACGCCTACAACAAGTATTTCAAAGCCGTTGTCGTGGATGACAAGCCCGACCTGCTGTTGGAGTCCTATCGACTCAGATATCACGTTTATTGCATTGAGCACGAATTCGAGGATCCCGCCGACTACCCGGAAGGTTCCGAAGAGGACGCCTACGACGGAAGGTCGCTACATAGTCTGCTGATTCACCGGCCCAGCGGCATGATCGCCGGTACTGTCCGTTTGATCTTGCCGGAACCGGAGCGACCGAACGAGCGCAGCCTTCCGATCGACCTGGTGTGTGAAGAGCCCGCATTGAGTGATCCAGACGTGATACCGAGAGCGACGATGGCGGAGGTGTCGCGGTTTGCCGTTTCACGGTCGTTCCGCCGCCGTATCGGAGAGGCCGGCTCGCCGACCGCCGTCACCGAGGAATCGCTGGCCGCCATGGAGGCCGCGCAGAAGGACATGGCCAATCGCCGCCTGGCGCCGCATATCACGCTGGGCCTGATCGAGTCGCTGGTGGTGATGAGTGCGCAATCC
Organism: Chromatiaceae bacterium; assembly: GCA_024235395.1. Classification (NCBI taxonomy): domain Bacteria; kingdom Pseudomonadati; phylum Pseudomonadota; class Gammaproteobacteria; order Chromatiales; family Chromatiaceae; species Chromatiaceae bacterium. The sequence continues at coordinate 279,451 of JACKMK010000002.1, forward strand.
GGTGTCACCCACTGGTGTTCGGTGATGGAACGCGCGCTGCTGCGACTGCTTTCAAGAATCGGTATCTATTTCAACAACATCGGCCCTGAGGTTGTATATCACGGCAAGCGGCAGCCGTGTTTCATCGAGCTGCGGACACTGTTGGCGCGGGTGAAGGAAGAACGATACGACGTCTGGGAGATTCTCACACGCGAGGGTACGATCGGACCGATCGATTGAGATCGGGGCATGCCGTCGTCGTTGCGAGGTAGGCGTTGGTTTGCAGCCGACGATGTGAGGGTAGTCACAGATTCAGGCCCTGCCCAGAACCACGTTCTTATTATCATCATACTGTCGAAAGTCGCGGCCATGATTGGGGCCGGTCTTCTTGCGACGACCTCGCGCAGACCGCCGCCGGTCGTTATCTTTTAGATGATTGTCTCATTTTAGGTCCTATAGAGATTTGCAAAGTAAAGGGCCGGCAGCGCCGCACATCTGTCGGCGGCCTGCAATGCCTCTCTGGGGGGCTGGTGCCTGGTCGGACCGGAATAACCGCGCACGCCGATGTGGACACGTTGGGCCGCAAGTTCTGGCAGCTGGCATGACAATGCTATTTAATCACGGACCGGGCTCCGTGCGGTTCTGGGGCGGAATATCACATCTGCAAAGCGGACGTCGCGCGGTAGGGCAACGTAAATGTTTGATGAAAATTTCAGAGTCTGCTTTGCGGATACCCCTTGGGGGGTGGCACTGCATCAACGGATCCGATACCAGGTCTTCTGCCTGGACCGAGGATTCGAGGACCCCGAGGCATTCTCGACTGCACGAGAGACCGACGCCTGGGATGATCGGTCCGCGCACTTCATCGTACAGAGTAAAAAGACCCAGCAGTGGGTCGCGGCGACGCGGCTTGTGTTGCCCAAACCGGGGTACCCGCTGCCGATCGACAGCCTGGGAGCCTTCGACCGGGAAAAGCTCAAGGATCCCTCGATGCCGGTCGCTGAGATCTCGCGTTTCTGCATCATTCGCAACCGTGACCCCGCCACGCTCGACACAGCCGTTCAGCCGGCACCGAACTCGCTGGAAGCCTGGGGTATAGGTCCGATCGGAAACTCTCAGCAGTTCGAGGTAACGATCGGAATGATACGGACGATGGTCATTTTCACGCTGAAGCGCAAGCTGACCTACTGCGTGTTCCTGGTCACCGATGCGTTTGCCAGGTTGTTGCGGAAACTCGGCCTGAACCTCACCCAGGTGGGTCCTCCGATCGAACACCGCGGATCGCGTACCGCCTATGTCATCGACATGCGTGAGACGGCACTGGCGATGTCACAAAAATCGTCCGCCGTGCGCGGTATGTATAAACGTTCCCGGCATGCCTATCTGAGAATTTCCAGTATCGCCTCGAACGACGCCATTGATTGCGTCAGCGAATACGCCCCGGATCACTCGCTGTTCAACGAGTCCGTTTTTCATGAAACGGTGTTGGTTCCGGCCGAGGATGACTCCGATCTGCGCGAGGTCAGCCGGCCCAGTCCCGTCGCTAGCGTGATCGAGACATCTCGGAAATCCTGACCCGCCATTCTGCGGGTCCGGTTTCGTGTACCGATTCACCCTGGCTGTCGACTGCAACCGTGACGGGCATGTCGACCACCTCGAATTCGTAGATGGCCTCCATGCCCAGATCCTCGAACGCGACCACGCGCGCCGAGCGGATCGCTTGCGAGACCAGGTAGGCTGCGCCGCCCACCGCCATCAGATAGGCGGCCCCGTGCCGCTTGATCGATTCGATCGCGACCGGTCCGCGCTCGGCCTTGCCTACCATGCCGATCAGGCCGGTCTTCGACAACATCATCTCGGTAAACTTGTCCATGCGTGTCGCCGTGGTCGGTCCGGCCGGTCCGACCGCCTCGTCGCGCACCGGGTCGACGGGACCGACGTAGTAGATCAGGCGGTTGGTGAAGTCGACGCCGGGCGGCAACGGCCGACCGCTGTCGAGCAGATCCTGGATCCGTTTGTGTGCCGCGTCGCGGCCGGTCAACAGTTTGCCGTTCAGCAGCAGGCGATCACCCGGTTGCCAGCTGCGCACCTCGGCGGCCGTCAGCTTGTCGAGGTCGACGCGCTTTGCCGATGCGCTGACCTGCCAGGTGACGTCCGGCCAGTCTTCGAGGCGTGGCGGGGTCAGCACGGCCGGGCCGCTGCCGTCGAGCTGGAATTCGATGTGCCGGGTCGCGGCGCAGTTCGGGATCATGCCTATCGGCAGCGACGCCGCGTGCGTGGGGTAGTCGAGGATCTTGACGTCGACGACGGTGGTCAGACCGCCGAGCCCCTGGGCACCGATCCCCAGCGCGTTCACCCTGTCGAAGATCTCCAGGCGCAGCTCCTCGATCGCATTTGACGGCCCGCGTGCCCGGAGTTCGTCGATATCGATTGGTGCCATCAGCGACTGCTTGGCAAGCAATAGCGCCTTCTCGGCGGTACCGCCGATGCCGATACCCAGAACCCCCGGGGGACACCAGCCTGCGCCCATCGTCGGCAACGTCTTGACGACCCAGTCGACGATGCTGTCGCTCGGGTTGAGGATCGTGAACTTCGACTTGTTTTCCGAACCGCCGCCCTTGGCCGCGAGCGCGATCTCGAGTTGAGCGCCCGGAACGATCTCCGTGTAGATGATCGCCGGCGTGTTGTCGCGCGTGTTCGTGCGCGCACCGATCGGCGGTGCCACCATCGAGGCGCGCAGTTTGTTGTCCGGGTGCAGGTAGGCGCGCCGCACGCCTTCGTTGATCATGTCGGCGAGGCTCATCTCGCCTTCGAAGCGCACCTTCATACCGACCTTGAGAAATGCCACGACGGCACCGGTGTCCTGGCAGATCGGTCGGTGCCCCTCGGCGCACATGCGCGAGTTCGAGAGGATTTGCGCGAGCGCGTCTCTGGCCGCAGGCGATTGTTCGCGCTCATAGGCGCGGCCCACGGCCTGGATGTAGTCGAGCGGGTGGTAGTACGAAATGAACTGCAGTGCGTCGGCGACGCTCTGGATCAGGTCCTGCTGCCGGATTACGGTCGTGCCATCGGTGTTCGCCAAGCTCAGACTCCCAACAACATGCGCGCCGGGTCTTCCATGCACTGCTTGATCGTCACCAGGCACTGCACCGCTTCGCGGCCGTCGATGATACGGTGGTCGTACGACAGCGCCAGGTACATCATCGGCCGGATCACGATCTCGCCGTTTTCGACCACCGGGCGATCGACGATATTGTGCATGCCGAGGATCGCGCTCTGCGGCGGATTGAGGATCGGTGTCGACAGCATCGAGCCGAACACCCCGCCATTGGAGATCGTAAAGGTGCCGCCGGCGAGTTCGTCGTAGCTCAGCGTACCGTCCTTGGCCTTCTGGCCGAATCCACGGATCGTGTCCTCGATCTGCGCAAACGACATCTGGTCGGCGTTGCGCAGGATCGGCACCACCAGGCCGCGTGGCGAACCGACCGCGACGCCGATATCGAAATAGTTGTGGTAGACGATGTCGTTGCCATCGACTGACGCATTGACGACCGGAAACTTCTTCAGCGCCTCGACCGATGCCTTGACGAAAAACGACATGAAGCCCAGACGGACGTCGTGGGCCTTCTCGAACGCATCCTTGTGCCGCGCGCGCAGATCCATCGCGGCCTTGAGATCGACCTCGTTGAACGTCGTCAGGATCGCGGCGTTCTGCTGCGCCTCGACCAGGCGTTCGGCGATGCGTGCACGCAGGCGCGTCATGGGTACGCGTTTTTCCTGGCGCTCGCCGGGCGCCACGGCACCGCCCGCGGGGACTGCTGCGCGTGCATCGGCGTCATCTTCGGTCGTGGTCTGCCGGTCGAGATAGGCCATGACGTCCGACTTGAGGATTCGCCCGTTCTTGCCGCTGCCGCTGATCTTGCTGACATCGACATTGAGTTCCTTCACGAGTCGGCGTACCGCTGGCGTCAGGACCTGGTCGAGGTCGTCTTCGGGCTCGCTCGCGGCCTGGGTCGCCCTGGGTGCGGCCGGTTTCTCGTCGGCCGGTTTTTCCGGCGGTGTCGGGGGTTCGGACGCGACGGCGGCGGCGCCTGCACCGGCCTCGACGATCGCCAGCAGTTGGTCCGCGGTCACCACTGCGCCTTCCTCGACGGCTGTTTCCTTCAGCACGCCGGCCACCGGTGACGGCACCTCAAGTACGACCTTGTCGGTCTCCAGGTCGACCAGGTTTTCGTCGCGCGCAATCGCTTCACCGGGCTTTTTGTGCCAGGTCAGCACGGTCGCGTCGCTGACGGATTCCGGCAGAGTGGGTACGCGTACTTCGGTTGGCATATCAGAGCTCCAAAACTTATCTCTTGTTGTATCCAGTGACCCGATGACGCATCAGGTGTGTTCTGCGGTCTGTCGTTTGTCTGGCATGCGGCGCGACCCTAGCCCCGCCGGTTCATCGACGGATCGCGGCGTCCGGTCAGCGCATCGTCCACCAGCTTTTCCTGTTCTTCCTGATGCACCTGGTGGTAGCCGGTGGCCGGTGTCGCGGCCGACGGGCGTCCGACGTAGATCAGGCTGCGGCCGTTCTCGTGGAGGTCATGGAAGCGATGCTTGATCTGGTCCCATGCGCCCTGGTTCTGCGGCTCTTCCTGGCACCAGACGAATGTCGCGGCGTTCGGATAGCGTGCGGTGACCATCTCGAAGTCGGCGCGTGGGAACGGATAGAGCTGCTCCAGGCGCACCAGTGCGACGTGTTGCAGACCCCGCGTACGTCTTGCCTGCAGCAGGTCGTAATAGACTTTGCCGGTGCACAGGACGATGTGGGTTACCGCATCCGGGTCCACGGGATCGATCTCGTCGATCACCGTCTCGAAGCGCCCGTGGGTCAGGGATTCCAGCGGCGACGTCGCCAACGGGTGGCGCAGCAGGCTCTTCGGCGACATGACCACCAGCGGGTGCCGAAACGGTCGCAGCATCTGCCTGCGCAGCAGGTGAAAGATCTGCGCCGGCGTCGTTGGCACGCACACCTGGATGTTGTGCTCGGCGCACAGTTGCATATAGCGCTCCAGCCGTGCCGACGAGTGTTCGGGGCCCTGGCCTTCGTAGCCGTGCGGCAACAGCATCACCAGGCCGCAGTAAAGGCCCCACTTGGCGCCGGCCGAGGTGATGAACTGGTCGATCACCACCTGTGCGCCGTTGGCAAAATCGCCGAACTGCGCCTCCCAGACGGTCAGCGCGCTCGGATCCGCCGTTGCGTAGCCGTATTCGTAAGCGAGCACCGCTTCTTCCGAGAGCACCGAGTCGATCACGGTGAAGTTCGGTTGGCCCTTGTGCAGGTTGCGCAGCGGGATATAGCTTGCCCCGGTGTCCTGATCACGCAGCATCGCGTGTCGATGGAAGAAGGTGCCGCGTCGACAGTCCTGCCCCGAAATGCGGATCGGTACGCCCTGATCGATCAGCGTCGCATAGGCCATGTTCTCGGCGAAGCCCCAGTCGGCCAGCTTGTCGCCCTGGGCCATCAATCGCCGGTCTTCCATGATGCGCTGCACGCGTGGATGCAAGTTGTATTCGCCCGGCGGGGTCACGATCTGTCCCGCCAGTGCTTCGAAGCGTTCCGCATCGAAGGTGGTGTCGACCGGGTGGTCCCAGCGAATCCCGCGATAGATCGACCAGTCGACGTGGTAGGGGTTGGTCACTACGCACACGTTGGGCCGTCCGACGCAATGTCCCTTCTCGAACTCGGCACGCACGTCCTCGACGTACTTTTGCACCTCGGCCGGGGCGATCAGTTGAGCGGCGATCAGCTGATCGGCATAGGCGGCACGGGTCGGCTGATGATTGCGTATCTTCTGATACATCATCGGCTGGGTCACCGCGGGCTCGTCGGCTTCGTTGTGGCCATGGCGGCGGTAACAGACCAGGTCGATCACCACGTCCTTGTTGAACCGGTTGCGATAATCCAGCGCCAGACGGGTGGCGAAGATCGCTGCCTCGGGATCGTCGCCATTGACGTGGAAGATCGGTGCCTGGACGACTTTCGCGACATCGGTGCAGTAGGTGGTGGAGCGACTGTCCAGGATGTTGCTGGTCGTGAATCCAATCTGATTGTTGATCACGATGTGTACCGTGCCGCCGACCGTGTATCCGCGCGCCTGCGACATGTTGAACATCTCCATGTTCACGCCCTGTCCGGCAAAGGCGGCGTCGCCGTGCAGTATCACGGGCAGTACCTGCTCGCCACGTTTGTCCTTGCGCCGCTGTTGGCGCGCGCGCACCGAACCGTGGACCACCGGGCTGATGATCTCGAGGTGCGATGGATTGAACCCCAGGGTGATGTGCACCAGGCCGCCCGGTGTGTCGACGTCGTTCGAGAAGCCCTTGTGGTACTTGACGTCGCCGGAGGACAGAATGCCCTCGTCCGGTATATGCCGGCGGCCTTCGAACTCGTCGAATATCTGTGCCGGCGGCTTGCCGATGATGTTGGCGAGGACGTTCAGGCGGCCGCGATGTGCCATGCCGATCACGACTTCCTTCGCACCGTCCCTGCCGGCGCGCTGGATCAGTTCGTCCAGCATCGGGATCAACGATTCGCTGCCCTCGAGCGAGAACCGCTTCTGCCCGACGTAACGCGCATGCATGAATTTCTCGATGCCTTCCGCCGCGGTCAGCATGTGCAGGATCCAGCGCCGCTGGTCATCGTCCAGTTCCGGTTTGGCACGGTAGGTCTCGAGGCGCTGCTGTATCCAGCGCTTCTCTTCCGTGTTGGTGATGTGCATGTACTCGGAGCCGACGTTGCCGGTGTACACCTCCTGCACCTGATCCAGGATCTCGCGCAGCGTCAGTTGATCCGGTGCGAACAGCGAACCGGTGTTGAACACCGCATCCATGTCGTCTTTGGTCAGCCCGTAATACGTCGGCTGCAGGTCGGGCAGTGGTGGCGTCGGTTTGAGGCACAGCGGGTCCAGCGTCGCGTTCAGGTGACCACGGACCCGATAGGCGTTGATCAGTCGCAAAACCTTGGCCTGGCGCTCGGCGGCCGCGGCGGACAGTCCGGGGGCGCGATGCACGCGCGAACCGGCATCCTGCGCCAGTTGCAGGAAATCCTGCTGCACGCGACGGTGTGAAATGTCCTTGATCTGCACGTCCTCGACCGGCGGCAGGCCGTCGAAATGCTGCCGCCAGTTGTCGGGTACGCTGGTCGGGTCCTCGAGGTAGGCCTCGTAGAGATCCTCGATGAACGGCGCATTGGCACCGAAAAATCCAGATGAGCGACGCAGGCGATCGAGGAATTCGGACATTTTGGGATGGACGCCCTAAATTAATGGCAAAATGCGGATTTTTACCGAAAGACCGGGGTTTAACGGGAGTCTAGCACAGCGATTTTTCGCTAATGGGTCGGTAAATTTTTATTCGGATCATTGTCTAACCGAGGGGACAACGGTGCGGTTGAAGAGTATCCACAGGGAATCTATGGAGATTCTGTTGCAGCCTGGCGGGTGCTAAAATGAAACGCATGATGTCGCCCACGCACCTGAGGCCCAAATCGCGCGCGGACCTGTATTCGCTCGAGGCCGACGTTGCGTTTTTCGAGGCACGCCTGTCGTTCGCCGGTGATGCCCCGGACACGGCCTACCAGCGCGCGCAGATAAAGACCTACCAGACCCTGGGGTCGCTCATCGGGGAGGTGATCGCGCAGGTCAAGCCCCCGCGGCGCGACGGCCAGTCGCCACGCCGGGGCGAACACGTCGCCGCCTGATCCGGCGGGCGGGGCACGGTGCTTCGCCCGAACGGATATCGATGAGCGTACCGCTCAGAAAAACAGCAGCTTGACGATGAACGCAATCAGCGCGAGGTAGAGCACGCGGCGGATCAGCGGGGCGCCATGAGAGATTGTCGAATGGGCGCCGAGCCAGCCCCCGATCGAGTTGCCGACGGCGAGTCCTATCCCGGTCCACCACAACAATTCCAACTGCGTGGCGAATACCAGCAGCGCAACCACGGTGTAGACCAACACGACGAACACCTTGTGCATGTTGACCCGCACCAGGTCGAGGCCCATCACCCGATGCAGGATGGGCATCAGGATGAAGCCGACGCCTATCTGAATGAAGCCGCCCCAGGCGCCGGCCCCGACCATCAGCAGATGACCGAGCAGCAGGTTCTTCGGCTGGGCTTCGCCGCCGACCGGCTTCGCGGCATCGCGCCCGGTCGCCATCAGCAGCATGACCCCGACCATCACCAACGCCAGGACCCGGTCAAACCACTCGCCGTCGAGGTGTACGCCGATCGACGCGCCGAACAGGGCGCCGAGCGCAGCGGCGGCCGACAGGCTGAGGCTGAGGCGGAAATCGGAAAACCCGCGGCGCCGGAAAGCGCTCACCGCGGTGATGTTCTGTGCCAGGATCGCGATCCGGTTGGTCCCGTTGGCGACCGGCCCCGGGATGCCCATGAACAGCATCACCGGGACGGTCAGCAGCGAGCCGCCGCCCGCCATCACGTTCAGCCAGCCGGCTGCGACGCCGACCAGCGCGAGCACGAGTATCTGCCAGAGTTCCATAATCGCCGGTGCTTGTCCGCGTTGGGATGTCGATCGGCGAACATTAACCGATCCGGGTGGCCGAGGCGGCGGAAACTGCCCGGGTGGCGACGCTCAGTAGCGGGGCTGCGTCTTCGGGCGCCCGAGCGCTGGGAAGCGGTTCACTTGTACTGTTCGATCAGCGACTTCAGTTCAGACACTATCCGGGTGTAGAGCCGGCTGCGTTGCTTCGCGCTGGCTTCGGCCGCGCTGTCGGCGGCCTGCAGATCGCTCACCATATCGCGCAGCGTCGCGACGCGTTGACGGTGTTCCGGCTGTACGTCTTCGGCTGTCTCCAGCCAGTCCAACACCGTCTTCATGTGTTGGTGCGTGAGATTGCGTTCCAGCGGTTTCGTCTCCGCATGGGGAATCGTCTGCTCAAGCAGCCACTGGGCCTCGACCAGTGCCTGGCGGCCCGGGGCGTACAGTTCGCTACGGCGCGACCCGATCCCGAGGATGTCGAAAGAGAGCAGGGCAGTCCCGAACAGGATGACCAGCAACAGCAGGGTGGTTGCCGCGACGTAGATGCGGCGCGCGTTCCTTACCGAAACACTGAACACGGCCATATCACCCCGTCTCGCCGACTGCCAGTTCCTGGCACTCGACGAATACGCGCGCGCTGCAGGTGCTGCAATGCGCGTGGTCCAGCTGTGCGACCGCGGCGGCGATGCCGGCACTCTTCGACTCGTAGACCGCGTCACGCCCGATGTCATCGAGATAGCCGCCGCGCTCGAGGAATGCCAACACGGCCGGCTTGACCCGGAATAGGTACAGTCGCCGACCCGCACGCTTCAGACGTGCCGCCTCCTGGACGAGGAACTCGGCTCCTGCCACGTCGATGAAATTGATGCCGTGGGCGATCAGCGCGGTATCGCGCGGTATCCGGTCGCGGCCTTCCATGTTGCGCAGCCGCTCGGCGACGTGGCTGACCGCGCCGAAGAACAGAGAACCGTCGATACGCACCAAGCGCAGTTTCGGGCACTGCGCAAGGCCCTTGGCGTCGTTGAAGCGACGGCGCGGCAGGTTCGGGTCCGGCACCCGCTGTTCGAGATGCGGGCGCGATGTGCGATTCAGGTAGGCGATCAGCGACAGGCCGACACCGAGCAGTATCGCGAACTCGAGGTCGAGCAACAGTGCGGACAGGAAGGTCACCGTCATGACGGCAGACTCCGACTGGCTGGCACGCAGGATCTTGCGAATGTGGTGGCCGTCGACCAGCCCCCAGGCGACAAGCATCAGCACGCCGGCCATCGCGGCATTGGGCAGGTATGCCGCCAGCGGTGCCACGAGCACGACGATGCCCATCAGCAGCACGCCGGCGAACACGGCCGCCAGCGGGGTCTTGGCGCCGGCCTCGTAGTTGAGCCCGCTACGATTGAACGAGCCGGTGGCGACATAGCCCGAGAAAAAGCTGCCGACCACATTCGACAGACCCTGGCCGACGAATTCCTGGCTGCCGTCGATGTGCTGTCCGGTCTTGATCGCGATCGACCGGGCGATGGAGACGGCCTCGGTCAACGCGAACAGGGTCACGGCCAGTGCCGTCGGCGCCAGTTCGCGCAGGGTCGCGAGATCGAACGCCGGCATCGACAGTGGAGGCAACTGGTCGGGCAGGGCACCGACCGTGGCAATGCCGTGCTCGGGACCGCCGATCAACAGTGCGGTCAGGCTCCCGATCAGCATCGCACCAATCATGTAGGGGACCCGTGGCAGGTAGCGTTTCAGCGCGATACCACTGAACAGCGTGACCAGTGACACGGCGAGTACGTAGGGATTGATCGCGTCCGGTTGGGCGATCAGGTGGTGCAGGGTCCCGAACAGGTCGCTGCCACGTGGAATCGGCACGCCGAAGAAGTGCTTCAGCTGGCTCACGCCGATCAGCACGGCAGCCCCGGCGGTAAATCCCACGATGACCGAATGCGAAATGAAATTGACCAGGGTACCGAGGCGTGCGAAACCCATGAACAACTGGATCGCGCCGACCATCAGTGTCAGGGTCAATGCGAGACGCACGTATTCGACGCTACCCGGTTCGGCAAGAGCGCTCAGCGACGAGAACAGTACGATGGACGCTGCAGTGGTCGGCCCGGAGACCAGGTGCCAGGATGAACCGAACAGCGCGGCGATGATCGCGGGCACCATGCCGGCGTACAAGCCGTACTCCGGCGGCATTCCGGCGATCGTCGCGAACGCGACCCCTTGGGGCAATACCACGATCGCGCCAGTCAGCGCGGCGACCAGGTCGCTGCTCAGCGTGCCGCGGTTGACCCGGGGCAGCCAAGCGAGGAACGGTAACAGGCGCCTCAGGCCGGCACCGGTGCCCACCCGGTCGAGGGCATGCTGCGCGGTGTTGGCGAAGGCTCCGGTTTTCATCGGCCCTGCACCTTCTCCGTGCCGATGTGATGGCGATGTTCCATGCTGCCGCCATCGAGCACCTTGGGCGTTTCGGGGGCGTCGCTCACGGTATCGACTCGGCTCCCGGGGAAGCTCCCGCCGTCGGCGCGCCGTAGTGTCGATCCGGCCGAGGTCTTGAGCGTGCCGGCGGACTCGATCCGAGCTGCCACGGCCAGCGTCGCGATCAGACCGATGACCGCGATCACCATGTGATGGGTGGTCAGGCCGATCACCGCCAGGATCACCGACAGGGCGACGATCACATGGCGGACCGCACTGCTCGCCGGGTCGTCCTGGGCCTGTTTGAAGGGAGAAATAGAGATGTACTGCATGGCGCGCTCCGGTATGGCTTGGGCATCAAATGTTGTTCCCAAGAAGCCTACCGAAGTCGGCGTTAAGACAATGCAAAACGAACGTTAAGGGAGCGTTAAATCGCCGTGGTCAGGCAGGCGAAGGCCTGGTCGCGAAGCTCAGGCGCGCGGCGGTGCCGCCGGTATCGATGTTGGCCAGCGTGACCTGCCAGCCATGGCGCTCGCAAAGGCGGCTTACCAGCGACAAGCCCAGGCCGGCGCCGTCACTCGCGTCGCCACGCACGTAGGGCTTGAACAAGGCGCTGACGTCGAGATCGCCGATGCCGGTGCCGGTATCACGCACCTCGATCGCATCGGATTTTACCTCGACGATCACCTTTCCCTCGCTGGTGAAGCTGAGGGCGTTGCGCAGCAGATTGCCGAGCACCATCGACAGTACGGCCCGGTCAACCCGCAGCTGTGGGTGTCCGGAGATGGTCAGCGCAAGTGCCACGGGTTTGAAGCGGAACAGTTCGCGGTAGCGTTCGACCAGGTCGGCGACCACCGCCGCGACATCACATGTAGGCGTCTCGGCTGACGCCGTGTCCTGTTCACGCGCCAGGGCGAGCAGTGCGCCGGTCATCTCGCTCATCTCGGCGACGGCGCGGCCGATGCGTGCGACGCGTGCCTGGTTGCGTTCGTCCAGGGAGTGATCGTCCAGCAGCAACTCGCTGGCGCCGGCGATTACCGCGAGTGGTGTGCGCAGCTCATGACTGACGTCGCCGGTGAACAGGCGTTCACGTTCGATGAAATCGTGCAGGCGCCCCAGATAGTCGTCGAAATCGGCTGCCAGCTGCTGTACCTCGATCCAAGGAAACTCTCCGGCCAGAGGCTGGTGGTCGTCTTCCGGTCGCAGTTCGGCAGCACGGCGCACCAACTCGGTTACCGGCGCGATCACTCGGGTCGCCAACTGCCTTCCGGAAAGGGCCGAAATCAGCGTGATCACCAGCACGCTGCTGGCAAGCAGAAGCGCAAAGCCGCGTTCACGACGCTGCAGGGCGCTGACGTCGTACAGGACGACGTAGCGCCGATCACGGACCTCGCGGATCGCGGCCCGATAGGGCGTTCCGTCGAGTTGCAGCTGGTGCTGCCCCGGGGCGAGTGACGCCACTTCGGGTGGCGTGTTGCCCAGGGCTCCCTGGGCACGGATGACGAATGCCCGGATGGTCGCAGTGCGTTCCGGCAACGAATACGGATTTCGCGCCTGGCGTTCGACCAGATCGTCCAGTTCCGCGTTCAGCGTGTCGTCAATCAGCTGCCGTTCGAGATCGTGTGAGGCAACATAGATCACCACCGCCAGTATCAGGCTCACCAGGGCGCCGAACACCGCGAGCGCGACCGCGACGCGGTTGCGCAGGCTGCGCCTAGCGGTCATCGCCCAATGCGAGCTGATAGCCGATGCCGCGAATGTTGTGGATCAACGGCTCGGCGGCACCGCGATCCACCGCGGCACGCAGTGCATGGATATGCGCGCGTAGCGCATCGCTGTCCGGCGGGTCGTCGGCCCAGACCTCACGTTCGATCTCCTCGCGGCGAACGACACCCGGCGAACGTCGCATCAACAGCTCGAGGATGCGCAACGGTATCGGTGCCAGGTCGATGCGCCGGCCGGCGCGTTCGACCCGCAGGTTGTCGGGATTGAACCTGAGGTCCGCCACGACCAGCTGTGACTTCGCGACCTCACCATGGGCGCGGCGCACCAGCGCGTTCAGGCGGGCCTCCAGCTCGGGCATCGCGAACGGTTTCACCAGATAATCGTCGGCGCCGCTGTCGAAGCCTTCCAACTTGTTCGCCAGGGTGTCCCGCGCAGTCAACATAAGCACCGGCGTGCCGTTGCCTTCGGCCCGCAGCCGGCTGCACACCTCGAGGCCATCCATTCCGGGCAGCATCAGGTCGAGCACGATGACGTCGTAGCTGTTTTCGAGCGCAAAGCGCAGCCCGGTGAGGCCGTTGTGCGTCACGTCCACGCTGTGTCGATGCGCCTCGAGGTAATCGCAAAGGTTGCCGGTGAGATCCGGATTGTCTTCGACCAACAGGATGTGCATCCGCCGAATCATAACCGACGCCGCGGCGCGACGCGGGGAACCGGTTTGTGCAAAACAGCGGTGTTCTCTGGTCGGCGAACAGCCCGGTAATCCGAAGGTCGAGGCGCCTGGATACATTGCGCAGTGAAGACACCAGCGCTTGGCTTCGTCGGTAGATCGAGTTTCGTTGTTCGATTTCGGGTATCGGGCGTGGCTCGTGTTCAGGGGCCAGGGACAGGCTGGCTTCTTCCCCGATGCGACCGCTTTTGGTGCGTTATGCGTACAAGGGTGCATCGCAGTGGCGGCCGAAAAACGGATGTTTCGATGATTTGGCGTTCGTCACTGGTCTCGCGAAGAGTGGTCTGTATAATCCGCCCGCCTTCGACTCGGGATCGCCCGGTTGAAGGCAAAAACTCTCTTAAATTCATGGAACTAAATTGGTGCAAGGCACCAAGAAGGGGCGCAAGGTAATGAGTCAGATTCATCTCGTGGGTGGCGAGAAAGGTGGTGTTGGCAAGTCCACAGTGGCACGTCTGCTGGCCCAGGAATTCATCGATCGCAATCAATCTTTCGTGGCACTGGATGGCGATCAGTCGCATGGCGACCTGCTGCGTTTCTACGCCGACTACACGAAGGCGCTGGACCTGCGCGACAATGCGAGCGCCGATGCCATCCTGCTGTCGGCGATCGATACCGACCAGACCGTGTTGGTCGACCTGCCGGCGCAAAGCGCCAGTGCGCTGCAGGACTGGGTCCAGGACAGCGGCGTGCTCGACCTGGCAGAAGAACTGGATATCCCCGTCACCGTCTGGCACGTCACTGACGGCAGCCGCAATTCGGTCGATCTCTTGCAGCGTGTGATCAATGATTTTTCCGCTCACCGCGGTGTGTCGTTCGTGATCGTGCGCAACTTCGGTCGCGGCGGAAACTTCGACGCCTTCGATCGCTCGGCAGCGAAGTCACAAGCCGAGGCACATGGCGCGCGGGTCATCGACCTGGCCAAGCTGGACGACAATGTCATGAGTAGCATCGACTGGAAAGGGCTGAGTTTCTGGGCAGCAGCAAACCGCATCGAGGGTGATTGCCTGTCGGTGCTGGATCGTAAACGTGCCAAGGCTTGGTATGGTCGTTGGCAGCAACAGCTCGATCAGGTCTCCGACCTGATCTCGGAACCTGCGTCCACCCTTGGCGGCTCCGCGGAAGTCATCCAGCTGCACTCGGCATCCTGATCGGTGATGCGGCGGCCCGGGCCCACGCGGTCCGCCGCGTCGACCAGATAAGGCCGGCAGGCAACCCCGCCATCTTGGCGGGGTCCCGGGTGGCTGAATGTCTCTCGGGGTTTGCAGCAGTGTTGTTCGGGCCGGGCGGACTCCGCGGTCCGCTATCGGAACGCGTCATCCATTCTGGAATGAAGGTACTTGAAATCTGCCCTTGGCCGGACGAGGCCGTCGTGTGCGTCGAAAACGTCCGCGCGTCATTCGGGCGAAATTCGTTTCTACCTGAGATACCGGTAGTTCATGTCCGAAACTTGGGTGCGGTGCGAACGAGTGAATGGTGCCCCCGAGAGGGTGAGGTGAGTCGGTCTGTCCGGTGGACAGACGCAGCTCACCGAACGCCGCGAAGGGGCCGGGAATCCGAACGGCGGGACATGAACGGAGTGAATGGTGCCCCCGAGAGGATTCGAACCTCTGACCTCACCCTTAGGAGGGGTGCGCTCTATCCAGCTGAGCTACGAGGGCGGATGTGGGATGGGCCGGGGATTTCGCGGGGCTGCTGCGCATCCTGCGGCGCCGCGGCATCGGCACCCCCCGATTCTAACGCGGCATGGGGGTGCTGTGTAACACGGGTGACCGGAAAGGGCCCGACGCGATGCGCCGGCGAGCGGGTGGCCTCGCCGTGCTCGCGGTGGCGGCGATGGGCCGGTTCAGACGACGTGGCGTTCGAGATTCTCGATCAGATGGACGATCTTTTCCGAAAGCCCGGCGAGTCTCTGGTACTCCTTCTCTGCGGCGTCCATGTCACCGCGGTCCTTCAGACCGACGATGCGCTTTACCGCCTCGTGCAACTCGCGGTGGGGTGCCTCGATCGCCCTAAACTCGTGCTGTTGACCGAACTGCTGCGATCCGGTCGAGAAATACCAGCGGCCCATCGCGCACTCGTGGTCAGAGACCAACTCGGATTCGTCCATCGTGCGGACACCATCGAGATAGGCCCGCAGCTTGGCCGTCCATGCCTTGTGCGAGGCCTTGGCGCGTTCCAGCACTGAAGCCGCGGTCGACGCGGTCGCACCGAGCGCATTCATGCCGGCCACGAGTTCCTCCATGATGGCGACGATCCGGTCACTGATCTCGGCGGTGTCCTGTGCGCCGTGCGCGGTCTCCTCGGCCAGTGCACCGATGTTGGTGACGTTTCTACCGATTTCTTCGACAACGGCGCGTTGTTGGCTGGAAGCGCTGGCAACCTGGGTACTCATGCGCGTGATCGTGTCCACGGAGCCGACGATGGCATCGAGTGCTTCGCCCGCAAGACGCGCCTGCTCGACGCTCTCGGTGGTCCGGGCAAGGCTCTTCTCGGTCGTGGAAACCGCCTCGTCCGCACTCTGCTGCAGTTTTTGGATCGTCCCCTGAATCTCTTGCGTGGATTGCTGCGTGCGGTGTGCCAGTGTTCGTACCTCGTCGGCGACCACGGCGAACCCACGGCCCTGTTCACCCGCCCGGGCCGCTTCGATTGCGGCATTGAGTGCAAGCAGGTTGGTCTGTTCGGCGATTCCACGGATGACGTCGAGCACGGTGCCGATCTTCGTCGTGTCGTCATTCACTTTCTTGACGACGGTGTCGACCGATGCAACGTCCGTTGCGACCAACTCGATTGCAGCGATCGTGTTGTTGACCACGTCCTTGCCGGTGCGTGCCTGTTCGCCGGCATTCTTCGCCGATTCCGCGGTCTCTTCGGTGTTCCGTGCGACCTCCTGGACCGTAGACGACATCTCGTTCATCGCGGTGGCCACAACCGAGGTCTCGGAATTCTGCCGTTGCATGCCGTGCTTCGTGTGGGTGGCGCCGGTGGACAGCTGGTCTGCCATGCCGCTCAGTTCGGCGAGCGACAGGCTCATCTTCTCGACCACGCGTTCTATCTTGTCGACGAAGGTGTTGAAGCCACGGGAAAGAAATGCGACCTCGTCCCGGCCCTTCACCGGCAACCGAGCGCCAAGCGCCGCCGTACCGCTGGAAATCTCGTCCAATGCCTGTACCGTGGCACGCAGCGGTTGCACGACGCTGCGGCTTATCCACCATACAAGCAACGCGATGATCGCAAAGCTGGCGAATCCCGCGAATGCCATCGACGACTGCAGGTCGCTCATTTGGGCGACAAAAAAGCTCCGGTCCTTCACCAGCTCGAGTGCGGCGATCGGTTTTCCGGAGTAATCGGTGATCTGATGTACATAGACAGCGACTGGTACGCCATCGACGGTGCGCTCTGCAAAGTAAGGCTCGCCGTTGACGGCCTCGATAATGTGCTCTTTCTCCAGCAGCGGTTGGGTCCCGATGGTGCTGCCAAAGACGGTCAAACCATTGTCTTTGAGCATGTACAGCCCGAGCTTTATGCCATGTTCCTGGGTGAATTCATCGAAGAACTGTTGTCCGAACGACATCCCGAATTCGACCGATCCTATGTGTTCGCCCTGGTGAGAAACGGGCACCATGCCGCGAATTCCGAGGCCGGCAACACCCATTTCGAGGCCTGTGATCGGCTGCTTGGCGCGGTTGGTCTCGACCACCGTCTCGCGGAACGTGGACAGGTCGTCGCCATGTTTCTCCGGCTTGTGGACGCGCAGGAACGAAGTCGCAGGCGGGGTATGGAACTGGAACTGCCGGGCGCCGTACTGTGACTTCAATGCCGCGAAGCCCGGGACGAAAAGCTGTTCCAGCGTCTCTCTCTGGCCGTTCGCAAATGCTGTTTGTACGCTGGGAATCTCGGCTACCAGGGCGCTCATCGCCTGCGCCATCTGACCCTTTTGTGATATCGATGCCATTACATTTTCGTATACGGCCTTGAGTTCCTTCTCCTCCGAGTCGGTCAGGCTGCCGTCCATGAACGACAGCGACAAAAGGGTCAGGATCAATGCCTGAACGGCCACTGCGATTCCAACGGCGACGGCATAGCGGGCCGTGATGCTGAAGTTTCTGAGCATGGAATCTGATACCTCTTCAAGGATATTGGTGTCGCGGATGCCGGATATGCTGTGCGGCCAGGGTCTGCAATAGCGTCGACTCGAAGCGTGATTTCTTAAGCGGTAGATCGAGGCGAATAGCCGTCGTCTGTGGCGTCACGATGGTGCAGTGTGCCTGTGCCAGCATCGTTGACCGCGAATCGGGTCGAACAGCGGTGCCGTGATTCACCTTGCGGATTGCATGCCAGGCATGTGGGTGCATGCACCAGGAGAAGGCAGGCGCCGCCAGGCACCTCAGGTGCGGCAAGTCCACAAGGTACAGCCGCAGACGGCGGCAAGGTAGCGGTCGTCGTGGACGGCTCAGACCTTCCCGAGCGAGTAGCGATCCGCGCCGCTCGCGCGGCGCCGCAATCCGGCGTAGGTGTCGTCCGATGTGGGGCGCCCGGTCAGAATGCCAAGCGCGGCGCGTGTGGCGCGTTGCCCCTGTGCGGCCAGCTGACCGTTGCGCAGGTTCAGGTCGGCGACGGTCTGGGCGAGTTCGGTGAGCTGGTTCCAGGCCCGCTGAAGGTCTGGCAGGCCGAGTCGATCGACCAGGGTGCTCCCGCCTTCCAGACTCTGTTCAAACCCGGCAGCCTTCTGCAGCCGGTCGCGCGCCTGAACGCTGGACGCGAGTTCCTTCAGGACAGCGAGCTTCTCGGTCACGATCTGCTGCAGCAGTTCGGGGTCGCGCCCGGTCAGGGCGGCCTGTTCTCGCGACAGCAGCTGCTGCAGTGTCTGCAGACCGTGCAGGCTGGCCTGCACGGTTGCGGAGAATGCGCCGCTCAACTGATCCCGGTCCACCTGCGTCAGCTCGGCGCCAGCCCGGTTTCGAAGGTCAGCAGTTTGTCCGCGACCTGCGCCGGTTCTATCTGGAATGCACCGGTTGCCAGGGTTCGCTGCACGTCCTGTACGCGTTGCGTATCGACCACCGGTAGGTTGGCGATCTCCGCCTCGAGCGCCTGCAGCTGCGCAGCCTGACTGGAGAGGTTCAGCTTGTCGCCGCCGGTGGACGCCGTCTTTGCGCCCCCGCCGTTGCCCGCCGCCGAGGTCTGGTTGTTGCTCGGGGGGGCTGCTTGTGATTTGGCTGCTTCTACCGCCTCTGCAGGCGGCCTTCCGCTGTTTCCACTGATCTCAATGCCCATCTCGGTCACACCCGTTCACTGTGAGTACGCTCTTGCTATCGTCCGACTTTTGACGGCCTTTAGGCAGCAGCGGTAAGTAGTGAAGTGCGTTCCGAAAAAAGTCATTTCGGCAGTATCTTTAGGGTTTTGCCGGGTCAATTCGTGACCTCGATCACGCCACTGTCCGTGACCGTCCCGGTAATGACCCGGCCGGACGCCAGGTTTTTCGCGCGAATCCGGTCGCCGCGGCCGCCATCGGCGAGGGCCTTGCCCCGCATCGTCACGTGCAAGCCGTCGAGCGCGGACACGATCATTACCTGACTACCTCGTTTGACCAGTTTGGCGCGCTGCAACAGACCGGCATGCAACGTGGCTCCGCCGGACACCGCGCGCTTGGTGCGCAGTCCGACCACGTCCTCGATACGCGTGAAATAGGCCTTGTGCACGGTCGATGTATCGATTTCCTTCAGGGCCAGATCTGCAGCGACCAGGCTTTGCCCCCGCACCAGAGGGCGCTGGCTGACGACCACCTGGTTCAGCGTCGCGACCTGTACCGGTACAAACAGTTTCCACGGCTTGCTGCCGGTGCATCGCACACCCACCACCCCGCGCCCTCCGCTGAGCGCGTTCGGCGAGTCATAGGTTTCGAGCGCTTGGTCGCAGGCGGCAAGACGCAGGCGACTGTCGAGGTTGCCGACCGTCACCTCGATCCGCCCCGAGAGACTCTCGGTACGCGCCAACACGTGCTGCTCGGCGGCCGCACGGATGTCTTCGTGTGGCTCGACCGCAAACTCCTCGCCTGCAGCGGGACCGAAGCTTGCGGCGAGCACCATCGCCGCGACGGTTTTCTGTCGGAGATCGTTCATGCCGGATCAGCAGCAAGGATCGTGCCCGGTCACCGGACCCGACTGGCTAAAGCTTGTTCCCGGTGGGCCGCTACGCAGTCCATCTGATTTTGGTCGCAACCATGGGGTGGCAGATGGCCGGGGTACTCGACGGCGTCGACATGCGCACCAGGCTCGCTGGGCACAATCGGCTGGAGTTGCTGCTATTCCGGCTGGGCAACGGGCAGCGGTTCGGCATCAACGTGTTCAAGGTGCAGGAGGTCATCCAATGTCCCGCACTGACCTCGCTGCCGCAGTCACACCCGGTGATACTCGGTATCGCCAACATGCGGGGCAGGACCATAGCGATCATGGACCTGGCGCGTGCGATCGGCATCGGCGCAGACGGCGACCACCGCGACAAGTTCGTGATCATCACCGAGTACAACCGCAGAATGCAGGGGTTTCTGGTCGATTCGGTGGACCGCATCGTCAACATGAACTGGGAAGAGATTCTTCCGCCGCCAAAAGGCGCCGCGCAGGGTACCTACATGACCGCGGTCACCCAGGTCGACGACGAACTGGTCGAGATCATCGACGTCGAGAAGATCCTCAGCGAAGTGACTGGAAGCCAGGAGCATGTCTCCGACGGCATCATCCAGCAGCGTGAAACCGACGAACCGCAGCATGTGCTGCTGGCCGACGACTCGAGTGTCGCGCGAAAACAGGTCAGCCGGGTGTTGGAGCAGATGGGTGTCGAGTACACCACGGCCAACGACGGCAAGCAGGCGCTCGACCAGCTCAAGGCCTGGCTCGACGAGGGGCGCGACGTATCGAACTGGCTTGCGCTGGTGATCTCGGATGTCGAGATGCCGCGTATGGACGGCTACTCGCTGACCAGGGCGATCCGCGAACACCCGCAGCTCGCACATCTGCATGTGATACTGCATACCTCGCTGAGCGGGGTGTTCAACAAGTCGATGGTAGAGAAAGTCGGCGCGAATGACTTCTTGCCAAAATGGGAGCCTGACTCGCTCGCAACGATCGTACAGGAGCAGTTGCGCCAGCATGCGAACGAGCGTCAAGCTCTCTCCTGATTTCCGCGTCTCCGGACCGGTTGAGCAGTGCAAGCAGTGAACAAGAACCTCACGCCGGCCGAGTACAAAGCGATCCACGAATTCCTTGAAAGCCAGGCCGGTATCAGGCTGGGCACGGGCAAGGAATACCTGGTCATCAGCCGCCTGTCACGGCTGTTTGCAGTGTTCGAGCTGGACGGCTTCGGCGACCTCGTCAGTCGCCTGGGCGATTTCGGCTCGAGCCGGATCCAGGCGGCGGTGGTCGACGCAATGACCACCAACGAGACGTTCTGGTTTCGCGATGCGGCGCACTTTCGTGCGCTGGTCGACGGAATCCTCTCCGAGACCAAGCCGCTCGACCTGCGAATCTGGTCGGCCGCGGCGTCGACGGGTCAGGAGGCATACACGGTCGCGATCACGCTTCAGGACGGGATGCAGGAGGGTCGGCTGGCGCGCTCGATGCGCTACGAGATCGTCGGCACCGATATCTCCGCGACGGCGCTCAAGGAGGCACAGGGCGGCGTGTATTGCGGTATTTCGGCGGCACGTGGATTGACCGACCTGCAGCGCCAACGTTATTTCCGTGAACAGGACGGGTGCATCGAACTGCTTCCGCAATATCGGCAGCGGGTCAACTTCCGGCAGTTCAACCTGCTCAAGTCGTTCGAAAGCCTGGGACGCTTCGACGTCATCTATTGTCGCAATGTGCTGATCTATTTCTCACGCGAGCGCAAACGCGACATCATCGAGCGCATGGCGCGTTCACTACGACCGGGCGGACACCTGTTTCTCGGGTCGACCGAATCGATCAGCGGTCACGAGGATCTGTTCGAGATGCGCAACCTGGCCGGCGGCCTGGTGTACCGCGTCCGCCGCTGACGCCGTTGCCGGCACCGGCCGGCGTTGCCGCCGGAGCCGGCAAACGCTTGCCGCAGGGTCGAAGCCGGGCGACCCTTTCCGCACTTAAGTCTCTGAATTTAAAGCCAAGGTAACTCTAGGCACAGTTCCTGCTTTGGATCGACCGACATGTACGTTCGGAGACCAGCGGGATGAAACTCGACAACGTTCTCGGCATCCACGAAGAGGCCCTGCGCCTGCACGCACGCCGCTCCGAGGTGCTGGCTGCAAACCTCGCCAACGCCGACACGCCTGGCTACAAGGCGCGCGACTTCGACTTCCAGGCGATGTTGCGCAACGAGATGCAGCCCGCCGTGCGCCTCGCAGCCACCCAGGCCGGGCACATGCAGTTCGACCAGGGCCTGGTCGCATCCACCCAGATGGCCTACCGGGTTCCGCAGCAGGCCTCGCTCGACGGCAATACCGTTGAGGTCGAACGCGAGCAGACCGAGTTCAGCGCCAACGCCATGCGCTATCAGGCCAGCCTGCGTTTCCTCGACGGCAAGGTCAAAGGCCTGATGCTGGCCATCAAGGGGAGTGGCGCATGAGCAGTTTCAAGATCTTTGACATCGCCGGCTCCGGCATGAATGCGCAGAACCTGCGCATGAACCTGGTTGCCAGCAACATGGCCAACGTGGACGCCGTGTCGAGCAGTATCGACCAGACCTATCGCGCCCGGCAGCCGGTGTTCCGCGCGCTTCTCGACCAGTCCAATCCAGGTAGCTCGGCGGTCGGTGTGCGCATGGCGGGCGTGGTCGAAAGCCAGGCCCCGCTGGTGCGCGAGTACGCCCCCAACCACGCGTTGGCCGATGCCGAAGGCTACATCTACCGGCCAAACGTCAACATCGTCGAAGAGATGGCCAACATGATCTCAGCGTCGCGCGCCTACCAGAACAACGTCGAGGTGCTGAATGCCACCCGACAGATGCTCAGCGCGACGATCAACCTCGGGAGATAAGCGAAGATGAGCACCATCGCCACGCAGGACAATCTGTTCGCAAGCCTGGGGTTGACCGCTGCCGACACCTCCAGTCGCGGTACCAACAACGCCTCTGAGCTGGGTCTGACGACCTTCTTGAAACTGATGGTCACGCAGCTCAACAACCAGGACCCCTTCAAACCGATGGAGAACGGCGACTTCCTCGGTCAGATCGCACAGTTCGGTTCGGTGACCGGCCTCGAGCAGCTCAACCAGAACTTCGAATCCCTGGCCGCGTCGATCACCTCCGGGCAGGCCCTCCAGGCCGGCTCGCTGGTCGGGCGCGAGGTGTTGGCGCCTGTCGACACCGGCTACCTCGCCGCCGGCGGCGGTCTGCGCGGGCAGGTGCAGCTTGAGCAGAGCAGCCCGCAAGTCACCGCGCGCATCACCGACGCGGTCGGCCAACTGGTGCGCGAGATGCCGCTCGGCAGCGCACCGTCCGGCGAACTCAATTTCACCTGGGACGGGATGGATGACAGCGGCAACTACGTGACACCCGGCCACTACAGGGTGCAGGTCGAGGCGATCCAGAACGACCGCCCGGTCGATCTGCAGACCCAGCTGTTTGCGACCGTCGAAAGCGTCAATCTGAGCGGTAGCAACGGCTTGACGTTGAACCTCGCGGGGTTGGGCCCGATCTCCTTCAACAACGTGCGTCAGATTTATTAAACGGAGAAGCCACCATGCCTTTTCGTATTGCTCTCAGTGGACTCAATGCGGCCTCCACCGACCTGGAGGTAACCGGCAACAACATCGCCAACTCGGCCACCAATGGCTTCAAGGAGTCGCGCGCGGAGTTTGCCGACGTGTATGCCAACGCCATCCAGGACACCAGTTCCAACGCCGCCGGCCAGGGTGTGCGCGTGGCGCGCGTAGCACAGCAGTTCAGCCAGGGAACCATTGATTTCACATCCAACAACCTGGACCTGGCGATCAGCGGCCAGGGCTTTTTCGTCCTCGAGGCCCCGGACGGCACCCAGGCCTATACCCGGGCCGGCGCCTACAGCGTCGACCGCGATGGCTTCGTGGTCAACAGCAGCGCAGACCGGCTGCAGATCTACGAGGCGGTGACCGGGGTCGGTGGTACCACGACGTTCAACACCGGCGTGCTGCGCGACTTCCAGCTGCCGACCACGCCGAGTGCGCCGCTACCGACCCAGTCGATGTTCGAGGCGCTCAATCTCAATTCCTCCGAGGCGGAGGTCGCGGCCGCGGTCACCTTCGATCCAACCGATCCGACCACCTACAACAGCTCGACCTCGACCACGGTCTACGATTCGTTGGGCAACGCGCAGACCGCGACGCTGTACTTCCGCAAGACCGCGCCGAACGCCTGGGACCAGTACATCTACGTGAATGGCGCCAACATCCCACCGGATGGCACCGCCGTGCCGCCCGCTGCGCCCACGCCGTTCTCGTTGGCGTTCGACGGCTCCGGCAATCTGACCGATGTCGATGGCACCGCCGGGACGACCGGCCTGACGGCGTCGTTCGACCCCGGAACCGGCGCCGACCCGATGCAGATCAATCTCGACCTGACCGGCACCACGCAGTACGGCTCGGCGTTCGCGGTGAACAACCTCACCCAGGACGGCTTCACTTCCGGTCGCCTGTCCGGCCTGGATATCGATGCCGAGGGTGTGATCTTTGCGCGCTACACCAATGGCCAGTCGTCGGCGCTCGGCAAGGTGGCGCTCGCGAAGTTCAACAACCAGCAGGGACTGCGCCAGGTCGGGGACACCAACTGGGCGGAGAGTTTTTCATCCGGGGCGCCGCAGCTCGGTGAGGCCGGCACCTCGAGCTTCGGCCAGATTCAATCCGGTGCCCTGGAGGCCTCCAATGTGGACATCGCGCAGCAGCTGGTCAACCTGATCACTGCGCAGCGCATGTTCCAGGCGAATGCCGAGGTCATCTCCACGGCCGATTCGATCACCCAGACGATCATCAACATCCGTTAACCCGGGAACGCGGGTCGGTGACCGGGGTTCGAGCCTACCCGGTCGCCGATCCGGCGTCCCCGCCCTGAGATTCTGAGCGGAGGCCACCATGGATCGCATGTTGTACGTCGCGATGAGCGGCGCAAAGGAGACCCTGGTCGCGCAGGCGAACTCCAGCAACAACCTGGCGAACGCAGGCACGGCAGGTTTCCTCGCCGACCTCAACCAGTTCCGCAGCATGCCGGTATTCGGCAGCGGTCATCCGACACGCGTGTATGCGATGGATGAACGGCCGACGACAGACTTTGATCAGGGAAGCATCCAGTACTCCGGGCGCGACCTCGACGTCGCACTCAAGGACGGCGGCTGGCTCGCGGTCCAGTCGTCCGACGGCAACGAGGCCTACACCCGGCGCGGCGACCTCCAGGTCGACGAAAACGGCCTGCTGATGACCGGCAACAGATTGCCGGTCATGGGCAATGGTGGGCCGATTGCCGTGCCGCCTTTCGAAAAGATCGAGATCGGTACCGACGGCACCGTCTCGATTCGCCCGCTTGGTGCCACCGGCGAACAGCTCGCCGTGATCGACCGCATCAAGCTCGTCGCGCCACAGTACGACCAGATGGAGAAGGGCGACGATGGTCTGTTTCGCCTCAAAGGCGGTGGTGTCGCTGAAGCCGATGCCACGCAGCGCGTGACTGCTGGTGCCCTGGTGGCGAGCAATGTCAACGCGGTCAACGAGATGGTCGAGATGATCGAACTCGGACGTCGTTTCGAGTTGCAGGTGAAGATGATGCGCACGGCCGACGAGGATGCCGAGGCGGCGGCACGTCTGTTGCGCCCGGTATAAAGCTGGCAAGCGTTTTGCAGCAGTTCTGGTAGACGACATTGAAACAGTTGGCACCGCCGCCCTAGCGGCCGCCTGAAACGACAAGAGGCAAGCGATATGTACCCTGCACTGTGGATCGCCAAGACCGGACTCGACGCCGAGCAGACGCGCATGTCGGTCATCTCGAACAATCTGGCAAACGTCAACACGAATGGCTTCAAGCGCGACCGCGCGGTGTTCGAAGACCTGATCTACCAGAACATCCGCCAAGCCGGTGCGAACTCGACCGAGGACACCACCTTGCCGTCGGGTCTGTACCTGGGGACCGGAGTGCGAACTGTCGCGACCCAGAAGTTGCACACCCAGGGCAACATCGTTCAGACCAACAACAGCTTCGACCTCGCGGTGCAGGGCAGTGGGTTCTTTCAGATCACGCATCCCGACGGGAGCCTCGTGTACACCCGTGACGGCGCCTTCGGTATGGACTCGACCGGTCAGCTGGTCACCCAGAACGGTTATCTGCTCGATCCCGCGATCACGATCCCGGCGAACACCGTGAGCGTGACCGTCGGTTCGGACGGCACCGTCTCGGCCCTGGTCGCCGGCAACAGCGCGCCGACACAGATCGGCAACATCACCCTGGCGCAGTTCGTCAATCCGACCGGACTCGAAGCGATCGGCGACAACCTGTATCGCGAGACCTTCGCCAGCGGTGCGCCGCAGACGGATACACCCGGAACCAACGGTGCCGGCACCCTGATCCAGGGATCGTTGGAGAGTTCCAACGTCAATGTGGTCGAGGAGCTGGTCAACATGATCGAGACGCAGCGCGCCTACGAGATGAACAGCAAGGCGATTTCGACCACGGACAACATGCTCGCCTACATCAGTCAGCAGCTGTAACGGCCCGGTGAGCGACGAGGAAGAATCCAGATGAACATCGGTCACCGGATCCAGCGACAAGGGGTTCGCGCACTCGCGGCATTGAGTTGCCTGGCGTTGCTCGCCGGGTGCAATTCCGTGCCCAAGCGCGATGCCGAGTTCGCCGCGGTGCCACCGGCGCAGATCCCGCCTGTGCCACAAGGCAACGGTGCGATCTTTCAGGCGGGCTTCGAACGCAGCTGGTTCGAGAACGTGCGTGCGCGCCATATCGGCGACATCGTACTGGTCAACCTGGTCGAGGATACCGAGGCCAAACACACGAACTCGGGTACCGTGTCGAAGGAGAACGACACCTCGATCACCAACCCGACGCTGTTCGGCAAACTGCTGAGCTTCGACATTCCCGGACGCAGCGGTTCTTACAACCTGGACCAGAGTCTGGCCTCGTCGACCGATTTCTCGGGTGACGCGGACAACACGCAGAACAATGAATTCAGCGGCTCCATTTCGGTGATGGTCACCGAGGTGCTGCCGAACGGTTATCTGCGCGTTCGCGGCGAGAAGCGCATCGGGATGACCGGTGGAAACGAATACATCCGCGTGTCGGGCATCATCCGACCCGAAGACATCGACACCCGCAATACCGTGGATTCGACCCGGGTCGCGGATGCGACGCTGATCTATATCGGCGACGGTCAGGTGGCGAGTGCCAGCAAGATGGGCTGGCTGGCGAAGTTCTTCATCTCGGCGATCATGCCGTTCTAACGAGGTGGCTGCGATGCGTGCATCGAGCATTCGGCTGAACATCTTTAACCCACGGCGTCACTTCACGTCGGGCGAGTCGCGCACCCGGTCCGTCGGTCTGCAGCGACTGGTGACGCTGGCGATATGCGCAATGCTGGTGCTGGCCGTGCCGGCACAGGCGGAACGGATAAAGGACCTCGCTGCCATCCAGGGCGTGCGTAACAACCAGCTGCTCGGTTACGGCCTGGTCGTCGGCCTCGACGGGAGTGGCGACAAGGTCAATTCATCTCCGTTCACCCAGCAGAGCCTGCGCAGCATGTTGACCCAGCTGGGCATCGTCGTCCCCCCGAACATCAATCTGAACCCGAAGAACGTCGCAGCGGTCACGGTGCATGCGGATCTTCCGCCATTCGCCAAACCGGGTCAGGAGGTCGACGTCACGGTTTCTTCGATCGGTGATGCCAAGAGCCTGCGCGGCGGCAGCCTGCTGATGACACCCTTGAAGGGTATAGACGGTCAGGTCTATGCGATCGCACAGGGCAACCTCGTCGTTGGTGGTCTGTCGGCGGCGGGCGCGGACGGGTCCAAGATCACGATCAATATTCCGAGTTCCGGTCGTGTCCCGGGCGGGGCGACCGTGGAGCGCAGCGTGCCGACGCCTTTCGGTGAAGACGCGATGCTCACGTTGAATCTGAAGTCCGGTGACTTCACCACCGTGCAGCGCGTCACCGATGCGATCAACAAGGCGATCGGCGAGGGTACCGCGTTTGCGATCGACGCGACTTCGGTGAAGGTCAACGCGCCGCGCAACATCGGCCAGCGGGTCGGGTTCGTGTCGCTGGTCGAGAACCTGGAGGTCGAACCGGCCGAGGCGGTGGCGCGTGTGATCGTGAACTCGCGTACCGGCACCGTGGTGATCAACAGTACCGTGCGCGTCAGCCCGGCCGCGGTGTCGCACGGCAACCTGGTCGTGACGATCAGCGAGAACGCGCAGGTATCGCAACCGAACGCATTGGCCGCCGGCAGGACCGTGGTCACGCCACAGTCGGATGTCAGCGTGCAGGCACCGGGCGACCGGCGCATGTTCCTGTTCGATCCGGGCGTCACGCTCGACAATGTTGTGCGCGCGGTCAATCAGGTCGGAGCCGGTCCGAGCGACCTGGTGGCAATCCTCGAGGCACTCAAACAGGCCGGTGCGCTGAAGGCCGACCTGGTGGTGATCTGAGGTCCGGCATGGCACTCGACATGGCCCAGGTCTACACGGATTTTTCCGGTCTCGCCGCGCTGCGCGCGCGGGCCCGCGAGGATCAGGAGGCCGCGCTGGACCAGGTTGCCCGTCAGTTCGAGTCCTTGTTCGTACAGATGATGCTCAAGAGCATGCGCGACGCGAGTTTCGGGGGCGGCCTGATGGACAGCCAGCAGAGCGAATTCTACCGCGAGATGTACGACAAGCAGATCGCGATCGACATGGCCGACAAACAGGGCATAGGGCTGGCCGACGTGATCAAGCGTCAGCTGGGCGGCGGTGTCGCCGCGTCCTATCGGGACCTCGATCCGCAGGACTATCTCGGGATGCCGATCGTCGCACGTCCGCCGACCGGTGGGCGTGACGAGCCCGCCTTGACGGGCGCTGACGACACGCTGTCCAGGCCGCTCGACGGTACGCCCGAGGCATTCATCGACCGGCTGATGCCGATCGCGGAACAGGCCGCCGCTCAGCTCGACCTGCCGCCCGAGGCCCTGCTGGCTCAGGCGGCATTGGAAACCGGATGGGGACGCCACGTGATGCGTGGCACCGGCGGTGACAGCAGTCACAACCTGTTCGGCATCAAGGCGGACTCGCGCTGGGGCGGCGAGCGCGTGCGCGTCGGCACGCTGGAATACCGGGACGGTGTCGCGCTCAACACACGCGCAGACTTCCGAGCCTATACGTCGTACGAAGAGAGTTTCGACGACTACGTCAGTTTCATCAAACGCAACCCGCGTTATCGCGCCGCGCTGCAGAACACTGACGACCCGGCGGCGTATTTCGACGCCCTGCAGGCAGCGGGTTATGCGACCGATCCGGCGTACTCGCAGAAGATCCAGGGCATTCTCGACAGCTCCGCGATGCAGCGGGCCCGGCAGTCGCTGCGCGACCGGACCGCGGCGAGCTGAGCAGCGATGAGAGGGTGACGCAAAATGGCGAGCATCATCAATACCGGCATCAGTGCGCTGACCGCGTTCAAGCGGCAGATGGAGACCACGGGCCATAACATCGCCAACGTCAACACCGAAGGCTACAGCCGGCAGCGCGTACAACTCGAGACGCGCAACCCGCAGGTGTCGCCGGCCGGGTACATCGGTTCAGGCGTCGAAGTTGCATCGATCCACCGCGCGTACGACGACTTTCTCGCGGCGCGGGTGCGTGACTACACCTCGTCGTACGAGGAATCGAGCGTGTTCTACGACCGGGCGCTGCAGATCGACAACGTGTTTGCAGACGCATCGGCCAGCATGAGCGACATGATGCAGCAGTTCTTCGCCGCGGTCGACGACGTTGCCGATGATCCGACCTCGATCGCCGCGCGCAGCGTGATGATCAGCCGCGGCAACCAACTCGCGGAGCGCTTCAATACGCTCGACAGATGGCTCGACGACATGCGGCGCCAGCTGAACCAGGATCTCGAACACCAGGTCGGGGAGATCAACAGCCTGGCCCAGTCCCTGGCGGACGTGAACTCACGCATCGGTGCCCTGAACGGCTCCGCGGGCGGCATCCCCAACGACATCCTCGACGAGCGCGACCGGCTGGTCGATCAACTCAGCCACTACACCAGTGTTTCGACGCTGCAGCAGTCCGATGGCTCGATGAACGTCTTCATCGGCACCGGGCAGGCGCTGGTGGTCGGTGGGGTCGCCAATTCGCTGGCGGTGAGCAGCAACGTCTACGACAGCGAAAAGAAAGAGATCGTGCTGCAGCAGTCCGGTGGTCTGACGGTCAACGTATCGTCGCAGATCACCGGCGGCAGTCTTGGCGGTCTGTTGCGCTTCGGTGGCGAGGTGCTCGACGATTCACAGGCGGCGCTGGGACGTGTTGCGCTCGGTCTGGCCGATTATTTCAATGGTGAACACCAGACCGGCATGGACCTCGACGGCGACCTGGGTGGTCTGTTCTTCGGCCTGGATACGCCCGAGGTCCTGGGCAGGCAGGGCAACGCCGCCGCCAGCACGGCCGCCATCACGATCACTGACCCCTCGCAGCTCACCACGCATAGCTACCGTCTCGACCGCGCCGGTGGCGCCTGGTCGATGACCGACCTGACGACCGGTGCGGCGGTGGCGCTCAGCGGTGCCGGCACCGCAGCCAGCCCGTTGGTCGCGGCACCCCCCGCGGACCTGGGTTTCAGCGTCGTGGCCAGCGCGGTGAACGGCGACAGCTTTCTGTTGCGCCCGACGCGCAACGGTGCCGAGGGCTTCCGTGTACTGGTCGACGCCGAACGCGACATCGCCGCGGCCGACCCGATCCGGTCGACTGCCGCGTCGGCGAACAGTGGTACCGGCACCATGAGTCCCGGCGCGCTGACCAGTCTGGTCGCATCGCCGACCAAGCTGGCGACGCCGCTGACCCTGCAGTTCAACACGGCGGCGAATCGGTTCGACATCTACAGTGGCAATCCGCCGGCCGGACCGGCGATCGGCAACGTTGCCTACAATCCGGCGACCGACAGCGGCGATACCCTGACCGTGAGCATCGGTGGATTGGGAGATTTCAGCTTCGAGATGACCGGCACACCGGCGAACGGTGATCGCTTCGTGCTGGCGGACAACACCGGCGGCGTCGGCGACAACCGCAATGCGCGTCGGCTGGCCGACCTGCAGACCGCGAACCTGATGATCGGTGGCACCGCGACCCTGGCCAACACCTATGGGGCCTTGATCGCCGACGTGGGCACCAGTACCCAGCAGGCCGGCAACAATGCGAGCGTCCAGGAGAACCTGCTGGCGCAGGCCGAGGCGGCCAAGGCCGAGGTGTCGGGCGTGAACCTCGACGAGGAAGCCGCCGACCTGATGCGCTTTCAGCAGGCCTATCAGGCCGCGGCGCAGGTCATCAATATCGCGAACAGCCTGTTTGACTCGTTGCTCGCCGCGGTGCGGAGGTAGGTATGCGGATCTCCACGGCACAGATCTTCCAGCAGAGCGTCGATGCGATGCTCACCCAGCAGCGGCAGCTCAGCGAGACCGAACTGCAGGTCGCGAGCGGCAAACGCATTCTGCGTCCATCGGACGACCCGTCGGCCGCGGTGCGCGTGCTCGACCTCAACGAGGCGGAAAAACGTATCACACAGTATCAGCGCAACGCAGATGCCGCGGTTGCCCGCCTGGATCAGGAAGAGAGCGCACTGACCGGCATCGAAGACCTGCTGCAGCGGGTGCGCGAACTCGCCGTGCAGGGCGCGAGCGATTCGGTCGGCGCCGAGGGGCGGCAGGCGATCGCGGCCGAGGTACGCGAACTGATGGGCAGTTTCCTGCGACTGGCAAATTCCCGGGATGCCAACGGCGAATACCTGTTCGCCGGCTACCAGAGCCTCACCCAGCCGTTCGTCCACGATGGCACAGGCGGTTTCACCTACCAAGGTGACGATGGCCAACGCATGGTCGAGATCGGCGCGGGCCGCGAGATCGCCACCGGCGATCCGGGCCAGATCTTCATGGATTTCGCCGCGGCCGGTGGAGGAACGACGAATATCGGCGAGGTCCTGTACGATCTCGCCGCGAGCCTCGAGGCCGGCAACGGCTACCCCGAGGCGCTCACCGACATCGATACCGCGTTCACTACATTGGACAACACGCGCGCAAAGATCGGCGCGCGCATGAATGCAATCGACGAGCAGCGTGGTGTCAACGACACCTTCGATCTCGCCGTCAAGGATGTCCGGTCGACCCTCGAAGACCTCGACTACGCCGAGGCGATCAGTCGCTTCAACCAGCAGATGACCGCGTTGCAGGCCTCGCAGCAGGCGTTTGTGCGCATCCAGGACCTGAGCCTGTTCAACTTCCTGCGTTGATCCGCGGGGCAGGCGTCCCGGGAAAAAAAACGCGGCCGGACGACCGCGTCTTTACGACCGTGACACGCGGCCGCGGTTACAGTCGATTCAGCTCGACGCGGCGGTTCTGAGCCTTGCCTTCCGTCGTATCGTTGGTCGCGATCGGCTGTTCTTCGCCGTAGCCCTTGGCGATCATGTTGTTACGGTCCACGCCCTGGCTGCTCAGATAGTTGACCACGCTCTGCGCACGGCGTTGCGACAGGTCCTTGTTGTAGGCATCGTCGCCGTCGCTGTCGGTGTGACCGGCGACCATCACCTGGATCTGCGGGTGCGCCGAAAGGGTCTCGGAGACCCCGTCGAGGATCGCCAGTGACTCGTCGGTCAGCTCGTCGGAGTCGGTCTTGAAGTGTACGCCGCGCAGCACGATGCGCTCGTCGCTGCCGCAGCCCAGTTCGTCGACCGTGGATCCGGCCGTGGAATCAGGGCACAGATCGGTGCCGTCGACCACGCCGTCCTGGTCGCCGTCGGCAGGGCCCGCCGGTTCCGCGGCAGGTGCGGGCGGCAGCATTGCGACCGGCGGTGGCCAATACCCGGGGGCATAGCCCTGGTAACCGTAGCCATTGCCCCAGCCGTCGCCGTAACCGTAGCCGTCCCCACGACCGCGCAGGTCGCCGCTGGCCCAGGCGCGCATTGCGAAACTGAAGTCCGCCTCACCACTGCCGTCGCCTGCGGCATCGGCCCGGGTGTCGCCCCAACCGTTACCCCAGCCGCTGCCGTAGCCGTCGTTCCAGCCATCGCCGCCCCAACCACTGCCCCAGGGTGCCCAGTTGCTACCGCCCCAGTTGTTGCCACCCCATCCGTTGTCCCAGGGCCACCAGTTGTTGCCACCCCAGTTGTTGCCTCCCCAGCCGCTGTCCCAGGGCCACCAGCTGTTGCCTCCCCAGTTGTTGCCACCCCAGCCGTTGCCCCAGGGCATCCAGTTGTTGCCACCCCAACCGCTACCCCACGGACGATTCCAGCCGCCGTAGGCCGGTGCCCAACCGCCGTAGGGGACCCCGCCCCAGGGTTGATAGCCCTGATAGGGGATCGGGGTCGGCTGCGCGACCTGGGGTGCAGCCTCGTAGGCGGGTTCCGCGGGCTGTGGAGGGACAGGCACCTGTGGCGGTTCCGGAGCCTCGGCAACAGGCGGCATCGGCGGCGCCGGTGGCGGCTCGACCGCGGCGATCGGCTCCGGGGGCTCCGCTTCGAGCGGTCTCAACGCTGGTTCCTGCCCCTGTGGCGCCCGCGGCTGCGCCGGCGGGCTGTAGATCCCCGGCGCCTGGGCAGCCCAGGCGGGCATCTCGGGTCTGTCCGGCGCCGCCGGCGCTGTGGGGAACGCCGGGGCCTGTGGTGCCGCGGATTGTGCAGGCCGTTCTTTGACCCAGTCCGGGAGCTCAGGTTTCGTCGGCGCCGCCTGGCGCGTTGGCGGTTCGTGAGCGGTCGGTGCGGCCTGTTCCTTCACCCAGGCCGGCAGTTCAGGACGCGCGGGTGCGGTGCCAGCGGTCGGCGCCTGTGGCGCGGCGGCCCATTCGGGTCTCTGCTGAGATCGAACGGGTGCCTCGGGCGGTTGCGGCGGGGCGGCTGCGGCCGGCGCTTGCGGCCGGGCCGGTGCGGCGGCGCCTGTCGCGAGTTCGGCACGGCGCTGTTCCACCCAGGCCGGAAGCTGTGCGGCCGCGGGCATCGATGGTGCGGCGGGGGCCGGCGCCTGTGCAGATGCCCCGGCTGGTGGCTGCTCCGCATACGTCTGCGGCGCGTGGACTGCACCGATCAGGATGGTTCCGATCAGCATGGATCTGTACATCTGCCTCTCCTTGAATCTGGGGCCGATAACGCCGGAGCGCCCGGCGTGGTGAGTCGGGCACTCTGCGAGTACTGCCAAATCTGAGTCATTGCGTGCGCCGAACGTTAGTATGCGAGCGGCGCGCGGTGCAAGGTCATTTGCGTTGCACGTCGCGTCGGGCGCCGGGTCTCGTGTAGGCTGTCGAGCCAAGCTTTCGACCGCGACGAGTGGCCCGCAATCGATACTCCAGCTCAATGAACGAACAGACCAACACCGGATTTCTGCTGCCCCATGACTTCGGCGTGGCACGTCTGATCCAACGCCTGGGCGGTGAGGCGCGTTGTCGGGTCGGTACTGCGGATGCGTTCGCGGCACATTTTTACGACAGCTTCGATTGGCGCCTGCACGCGGCCGGGTTGCGCCTGATGCAGCTGGAAACGCCGCAGGGCACCCTGTTGAAACTGAAGTCCGGCGACGGCGCCGAGAGTGCCGAACCTGTGGTCGGGGAGGCGCGGCCACAATGGCCCGCGGACCTGCCCAACGGTGAACTCAAGGACGCGGTTGTGAATGCCCTGGCGATGCGCGTGCTGCTTCCGGTGGTCAGCGTGCGCGGCGAGGTGACGGAGGTCGCGCTGCTCAACGAAGACGCCAAGACGGTCGTCAGGCTGCAGCACCTGGCACTGCGTTGTGAATCGGCCGACGTCGACGAGCCGCGCAAGCTGCTGCCACGCGTGCGGCTGCTCGAAGTGCGCGGCTATGCCGACGAGTTGGCGGATGTGGCGGCCTTCATGCAGGACAAGATGGAGTGGCCGCGCGCGCCGGCCTGTCTGTTCGATGAGGCGCTCGCGGCGATCGGGCGCGAGGCCGGCGATTACAGCTCCAAACTGGATGTACCGCTCAAGCCGGGCCTGCCGGCGCTCAATGCACTGCGACGCGTATTGTTGACGCTGCTGGATACCATCGAACGCAATCTGGCCGGCACACGTGCCGACCTGGATTCGGAGTTCCTGCATGACCTGCGTGTCGCGACGCGTCGTACGCGCTCTGCGATCGCACAGGTCAAGCGGGTGTTGCCGGACGAGGTGGTCGCCGACTTTCGTCAACGCTTCGCCTGGTTGGGTCAGATCACGGGCCCGACCCGCGACCTCGACGTGTTTCTGCTGGAGTTGCCGCACTACCGCGCGAGTCTCCCGGCGCCCATGGGCGGCCACCTCGACGCCCTCGAGGAGCACCTGCGCGCGGCCCACAAGCAGGAGCAGAACAAGCTGGCGCGTCAGCTCGGGTCCGCCGAGATGAAGGCGCTGCTGGCTGACTGGCGGCATGTGCTGGAGGCCGAGTCGCCGCCCGGAGAGACGGCGTGGTTCGCCGATCTGCCGATCGAGCGGGTCGCTGCGCAACGCATCTGGCGCATGTATCGCAAGGTCCGCAAGGATGGTCGCTTGGCACTGCAGGGCGGTCCGCCCGAGGTGTTGCATGCTCTGCGCAAAGACTGCAAGAAGCTGCGTTACCTGATCGAGTTCTTCCGCAGGGCCTTTCCCGAGGACGATCTGAAAGACGTCGTCCGTAACCTGAAACGGTTGCTCGATAATCTGGGGACCTTCCAGGATCGCCAGGTCCAGGCGGAGAAACTCGCGGCATTCGCCGAAGGCTTCGATCGCGACGACCCACGCTGCATGTCCACCGTGTTGGCGATTGGCGGACTGGTGGCAGACCTGTTGCGGGATCAGCAGCGGGCACACGAGCGGTTTGCCGACTGCTTCGCGGCATTCGATTCCGAGGCCAACCGCGCCGACTACAAGCGCGTATTCAAACAGCGCGCCGAGGGCCTGGGATGAAGATCCTCGGCGTGTACAACATCAAGGGAGGCGTCGGCAAGACGGCGACCGCGGTCAACCTGGGGCACCTGGCGGCCAGCAGCGGGCTGCGCACGCTGATCTGGGATCTCGATCCACAGGCGGCGGCGACCTTTTACCTGCGGGTAAAACCGAAGGTCAAGGACACCACCAAGATCCTGCGCGGCAAGCGCGATCTGGATGACGTGGTCAAGGGTTCGGACTTTGCGAACCTGGACCTTTTGCCCTCGGATTTTTCGTACCGCAATATGGATCTGTTGCTGGGTGAGAACAAGAAACCGGCACTGCGCCTGCTGAAGCTGTTGCGGCCGATGGCGGACCAGTACGATCTGGTCGTGCTCGACTGCCCACCGAGCATCTCGCTGGTGTCGGAGAACATCTTCCGCGCGGCCGACGCGTTGCTGCTGCCGACGATCCCGACGACGCTATCGCTGCGCACACTCGAACAGTTGCTGGATTTCATGCAGGGCCACGCGCTGCAGACCCCTGTGTACACCTTCTACTCGATGGTCGACCGTCGCAAGCGTCTGCACCAGGATGTGATTGCCGCGCCGGGTGACGCGCGCTGCACGGTGCTCGACACCACCATCCCCTATGCGAGTGAGGTGGAGCGCATGGGCCTGGAGCGTCGGCCGGTCACGGATTACGCTCCGCGCTCGACGGCGGCGCGTGCCTACCGGGCGCTGTGGGACGAGGTGCGTTCCAGAGTCGGGGGGTTGCGACCTCGCGATGCATTCGACTGGCCGTTCTGACGCCCGGTCGCGGGAAGACCGGGTCAGTCGATCTGCTGTAGCAGTTCCTCGATCTGCCTCCGGTGCTCGGGGTCGTGCGCGCCGGACAGTGCCTGCTTGAGCATGTCCCTGGCGCCTTCCTGGTCGCCGATCTCGAGATAGGCGCGCGCCAGATCCAGGCTCATCGTGAAGGTGTCGTCTTCCTCGTATTCCTCGTCGAGAGGTTCCATCTCGACGTCGGTGGACGGTGTGATGCCTTCTGGCTTCGAACTCGCCAGCTGATCGTCGAGTTCGGTAAGAATGCTCGGGATGTCCTCGTCGCTGGGCAGCTGCTCTTCGGCGCTGCCTGGCAGTTGCTCATCGTTGGCGCTGCGTGCGTCGTTGCGGTTGACGTCCGTGCTGAGCTCCTTGATCCAGGATGCAATGTCATCGTCGTCGAACTCAGCACCCGGCGGCGGTTCGGTTGCGGCCTGCTGCGGGTTTTCGTGCACACCCAGGGTCTCGTTGAGCAGCGACTCGGTGATCGCGTCTTCGTCCGCATCGTACGCGGCCTGCCGCGCAATGGGTTCGAGCTCGGGCAGCGGTGCCAGCTCGACCTCTTCCGGCGGCGGAGGGGAGGGCTGGAGTGAGCGGAAGTCGTCCTCGGCGCGCCGCAGATCGGCTGCTCGCGGCGTCGATGCGGCCGCGTAAGGCGGTGGCCCGGAATCGCGGATCTCGGGCAATTCGGCCATCGGGATGTCGTCGTGGGCGGAATGCGTGCGGCGGAACAGCAGCAGCAGAACCAACAGGCCGAGTACCGCCAGCGCCACCCAGATCAGCCAGAGATTCTGCTCGTACCATGCCCGGCCATTGCCGGTGGACGGGCGGTTGATGATCGGCTCGATCTTGGTGATCGTCACCGGGGCGGGTTGTGCTTCGGCTACCGCGGTTGCCGTGCGCTGTTGCGGCCGATCACTGGTCGCGGGTGCCGGCGGTTCACCGGCCGGGACCGGTGCTTCCGTCACCGGTGCCGCTGCATTGCGTGCGTCGAGCTCGGACTGCAGGGTCGCGATCTGTGCGTCCTTGAGATCGATCAGGCGTTGCATGCGATCGAGTTCCGATTCCAGGCGTGCGAGTCGGGCCTCGATCGCACCGGTCGTCAGCCGGTTGCTTTCGATCTCCTCCATGGTCACCAGCAGTTTGTCCTTCAGCGCCTGCTCGTTGTCTGAGGGCTTTTCGGTCTCGTCGCCCGGAGACACGATGCGCAGTTGCGGGTCTTCCGATTCGGCCGCCGGTGCCGGCGGCTCAGCGGCCGACTGCCCCGGGCTCCGCGCGGTGGCCGCGACGCCCTCGGTGTCGCGTGGCGATGTCGCCACTGCCGGCAGTGTGCGACGGCTGCCCTGCGCCGCTTCGGCGAACGCGCGACGTGCGGCGGCTGCGTCCAGTTCCTCGATCAGCGTGCGTGCCGGTATATTGAGCACGGCGCCTGCCTTGAGCCTGTTGATGTCGCCGTCGATGAACGCCTGGGGATTCGCACGCAACAACGCCATAGCCATCTGGCGCGTGGTGATCCCCTGCGGTTTGACTTTCTGCGCGATCGGCCACAGCGTCTCGCCGCGCTGCACCGGTCCGTAACTGTCGGTCGCGCCGGTGACGTCCGGTATCGGTTCGCGCGGCGTGGCAGATGCCGGCGGTAGCGCTGCGGCCGGGCGTGGCGCCCGGCTGGTGCGCGCCGATCGGATACGGTTGACCGGGTCGAACAGCAGGGTGTACTGGCGAATAAGCTGTCCGCCGGGCCAGTTCATCTGCAGCGGAAACTCGAGGAAGGGTTCGGTGATCGGCCTGTCGGTCCGTGCGCGCACCATCCAGCGATTGTCCGATTTCACCACCTGAAACCGGATGAGATTCACTACCCGGTCGTACACAATCCCCAGGCGGTCGAATTGATCCTGGTTGGCGATCCGCAGGCGCAGGTCTTCGTGCTGGCCCGGGCCGACGCCGAGCAGCTCGATCTCTACGTCAAGCGGCTGGTTGAGGTAGGAGTGGACATGTGCCTCGCCAAGCGTCACCGCGTGACCGGCGTGCCAGATACCGACCGCGACGAGCAGCACCAGTCGACCGAGGAAATCCTTCATAGCGTCTATGTTCGAGTTTTTTTGTCGCCAGTCGGCGCCTTGCATGTTAATTGCTATTCTATCGGCAGATTCCCATAAAGTTTTATTCGGGTATCCGTCGGGCCGCTTTATGTCCGGTCGTGTCGGGCTTCGACCGACACGCCTGGCGATCCTAGCATGCCGTTGCTCGGCCGAGCGCGGTTCAGTCCGGGTACCGGCGACCGGCTAGGTGGCATGCGAATCGGGGCATTGAGTTCCACGGCCCTTCCCGACGAGGTCTGAGGAGGACGTTTCCGGACATGTTCGACAACAAATCGATCCTGGTGACCGGCGGTACCGGCTCGTTCGGCCAGGCGTTTATCAAGACCCTTCTGGAGCGTCATAAACCGCGGCGCGTTGTGGTGTTCTCACGCGACGAACTCAAGCAGTACGAGATGCAGCAGCAGTTCTCGGGGCCGATGATGCGCTATTTCATCGGTGACGTTCGCGATCGTGAGCGCCTCAAGCAGGGAATGCGCGAGATCGATTTCGTGGTGCATGCCGCGGCGCTCAAGCATGTATCGGCGGCCGAGTACAACCCGATGGAGTGCATCAAGACCAATGTCCACGGTGCACAGAACGTCATCGAGGCGGCGCTGGAAAACAACGTCGAGAAGGTGATCGCGCTTTCGACCGACAAGGCGGCCAATCCCATCAGTCTGTATGGGGCGACCAAGCTGGCCTCGGACAAGTTGTTCGTGGCTGCGAACAATATCGTCGGCAGGCGCGAGACGCGTTTCTCGGTTGTGCGCTACGGCAACGTCGTGTGTTCGCGCGGATCTGTCGTTCCGTACTTCCGCGGTCTGCTGGCGCAGGGCGTCGAGAAACTGCCGATCACCGACCCGCGCATGACGCGTTTCTGGATCACGCTGCAGCAGGGCGTCGATTTCGTGTTCAAGAGTTTTGCCCGGATGCACGGTGGTGAGATCTTCGTCCCGAAGATCCCGTCGATCCGTATCGTGGATCTCGCGGAATCGATGGCGCCGGGGATGGCGCTCGACATCATCGGCATCCGCCCGGGCGAGAAGCTGCATGAGGTGATGTGCCCGTCGGACGATTCGCATCTGACGCTCGCGTTCGCGGACCACTTCGTCATACAGCCGAGCATCAGCATGTCGCACCGCAAGCCCTACACCGTCAACGGCCTGAACGAGCGGGGCGCATCGGTCGCCCAGGGATTCGCCTACAGCTCAGGTGACAACGACGACTTTCTCACCGTGGAACAGTTGGTCCGCCTGAACAAGCAGCTGTTGGCATGATCCCGTATTCACGCCAGCAGGTCAGCCAGGCCGATATCGATGCCGTGGTCGAGGTGCTGCGTGGGGACTGGCTGACCCAGGGGCCGGCCGTCGAGCGGTTCGAGCGGGCCCTTGCAGGCTATTGTGGCGTGGCATCGGCGGTCGCGGTTTCGAGCGGCACCGCTGCGCTGCATCTGGCCTGTCGCGCGCTGGGGCTGGGTCCGGGGGACACCTTGTGGACTTCGCCGATCACGTTTGTCGCATCGGCCAACTGCGCCCTGTATTGCGGTGCCGATGTCGATTTCGTCGACGTCGATCCGCGGACCTACAGCCTCTGTCCCGATGCCCTGGCCGCCAAACTCGAGGATGCCGAACGGAAAGGTCGCCTCCCGAAGGTCGTGGTGCCGGTGCACTTCGCCGGGCAGTCGTGCGACATGTCGCGTATCCATGCCTTGTCGGCGCGTTACGGATTTCGCGTGATCGAGGATGCCGCGCATGCGCTTGGCGGGCGCTACCACGACGCCCCCGTCGGTGGCTGCCGGCATGCAGACATCACGGTATTCAGCTTTCACCCGGTGAAGTCGATAACGACCGGCGAGGGTGGTGCCGTACTGACCGGGGATCCCGAACTCTATCGGCGTGTCTGTGCCTTGCGTAGTCACGGCATCGAGCGCGACCGGAAGCTCTGGTCCTCCCGGGACGAGGGGGGCTGGTACTACGAGCAGACCGATCTGGGTTACAACTACCGAATGACCGACATCCAGGCTGCACTCGGTCTGAGTCAACTCGGCAAACTGGACGACTTCGTGATGGAAAGAAGGCACCTGGCCGCGCGATATGATCGCCTCCTCACCGATCTGCCACTGGTCCCTCCCATCCGGCATGAGCCGGACGATTCCGCCCGGCACCTGTATCCGGTGCGTCTGCACGGCGGAGCAGACGCGAGGCGCCGCGCCTACGATGCATTGCGTCGCGCCGGCATCGCGACCCAGGTGCACTACATTCCGGTCCACCGGCAGCCGTACTATCGAACGCGCGGATTCCGGAAGGGTGATTTCCCGGTGGCCGAGTCTTACTACGACGGCGCCTTGAGTCTCCCACTCTTTCCGGGGCTTACCGAAGTACAGCAGGATCACGTGGTCGCGACGCTGGGTGCGGCTCTGTGAGGCCGGTGCCGCCCGTGTCGGCCGGACGATCACGCCGCTGAGTACTTGGCCGAATGCTCAAGGTCATCGGACACCAGACCCTGTATCGTGAATCACGTTTTCACGCCGCCTTTCCGGCGCTGGCCAGATTCTCCGACGGGAGCCTGGTGGTCGCATTCCGCAGGGCCCGTGATGCGTTGTGGCTGTTGCCCAAACCCAGGCGTGAAGGTCTGAACCTGTTCGCCCGCATGGACCACATCGACAGCCGTTCGCATATCGTGCTGATGGCGCTCGATGCGCAGGGCAACCCCACCGATGCGCCGTTGGACCTGCTGCCGTTCAATCCCGAAGCGAGCGATCAGGATCCCTCGCTGTTGGTGCTGCCCGACGACAGTCTGTTCGTGGCGTCGTTCTCGTACTATCCGCTGTCGGCCGAGATCGGCGAGCTGCTGGGCGGGCGGGTCGAGAACCCCGAAATCCTTGGTGGTTGCCGCTATCTGCCATGGGGCAGTCATGCCTCGCTACGTGGTCGGGAGGTGGGCGACTGGCGGTTCCACCATCAGTTCGTCCAACCCGGCGGAGGCTATGGTGGCTACCGCGGGGTGGAGGACAGCCAACCCGTGGTCGGGGCAGTGCGCGGGCAGCCCGTTTGGTCGCGCGGCGAGATCCTGCTGCCCCTGTACTGGGGCATGCGCGAAGGCGCTGCGCTGTTCGCCAGCGACGACGCCGGTGTGACCTGGCAATTTCGTGGTCGGATCGCGGTGGATCGCGATGCCACCGTCACCTTTCAGGAGCCGGCGTTGTGTGCGACGCGGGAAGGCGGGCTGGTGTGCTTCCTGCGCACGGCGGATGCCGATGGAAGGCTTGCTACCACGGTATCGTCGGATGGCGTGACATGGAGCGAGCCGAGACTGCACGACGTGATCGGTCACCCGTTTCATCCGCTGCTGTTGGACGACGGGCGGGTGTTGCTGAGTTACGGTTACCGCGAAGAGCCCTACGGCGTTCGCGTCCGCGTGCTCGCCTCGCCGCTCGACGATCCCGGTGATGCCCCCGAACTGGTCGTCCGCAGCGACGGTCTGTGTCGCGATATCGGTTATCCATGGGGCGTGCAGTTGAGTGACGGCAGGGTCCTGCTTGCCTATTACTGGACGGATGCCAGCGGCATGCGGGGCATTGAGGCAACGTGGCTGGAGGTGTGACGGATATGCCTGGTGACCGGCCCACGACGGACCTCGAGATTGCGGGTTTGCGGTGCGGTGGGACACGCCCCCCGTTGCTGGTCGCCGAACTGTCGGGTAATCACGCCGGCCGACTGGCGCATGCGCTGGCGCTGATCGATGCCGCCGTCGACGCCGGTGCGGACCTGATCAAGATCCAGACCTACCGCCCCGATACGATCACGCTGGACTGCGATCGACCGGAGTTTCGGATCGACGACGGGCTCTGGCGGGGTCGGTCACTCTACGAGTTGTATGAGGAGGCGCACACGCCCTGGGAATGGCATCCGGCATTGTTCGCGCGCGCACGCGAACGCGGGGTGCCGCTGTTCAGTTCGCCTTTCGACCCCTCGGCGGTCGATCTGCTCGAGTCGCTCGACTGCCCGGCGTACAAGATCGCCTCGTTCGAACTGGTCGACATCGGGCTTCTGGAGCGCGTAGCGGCGACCGGCAAGCCGGTGATCCTGTCCACCGGTATGGCGACGCTGGCCGAGATCGACGAGGCACTCCAGGTGTTCGGAGGAAGGGCCGCCGGCCGGGTGGTGCTGCTGCATTGCACCAGCGCCTATCCGGCGCCTGTCGATGCAGCGAATCTGCGCTCACTGGACATGCTTCGCCGGCACTTCGCGGTCAACGTCGGGCTGTCCGATCACACGCAGGGGAACCTGGTCCCGATCGCCGCCGTTGCACTGGGTGCGTGCATGATCGAGAAGCACTTCGTGCTGGACCGCCGCGGCAATGCGATCGACGCGGCCTTTTCGCTCGAGCCGGCCGAGTTCAGCGAAATGGCCGACGCCTGTCGGACGGCCTGGCGGGCGCTCGGCGAAGCGCGGCGCGGGCCGGTCGCCGCCGAGCGGGCGCAGACTGCGCACCGGCGGTCGCTCTATGCGGTCGCGGACATACCCGCGGGCGCCATCATCACGGCGGGTGACGTGCGCTCGGTCCGGCCGGGTCTGGGGTTACACCCGCGCGAGCTGCGCCGCGTGATCGGCTGCGTCGCGAGGCAGGCGATACCGCGTGGCACACCGCTGGCCTGGGAACAGTTGGAGGTGCCGGCTGCACACGACGATGACTGAGTTGCGCGAACGGGCGGTCGCCTTCGTCGTGGCCCGCCTGTCGTCGTCCCGGCTGCCGCAGAAGCAGCTCAGACAGATCGGCGGCAAGTCCATCCTCGACTGGATCATGGACGAGCTCGGCGCCTGCCGTGAACTCGACCAGGTCGTCGTGGCCACGGTCGCCGAGCCAGACAACGTACCGCTGCGCGACCTGGCGGCGGCCCGTGGCTGGGAGTGTTTCTGGTACGACGGCGGGGTCGACGACGTCGTCGGGCGCCTGGTTGCGGCGGCGCACCGATACGACGCCGGCATCTGCCTGTTGATCAGCGCCGACTGCCCCCTGGTGCACGGTGCCTCGGTGGATCGGCTGGTCGCCCGGTTCCGTCGCCACCGCGATGCCGACTACCTGGTGCTCCCGCCGCGCGCACCCGGTCAGGTCCCGCTGCTGGAGGGCGTGCAGGTTGCGCGCCTCGACGCATGGCAACGCGCCGACGCCATGTCCGACAGACCGGAGCTTCGCGAACACCAGTTCCCGGTGATCTACCGCAATCCGGACCGGTTCCGGGCGGTCGATGCGACGCTCGACGCGGCGCTGTACGGGGACCGACACCGGATGAGCGTGGATACCTGGGCGGATCTCGAGTTCATGCAGACGCTCCATCAGCATCTGGCGGCGGATGGGCGGCCTTTCCAGCTGCCCGAGGCGGTCGCATTGCTGGATCGGAATCCGCAGCTCAAAGCGGTCAACGCGCACGTCCACCAGCGCAAGCTGGTCGAAGACGTCCGCCGTGTACTGTTCGTTGTCGACGCCGGCCGCGAGTATGGATTCGGTCACCTGATGCG
The DNA here is from genome assembly GCA_024235395.1 of Chromatiaceae bacterium. Classification (NCBI taxonomy): domain Bacteria; kingdom Pseudomonadati; phylum Pseudomonadota; class Gammaproteobacteria; order Chromatiales; family Chromatiaceae; species Chromatiaceae bacterium. The sequence continues at coordinate 323,326 of JACKMK010000002.1, forward strand.
TTGCCGGGAGCTGGCGGGACAACTGGTCGAACGCCTCGGCTGGCCGGTGGCCTTCGCGCTCGACGACCCGGATGCCGCGGGGCTCGTCGAGGCATGTGGTTTCAGCGTGTTCTGGGGCGCCGCAGGGCGCAGGGTGCGCAGTACCGGGGCGGGACGACCCCCGCACGGGCTCGAGGCCGTGGTACCGGCTCACGACCTGGTCGTCGTCGACATCTCGGTGCGTCGGACACTCGACCCCGGCTGGCGCGACGCGTTCGCCCCCACAGTGCCGGCGGTGGTCGTGGACCGCGAGGATGCCATGGCGGCCGAGGCCGACCTGATCCTGTATCCGGGGGTATCCGGCAGGGTGAACGCCTCGCGCGGCGGACTGCCGCCGATCGTCGAAGGCCTGGAGCATGTCGTGCTCCGGCGCGAGGTGCGGCGCTATCGCGACCTGCGGCGCGACCGGGACATCGATCTGCTGGCCTATCTCGCCGATCCGGATCGACGCCGCGAGGTCGCGGAACTGGCGGTGCGGCGTGGCTGGCGCTGTGTCCTGCCGGAAGGCTTCGACGACCGCTTCCCCGAACTGCTGTCGCGCAGCCGGGCATTTCTCAGCGGGTATGGGCACAGCTTCTACGAGGCGGTCGCGCTGGGTGTCCATCCGGTCGCGTGGCCGCTTTCGACCGCCCACGCGGCCGATGCGGCGGCTTTCTACCGCGCGCTGGGCATGGCGCCCCGCGTCGTCGATTCCGCGGGCGGCCTGGGCGACCTGCTCGAGCCGATTGTCGCCGGACGGGTCGCGGCATTGCCCGCGCTCGATGACGGCACACCGCGGATTGTCGCCCGATTGCAAGCGCTGGCGAACGAATGGGGATGACAAGGGGCCGCCTGTCCGGCGTGCAGGCGATCGTGTTCGACCTGGACGACACCCTGTATGCGCAGGTCGACTTCAAGAGGAGCGGCTTCCGGGCTGTCGCGTCCTGGCTTGCCGGCACCAGCGGCGTCGACGAAGGTGCCATGTACCAAGCGTTGAGCGAACAGCTGGACAGGCTGGGGCCGTCCCACCCGGCGATCGTCGATCACGCCCTGCGCCGGGTGCCGTCACCGCTGCCGCCGGTCGACGAGATCGTCGAGAAGTTCCGCACGCACCGACCGGATATCGCACTGTATCCTGGGGTGCGGTCGATGCTGGTCGCGCTGCGACGCGACTTTCCACTCGGGCTGCTGAGTGACGGTCTGGCCACGGTGCAACGCAACAAGATCGCCGCGCTCGGGCTTGCGACCCTCGTCGACCATGTGTTGTTGAGCGATGAGTATGGCAGCGCTAAACCCGACCCGGCGCTGTTCGAACGGCTCGAACAGTGGTTCGGCGTGCCGGGCGACCGGATGCTCTACGTCGGCGACAATCCGCACAAGGATTTCATCGGCGCACGCATGCGGGGCTGGTGTACGGTGCGCGTCGCATCCGGGGAGCATGCAGCGGCGCAGGTGCCGGCAGCACAGCAGGCCGACTTCGTGATCGCCGGGGTCGGCGATCTTCCGGCGCTGCTGGCGACCGCGCGCGGTGTATTGTCGCAATGACGCCGCGGCTGCTGATCCCTTCGGTTGGTGGCAAGTCCGACTTGGTTCGCCTGCTGGGTGATGCCGTGCGGACACGTGGTGGGCAGTTGTTCGGTAGTGACCTGAACGACGCGGCACCGGCACTCGCGTGGCTCGACCGGCGCCTCGATCTGCCGGGGTTCGATGACCCGCGCTTCTGGGCCGCCGTGCGCGCCGCGGTTCTCGAACACCGCATCACCGGCGTGGTCCCGGTCAGAGATGCGGAACTCGCCGGTTGGGCCGCGCAGGCCGAGGCCGGCGTGCTCGATCTGCGCGTTATGACGTCCCCGGCGCAGACGCTGCGCACCTGCATTGACAAGCGACTGCTGTACCAGGCGGCCGAAGCCGCCGGCATCGCCTGCCCGGCCTGGCGAGTGCGCGAACCGGACGGGCGCCTCACCGGCCTGAGGTTTCCTGTCATACTGAAGCCGGTCTTCGGTTCGGGCTCGCGCGACACGTGTGTCGTCGACCGTTCCGGCGACCTCCCGGTCGGCGCCGACGGGTCGCGCACGCTGCGGCTCGTCCAGGAATTCAAATCCGGACCCGAGTACAGCGTCGACTGCTTCGCAGAGCGCGATGGCGTTCTGCGCGCCTGTTTCGTGCGCGAGCGGACCCTGGTCGCGTTTGGGCAGTCGATTGCCGGGACCGCGGTCGACGACCCGGAACTGGTGGCGCTCTGTCATTCGATGGCCCGAGCCCTGCCGTTTCGGGGGGTGGTGAACTTCCAGTTCATCAGAGACGCCGACGGCGCCTGGCTGATCGACCTCAATCCGCGGTTTCCGGGCGGAATCGCGATCACCGAAGCGGCCGGTTTCCCGCTGTGCGAGTGGACGGTGCAGGCATTGGCGGACTGACCGCAGATCGCGCAGCCCGCGGGACAGCGATGCCGGGGCTCGTGTTGGCGCGAAACCGGCCGCTACAGGTGGGTGATGTGGACGATCCCACGGCGGCCGCCGTGGGAAGAACAAAGAGGCATGCAGAGGAGCAGAGGCGCAAACCATGCGGGGATATTCGACGACCAAGAGGGTACTGGTTACCGGCGGGGCAGGGTTCCTGGGCTCGCACCTCTGCGAGCGGTTGATCCGCGACGGGTGCGATGTACTGTGTGTCGACAACCTCTACACGGGCACCAAGCGCAACATCGCACACCTGCTTTGCCACCCGCGGTTCGAGTTCATGCGCCACGACGTGACGTTCCCGCTCTACGTGGAGGTTGACGAGATCTACAACCTCGCCTGCCCGGCGTCGCCGATCCACTACCAGCACGATCCGGTGCAGACCACCAAGACCAGCGTGCACGGCGCCATCAATATGCTGGGGCTGGCCAAGCGGACCAAGGCACGCATCCTCCAGGCGTCCACCAGCGAGGTGTACGGCGACCCGGAGGTGCACCCGCAGTGTGAGTCGTACTGGGGCAAGGTCAACCCGATCGGCGAGCGCGCCTGCTATGACGAGGGCAAACGCTGTGCGGAAACCCTGTTCTTCGATTACCACCGCCAGCACGGCCTGGAGATCAAGGTCGCACGGATCTTCAATACCTATGGCCCGCGTATGCACCCGAACGACGGCAGGGTGGTGAGCAACTTCATCGTCCAGGCTTTGCAGAATGCACCGATAACGCTTTACGGTGCAGGCTCTCAGACGCGCTCGTTCTGCTATGTCGACGATCTCATCGACGGAATGATTCGCCTGATGGAATCACCGCCGGAATTGGTCGGTCCGGTCAACCTGGGCAACCCGATCGAGGTGTCGGTCAAGGCGCTTGCCGAAATGGTCATCGAGCTGTCCGGTTCGACTTCGCCGATGCGGCATCTTTCGCTACCGGCGGACGATCCACGGCGGCGCAGACCGGATATCTCGGCGGCACGGGAAAGGCTGGATTGGCATCCGCAAACTGAGCTCGCGGCCGGTCTCGAGAAGACCATCGCCTATTTCCGGCAGATGTTGGACGAGCTACCCGGTGATACGACCGCGGCGTTCGAGGAACTGTTCAGGGCCGCCGAGTGAGTCCGCAGCCCGTGCTCCGCGGCGATGCCGCGGCATCTCTGTCGCATCGTGCTGTCGCGTACCCCATGAGCAGTGACCCGCGATGAAGATAATCGGAATGGTCCCGGCGCGGATTGGCAGCAAACGGCTTGCGGCCAAGAACCTGAAACGGTTGCAGGGGCGGCCGTTGCTCGCGATCGCGGTGCAGAAGTGCCTCGACGCGGGGGTGTTCGACGAGATCTGGGTGAACGCGGACGATCCGGCGTTCGAGCGGATCGCCGTGGACATGGGAGTCCGCTATCACCCGCGCCCCGCGCATCTGGCCGACGACAATGCCACCAGCGAGGAGTACGTGCAGGAGTTCCTCGAGGTACACCCCTGCGACCTGCTCGTGCAGGTCCATTCGATTGCTCCGGCGATTGGACATTCGACCGTGGCGCGGTTTGTCGAGGCGTTCCGCTCGGCAGACGCGGATGTGATGCTGAGCGTCGTGCATGAACCGTTGGAATGCCTGTATGAGGGCAGGCCGGTGAACTTCTCGATGGCGTCCAAGCAGAATTCTCAGGACCTGCGCGTCCTCGAGCGGATAACATGGGGATTGACCGGGTGGCGGCGATCGGTTTACCTCGATGCCGCGGCACAGGGCCGCTGTGCGACCTGGTACGGCAGAATAGCGACATTTCCACTGACCCGGTTCGAGGGTCATGTCATCAAGACCGAGGAAGACCTGCAGCTTGCGGAGTGCATGTTGCAGGCACCGATCGCGGAGCACGGCGGCGGGTGATGCACGCGACGGAGGGTGTATGGGTTTCTATGCCGACTATGTAGACAAGATCAACCGCGCGCTGATGAGCGCACGCGTCAGTGTGGACGGCATCGAGATCGATGCCGAACACGGGATGCGTCGCTGGTGCGACCTGACCCATGCATTGCGCGAGGCGGCGGGTACCATCTTCTTTATCGGCAACGGTGCCAGTGCCAGCATGGCGAGCCACATGTCGGCGGACGCCTGCAAGAATGGAGGGCTGCGCTGCTCCTGCTTCAACGAGATATCGTTGCTGACGGCGATTGCGAACGACGTCTCTTACGATCAGGCGTTCGCGGTCCCACTGCGGCGGTTCGGGCGTGCCGGCGACATTCTGGTCGCGATCAGCAGCTCGGGAAATTCGCCGAACATCGTGCGCGCGATCGAAGCGGCGAAGGATATCGGCCTCCAGGTGGTGACGTTGACCGGGATGTCGGCGGACAACCAGGCCCGCGCGGGCGGCCATCTGAATTTCTACGTGCCCGCCCAGGAATATGGTCACGTCGAGTCGAGTCACCAGGTGATCCTGCACAGTTGGCTCGATCAGTATCTGCAGGAACGCGAGGAGCCACGGGGCAAGTGGGGATGAAGGTCATCGTCGGCGCATCGACGTTCGCGGACGCCGATCCGGCGCCGCTGGAACTGCTTCAGAAGCACGGTATCGAGGTGGTGCGCAACCCCTATGGCCGGCGCATGGATGCCGAGGAGATCACCGCCCTGCTGCACGATGCCGACGGGTTGCTGGCGGGCCTCGAACCTCTGCACGCCGAAGTCCTCGGACAGGCCCCGATTCTGAAGGCCCTGGCGCGCATCGGCATCGGCATGGACAACGTCGACGTCGCGTTTGCCGAAGCGCGCGGGATTCGTGTATCGAACACGCCGGATGGCCCGACCCAGGCCGTTGCCGAGTTGGCTTTGGCCGCGTTGATGAGCCTGCTTCGCAACCTGACACAGGCGAACGAGGCACTGCACCGGGGCGAATGGGACAAGCGGATCGGCATCGGTCTGCAGGGTCTCAAGGTGCTTTTGGTCGGCTACGGCCGGATCGGCGCCCGCTTCGGCGGCATGCTGCATGGTCTCGGCGCCGAGGTCATGGCCTGCGACCCGGGCGTCGCTGACCGAGCCTTTGCGCCGGTACGCCGTGTCACGTTCGATCAGGGACTGGCAGAGGCTCAGGTCATCAGCCTGCACGCCAGCGGCAATGAGGTCATCCTCGATCAGGCCGCGTTCGATCGCATCGATCACCCGGTCATGCTGTTGAACTGTGCGCGTGCCGGGCTGATCGAAGAGCGCGCCCTGCTGTCCGCCTTGCACAATGGCAAGGTGACGAAGGCGTGGCTGGACGTGTTCTGGGCCGAGCCCTATACCGGGCCGCTCCAGGAGTTTCCGCAGGTCCTGATGACCCCTCACGTCAGTTCGTATACGCGGCAATGCCGGCTGGACATGGAGATGCAGGCAGTGCGCAACCTGCTGCGCGATCTACGGGTCGGCAATGCCTGATTTCATCGACGAACTGCGGGTCGCGGAGCGTGCGGCGCTCGCCGCGGGGAAATGGCTGGGTCAATTGCCGCTGTCTGAACGTGCCGTCGACAGTGCCGAGGGTCGTGATATCAAGCTCGCTGCCGACCGCGAAGCGGAGCGCATCATACTGCAGGCGCTTTCCGCGAGCGGACGCCCGGTGCTTTCCGAGGAACAGGGCACAATCGGTCAGGTGGGAACGGAGTCGCCGTACTGGGTCGTCGACCCGCTTGACGGCACGATGAACTTCAAGCGCGGCCTGGGTCTCGAGTGCGTTTCGATCGCGCTTTGGCGCCGCAGCGAACCCCTGCTCGGCGTGGTGTACGATTTTGACCGCGACGAATTGTTCAGCGGACTCGTTGGGCATGGCGCCTGGTGCAATGCGCAGCCGATCCGGGTTTCGGGGCTTGACGACCGCGGCCAGGCGGTGCTGGCCACGGGTTTTCCGGTGGGTCGCGACTATGCCGCAGATGCACTTGCCGCGTTCGTCGGCGGGATCCAGTCTTTCAAGAAGGTACGCATGCTGGGCACCGCGGCGTTGTCGCTCGCCTACCTCGCCAGCGGGCGGCTCGATGCGTACTGGGAGGACGGCATTCGTTTATGGGACGTGGCCGCCGGCCTTGCGCTGGTCGAGGCCGCGGGCGGCTGGTCGCGTCACCGTGCCGTCGCCAACCTCGCGTTTCAGATGGATGTGAAGGCGGCCGCGAATGCGGCGCTGTTCGACCGGGAGGCGTGATGATTCGTTACCAGGACATGGATCCCTCGGTGACCCAGGACAGCCTGCACCCACACGCGGTGTTTCATGAGGAGCTCGTGCTCGCCCGGCACTTCACCGAACATGCCACACAACCCGGGGGGCTGGATCCCTGTCCAGTGTCCGGACAGGTCCGCTACGAGATCTTTTTCGAGAAATGGGGCAGGGCCTACGCATTCTGTCCCCAGACCTGGAGCCTGGCATTGGCCAGTCTGCCTTCACGGGCGGATCTGCAGGACTATTTCCACACGTCCGATCTGTCGCGACTCAGGTGCACGACGGCATATCAAACGCAGCTTACCGCCAGGAGGCATCAGCTCTGGCGCCATCTGGCAGACTGGGTCGAGGGGCGCGTGCAGCGCTACCTGCGCAAAGACGCCGTCGACCTGATCGACTGGGGCAGCAAGGCCAGCGGCTGGTCGGAGATGCTGGGACGCGCCGGCTGGGTCCGGCGGCTGTCGGTTGTCGATCCGTTGCCACCCGTACAGGAGCGCGACGACGGTGGCGACGCCGATCTGGTCTGCCTGTTCGACGTGATACAACGCAGCGCGGAGCCGGCCCGCCTTCTCGGGGAGGTCGCACGGCGGATGCGGCCGGGTGGCCTACTGTTGGCCAGCTGCCGCTCGGGTACGGGGTTCGATGTGCTGACCCTCGGTGGCGCGTCGAACTCCATCTTCCCGTTCGATCATGTGTGCCTGCCGTCGCCGGAAGGCATGCGTGGCTTGCTGCAGCAATCGGGCCTCGAGTTGTTGGAGCTGACAACGCCGGGCATGCTCGATATCCAGTTGGTCCGTGCGGCGGAGCAGGAACTGCCCCGCGATCGCTACTTTCAACGCTACCTGCTGGAGCATGGAGGCCCCGAGATGGACGAGCGCTTCCAGTTGTTTCTGCAGCAGAACAATCTCAGTTCGCATCTGCGCGTCGTTGCGCGCAAGCCACGGGAGGCGGCATGAACGGGAGGCCGCTGCGTACGGCGATCATCGGGATGGGCAAGATGGGGTGCATCCGCAAGGTCGAGCTGGATCGCCACCCGGGCTTCGAAGTGGTGGCGCTGTGTGACCTGGATCCCGCAGTCGGCCAGTCGCACCCGGCGCTGTCTTTCTACGACGACTGGCGCCGGGTATTCGCGCTCGACCTCGATGCCGTCGTGGTATGCACCTTCAACAACGTCGCCCCCGACGTCATCTGCATGGCCCTCGATCATGGCCTTCACGTGTTCTGCGAGAAGCCGCCGGGCCGGAGCGTGGCCGATGTGCAGCGGATCATCCGACATCAGCGCAACGCGGCCGGACCGATCGTCAAGTTCGGCTTCAATCACCGTTTCCATTACGCGATCATGGAGGCGCGGTCGCTGATCGAAAGTGGACGTTATGGTCGCCTGCTGTGGGCGCGCGGCGTCTACGGCAAGGCGGGTGGCCTGGCGTTTGAGAACTCGTGGCGATCGGATCGCGAGCTGGCCGGTGGCGGTATCCTGCTCGATCAGGGGATCCACATGCTCGACCTGATGCTGCTGTTTCTCGGTGAGTTCACCGAGGTCAAGAGCATGGTGGAGAACGCGTTCTGGAAGAATATCCCGTTCGAAGACAACGCATTTGCGCTGATGCGCACCGCGGACGGGCGCGTTGCAATGGTCCATTCGAGCGCAACACAATGGAAGCACAAGTTCTCCCTCGATCTGTTTCTCGAGGATGGCTACGTGTGCGTCAACGGGATCCTCTCGTCGACGCGAAGCTACGGCGAGGAGAGCATCACCTTCGCGCGCCGCCAGTTCGAAGACGAGGCGCGCGCCATGGGCAAACCGCGTGAAGAGACCATCTACTTCGACCAGGACGACTCCTGGCGGCTCGAGATCGAAGAGTTCTACGACTGCATCACGGGTCGGTCGGAGATAAGCGGCGGTGGAACGACAGACGCGCTGATGGTGATGCAACTGATTGAGCAGATCTATGCAGCGGGTGGAGAGTGCCGCGGCACCGACAGGATACCGGGTCTCGCCCTCGGCGAGTGAGTGCGCAATCCATGGAGCCGGTGGCAGTTGTCATTCCTGCACACAATGCCGCTGCGCATCTGGCGGACGCGATCGAAAGCGTCCTCGCGCAGACACACCAGGCAGCCGAGGTGTGGGTGGTGGACGACGGTTCGACCGACGAAACGGCGGCGGTGGCCGGTCGCTTCCGCGACCGGGTCCGCATGATCCGCTTCGACCGCCCGCACGGCGCGGCAGCGGCGCGCAACGCCGGCGTCGAATGCTGCCTCTCGCCGTTGGTGGCGTTTCTGGACGCAGACGATGTTGCGATGCCCGACCGGCTCATGCGGCAGGCGGGTCAGCTCGGCAGCAATCCAGACGCCGCGATGACATTCTGTGCAATGGCGTACATCGATGAACGGGGTCGCACGATCGGTGATGTCGTCGAGGCAGACGTCTTCGGCAGCAGGGAATTCCTCGGGCGCCTGCTGGTGCGCAACCGCATTGGATCGACGTCTGCCGCGATGGTGCGTCGGCAGGCGTTTCTCGATCTCGGCGGCTTCGACGCGTCACTCTCGCACAACGAAGAGTATGCGCTCTGGTTGCGAATGGCCGCACATGCGTCGGTGTTGGCGACCAATGCGGTGCTCGTCAAGTACCGGATCCACGCCGGCAACATCAGCCGCGACACCATCACGCAGCGGGTGAACGAGACTTCGGTGTTGCGCCGATTCGATGCGGAACAGATTCGGCGAGCCATTGCCGACGCCTATCCGCGAGAACCCGATCACTCGGTCGCGCTGGCGCGCGTGTTCGCGAGGCGCACGGAATATCCATTGGCCGAGTCGTTGCTCGACGAAATCGAGCACCAGGGTTATGCGGATGCAAGGATCGCCTTTCTTCAAGGCGTTATCGCTTGTCATCGCGGTGACATGGTGCGTGCCGGTGAGCGTTTCAGGGCGAGTCTGGAGCGGGATCCCGACCTTGCTCCGGCATTGAACAACCTCGCAGTGATCGAGGCACGGGCCGGCCGCGGCGAAGATGCAAAGCATCTGCTGCAACGTGCCGTTGCGTGCATCCGGGGGTATGCCGATGCGGCCTTCAATCTTGCATCCGTCATCGAGGGGCGCCGCGTCGAAGAACTGCGCTTTACGCTGACGCTCTTGCGCAGCGTACTCAAACCGCAGATTGCCGCTGAATTCGGGGCAGCCGTCGTCGATACGGAGTCTGAGGACTAGTGTACGGTTTGATGAGATTCAAACCCTATCGACGCGTCCGGCGTATCGTGCGTCGCCCCTGGGTCATACTGAAGGCCGCCCTGGCCGATGCCGGGTATCCAGTCACCGCGAATGACGCAAGGCTCAAACGCCTCGAGGGCGTACACAGCGGTCGTCGCTGCTTTGTGATCGGCAATGGGCCGAGTCTTACGATCGCCGATCTCGATCGGCTGCAGGGCGAGATAACCTTTGCCGCGAACAAGGTGTATCTCGCGTTTGCGGACACGCGCTGGCGACCGACGTATTATTTCGTCGTCGACCGGGTGGTCGCCGAGAGCAATCGTCAGGCCATCGTCGATCTGACCCTGGACAAGTATGCCGTCGATCTGTTGCGTCCCCTGCTGGGACGTACTGGTTTCACGTACTTCGACATCCGCGGCGGCAGTCGCCGCGATGTGCGACACGGCCTCGATGTAGGCGCTACGGTGATCTCGTCGATGGTCCAGTTTGCGTACTATATGGGCTGCAGCGAGATCTACCTGGTCGGAGTGGATTTCGACTTCGTGCTCGCACCCGAGACGGGCGAGGTCAACAACGGCGGTGAACGGATACTCGTCTCGTCGGGGGAACGCAATCATTTTCACCCGGATTACCGTGCGCCCGGAGAACGCTGGACGGCCCCCAGGCTGGACGTGCAGCGGGCATTCTTCGAGCGCCAGGCGTCCTTCATGCGCGATCGCGAGGGACGTGACGTATTGTTCAATGCGTCGCGCCGTTCAAAACTCGACGTCCTGCCGAAGGTGGACTTTGATCGCCTTTTTGACGCCGATGAAACGGTGCCGGTCAGGTAGGTAAAACACATCATGCACAGCGATAAATTGCCCGAGTTCGACCGATGCGGGCCGAGTCGGCCGATGTACCCGGCACAGGCTTCGTTGCCGGATGGCACCTTGCTGGCCGCGCGGCTGACCGATGACTATTACGCGGTGCGTGACCCGTTGATCCAGTCACGGATCGAGCTGCTGCGCCAGGGAGTGGACCTTGCGACCGCTTTGTCTGACCTGCGCGCACGGTTCTTCGATGACAGGGTCCTCGAGTACCTGGTTTTCGCAGATTGGCTGCTGAAGCGGGAAGCGACGGACGCACTGCTGGATGTCGGATGCGTTTTGAACAACAAGCTCGTTTCTTCGCTGCTTCCGCTGCGGGTGCGGAATCTGCATCTGTGTAACCCCGCGCGGGAACGACTCAAGGTGACGACCCTGCCGGTCGAGTTGCACGTCGCCAGTCTGGCCAGTGCCTTTCCCGACGGTCGTCAGTTCCAGCGCGTAACCTGCCTGTCCACGATTGAGCATATCGGGTATGACAATTCGCAGTACGGCCCCTGTGAGCCGGCACGATACGAGGTGCCGCAGGTGGACACGCTGCTCGATTCGCTGCGCCAGCTCGCGGCGCTCACAGCTCAGGGTGGGGAACTGCTGGTCAGTACCCTGTACGGCTTCCGAGAGGTGCTCGTTCATCCGGTCACCGGCAAGATCGGGCAGCAGGTGTTCGATCACGATGCGCTGCAGCAGGGGATGGAGGTCTTGCGCATGGGCGGCATGGATGCCGAAGTGACGGTGTTCGAGGCCTTCGATACAGGCTGGCGGCGGGTTGCGCCCGAAACATGCCACGCCCGGTATGCCCAAGGCTGCCCCGCGGCAAGCGCCGTCGCGATTATCAGTGGACGCAAGATCGAGGGGGGCTGAATCGGTGCGCGTGCGGTTTATCGGTGCGATGCCGGAGAAGGGATACTCGGGTGGGCGGCTTCTGGTGTTGACATTGGCGAATGCGTTGCTGAATGCAGGGATAGACACCGATTTCGTGACCAACGTTCTGCCTGAGATGGCCGATGAATTCGGCGATGAACTGCCGATCCTAACCGCCGCGCTGGACAACTTTTCTCCTCTTTGTGATCGTGACGTCGACGTTGCGATAGTCGTACCGGGGCAGGGGCATTTCGATCACCACGGCGAGTTTCTACGCCATGCGCTGGAGTGCGGGGCCAAGATCGTACTGCTGAACTTCGAGAGTCCGAACTGGTTCAATGCACTGAGTCCGCAACCCAGGCGCGAGGCGTTGTGGGACGGATGGCGACTGGTTTCGGCGTATGCGGACATGGTTCTGTCGATCTCGGCCGAGGGAGACCATTGGGCACGCGACTACTACAAGAACGTCACCCCGAACTGTCGGTTTCGCCATTGCTATACGGCGATCAACTCGGATCTCGCCGATGCGGTACCGGAACCCACGGCCAGGGAACGGCGCATCCTGATGCTGACGCGCATCGACGGGCACAAGGGGTACGGTGCCCTGGATCCGCTGCTGGACGAGCGATTTGCGGGTTTCGAGGTATTGGTATGCCTGGGCATGGGCAGCATGGATCCGCAGCAGCAGGCAGAGTGGACATCGAGGCTTGCTGAATTCGGCGTTCAGCTGAATGTTCGCGGTCCGGCCATCGGTCTGGAGAAGTTCGCGCTGATCAAATCGTCGGCGGTACTCTATTTTCCGACCCGCTTCGAAGGGTTTGGGATCCCGCCGCTGGAGGCGGGATACTGCGGCACGCCTGTGGCGTGCAGCGACCTGCCGGTCCTGCGCGAGTTCGGCGGGGACGCCTTCCACTACGCACAACCCGGCGATACGCACGCGATGCGCGCGACTCTGTTGACCGCCATAGCCTCGGGCGGGATTGCCGCTGCGGATCGGCAGCGGCTTCGTGAGATCGGATCGCTGCAGCATTGTGGTGTGAGGCTCGGCGGGATATTGCGCGAATTGTTGTGAACCGGCGGATAGCGGGCGAAGATGAGGATTAGATGACAAAGAAAGTGCTTATCACCGGCGGGGCGGGCTTCATCGGCTCGAATGTGGCCAAACGCTGTCTCGATCGGGGCGAATCGGTGACCGTACTGGACGACCTGTCCCGACCCAGTGCACCGCTCAACCTCGCCTGGCTGCGCACGCAGGCCGGCGGCGAACTGGATTTCGTCCAGGCAGACGTGACCGACCAGGGTGCCGTCGACGCGGCGATCGCCGGGGCGGACGTTGTCTATCATCTTGCCGCCCAGACCGCGGTCACGATCTCGGTGCAGGACCCGGTGCTGGATTTCGAGACCAATCTGCGCGGGAGTCTGGTGGTGCTCGAGGCGGCGCGCCGCCTGGCACCTGACGCGGCACTGATCTTTTCGTCGACCAACAAGGTTTATGGTGACCTGGAATCGGCGGCATTGCGCGAGGAGGAGACGCGCTACGTGTATGCCGACGGCCGAAGCGGTATCGATGAGTCCGAGGCGTTGTCCTTCCACAGCCCCTACGGTTGCTCGAAGGGTGGTGCTGACATGTATTTCCAGGATTATCACCGAATCTATGGGCTCAACACCGTGGTGTTCCGGCAGTCGTGCATCTATGGGCCCCGCCAATTCGGCGTCGAAGACCAGGGCTGGGTCGCCTGGTTCGCCATCAAGGGTCTGCTCGACGGCAGGCTCAATGTGTACGGTGATGGCAAGCAGGTGCGAGACCTGCTGCATGTCGATGACCTGATGGACGCATATGACCTGGCAATCGAGCATCTCGCGGTTGCCGGCGGCAAGGCCTACAACATAGGTGGCGGCGCTGAGAACAGCCTTTCGATCTGGCGCGAGTTCGGCCCGCTGCTCGAGCGGGCGATGGGCAGGACGATGGATATCACCTTCAGGGACTGGCGGCCGGGCGACCAGAAAGTGTTCATCAGCGACAACCGTCGTGTAATGGCCGACCTCGGTTGGCGGCCCGCAGTCCCGGTGGAGGACGGTATCCGGGCGCTGGTCGACTGGCTGCAGCAGCATCGCGAGCTGGTCGAGACGCTGAATGCCTGAGCGCGCACTGTACCTGGTGTCGTATACGGCGTTCGGGCAAACGGTGTTGCGGAGCGACAGTTGACGGGAGGCGGAGTGACCCACCAGGGGGAAGGTAGTGATCGGGGCCAGACCGGTGTCGCCGGTTCTGCGGCTGCCCACGTTGCCGCCGCCGAGAAACTCGCGGCCAACGGGGACTGGCAAAGCGCGCTGTCGCATCTCGATCAGGCGTTTGACGAGGATGCGCAGGTGATGCGCGATCGTCCGGCGGCCTTCGTACTGGATGCGGCCGTGGCCTTTGCACGGCGGGGCGACATGGCACGCGCGGAATCTCTGGTCGTCGATCTGTACGCATCGGACGCCGCAGCGCGCGATGGCTTCCTGCGACTGGCCTGGTCACGGGTCGATGACGGCGATATCGCGGGCGCACTGCACATGGGTAGTCGCGATCAGCAGCAACGACGGCTCAGTGCGAATGGCCAGTTGGGCCTCGCGGGGATCCACGCTCGCGCGCAGGCATTCGATCGTGCGCAGCAACTCGTCGAAGCCGCCTACGGGTCGCACGCCGGGCTGGTGGATGGCTATGCACGCATCGCGCAACGGTTCTTCGCGAAGAGAGACTGGGCGAATGCCGTGACGTGGTTCGATCGCGACCAACATCTGGACCGCCTGAGCGCCAGTCAGCAGTTCTATTACGCGGTATGCCTTGCGCGACTGGGCCGATGGGACGAGGCCGTTTCGCGCGTCGACGAGGCCTACGCCCGTAGCCCGCAGTTGCGCGACTGCCATGCCAGGGTCGGTTGGATTCGGACCGAGGCCCGCGACTGGGCAGGTGCGCTGGAAATCGTCCGTCGTGACCAGGAGTTGGATCGGATATCTCCGGGCTGGCAGATCAACCTGGCGATCCTGCACGGCCGGATCGGCGACCTCGAAATGGCGGCAGGGCTGGTGGAAGCGGCCTACCGGCGCGATGCGGGGCTGACCGATGGCTATGCACGGCTTGGTTCGGTTCGCAGCGAGGCCGCGGATTGGCAGGGAGCGCTCGCACTGGTGCGTCGCGACTACTACGCCGCACGGATATCCACCGACTGGCTGATCAATCTGGCTGTGCTGCACGCGCGTGTCGGCAATGACCGCGAGGCGGCACAACTGGTGGAAGAGGCTTACGCACGTAGCACCGATGCGAGAGACGGCTTCGCGCGCCTCGGGTGGCTCAAGGCGGAAACCAAAGACTGGTCAGCGGCATTCGAACTGGTCGAGCGTGACCGCGTGCTGGCACGACTCACCCCGGCGGGCAGGGTCAATCTGGCACAGATCCATGGGCAGCTGGGTGCGTTCGGTTCGGCGGCGGAGTTGATCGAACTGGCCTACCGGGAAGATGCCGACGTACGCGACGGGTTTGCGCGGCTTGGCTGGATCGAGGCGGGGCGCGGGCTGTGGTCCGATGCGTGCGAGATCATGGCCAGGGACCATAAGGCTGGCCGCATGAGCCATGCCTGGCGCCTGCGGTTTGCGCAGACCCTGGCACGCTGCGGTGAAGCGGGGGACGCACACGACGCGATCCGGTCGGTGTTCGACGGCGGACCGGGCGAGACCGGGCCGGCCGTCGAATGGCTCGTCGAGCAGTTTGCCAAAGAATCGACGATCCCGAGTCGTTACGACCATCTGCTGGTCCTGTTCAGCGAACATCGCCCGCGCACCCTGGCGGAGATCGGTGTGTGGCGCGGGGACAGGGCCGTGCGGTTCCTCGCCGAAGGCGCGCAGTTAAAGCGTTATGTCGGGTTCGACCTGTTCGAGGACATCTCGGAGAGCACCTTTGTCAGCGAGGGCATGGGCGCCTGTGAGCCGCACAGCGAGGCGGCGGTTCGGCGCAGGCTCGCGCCGGTCGCTGCATTGCGCGGCTGCACTGTGGAACTGATCGCCGGCACGACGCACGAGACGCTGCCCGGTTTTGCCGATGCCAACCGCGGGCAGTTCGATTTCGTCTACCTGGACGGGGGACACAGCCTGGAGACGATTGCCAGTGATTGGGCCTGTGCGCATCGTATGGTGCGTCCGGGTGGGCTGGTGGTGTTCGATGACTATTATCTCAACGACGACACAAAGGGCGCGAAACCGCTGATCGATGGACTGGTGAAAGACCCCGCGTACGAGGTGCGGTTCTTTCCGATGATCGAATCGATCATCGATGGTCTGCAGTCAACGATGGTGGCGGTGTGCGTGCTCGAATCCGGCAGCGACGGGATCGCGGAGCCGAGCGATAACCGGTGATCGATGGAGAAGCGATGAGCACAGACGCCCGGCCGCCCTACCTGATGGACCTGAACCGACCTGTGACGCGTTGGCTCTATGATCGTGGCGTACTGTTGAACAGGAGCCTGCGTGAATGGAATGCGTTGCACAACGCCTACGCCGGCCAGGCCGGGTTCGTTATCGGCAACGGGCCGAGCCTGCAGATCGAGGATCTCGAGCGGATCAAGGGGCTGCCATCCATCGGCTCGAACAAGCTCTATCTCGCCTATGGTGAGACCGGGTTTCGACCGACGCTGCTCACCGCGATCGATCCCATCGTGACCGCGAACGTCGTCGATGAACTGCGTGCGCTTCCGGGCAAGAAATATTTCTCGCACCGGTTGGCCGAGATCGTCGAGCCAATGCCCGGCGCCATCTATTGGGTCGACCAGACCGGTGCGACGAACGATGCGAAGGTCAAGCGCAAGTTCTCGTTCGATGCACGCCGCGTGGTCTATGCCGGCCACACGGTGACCTTCAACAACCTTCAACTCGCGTTTCACCTCGGGTTGAAGACGGTTTACCTGATCGGAATGGATTTCCGCTTCGTACTGCCGAGCCAGTCGGTCGACCACAGCTACAACACCGCACTGGTGTCTGAAGGCGAGCGCAATCACTTTCACCCCGACTATCGCAAGCCGGGTGAGATCTGGACCATTCCTCAGCTCGATCACCAGAAGACGGCATTCGAGTCGGCGAAGCTGCACTACGAGCGACACGGGCGAAAGATCTACAACGCGAGTCGAGAGACCGACCTGGACGTGTTCGAGCGTGTCGACTTCGACGAGGTGTTGAGCAATTGGGGATGAGTGCGATGCCGACGCTGAGCGTGGTGATCCCCACCCGGAACCGGCCGCAGGTGCTGCTGAAGGCCCTTGCATGTATCCAGGAGGGCAGCGAGCATCCCGAAGAGGTCATCGTCGTCGACGATGGTTCCGACCCGCCGCTGGGCGGGTCGATCGATTCGGCGGGCTACCCGTTTGCGCTGACCGTGCTCCGTAACGCGCCAGCACGCGGTGCGCCGGCGGCACGCAACCGCGGCATGCGCATGGCCAGGGGTGAGGTCGTGCTGATCATCGACGACGATATCCTGCTCGACAGACATGCGATTCGTTACCACAAGGCCCTGCATCAGCGTCATCCCGAGCCCGGCTACGCAGTCTCCGGGCGAGTGATCTTCGACCCCGACATGCCGCGTACGGTGATCCTCGATTACCTCGAGGAGTATGGATCGCATGCATGGATGGCCCGGCGCGCCGAGGGGGAATTGTTCAGGAGCGGGGTCATCTCGGCGAACCTGTCGATGAAGACGGTCTTCCTGCGCGACAGGCCATTGTTCGACGAGCGCTTCCCCTACAATCGCAACGAGGATACCGAGTTTGGACTCCGCATGATGCGCCACGGTATGCGGCCGCGGTTCAGCTATGCGCCGAGCGCCCGGCACCATTCGCCACTGACCCTGCATGACTATCTGGGGGTTTTGGAGAAATCCGGTCTGTGCAAGGGGTTCTGGGCGTTGCACATGCCAGACGACACGGATCGCTGCTTCATGCTGGAGCGGCTGCTGCGTGGTGCCGGCGAAAGGTCACGCGTATTCGACGAAGCGGGCGCGGTCATGCGCGAACTGGGCGAGGATTTCGCGGATCGCGCGGTCGACGATGTTTCTGTATCCGATCGGCACAGGTTTTGTGAGATCGCTCCTCGCTGGTTCGCCTACATCGAGCAGGAGTTCCAGCTTCGCTATTGGCGAGATCATGTCTCGGGCTTTGACCGCATCGAGTCGTTGCTCGACCGGAATGGCGGCCCATGGAGTGCCGAGGCCTTCGCGGCCGCACACGCTGTCAACCGGGGTTTTCTTCCATTGGCATTGGTGTACGCGAATTACTTGATTGATACGGGTAGGTCGGTCGAGGTGTCCGGCGTCCTGGAGCCGTTCGACGGTGTCTGGGCAGACCTGACCAGGGCGCATGCGGCCGTCGAACTCGGTGATTGGCAGTCAACCGAAGCGCTGATCCGGCGCGTCATCGATCGTACCGAGGATCCCACGGTGATCGCCGCCCGACAGCGACAATTGGCCGCGCAGCGGTTGAACGGTGTCTGTGACACCGGCCATGTGCCATCAGAGCTGAAGTCGCTCGCGTGCCGGCTGCGGGATCTGGAACCGGACTTTGCGTTCCTCGGCTCGATCGCGCCCGCCGAAAAGCACCTGGCCGTAGAGGCACGTTACGAACATATGCGGGAGATCCTGCCGCACGACCGTCCGTCGGCCTGATCGACCGACCGGCAGTGACGAATCAATCGGCGCGTTTCTGCGCGTATCCCCAGTTGCCGTCACAGCTGTAACGGAAATTGTGGAACTCAGGGGAAGTCTTGACCAGAAGTTCATAGATCAAGCCAACGTGGCATGCCTTCAACTCGTCATCCCCCATCGGCGCGCGTACGACCCGTGATCTCGGATCGTAGGTGTCGAGAGAGAACTGGTTACTGATGCCGGAGCGTTCATTCATCGTGTGGTAGTTGTAACGCAGGTCGTCGAACAACACCCAGGCGTTGGGCTTCATCAGTCTCGTGCAGAGAAAGAACGCCAGGCCATCGACGGTGAAGTTGTGCGAACCATCGATGAACACGAAGTCGTACAGCGGTTCGATGCGATCTCCGTCGAGTTGCTGTTCCAGTCGTTTTTTCAGGAACCAGTTGTAGCTGTGATTCTCCAGGTGGATCTCGGCGAATTCGCTGAGCCCCAGGGCTTCCAGGTGGCGGCTGCAGGAGTCGGCGTAGAAGCGCTCGTTGGCCGCCTTGAGATCTACGGTATCGACGGAGCCGGCTCCCAGCTCCTGCAATGCCGCCGCCATGGTGACGGTCGCCTTGCCGTACGCGGTGCCGAGTTCAAGTATCCGGCTCGGACGATGGGTCATGACGAATTCAAAGATCTCGTGGATCTGCTCGTTGGACGAATATTGAAGTGTGGAGACTTGTGGTGCGAGTTGCTCGAACTTCATGGACAGTACCTGAAGGGTCGCGGATGTTTGGTATCGATGGCATGGAGCAGGGTGAGGGTGGCACGCTCGACGCCCTTGGCATACCCAGAATTGGCGGACAGGGCGCGACACGAATTGGCGCTGCAGAGGCCGAACCTGTGGCCATGCCCGAGCCGTACGCCGGCCTGCATCATGCGTGTGTGGACTCGTCAAGTACGCGACGCCGCAATGCATTGCCGTCGAGCAATGCCTCCGGCTGCGTCCAGAAACCAATCGGGTAAGAAGTGCCCGAAACGAGCGGTATGGCACCGAGCAAGTCCACGGCCTCTTTGGTACGGCCGTAGCGCGCGAGCAGCATCGCATAGGTGGGCAGCCACGCTGTATCCATGCGATCCAGCGCGCGATCGCGGGCCATGAGGTCGATGGCGCGACCGTCATCGCCGGCGACGTGATGAGCCCAGCCCAGCAGCGTCAGCCAGTTGCGCCGACCGGCGTCAGCGAGCACCAGTGCCTCCACATCGTGTGCGTGGTCTTGAAACGGGAGGCCGGCAAGCACGTCGCGGACTGCCTGGTGCAACCGACCGACAGAGGAGAATCGATCGATTTCCCGATCACGCTGTAGCAGCCGGTGCAGGATCCCGGTGTCGCCGC
The DNA here is from genome assembly GCA_024235395.1 of Chromatiaceae bacterium. Classification (NCBI taxonomy): domain Bacteria; kingdom Pseudomonadati; phylum Pseudomonadota; class Gammaproteobacteria; order Chromatiales; family Chromatiaceae; species Chromatiaceae bacterium. The sequence continues at coordinate 342,940 of JACKMK010000002.1, forward strand.
TCGTCAGGTAGGCGTGCCAGCCGATGGCGCCGAATTGATCGTGCGCGTGCTCGTCGAGTGCGTAAACGCGCTCAACAAGCTGCAATGCGCGCTCAAGGTCGCCGAGATACACCTTGACGACAGCACACCTGCTCAACCAGACGGTGTTCATACGTCCCGTTTCAAGGTCTCGCTGCATCAGCGTGTCAGCCTCGTTCCACTGGCGCTGTTGCGCCTTGATCCAACCCAGGCGGGCATAACCGTCACGCTGCAATGGATCCTCGTGGTACGCGGTAGCGACCAACTTGACCGCGCGGTCCTCGTCGTTCAGCCGCATGCACAACTCGGCGAGGTGGATTGTCCACGCGGGAGTCAGCCGGTGCTGCGCCTCGTCGCGTGACGCGATTTGCCACGCGTCGCCATAGTGTCCCGCCTCGACTCTGATCCAGCCGAGCTGTGCGAAGCCGTCGCGCTGGTATGGATCGCGACTGTAGGCGTCGTCGATCAATCCGGCGGCACGCTCGAACTGCCCGATTCGGCCGAGCAGCTGGGCATGCTGGATCATGCCGCGAGGTGTGGCACGGTCCAGGTCGTGATCCTTTTGCGCGAATTCGAGCGCCTCGGTCAGTGCCCCCGCGTCAGCGCGTATCCCGGCCAGGGCAATGAAGCCGTCGCGTAGCGTGGTGTCCTGCCGGTAGGCCTGTTCCACCAGGGCCACTGCCTGCGTGAGGTCTCCAGCGAGGGCATACAGGCGGGCGAGGTTCGTATGTTGCTGCAGCGACAATCGTCGCTCCGCCTGATCACGCCGGGCGATTGCCAGGGCATCCGCCCAGCTGGCGGTCGGAGCGGCCAACCACGCGATCTGCAGGAACCCGTCGCGCAGGCTTGGCGCACCGCGATAGGCGTCGCTCATGGTCTCGCAGGCAGGATCTATCCGGCCCGCGCGGGCATCGACCAGGGCGAGGTAGTAGGCCGCGGCTGGGCTGCGGTGGCCAAGGTCGCCTGCCAGGCGGAGCAGCACTCCGGCGTCGCTGTATCGACCGGCGTGATACAGCGCCATGGCTGCGCACACGGCCACCACGGCGATGGCAGGATCGCCCTCGGGCGCCGACAGGGCGCGCTGCCTGATCTGCTCGACGCCCGCCTGGTCCGCGATCAGCGTATCGATGGCGCGCAGTCGGTCCGTGGCTGCGATGGAGAGCAACTCGGCACCGATCTCGCCACCGTCCAGGAGTACAGGGAGCTGGTGCTCGATGACGTCGGCGAGGGCGATCGCGTCATCGCGTTGTCGTGCGTTGAGCATCTGCTGAATGACCGGAACGGCGGCCTTCTGGGCCGGCGCGGGCAACGCCTGCACGTGCTGCTGCACCAGGGTGAGCAGTTCGTTGAAGTAGATATTCGCCCGGCCAACCTGACCGCAGCGCAAACCGGTGACCGTCTCGTAGAAGCTGTTCGCCAGGGCCCGCAGCGTGGCAAGCATCATGAAGCGTCACCGTCGAGATAACGTGCACCGGCGATGCGTGCCCCGTCGCGGGACATGTTGACAAAGTCGACCTGGGGGCACCGCGCGATATAGTTCTCGAGACTGACACGGTAGCCGTTGAAATTCGCCATCGTCGGAATCGGTTCTCCCCGGCCGTTCAGCGCCGCGACGCCGGCCTTTGCGGCGTTGGCGTAGCTGTCGACCGGTGCGTCGCGGTTGGCGTGTATCAGGCCGTGCGGAAATCCGAAGTCAGCACCGAACAAGTGGATGCGTGCGGCACCCATCTTCACCGCCAGGTCCACCGCGCGGTGTGTGACGGAGCCGGCGACGAACAACTCGGCCCGCGGATGTGCGCTGCGCAGCTCGTCATAGAGGGGCTCCCAGGTATAGGTGGCGAGACGCCTGCCCGGCCACAGGCGGAGCACGTCCCGGTGCACGACCGGCGCGTACACCAGGGAGCTGACGGCGCACGCGGACAGGTCACCGGCGAAATACGGCATCACGGTACTGCGGTTGTCGTCGACGCTGACCACGATGTTCGGGACCATGCCCAGATCCAGCAGGGGTCGCAAAGCGCCGTCGACCGCGATCAGGATGCCGTCGTCGCGGTGCCGAAGGAGCTCGCGCATCGTCGTCGCCAGGGTCGGTCCGGCGACGGCCAGAAACACGGTGGCGGCCGGTGCGCTGCCGAAAAGTTCGGCGACATCCCCGTCGCTCTCGATGAACGGCAGATTCTGTGCAATCTGCGCGCGGCGCCGCGGTTCCCGACGGTCGATCATCTGCCATTGAAACGGTCGTTCGATCTCCTGGCGCAGCCGGTCGCGCAACCCGGCGGTGGCCGGTGTCCCCAGCGTGAGGCAGGGAGGGACGGCGGCAAACGGCGTCCCCGGCTGTTGCTGCTGCTCACCGTCGACGAGTTCGACACGGGGGTCGTTCAACCAGTCGCGATGATCCAGCAGGTGCATCAGCAGATGTACGAGGCCAGGGTTCAGCACGACGACGCCCAGCCTTCGGATTGCGGGCCGCTGGAGGACGGCACGGATGAGATCGCCACCGCCGATGCCATATATCCAGGCCTGGGCAGACTCCATAGGGATCAGCGTTGCCTGCAGGCGGGCCTCGGCGTCCGCATCGTAAGCGCTCCACAGGCGATGTCCCGCGACCTCGAGGGCTCGCTGTGGTCCGTCTTCCGACCATTGCAGGGGCTCGGGTGCCACCGCTGCGGTCACCCGCCTGGCCAGGTCCGGCCAGCGCTCGGTCAGGATGCGCAGATTCTCCTGTGCGATCTCGCTCATCTGTGGGTTGCTTCAATCGCACCAGGCGCTGTTTGCGCCAGGGGGTGTTGTCATGGCGCCAGCATAGCGACTGCCGCGCCGGCGGCCAAGGCGCCGAGCCGTTCGCCACGGGACCTGATGTCCCGTGACTCTCCGGTGCCTGGCGCGACGCCGAGGATGGGTCTGACGACCTCAGCCGAGCAACTGCAATACGTTCTGCGGGATCGCGTTGGCCTGGGCCAGCATCGCGGTGCCGGCCTGTTGCAGGATCTGCGTACGCGTCAGGTTCGCCGTCTCGGCGGCGAAGTCGGCGTCACGGATGCGCGAACGTGCAGCGCTCTGATTTTCGACCACATTGGCGATGTTGCGTATGGTGGATTCCAGGCGGTTCTGCACCGCACCGAGGTCGGCACGGCTGGATGAGATCGTGTTGATGTCGGCGTCGATCAGTGCCAGTGCCGCGAGCGCGCCGGACTCCGTGTCGATCGCCGACGGATGGGTCGGCGTCGCGGCGACCTGCACCGCGGTCAGGTCGGTCGACAGATCCACGAACGAGATATCGATCTGGTCGTCGGTGGTGTCCTTGTAGCCCACCTGCAGGGTCACGTCGGCGGCGCCGTTGAGCACGTACACCTCGTTGAAGCTCGTCGCGCGGGTGGTACGCGAGATCTCGTTGGCGAGCGCCTGGTACTCGGCGTTCAGCGACGCCTTGTCACTGGCGTTGACGGTGCCGTTGGCGGCCTGCACCGCAAGTTCGCGCATACGCTGCAGGGCGTTCGCGATCTCGTCCATCGCGCCTTCGGCGGTCTGCATCATCGAGATACCGTCGTTGGCGTTACGCTGCGCCTGGCTGAGACCCCGGATCTGCGCAGTGATGCGCTCCGTGATCGCCATTCCGGCGGCGTCGTCCTTGGCGCGATTGATCCGCAGTCCCGATGACAGGCGTTCTACGGATGTCATCATGCTGAGCTGAGAACCGTTCAGATGGCGCTGCGAGTTCAGCGACATCATGTTCGTATTGATTACCTGTGGCATGTTGCTTTCCTCTTGCCTTTGTCACTCGGTCTGCGCCGTACTCGCAGGTGTCTGCCGTCAGAGCGCTGATCGAATCTCAGCAAAACCAATGCCAACTCGCGAAAAAGCGTCAACGAGCCTCCAAAATACATCAAATACAAGCGAAAAAGCCCGCAGTGTTGTCACTGCGGGCTGTGCAGGCAGAGGCTGGCGGCGGGCACTTGGCCGGCCTGGCAAGCGATTGCCGGCGGCGGCCGGCAATGGCTTGCCGATCAGCGCGCGTCGATGACCACGCCGCCCTGGATCTGATGCAGGCTCTTCTGCATGCCGATGCGGCTTGAGGCGTTGATGATGATCGGCGCCATCAGGTTGGCAGTGATGCCGGACTGTGGATTGTCCTGGTTGTCGGACAACGTCAACACCACGATCATGTCGTCGTCCGGACCGGCCCGCAGCAGCTGCTCCTCGCTGTCGTCCAGTTCGATCCGGTAATTGATGTTGCAGGACCCGGGGGTGACCACGGGCAGGCGAACGTCGGGATCCTCCGTCGACTGCAGGTAGAACACCGTCGAGGTGCCTTCTTCGTGAAACAGCTTGAACTCCCGCAGCTCGTCGAATCCAGGCAACCCCTGCGGAAAGCTCAGCAGGCTGGATTTGGCGACGATCTGTCTGCCATAGCGCGTGTTGATTTCCATGTATTCCTCTTCCGCCCACTGCGCAGCGTTAGTGATACCCATGTCGATGTACTCCTCTGCGAGCAATTGCACGATTAACGGCAGCACGATCGCGTGGCACGCGGCCTGCCGGCAAAAAGTCCTCGCGTAACAGTCAGCACGATGTGTGCCAGTCGGGAAATCCCGGAAGTTCAGCTCAAAACCACCGGCACCCGGTCGATCTACTGCCGCGCATGGCGGCAATGGGTGGCAATCAGGCGGCAAGTCTTTGCCGAATTGGGGATCGAAAGTATTAAAGAATCCTGATACAGGGCCGCCACATTGCTTGAAAGCGGTAAATGCGGGGATTGGCCCCAGCATATCCGCTCACAATCAGCGGTCGGTTCACGCATTGCGATGCGGTGAAGCGTCCGCGAGGAGCTTTCAAAATGGCACAGGTCATCAACACCAATATCTTCTCCATCAACTCGCAGCGCGCGCTGATGAACTCGCAGTCGAGCATGCAGACCTCGTTGGAGCGTCTGTCGTCCGGTCTGCGTATCAACCATGCGAAAGACGACGCCGCCGGCCTGGCGATCTCCGAGCGCCTGACCGCGCAGATCCGGGGTCTCAACCAGGCGCAGCGTAACGCCAACGACGGCATCTCGCTGGTGCAGACTGCCGACGGCGCGATGGACGAGATCTCGAACTCGTTGCAGCGTATGCGCGAGCTGGCCGTTCAGGCCTCGACCGGTACCGTCAACGCGTCCGACAAGGCCTCGCTGAACGCTGAATTCACCCAGCTGCGTACCTCGATCAGCAACATCGTCAGCCGTACGTCGTTCAACAACGTCAACCTGCTCGACGGCAGCACCGCATCGGTCTCGATCCAGACCGGGCACAAGGCCGGCGAGACCTCGACCGTGACCCTGGAAGACATGAGTGCCGTCAACACTGCGCTCTCCAGCCTCGACCTGACCTCGGATGCGAGCGCAGCGATCACCTCGCTGGATACCCAGCTGAATACGGTCAGCTCGGGTCGTGCCGACCTCGGTGCCCTGCAGAGTAGCCTCGAGTCGACGGTGCGCAACCTGGCGAACGTCTCTGAGAACCTGCAGGCCGCCCGGTCGCGAGTGCGTGATGCCGACTTCGCGGCAGAGACGGCCAACCTGACCCGTTCGCAGATCCTGCAGCAGGCGGGTGCGGCGATGCTGGCCCAGGCCAATGCGCTGCCGCAGAACGTCCTGTCGCTGCTGCGTTAAGGTCCGGTGACCTGAGGGCCGTGTGATCCGGGCTCATGGTCCGGTTCACACGGGAGTCAGAGGCGGTCGGTAACGAAGGTGCGTAGGATGGTGAATCTGCCACGGCGACAACGGTGCCCACGGTACGAAACGCCGTCGCCCTGTTTGGAATCACCCCACGAACCCCGACCGCCGCTGCCCGCATGAGGGTAGAGACATGATCGAAGATTCCGGGACGATCAAGGCGGTGCTGCCAGCGACAGCGCAGAACAGTCCCACTGCGCTGCGGCGGCCGACAGAGGCTGACGTGGCGAAGAATGCCGTGCGCCAGCCGGTCGAAACCCAGGCCGAAAAGGAACAGCCGCAGCCCCTGGAGAATGTCGTTCAGGAGCTGAATCACCTGGTACGTGAATTGCATCGTGAATTGCACTTTACCGTCGACAACGAGAGCGGAGACACCGTGATCAAGGTGGTGGACCGCGAGACCGACGAAGTGGTGCGGCAGATTCCGAGTGAAGAGGTGATGCGCCTGCGCGAACGTCTTCAGGAAGCGGCCGGTGTGATATTCCGCGATTCGGCCTGAGCGCGTGCCGTCATAAGACGCTGCTCGGGCGGGAGAAACCGAAATGGCGATTACCGCAGCGGGCGTCGGGTCTGGACTCGACATCGAAAACATCGTCTCGCAGCTGATGTCGCTGGAGCGTCGGCCGCTGGTCGCATTGCAGCAGAAGACGAATGCCACGCAGACGAGTATCTCGTCGTTCGGCAATCTGAAGAGCGCGATCTCGTCTTTCCAGGACAAGATGCAGGAACTCGGCTCGCTGGATGCATTTCGCAAGTTCGCGGTGACCTCTTCGAACGAGGAGGCGTTGACGGCGAGTGCCGACGGCGATGCGGCCGCAGGCATCTACAGCATCGACGTTCTCCGCCTCGCGCAGAACCACAAGCAGGGTTCCAACGAACTCAACGAGACGGCGACCGTCGGCGGTGGCGCCGGCGATTCGCTGACGCTCACCGTCGGCACCGGCTCCTCGACGATCGACCTGTCGAGTGCACGTACATTGACCAGCTTGCGCGACGCCATCAACTCGGCGGCCGACAATCCGGGCGTGACGGCGACCATCCTGAACACCGGCAACGGCAATCAGCGGTTGATCGTGACGGCCGATGAGTCCGGCTACGACGGGCGGGTCCAGCTGTCTTACAGCAGTTCGGCGATCGAGACGGCACTCGGTTTTGCGACCACCAACCGCGACGAACTGGGTGATCCGATCGGCGATCTGGCACAACTCGACGCCGCGTACCGGGTTGACGGTTTCGACCTCACCGCATCCAGCAACCGGGTCAGCGATGCCATCGATGGCCTGACGCTGGAGCTCAAGGGCATCGGTTCGAGCACGCTGGCGCTCGAGCGTGACAACGAGGCGATCGAGGAATCGGCAAAGTCGTTCGTCGAGGCCTACAACGCGTTGCTGGATACGATCAACGATCTGCGCGGCGACGAACTCGCCGGAGATTCGCTGCTGCCGGGTATCGCACGCGCGCTGCGTGGGGTGTTGAACACCGCCCCGGTTGGATTGAGCGGGGAATTCTCGGCGCTGTCGCAGGTGGGTATCCGCACCAATGCGCAGAGTGGTCGGCTGGAGATCGACAGCGATGATTTTGCGGATGCGCTGGACAACGATTTTTCCGCGGTCGCCCAGTTGTTTGCCAACGACGACCAGGGGTTCGCATTCCGTTTCGACGCGATGGCGGATTACTACCTCGGTACCGACAGTCCGATCGACAGTCGCGTCGATGGGCTGAACGCCCGGGTGCGCCGCCTCGGCAACGAAGAATCGTCGCTCGAGTTCCGACTCGAACGCAAAGAGGCCGCGTTGCGCGCGCAGTACGCTTCGCTCGACAGCCTCATCGGCGGACTGCAGTCGACCAGCACCTTCCTGCTGCAGAATTTCTTCACTTGATGTGACTCAATCGGACGACCTGGGGATTCAAACTCCCTTCATTTTTTTCTCCGATCGCCGCTAGTCTGGGTACCCGAGATTCTCACTGGACAACAGCAATGAGCTACGGCAAGAAACGTTCTGGAATCGCTCAGTACGGCAAGGTTGCCGCCGAGTCCGAAGTCGCCTATGCCAACCCGCATCGCCTGGTGCAGATGTTGATGGAAGGCGTGCTGGACAAGGTGGCGACCGCCAAGGGCTGCATCGAGCGGAACGACCTTGCCGGCAAGAGCCGCCAGATCTCGTGGGCGATGTCCATCGTCAATGGTCTGCGCAGCAGCCTCGACATGGAGACGGGGGGCGAGATCGCGGTCAATCTGGACGACCTGTACGCCTACATGACGCGCCGTCTGATCGATGCCTCTGCGCAGAACGATGCCGCGGCACTCAGTGAGGTCATCGACCTGATGCTCGAGATCAAGGGTGCCTGGGATGCGATGCCGGAAAGCGTTCGCGGCAACGGTGGCGGAAAGTTCGCCACGGACCAGCAGGCGGGTTGAGCGATGAACCTCTCACGGCATCGCCTGCTGGACGACGCGCTCGACATGAGCCGGCGGATGGCCACGCTTGGCGATGCGGGTGACTGGGATGCGGTGATTGCGCTCGAGCCCGAGCGCCGCATGTTGCTCGAAAAGGCATTCGCGACGCACGCGCCGGCGGATGAGTTTGTCGCCTCACGGGTGCGTGAAATCCTCGATCTGGACAAGCGGCTGATGGCGCGAAGCGTAGAGGCGCGCGACCGGATTGCCGCCGAATTGGGACGCAGCAACCAGGGTCGCCGCGCTACCAGCGCCTACCACGCCGTGCGCGGTTAGCGCCGCAGGATCAGTTCGATCACCGCCTTGCTGCCGAAGTAGGCGAGCATCAACACCGCAAATCCGACCAGCGTCCAGCGGATAGCCTTGCGTCCCCGCCATCCGAAGCGATAGCGGCCCCACAGCAGGGTCGCGAACGTCATCCAGGCAACGATCGACAGCACCGTCTTGTGCACCAGGTGCTGGGCAAACATGTCCTCCAGATACAGAAAACCGGTCGCCAGCGCGATGCTGAGCAGCACGAACCCGAGCGTGATCATCTCGAACAGCAGCGATTCCATGGTCTGCAGCGGTGGCAGCGCACGGATGAAGCCACCCGGGTGGTGGTGCCGGAGATGGGTGTCCTGGATCGCGAGCAGGATGGCCTGCGCGCTGGCCAGCGTCAGCAGGCTGTAGGCCAGCATCGAGGTCAGCACGTGCAGCCTCAGTTCGATGCCCGCGTGTTCGCCGAGCAGATGGCTGCCGGGGAATCGCAGATCGAGCAGCACCGTGATCGCGGCCAGCGGCAGCGCCAAAATGCCGAGATTTTCGACCGGTTTGCTGAGTGACGACACCAGCAACAGCGCGGCAACCGTCCAGGCAGCCAGCGACACCGCGTTGAAGAAACTGAGGTTCAGGCCGTGTGCGGTGAACAACTCGTGGTAGAGCAACAGACCGTGCAGCAGCAGGCCGGCGAAACCCAGCAACAGACCCAGGCTGCGCGGCGGTCGTGGACCGTCCGCGGTGGCGAACAGGCGCAGACCGGTGCTCAGGCCGCTGGCGAAATACAGCGCTGCAGACGAGTATGCGAACAGGGATTCGTTCATCGGAACGCTCATGATGGCATAACGCCGAAACGCCTGCATCCGTATAATGAGCGAACCCAGGGACACCATTCCGTCATCTTCAAGTAGGCGAAGATCATGTTTGCCAGCCTCTCCGACCGCCTCGGCGGCGTATTGCAAAAAGTTCGCGGCCAGGGTCGGATCAGCGAAGAGAATATCCGCGAGACGCTGCGCGAGGTGCGCATGGCGCTGCTCGAGGCGGATGTCGCGCTGCCCGTGGTCAAGGATTTTGTCGAGCAGGTGCGCGTGCAGGCGCTCGGCGAAGAGGTGCTGCGTAGCCTGACCCCCGGCCAGGTCCTGATCAAGATCGTCAACGATGAGTTGGTCCGCGTCATGGGCGAGGCCAACGAGCGACTGAACCTAGCGGCACAGCCGCCCGCGGTCATCCTGATGGCGGGCCTGCAGGGCTCGGGGAAGACGACCAGTGTCGCCAAGCTGGCCCGCCTGCTGCGCGAACGTGAACGCAAGAAGGTCATGGTGGTCAGCGCCGACGTCTACCGTCCGGCAGCGATTGATCAGCTGGAGACGCTGGCCGCCGAGGTCGAGGCCGAGTTTCTGCCGTCGTCACCGGACCAAAAGCCGCTCGTGATCGCGCGCAACGCACTCTCGGCGGCGCGGCGGGGCTATTTCGATGTGCTGATCGTGGATACCGCCGGGCGCCTGCACGTCGATGGCGAGATGATGGAGGAGATCCGCGCGCTGCACGAGGAGCTCGATCCGGTCGAGACCCTGTTCGTGGTCGACGCGATGACCGGCCAGGATGCGGCCAACACGGCGCGCGCGTTCAACGAGGCATTGCCGCTCACCGGTGTCGTTTTGACCAAGACCGACGGCGACGCCCGTGGCGGCGCCGCGCTGTCGATCCGGCAGATCACCGGCAAGCCGATCAAGTTCCTCGGCGTCGGCGAAAAAACCACCGCCCTGGAACCGTTTCATCCGGAGCGTGTCGCGTCGCGCATCCTCGGTATGGGCGACGTGTTGTCGCTGGTCGAGGAGGTCACCGCCAAGGTCGACCAGGAGAAGGCCGCGAAGCTCGCCAAGAAGATCCACAAGGGCGAGGGCTTCGACCTTGGCGACTTCAAGGAGCAGATGGAACAGATGTCGAACATGGGCGGCATGGCAGGCCTCCTGGACAAGCTGCCCGGGATGGGCCAAGTGCCGGATGCGGTCAAGGCCCAGGTCGGTGACAAGGAGATCAAGCGCCTGATCGCGATCGTCAACTCGATGACGCCTCAAGAGCGCGCCTTTCCGGCCGTCATAAAGGGATCGCGCAAGAAACGCATTGCCGCCGGGTCGGGTACCCAGGTACAGGATGTGAACAAGCTGCTCAAGCAGTTTGCGCAGATGCAGAAGGTGATGAAGAAAATGAAGGGAGGCGGTTTGTCGAAAATGATGCGTGGCATGAAGGGCAAGATGCCCGGTGGATTTCCCGGTGGCGGCCTGCCGTTCTGAGGCTACCGGTGCGGCGCTGTCCGGCCGGTTTTCAATACTCCTGGGGGTGATCGGCCTGCTGGCCGGGCCGGCGCATGCCGTCGATCCCTGTGAGATCCTGATCGAGCAGAGCAACGCGCAGCTCGACGCGATGCGCCGGCATACCGAGTCGATCCAGGAAAGCGTGCAGCGCCTGAACGAGGCGTTGATCCAGGCGGAACAGCGCAATGCCGAACAGACCCGCCAGATCGAACGCCTCGAGGCCGAGCTGCGCGCCCAGCGTGCGCGAGGTCCGGAGCAGTTCGAGCACCAGCAGCGCGAGTTCTTCCGTGCCCTGCGCCGTCAGCTGCCGGTGTCGTCGCTTTACGAGGTATTGCCGGACCGTCTGATCGTCGCCAATGACCCGGTATTCGTGTTCGGTACCGGCGAACTGGGTGCGGAAGGCCAGGAGCGCCTGGCGCATCTGGTCGATACGCTGCGCGGGCTGGTCTCGCAACTGCCGCCGGAGTCACCCTGGCGGCTGCGCATCGAGGGCCACAGCGACAGCCGCCCGCTGCGCAGCAACCGGCGGTTCGCGAGCAACTGGGAGCTGTCGTCGGCCCGTGCGGTCAGTATGTTGAAGTTTCTGGTCGAGCGCGGCCTGCCGGAAGACCGGTTGTCGGCGGTGGGACTCGCGGATACCCAGCTGCGGGACCCGGGCGACAGCTCCGCCGCGCATCGGCGCAATCGACGTATCGAGCTACACCTGGTGTTTGCCGCGACCGGCAACGAGTAAGGCGGCTGTGGTGGTTCAGCCGGTGTCGCCGCGATCGCCGGTCGCTGCCCCGAGCAGCCGGGCGAGCTGATCGACACCGCTTTCGGCCTCGGCCGGGGTGTCTGCGGCTGTCCAACTCATGTCGGTTTGCAGACGGTAGGAACCGATGAAGCGCTGCGGCGGTTGGCCGCGCCAGTCGTCCGGCGACAGCATCGAGAACACCAGGCCGCCGTCTTCCGCCTGATACAGGTGGTAGACGCGGCCGGGAATCCGCCGGAAGGCGCAACGCGCGCGGTTCAGCTGCTGGTCCGAGCGGGCCTGAGCCAGGATGGCGCGCGCCTGGGCCTGTAGCGCCTTGACCTGCTCGGCGATCACCGCCATTTGCCCACCCAGGCGAGCGTTGATCATCTGATCGGCGGTTTCGATCTCGCGGGCCAGATCGACCAGATCGAAACGCGGCGCCAGCCGGCTGACAGGATAGGGTGCGCTGTGCGCGGGTCCGTCATGGCGCAACGGACGGTCGTCGCGATGGTCCGCAGGCTCGCTGGTATCCTGACTGTTGCCGGTCATGAGGCCGTTCGCTACTTCACAAAGCCCGAATTTTGCGTAGAATACCCGGTTTCTCTCGGGCCGGTTGGCTCCGGGCCAATCGAAGACTGAATTTAAGGCTAACAGAAAATGGTATCGATTCGACTTTCCAGATCGGGTGCGAAGAAGCGTCCCTACTACCATCTCGTCGCCGCTGACTCGCGCCGCGCACGTGGCGGCCGCTATATCGAGCGCCTGGGTTTCTACAACCCGATCGCAGTGGAAGGTGAAGAGGGCCTGCGCATCGATCTCGGCCGCGTCGACCATTGGGTGTCGGTCGGTGCGCAGTTGAGCGATCGTGCGCGCAAGCTTGTCGAAAGCTACCGCCAGACGGTACAGAGCTGATTCGCCCGCCGTCGCGCCGTGCGCGACCCGGGGGGAGCCCCGGTGAGCGGGTCCGGTGACGGAGAGCAAGGGATCAGAGCCGAGGGTGACGAGCAGCGTTTCGTCACCCTCGGTCGCATTACCGGGGCGCATGGTATCAAGGGTTGGGTGAAAGTCCTGTCGGAGACCAGCCCCCGCGCGAACATCGTGCAGTATTCCCCGTGGTACCTCGTGCGAGGGGGGAGGCACGAGGAATGGAAGGTCCAGGACGGGCGCATGCAGGGCAAGTCGGTGGTCGCGAAGCTGACCGGCTGCAACGATCGCGACATGGCCGAGGGCCTCGCCGGACTCGAGATCAGGATCCGGCGTGATCAGCTGCCACCGGCCACCGAACCGGGCGAATTCTACTGGGCCGATCTGGTCGGCCTGCGGGTGCAGACCCTCGACGGGGTCGAGCTGGGCCGAATCCAGCGGTTGTTCGAGACCGGCGCCAACGACGTGATCGTCGTCGACGGTGATCGCGAACGCCTGATCCCCTACCTCTGGGAGCAGGTCGTGCGCGAAGTGGACCTGCAGCAGGGCGTGATGCGGGTCGATTGGGACCCGGATTTCTAGGGGGCGGTGTGCGTTTCGACGTGGTCAGCCTGTTCCCCGAGATGTTCGACGCATTACGGGTCGGCGTGACCGGCCGCGCGTTGCAACGTGGCCAGGTCGAACTGGTGATATGGAACCCGCGCGACTACGCGGACGACCCGCACCGGACAGTCGATGACCGCCCCTATGGCGGCGGTCCCGGCATGGTGATGATGGTCGAACCGTTGCGCCGCGCGATTCGCGACGCCAGGGCGGCGGCCCCGGACAGCGCGGTGGTCTACCTGAGCCCGCAGGGCCGACGTCTGGATCAGGCGGCCGTGCGCGGGTTGGCCGCACGACCGGGACTGGTCCTGCTGGCCGGGCGCTACGAGGGCGTCGACGAGCGCCTGATCGAGACCGAGGTCGACGAGGAGTGGTCGATCGGCGACTACGTGCTGTCCGGTGGCGAACTGCCGGCGATGGTGTTGATGGATGCGTTGATTCGGTTGCAGCCGGGGGTGCTCGGTCACGCCGACTCGGCGGAACAGGACTCGTACGTGGACGGCCTGTTGGACTGTCCGCATTACACGCGGCCTGAGACGATCGATGGGCGCGCGGTGCCGGAGGTGTTGACCTCGGGCAATCACGCGTCGATCCGCCGCTGGCGGCTGCAGCAGGCGCTCGGACGCACCTGGCTGCGCAGACCGGACCTCCTCGAGGGCCGTGCGCTGAGCGGCGAAGAACAGGAATTACTTGATGAATTTATCCGTGCCCGGGTGGGCACCTGAGGTATAGGAGCAGCGGCGATGAGCAACATCATCCAGGAACTCGAACAAGAACAGATGGGCAAGCAACTGCCGGATTTCGGTCCTGGCGATACCGTCGTGGTGCAGGTCAAAGTGGTCGAAGGGCAGCGCGAGCGTCTGCAGGCGTTCGAAGGGATCTGCATCGCCAAACGCAACCGCGGCCTGAACTCGTCGTTCACGGTGCGCAAGATCTCGCATGGCGAGGGCGTGGAGCGCGTGTTCCAGTCGTACAGCCCGAGCGTTGCCGAGGTCCAGGTGAAGCGCCGCGGCGACGTGCGTCGCGCCAAGCTGTACTACCTGCGTGGCCTGACCGGCAAGGCGGCACGTATCAAGGAGAAGATCAAGTCGTCTTCTTGATTCACCGCGCCGCGCCCACTGGCGCCTGAGCATGAAAAGCCGCTGTGGCGACACAGCGGCTTTTTGCTGTCTGGCGTGACTGTCCATTCAGTTGGGCGTTCGTGATGCGAAGTTGGTGACGAGACAGTCAACGACTCGCTGTATTGTCAGGTTTGTTAACACAGAAGCCCCGGCGACGAGCCTGCGACACCCTAACCTGCTGATTATCAATACTAAAAATTTATTGGCGCGGAAAATGCTTAAAGGCAGCACAGGTTAACGAGCAGATCGAGTCAAGGGGTATGGGGACAATGAAGAATTCTAATCTGATCAGATCTTTGGTCGCAGCGTGCGCCATGGTGGGTTGGTCGTCGCAAGCGGCTGCCGTGTTCATCGACTTCGAAACGGATGCCGGTGGTGCTGCGATAACGCCAGAGGTCTCTCTGCTGAATCAATATGCCAGCCTCGGCGTTGTTTTTTCCGCCTTGGAAGACGGTCAGTCGGTCGACCCGACTATCCAAAGTCCCGATGTGTTCTTCGGTGAGCCTGCATTCTCGGGCAACAACTTTGCGGATAACCAGATCGCGGGTTTCGGTCCATCCGACTCTACCAACCGCGCCGACGTGTTCATCATGTCGTTTGCAAGTGCGGTGTCCGGTGTCAGCTTCTACGTCGATCCGAATGGCGGCGCAGACCCGACGTTCAATGCCTACGACTCCGCCGACAACCTTCTCGAAACCATTGTTGTCTCTACAAACGGTTGGAATCAGATCACCTTCGCTTCTACGAATATTTCGCGGATCGAAGGCATTCAACCCACGGATACCTGGAACTACGGCATTGACGATCTGGCATTCACGATAAACGAAGTGCCTGTCCCCGCGACTATTGCGTTGCTCGGTCTGGGCCTGGCGGGAATCGGATACCGTAGGCGCAAACAGCTCGAGGCTGCATAAGCACCCTCGTTCGACCTGCCAACCAAGCGGGCTGCCGCGGCGCGGGTCGAGTCAACCTGGGTTCGGATACCAAAGCGGCTGTCAGGCTTCCTGGCAGGCCGCTTTCGGCTTTTTCAGGGCCTGGTATCACCCGCACCACAGCTCCTCCATATTCGATCACACACCAGGGCCCGCAATTTGATGCGGTCCTCGATCGTTGCACGGGCTCGCTTCGAAAGCACCCTTCAGATCCTCGAACCTGAGCCGAACGGCCGGTCGGGCACCGCCATCAGGACAACTCGTTGCGGCCGGTGTCGGGGCACCCAGGTCACCGGGCCGCGCGAGCGCCGGCAACAGGGTCAGGTGTGTCCATCCTGGACGCCCCCTTGCCGCGCTATTTTTGACAGCAAGGTGAGCAATCTGGGCTCCGGTTGCTCATACTTTCGTAGCAACGATCGGTGGAGGCCACGATGGAGCTCGTCCTGTATTACCAGCCCGGAACCCGGGCGCTTCGGGTACGCTGGGTGCTCGAGGAACTGGCGCTGCCGTACCGACTCGAACGCATCGACCTGCGCAAGGGAGAGGGCAACACCCGCGCCTACCGGGCGATCCACCCACTGGGCCAGCTGCCGGCGCTGCAGGTCGACGGCGAGGTGATGATCGAAAGCGGCGCGATCGTTCACTGGCTGGCCGAGACGCACCCTGAGCAGGGGCTGGCGCCGCCGCCGGGAACACCGGCGCGGCGGGCGTTCGATCAGTGGATGTACTTTGCGGTGAGCACCCTGGAGGATCCGGCCTGGGAGATTATCCTGCATCGCGACATCCTGCCGGAGAGGCACGCGGTGAAAGCGATCGTGCCGTTCGCCGAACGCCGCCTGCGCCAGGTGCTCGACGTGCTCGAGTCTGCGCTGACCGGTCGCCAATACCTGGTCGAAGACCGCTTCGGTGCGGCCGACATCATGGTCGGTTACATCCTGATGTGGTTTGCCGATGAATGCGCCACGCGGCCGGCGCTGCACGGTTACGTCGAGCGGCTCGCGCAGCGTCCCGCGTATCTGCGCGCGCGCAACGACTGAATAGACCGCAACACCTGGTGCCCGTCGAGCGGGCCGCCGGCGTCCGCTGCCTGTTTGCTGCGGTGGCCTGCACTGTCTGCTTTTTTTTCATGCGACCGGCACCTTTGCCGTGTTCACGTTCGGCATCCTTCGGCCGCGGATGCCGGCCTTCGCTTCGCGGTCGGTGTCGCTTGCCGGGTTTTTCTTGCACTGAGCGTATTGCGTCTGGTGTGGCGCACCAAAGTGAGGCGCGGAAAGCGCTTGACTTGCCGCGGGCTATTCAGTGAATTGCAGCGCTGGAAGGCAGTAGTGGCGAGGCTTGCCGATGTCGTGGCAGATCGGGTTCGTGTACGCGCTGACGCTTGGTGCGATCGGGTTGTTTCTCAGCGGACGCGTGCGCCTCGATCTGACTGCGGCACTGGTGATCGTCGCACTGGCGGTGAGCGGTGTACTTACGCCGGCCCAGGCGGTCGCCGGCTTCGGCAATCCGTTGGTGATTCTGATCGCCGGCCTGTTCATCGTCAGCGAAGGGCTGCATCGTACCGGGGTTGCCGCCGCGGCCGGGTTGAGGATCGCGCACATCGCCGGTTCCAGCGAGACGCGTGTCATCGTGCTGATGATGACGGTGGTTGCGCTGTTGTCGGCGTTCATGAGTTCGACCGGTGTCGTGGCGCTGTTCGTCCCGGTGGTGATGAGCCTGGCGCGCGAGGCGGGCCTCATCCCGGCGCGGCTGTTGATGCCGCTGGCGATCGGTTCCCTGATCGGTGGCATGCTGACGTTGATCGGCACGCCGCCCAACCTGGTCGTACACCGTGCCTTGGTCGACGCCGGCTGGGCGGGTTTCGATTTTTTCGATTTTGCGCCGATCGGCGGCGTGATCCTGCTGGCCGGGATCGTCTACATGATGACCCTGGGACGGTGGCTGCTGCCGGCGCGCGGTGAGCCGCAGCCAGCGCACCGGCGCAAGCGTCTGCACGAGATGGCCGCGCAGTTCGGCATCGACGGCAGTCTGCATCGCCTGCGGGTCGAACCGGGCTCGCGCCTGATCGGTCACACCGTGGGCGAGGTCGGGCTGCGGCGCAATCACGAACTGGCGGTGATCGCGGTCGAGCGTCAGGGCAGGCTGCTGGCATCGCTGGCGCCGGTGTTGACCGGTACCCGGCTGCGTGCCGCAGACACGCTGATCGTTTCCGCGCCTGCGTCGGCGATAGCCGGGCAAAAGGCCGACCTGGGACTGACCGATCTGGGTTTTCCGCATGGTCTGCAACGTCGCTTTCGTGAGTCGTTCGGTGTCGCGGAGGCGTTGGTCGTCCCGGGTTCGCCGCTGGTCGGCAAGACGGTTTTCGAGAGCAACCTGCGCGAGCGGCAGCGCCTGAACGTGCTGTCTGTACGCCGTGGTGACGGCCCAATGGCACTGGACTTTCAGGCTACCGAGTTGCTCGCCGGCGACATCCTGTTGGTCGCCGGTGCCTGGACGGACCTCGAACGGCTCGGCGGGCCGCGCCGTGACCTGGTGTTGCTCGAGATGCCGGAGGAGGTCGCCGAACGGACCTGGCATGCGAATCAGGCGCCATGGGCGATCGTTATCACGCTCGGCATGCTGGCGTTGATGGTCAGTGAACTGACCTCGACTCTGGTCGCGGTGATGCTGGCGGCGTTCGCGATGGTCGCTACGCGCTGCGTCGAACCGGAGGAGGCCTACCGGTCGATGAACTGGCAGAGCCTGGTGCTGATCGCCGGCATGCTGCCGCTGGCCGATGCGTTGCAGGCAACCGGCGGCGCGGGGTTGATCGTCGGAGGCCTGACCACGCTGTTCCGCGACCTCGGTCCACACGCGATCCTGTTCGGCCTGTTCGTCCTGACCTCGTTGCTCAGTCAGTTCATTTCGAACACTGCGACCACGGTGCTGATCGCACCGATCGCATTGGGTATCGCCGGTGACCTCGGATACCAACCACCGGCCTTCATGATGACGGTCGCGATCGCCGCGTCGACCGCATTCGCGACCCCGGTCGCGTCGCCAGTGAACACCCTGGTGTTGGCACCCGGCGAATACCGCTTCGTGGACTTCGTGAAGGTCGGTGTCCCGCTGCAGCTGATCGCCTTGCTCATCACCGTCGTGTTGGTGCCGATCGTGTTTCCGCTCACCGGCGCATGACCGCCACGAGACGTCGAAGACCTCGACGTCGATAGCGGGAAGGCTCAGCCCGGGGCTTCGGACAGACGGCGTAGTGCGGTGTCGATCGCTGCGACGTCGAGCGGTGCGGGATCGAGCAGTTCCAAACGCGAGCGCCGGTCTGCGGGTGGGTGCTCGAGCCTCGACCAATCCGTCTGGTTGAGCGTCAGCCAGCCGCGATCGGTGTCGAACAGGCCCTTTTTGCGCTCCGCCTCGAGACCGGCGATGAACGCGGCGAGGCGCTCGGCTGGCCACGGCTGGGGCGTGCGCATCAGCCAGCCGGCTCGCTGGTAGCCGTCGCCGCGCCCTTCCAGCATCACCCAGTCCTGAGACCCCTGCGCCGCCGCATCGGCCCGCGGTTCGCCGTGATCGAGCAGAAACGCGTGTGCCTCTGGAAACGCGGCGCGTCGATCGGTGCCGCGTCCCAGTTCCAGCCAGTTCGGATCCAGCATGCCGCGTTCGGTCACGGCGATCTTTCGCTTGGCCGGCTGCAGTGCGATGACGAACTCCTCGAGCGCGGCGAAGTCCGCGGCGGCGTACAGGTCGCCCTTGTTCGCGACCAACACGTCGGCCAGGTGAATCTGGTCGACGAAATTCGGGTGTGCGAGGTGTCGTTCGGAACGCAGGTGGCGGGCATCGAGCAGGCACACGGTGGCGAGCACGCTGAGCACGTCGGCATACAGCGGACCGCTCAGCGTATCCAGCACCTGGGCTGGATGCCCGAGGCCGCTCGGTTCGATCAGGATACGCTGCGGCCGGTATTGGCGGATCAAGCGGTTGAGGCCGGTGGTGAACGCCGGCGCCGCGACACAGCATAGACAGCCACCGGCGACCTCCTGCACGGCGACCTCGCGCCCGTCGTCGAGCAGCGCGCCATCGACCCCGACCTCGCCGACCTCGTTGACCAATACCGCCCATTGCTGTCCCGGCGGCACATGGTTCAACAGATGGCGTATCGCCGTGGTCTTGCCGACGCCGAGAAAGCCGGTGATCAGATTGACCGCGATGGGCGGTGCTTGCGGGGGGCGACTCACGCTATTGCGATCTGTCCTGGTCGGCGGCCTTCTGCGCCTGCTGGTCGGCTTCGGCCTCGGCCTTGAAGTAGTAGTCGTAATTGCTGTGCAGATGGCTGGTGAATTCCCAGGCCTCGTTGTACGAGAGGCCGCTGTTCTCGGGGAAGATCACCTTCACATACAGGCCGTCTTCGTGCTCAGTCTGCAGGCGTGTCAGCACCTTGTCGAGTTGCGTGCGGCTGATCGCCTGGTAGTTGCCTTCGCCGCCTTCGCGCCACGAGATCTGATACTTGCCGTCTTCTTTCCAGTAGCGCACCTCGATCAGATGGCGACCGGCGGAACTGCGTGCGGGGCGCACCAGCTTGTCGTATTTCACCTTGAGACTGTCGAAGTCGTCGATCAGCACCAGGTAGCGGCGCTCGAAGTCCTGGCTCTGTAGCTGCGCCTCCTCGAGCGCCTTGCGTTGTTCGGCAATCGTCGTCTGCAGCTGTTCACTGCGCTGTTCGCTTTCACTGAACCGCGTGCGCATCTGTTCGAGGCCCTCCTCGAGGGTGACGATGCTGCGCTGTGCGGCGCTGAGTTGCAGCTGTTTGTTGTCGATATCCTGCAGCGCCTTGCTCAACTGGGTCTGCCGTTTCTCGACGTCGGCCTCGAGTCGCTGGCGCAGCAGGGCCAGCTGCGCGGACTGCTGCGCCAGGTCGTCGCGCTCGTTGGTGAGGCCGGTAATCGCGCGCAGCTGCTCGGCGATCTGCGTCTCCTGGCGCAGGTCGCGGTCCTGCAGTCGCATGATCTCCAGCTGCATGCGTTGCACCTGCTCTTCGGCACGGTGCAGCGCGGTCGACAGGCTGTCTTTTTCTTCGCCGGTGGCGCGAGCGAGTTCGGCGGCGATGCGTTCCGCCTCCATGGTCGCGCGCAACTGGTTGACGAGTTCCATGTTGCGCACCAGCAGTACGACCATGGCGATCAGGAAGATCATCACGACGACGGTCATGATGTCGGTGAACGACGGCCAGAAGCCCTCCTGGACCTCGCCACCGCCGCCGTTGAGGCGCAGGTCGGTGAAGCCTTCCTGGCTCATTCGTCGTCGCGCAGGCGGAAGCCGACCTGCAGTTGATGCTGGATCGTGCCGAGGTGGCCGTCCAGCCCGTCGACCTGCTTGCGGTACGACTCGATTGTCGTGGACAACTGGTCCTGGGTGGCTTCGAAACCGAGCTGCGATTTCTGCATCTGGTCGACGAGGCCCTGCAGCGAGCGGATCAGGCCGGTGAACTCGTACAGCACGCTGTCGGTCTGGATCTGGAACTTGGGCATCAGGTAGGTCGTCGTCACCTGCTCGACACCGCTGATCAGGTTGGTCTGGGCGTCGGTCAGGCGCTGGTAGATGTAACCGAAAAACACGTAACAGACGATCGCGGTGATGGTCGTCGACAGCGCGGTCGACATGCCGTGGATCACCATACCCATGCCGGTCGCGCTGACTGCGTTTTCCAGCACATTGGAGGCGCCGATCAGAGCGATCGACAACGAGACGATGGTGCCGAACACGCCGGTAAGGATCAGTATGTTGTTGATGAAGCGCGGCGTTCCATTGCGGGTGCTCTCGCTTGCGACCAGCGTCGAGGCGAGTGCGTTCTGATTGATCGGGGTACGTGCCTCGTGCAGGCGGCGCATCGTCGCGTAGCGGCGACCGATCATCGACGAGACACTGATGCCTTTCAGAGGATCGGCGTCCGGGCGCTTCTCGACGTTGCGCACGAAACGGGTCAATGCGGCCTCTTCACCGACATAGCTCAGCAGGATGATCACGGTACGCAGCAGTCCGACCGCGAACAGCGCCAGGATCGCGCCGTTGATCACGACGCCCATCGTGGTGAGCTGGTCTTTGAAGTAGACCTGGTTGATCAGGTCGAACTTCCAGAAACCCACGCCGGCGGCCAACGCGGCGAGTACGATCATTCGCAACAGGGTGTTGCGGCTGTAGTTGCGCCGCAGATTGATGCTTTCCAACGTGTCAAACCTCACACAGGGGCGCTGCACGGGCCCGGCGGCCGGCTGGTCCGAGCGGTGAATACCGGCGGCATCTTAGCATGCGTCCCCGATCGCCGTGGTCGCGGTCCGCGCACCGGTCGGCGGCCGGGCGCGGTGCGGTGTAGACTCGCGCGATGTCCGACAACCTGTATGCCGCCGCCGAACGCTGCCTGCGCTGCGCCGATGTGCCGCAGAAGCTGGCGCTGGCGCGTGCCCTTACCGTCGACTGGCGCGACGATCGCCTGCGCCGCGACGATCCGCCCGACCCGGCCGACCTGACGGAGGCCGGTCGGCCGCCACGGCCCGAACTCGTGGCCCCCGCGGACCTCGCGCAACGACGGATCGGCACCCCGCGGGGCCACGCTGCGCTGATCCATGCGGTCGCGCACATCGAGTTCAACGCGATCAACCTGGCCTGCGACGCGGTCTACCGGTTCCGCGACATGCCAGACGCGTTCTATACCGATTGGACCCGGGTCGCGGCCGAGGAGGCCTATCACTTCTCGCTGTTGCAGGCGCGCCTGGAGCAGTTGGGGCATGCCTACGGCGATTTCCCCGCGCACAACGGTCTCTGGGACATGGCCCAGCAGACCGCACACGACGTGCTGTTGCGCATGGCGCTGGTGCCGCGGGTACTCGAGGCGCGCGGACTCGATGTGACACCGGGGATGATGGAACGATTCGCCGCCGTCGGTGACCAACAGACCGTGGCGATCCTGGAGATCATCCTGCGCGACGAGGTCGGACACGTCGAGGCCGGCAGCCGCTGGTTCCGCTACCTGTGCGAGCGCCGCGGTCTCGAGCCGGAGACGACCTATTTCGCGTTGCTCGAGAAACACCTTGCCGGGGGGATGCGCTGCCCGCTGCACAAGGCGGCGCGTCGCGACGCCGGCTTCACCGAATCCGAATTGGCACGCCTGGAGGCGTTATGTACAAGATCCTGAGTGCGTTCGCGTTGAGCACCGCGTCAATGGTCGCGGCTGCCGACCCGGTATCGTTGCTGGTCTACCGCGTCTGGGAGCAGGGGAGCGAACCCTATCTCAGCCGCGTCCTCGTGTCACCGGACCACGTGCGACTCGACGAGGGAGACGGCGGTGGCTATACGCTGTTCGATCGGCGTCAGGAGATCCTGTACAACGTATCGCCGCAGGACCGCTCGATCCTGGTGATGAATCCAACCCAGATGGTTGGCGACCAGCCCGAGGACCTGAGTCTCCGCGAAGAGGTCAAGCCGGACGAGCAGGCCCCCGAGGTGGCCGGCAAGCAGCCACAGGATGTCCGCCTGTTCGCGAATGGCGAGCTGTGCAGCGAACTGGTGGTCATCGACGGTGTGATGCAGGACGCTGTCGACGCACTCGCCGAACTGAAACTGGCGCTGGCCAGGATCCAGGCTGCGACCCTGGCCGCGACGCCGGTCGAGATGCGCACGCCGTGCGACATGGCGACCAACATATACGCGGCCGACCGCTCGCTGCGGTTCGGCCTGCCGGTGCAGGAACGCAGTGACGGGCGCAGCCAGTCGCTGGTGGATTTCACGGCCGCCTACGAGGCCGACGCCGACACCTTCAGTCTGCCGGCGGAGTTCGATCGCAGGCCGCTGTTCTCGTTCTGAGTCGCCGCGCCGATCAGCCGATGGCGAACTCCACCGTCTGCAGTCGCTCGCCGTCGTCCAGCCATGCGGCCGCGTGCCCGGCGTGCCACTCCGGTAATACGATGCGGGTCGCGGTACGGCCGTCGGGCAGCCGGTGCCGGTGGACTGCCGGGCGGTGCGTGTGGCCGTGGATCAACTGGGTGACCCGATACCGGTCCAGGTAACGCGAAACGGTATCCAGGTTCACGTCCATGATGTCGCTGGTCTTGATCGCGGTCGCTTCGCCGCTGCGCCGGCGTATTCCGGCACCGATCCGTCTGCGCCGGGAGAGCGGAAGGCGCAGCACCAGCCATTGCAGCAGCGGATTGCGCAGGAAACGGCGTGCCCGCTGGTAATCCACGTCGTCGGTGCACAACAGGTCACCGTGCATCAGCAGGGTCGGTTGGCCGGCGACCTGCGTGACGACGCAATCGGGCAGCAACTGCACTCCACAGTCGCGCATCAGGCGCCGTCCCATCAGAAAGTCACGATTTCCGCGCTGGATCTTCACCGTGATGCCGCGCCGCGAGGCGCGACGCAGGACGTCGCGCACCCGACCCGCGGGTTCTGCGCCGTCGTCGTCGCCGACCCAGACGTCGAACAGGTCGCCCAGGATGAACAGGGTGTCGCCGGACTGCGTGTAGTCGGCCATGAAGCGCTCGAACAACGCCAGGGTCTGCGGCCGCTCGGCCGCCAGGTGCAGATCCGCGATGAACCACTGCCTCGACATGGGCGGCCATTGTAGCGACTCGTCCAGCCACTGGCGCGGCCCCGGTTGTCGATCGGCGGAGCCGTTCGTATGCTCGCGGTTTGTTCTAACAGGGGGCACGCATGCTCCAGGTCTTTGAGATCGTCTTTCCGATCTTCGCGATCGTGCTGCTCGGTTATCTGTATGCGCGCCGCTTCGGGCCGGATATGGCCTCGGCGAATCGGCTGAACCTGGAGGTGTTCACGCCGGCGCTGATCTTCTCGGTGTTGTCCGGCGAAGGCTTTGAGCTGGCGCGTTACGCGGAGTTGGCGTTGGCCGCGCTGGCCGTTGTCCTCGGTTCCGGGTTGGTCGCGTGGCCCGTCGCGCGGCTGTTTGGTTTTGCCAACAAGACCTTCCTTCCGCCGATGATGTTCAACAATTCCGGCAACATGGGCCTGCCGCTGGCGTTGTTCGCATTCGGCGAGGCCGCGCTGCCGGCGGCGATGATCCTGTTCCTGGTCGAGAACACCCTGCACTTCACGGTGGGCAACGCGATGCTGACAGGGCACGTGAATCCGCTGAAACTGCTGCGCATGCCGATGCTGGTCTCGACCCTGGCGGGGTTGTTGGTCGCGGTACTGCAGCTGCGCGTGCCCGGGCCTGTGCACGAGGCGATCGATCTGCTCGGGCAGATCGCCATTCCGTTGATGCTGTTCGCGCTCGGCGTGCGCATGACCGGCGTGGATCTGTCCGACTGGCGTATCGGTGTGGTCGGGGCGATCGTCTGTCCTCTGAGCGGGTTGATCATCGCCGGCCTGGTCACGTTCGCGGTGCCGCTGCCGGGGACGCAGGGCGCTCAGCTGCTGGCGTTCGCCGCGTTGCCGCCGGCGGTACTCAACTTCATGCTGGCCGAGCGTTACCACGTCGAACCGCGCAAGGTCGCGGCGATCGTGCTGCTCGGCAACCTGGCGAGCCTGTTCGTGTTGCCCGCGGTGTTGTTGTTGGTGCTTTGATCAGAACGGGCAGGGCCGTGGCGTCAGTCGGGCGTAGTACCCCGCCAGGCGGCCGGGTCGCCCGGAGCGACGCGGGCGAAGGTCGCAAGTGTCGGACGTTTCGCAGCGAAGAACAGGTGGGCTGCGCAGCGACAATCGCTACAGCCGAACCCCTGTACCGGTCTCATGCCGGGCAGCTGTGCGAGTGCCTGCGCCCAACGGTGTTCGAGGCGCCGCGCATCCCGGCTGTACCAGACAAGCACTGGCGTGGTGATCGCACGCAGGTAGTCGATATGCCAGTGAGGGGTCTTGTCGCGACGCCAATGGCGCAAGACACGCGCCCGCAGGCCCCCGGGGCCGAAGGCGCTGCCGACGTAGACGTAGTATCCCGGCCGGGTCACGAGCCGGCCCCATCGCCCGATCTGTACCGACATATCCTGATCGCAGCGCAACAGCAACGCATAGGTGCCCGGCGATGAGTCCATCAGCCGCGCCGCCGGTCGGTCCCACAATGGGCGAGGCGATCCGGCGTGCGTGCCGTGAGTCCGTTCAGATGCGTTCGCAGAGCGACCTTGGTCACCGGGTCCAGGTCCACGGTGTTGCGAGTTGCTATCGCGCCAATGCCGGGCTCAGGGCCCTGAGCACCGCGTCCGCCAGGTGCAGCTTGTGCCCGCGATCCTGGTCGCGGGCCACCGGGCCATCGACGTACAGGTTCGCCAGCCCGTGCACCGAGGACCAGGCCAGCAGCTCCTGCGGGCTGAAGTCGTGCGGATCCACGTCGTCGATGGTCTTCACGAAGCCTTCCTGCAGGTAACCGGCCAGGCGTTCGGCGGCCGCGAGGTAGGCGCCATCCATCGAGTAGATCATTTCCTCGCGCCACATCGCGCGAAAGAACGCGGGTTTGTCGAGGGCGAAGGTGACGTAGGCCATGCCGACTGCGTGAAAGGCGTCGGTTCCTTCCCGGTTCGCCTGCCGCTTCGCGGCCTCCATCGCATCGGCGAGCTGGTCGAGGGCCCGGGCCGCAAAGGCGGTCATCAGCGCACGTTTGTCGGTGTAGTGGCGGAACGCCGATGCCGGCGAGACACCGAGGCGTTTGGCGCAGGCGCGCAGAGTGACCGCCTCGATGCCGAACTGCGAGGCGATCTCGTCGACCGCATCGAGCAACGATTCGGCCAGGTGGCCGTGGTGGTAGCCGGTCTTGGTCGTTGTCATGGCCATATTTCTAGCACAAAAGTGAACATTGTTAACTTTTTTGCCGCGCCCTCTTGAAATGGGTCGCGGTTTCCTCTAAATTGCATGTGAACGGCGTTAACATTAGTCGGATAAATGGAGTTAACCCGTTATTTTTATTGAAATATCGGAGGTCAACGACCATGTCATCGACAGACTATTCACATCCCGGTCACGTACGCGGTCGCTGTGTTGAGGGTGCGATGCGCTCCTGCTGCGGTGGACACTGGAGCGGCGCGAACATCGCCGCGATGGTGCTGGGGTTCGTCCTGTTCCCACCGCTCGGTCTGGCGGTGTTGATCTGGACCATGATGGGGCGCCCAATCCAGGATCTGCCCGGCTGGGCCCACGAAAAGTGGACGCGGGTGTTCGGAAAAGGGGGTACTCGCAGCTACGACGAGAGCGAGAACGTTGTGTTCAACGAGTATCAACAGACCCAGTACGACCGCATCAGCGAGATCAAGGAGGAGATCAAGCGCCGCGCCGAGGCATTCCGGACTTTTCGATTCGACGCCAAGCGGCGTGCGGACAGACGGGAATTCGACGATTTCATGTCGAGTAATCCGGACAGGGGTAACGACAGGAACTGAGTCGCCTCATGCCCCGGTGGTATCACCGATGTCCCGGGTCGCCGCGCGGCTGCGCGGCGGCCCGCCGGGGATGCGGCGTTTCGTCGACCCCAAGGATTCACGTTTTGGAGTTGCCCGTCGAGGGAATCGATGCAACCGCGTCGGCTGGCTGCGCAGGCGCTGCACCGGTCTGACCGGTCGACAGCTCACTCGGCGGTGCGGTCGTGGAAAAATACCTCCAGGCCCGGGTTTTCTGTCCGTACGCCGGGTCGATACAGGTAACAGCTGATCCTCGCGTGGTTGTCCAGATCCGCTCTGAACAGACAGGTTTCCTCGAAGGGCACGCCGGCCTCGGCAAACCGGATGCGCAGTACCTCGGCGTCGCCATTCAGCGCGGTTTCAACGGCCGCGGTACCCTCGGCCGCCGTGCCATTGATTGTCCGGGTCACGGCCAGGCCGCCATCCGTGGCGAAGACCTCGACCTTGCCGACATAGGTGTGGTCGGAATCGACTGCCTTGCCGACCAGGATGTAATGGCCGATCAGCGCCTCTTCCACGAAACCCGTCTCGGCGACGCAGGCGCTCGAAACCAGTAAAAATGCCGCTGAAATCGCCCTGTTCATGCCTGATGGATGCTCCGGGTCCGATCAAGGTCGATGCGTCGCACGATCTCGTACGGTCGCGAGCGGCCCTGGTATTCGACGTCCCGGTCCTGGCTCACAACGACCTGGTAGCCAGTCGACGACCGTCGGATTGAGAACCGCTCATTCACAACGGCCCACCAGGAAGCTCAGTTGGCCGACGAAGAAGATCACCAGCACCAGGCTGCCGGTCGCCATCAGATTTCGCTGCACGGTGTTGACGCGCGGCTTTCCGAAGAGCGCCTGGACCAGCCGCTGCCCGAAAGACAACCCGGGCTGCCGGATCGACGTCTCGCGGATCGCCAAGTACATCGCCGCACCCTGCAAGACGATCGCCAGCGCCAAAAGAGGCAGCGCAAAGGCATCGAAACGACACCCTAGTGTGATGACCCTGTTGGCGAAACTGCCGCTGCCCTGCAGATCGGCACCGGAGACCAGCAGCATGACGTGCGCTGCGACGACCAAGATCGCGATGGCCGCGCCCAGCGCGGAAACGATGCCTGAGTAGGTGATCTTCATAGTCCGCTACCCGGCGGCCTTAATTGCCAAACGAGACGAATGACGGTGTGCAGCGGCTGCGGCTGCCGCTTGGTACGCCCCTCGGCCCGGGTACGAGTATCGGACCTTCTGGCCGCGTCCCTGTGTCACCGGACGACATCGGCCAGGCCGTACCGTCCACGGAGGAGAACCGCCAGGCGCCTGTGTGGCGGGGCTGGCGGACAGATTGCGGGCGGCGTGTCGTCAGTCGCCGATCTCGGCTTTCTCGATCACGACAGGCTCGGTCGGCACGTCGGAATGACCGGCGCGATTGGTCGTCTCGACGGCCTTGATCTTGTTCACCACGTCCATGCCGTCAGTGACCTTGCCGAACACGCAGTAGCCCCAGCCGTCCTGTCCCGGGTGGTCCAGGAAGCCGTTGTCTTTCACGTTGATGAAGAACTGCGCGGTGGCCGAATGCGGCTGCATGGTGCGCGCCATCGCGATGCTGCCGGTAACGTTGCTCAGCCCGTTCTTGGCCTCGTTCTCGATCGGGTCGCGGGTTGGCTTCTGCGTCATGTCGGGCAGGAAGCCGCCACCCTGGATCATGAAATTGTTGATCACCCGGTGGAAGATGGTGCCGTCGAAATGGCCGTCGCGCACGTATTGCTCGAAGTTGGCGCAGGTCTTGGGGGCCTTGTCGTGGTCGAGTTCGATGACGATGTCGCCCATGCTGGTCTTCAAGGTGATCATGAGTGCTCCTGGTCGATGGATTCGGTGGTTGCGGCTTGGGTGATGTCAGGGCAGGCGGGTGACCGATTCGATCGTCACGGTCTCCTTCGGCACGTCGCGATGCCCGGCGCGGGTGCCGGTCGGGACGTCCGCGATCGCATCGACCACGTCCATGCCGTCGACGACCTTGCCGAACACTGCGTAGCCCCATCCGTCGAAGCTCGGATAGTCGAGGTTGGTGTTGTCCTTGTGATTGATGAAGAACTGGGCGGTCGCCGAGTGCGGCGCATTGGTGCGCGCCATCGCGATGCTGCCGCGTGCGTTCTTCAGCCCGTTCTTCGCCTCGTTTTCGACTGGTTCGCGGGTCGGTTTCTTCTCCATGTCCGGCAGCATGCCGCCGCCCTGGATCATGAATCCGCTGATGACGCGGTGGAAGATGGTGCCGTCGTAGAAGCCATCGTCGACATAGGTGAGGAAGTTCTCGACCGTCTTGGGGGCCTTTTCGGCATCCAGTTCCAGGGTGATATCGCCTTTACTGGTCTTCATCAGGACACGCGCGTTTTCGGCATTCACCTGCAGTGCAGTGGCCAGCAACAGCGCGCTGACCAGCAGTGGGATCCGGGATTTCATTCGTTCGACCCATTGGATGGATGAAAGGGGTCGCTAGTGTAGCGACCTCGGCGGGGCGACAAAACCCCGGGGCGTGGGTGGGGGCGGCCGGCCGTGCCCCCGGTACTCGGGCAAAGCGACCGTTTCAGTTAGTATTCACCCTCGATCAACCGCTTCACCGCTGCACCCTCCGGATCCCGATGCTGAACCTGTACAACGACCTGACCCGCACCAAAGAGCCCTTCGAGCCGCTGCACCCGGGCCGCGTGAACATGTATGTCTGCGGCATGACGGTCTACGACCTGTGCCACCTCGGGCATGCGCGCGTCATGGTGGTGTTTGACGTGGTCGCGCGCTACCTGCGCCTGCTGGGTTACGACGTGACCTACGTACGCAACATCACCGACATAGACGACAAGATCATCAACCGGGCGAACGAGCGCGGCGAACCGTTCCAGGCGCTGACCGAGCGTTTCATCCGGGCGATGCACGAGGACGCCGCGGCGCTGGGCGTGCTGCCGCCGGACCAGGAGCCACGTGCGACCGAGCACCTGCCCGACATCATCGACATGATCGAACGCCTGATCGAGCGCAGGCATGCCTATGTCGCCGACAACGGTGACGTCTACTACGACGTCAACAGCTTCCCCGGGTACGGTCGGCTGTCGGGCAAATCGCTCGCCGACCTGCAGGCCGGGGCGCGTGTCGAGCCCGGCGAGGCCAAGCGCAATCCGCTGGACTTCGCGCTGTGGAAGGCGGCCAAGCCCGGCGAACCCGCCTGGGAGTCGCCGTGGGGCCCGGGGCGGCCGGGTTGGCACATCGAGTGCTCGGCGATGTCGACCAAGGCGCTCGGTGACACCTTCGACATTCATGGCGGCGGCGCCGACCTGACTTTTCCGCACCACGAGAACGAGATCGCCCAGTCCGAGGGTGCGACCGGTCATCCGTTCGTCCGCTACTGGATGCACAACGGCTTCGTGCGCATCAACGACGAGAAGATGTCGAAATCCCTGAACAACTTCTTCACCGTGCGCGAGATCCTGGCGCGCTACCGGGCCGAGGAGATACGTTACTTCATTCTGACCAGCCAGTACCGCAGCCCGCTGAACTTCGGCGACGAGCAGCTGGACAACGCGCGCGCCGCGCTGACGCGCCTGTACACGGCGCTGCGGGGTCTGCCGGATGCGGAGCCGGCGGTCGACGAGGCGCTCGAGGCGCGTTTCCACGCGGCGATGCAGGATGACTTCAACACCCCCGAGGCGCTCGCCGCGCTGTTTGAACTGGCGCGCGAGCTGAACCGGGCGCGGGCCGAGGAGCCGGCGCGCGCCGCGGCGCTCGCGTCCCTGCTGCGTCGGCTCGGTGCTGTGCTCGGCCTGCTGCAGGATGATCCGGAGACGGTTTTGAAATCGGGACCTCCGCGTGTGACTGGCCATTTGCATGCGCGGGAAAACGGGAGCGATGTGGCCGCGATCACTGGAAACGTGCGCGTAACCGGTCAATTGCAAGCGACGGAAGTGGGAAGTGACGTCGCATCATTCGCCGGACATGTTGGGCTCACCGAAGAACACATAGAAGCGTTGATTGCCAAGCGCACTGCGGCCAAAAAAGACAAGAACTGGTCCGAGGCCGATGCGATCCGCGACCAGTTGAAGGCGGCCGGGATCGTGTTGGAAGACGCACCCGGTGGGACGACCTGGCGACGCGCATGAATCCCGCTGTGCAAAACCGGCAGATGCGGGTGTTCTACCGGGATTACGCGAACGACCGCGCGGTGCCCTCGAGTCGACCGGAATGGCTGCCGCTCGAGCGGATCGCGCCGATGGCCGGACAGGTGCTGATCGCCCCTGACAACTTCTTCGGTGTGATCGACCAGAATGACGTGATTCTGCAGTGTTATCTGGCGGACGCCCCGGACACCGTCACGCTGGAGCTGGTCTACCCGGAGGCAACCGGCTGCCTGCGTCTCCGCCTGCCGATCGCGGCCGCGTTGGAGTGTCTGACCGGCTTGCCGTCGGTGTTCGATGAGTCGCTGCTGAGAGGGGCGCAATACGTTGACTGAACAGACTCTGCCGAACGCTGTCTCGGAGCGGATATCGGATGTGCGTCCGCTGGTCCTGCAGGGCGAAGTGGATGCCGCGATGGAGCTCAGCGGTGTCGCGCTGGCCGGCGACTTCCTCGCGCTCGGTGCCGACGAAGGACATCAGCTGCAGATCCTGCGCCGTCAGAACGGCACTGCATGGGCACTCGCACAGCGCGTCGCGCTCGCCAAACAGGACCAGGAGGCGGACATCGAGGCGATCACCTTCGGTGACGGGCATCTGTACGTCGTCGGATCGCATTCACTGCGACGCCGGCGGCTCAAGCCGGAACTCAGCGTGCGCCGCAACCGCGAGCGCCTGTTGCAGGTCGAAGAACAGGACGCGCGTTGCCGACTGTACCGGATCCCGTTCGACACAGGCACCGGCGACCTCGGACCGGTGCAGCGCATCGACCTGCGCAAGCGCCTGCGCAAAGATCCGCTGTTGGGACCGTTCAGCAAGCTCCCGGGCAAGGAGAACGGTGTCGATATCGAGGGGGTCGCATTCAGTCGCGGGCTGTTGCACCTGGGATTCCGTGGGCCGGTTTTGCGCGACAACTATGTACCGGTGATGAGCCTGCGGTTCGACCGACCGAAGGACTACGCGTTGCGCTACGTGCGCCTGGACGGTCAGGGCATCCGCGACATCTGCGCGCTCGATGAGGGTTTCCTGATTCTGTCCGGACCGGTCAATGATGCCGCCGGACCGTTCTGCCTCTGGTGGTGGGATGGCAGTGACCAGATCCCCGGCAAGGGACGCACGCCAAGACCGGCGCGTCGGCTGGCCGAGATCAGCACGCCGGGTGGAGCGAAGGCCGAGGGTCTCGCGGTCGTCGACAGCGGTCCCGGGGATGTCGACTTGATCGTGATCTACGAGACCGGGACCGCGGCCCAGGCGGTCGCGATGCGTCTGCGCCTGGGCGAATGAGCCCGTCCGCCGACAGCGTCGCCTCGCCGCGGGGCGCTTTTCAGACCCCGGTCGCGATGGGGCGCGCCGGGTCGCGTATCCATTCGCTCCATGAACCCGCGTACAGGCGGCCGCCACGCAATCCGGCAATCTCCATCGCCAGCAGGCTGTGGCAGGCGGTGACCCCGGAGCCGCACATCGCCACCACCGCTTCGGACGGATGCCCGCCGAGCGCGGCGTCGTACAAAGCGCGCAATGCGGACGGTGCCAGGAAGCGACCGTCGCTGCCGATGTTGCGCTGAAGGGGCAGGTTGATCGCTCCGGGGATGTGGCCGGCGACCGGATCGATCGGTTCGGCCTCGCCGGCGAACCGCTCGCGGGTGCGGACGTCGAGCAACAGCAGTTCGTGTCCGTCGCGCTGCAGCTGGCCCAGCAGCGCATCGCTGTCGACCACCTGATGCCAATCCGGATTGCAGGGCAGGGTGCGCGCTGTCGGCGACGCGGGTGGTTCGCTGTCACATGCGAGGCCGGCCGCCTGCCACGCCGGCCAGCCGCCGTCCAGTACCGCTACGGCCGGATGTCCGAGCCAGCGCAGCAGCCACCACAGGCGCACCGCCATGGTGCCGCCACTGTCGTCGTAGGCAACCACCTGGACACCGTCATCGATACCGTGCCGGCCGAGCCAGTCGCACAGCGCCTGCAGATCGGGCAGCGGATGACGTCCGGATTGCGCTGTGATCGGGCTCGACAGGTCGTGGTCGAGATGGGCGTAAAAGGCGCCAGGGATGTGTGCAGCCCGATAGTCGCGGGCGCCGCGGCCGGTGTCCGCGAGATCGAAGCGACAGTCGAACAGACGCCATTGCGGATCGTCCAGGTGGCGGGCGAGTTCGTCGGTGTCGACCAGGGTTTCGTAGCTCACGGGCGGATCTGTTCCAGTTCCAGGATCAGGTCCCAGTGCGCCTTGCCCACCGGCATGACCGACAGGCGGTTGCCCTTGCGCAGCAGCGGCAGGTCCGCCAGTCTCGGGTCGTCCAGCTGCTTGAGTTCGCGCAGCGAAACGACGCGTTTCAGGCGGCGTTTGTACCGGACGTCGACCATGAACCAACGCGGCGCGGCAGGATCGCTCTTCGGATCGTAATACTTGGCGTCCGGATCGAATGCGGTGGGGTCGGGGTAGCCCTCGCGGGCGATCTCGACGATCCCGACGATCCCCGGTTCGTCGCAATTGGAGTGGTAGAAGAACGCGAGGTCGCCCTTCTTCATCTCGTCGCGCATCATGTTGCGCGCCTGGTAGTTGCGCACGCCGTCCCAGGGTTCGGTCTTTTTGGGGCGCGCCTTGAGATGATCGATCCCGAACACATCGGGTTCGGACTTCATCAGCCAGTAGTTCATGGGCTCTCTTTAGGGGTCAACGCTCATCGCGGTTTCGGCCGACAGTCTATCGCAGTCGTATCGCGGCGTTGCAACGGCATCGGCCCGGCGAACGCGATGCGGCCGACCGAGGTCGGCCGCTTGTCGTGGGTCAGATCAACGGGCGGCGGTGGCCGGCCCCAGCGGTTTGTTGGCCTCTTTAGGACCCAGGTATCCGACCAGTCCCTTGAAGCCGCCTTTCAGCACGTAGGTGTCCTCGAAACCGATACTGCGCAGTGCCGTTGCTGCGGCTGTCGCGCGGGTGCCCGAGAGGCACATCACGACGATCGGCCGGTCGGTCGGCAGTTTCGCGAGCTGCTCATGATCGAACAGCTGGGCAAGCGGAATGGCCAGGTGCCCAGGCAGGTTGCCGGTGAAGAACTGGGTCTCTTCCGGGGTGCGGATGTCGAGCGTGACATAGGGTTGGCCGCGCCTCACCGCCTCGACGAACTGGTCTGGATTGATCAGGTGCAGTGCCTTGCCGGCCTTCGCGCCCTGCACCTGCGCGAACATCTGCGCATATTGATCGGCGCGTCCCTGGTCATAGGCGATCGCCGGCATGGCGAGCAGCGCCGATGTCACGACGAGGAAGATGTATTTCAAGAATCGAGTTTTCATCTGGAGCCTCCTTTCGAACTACATTCCTTTCATCAACAATGTGCGCCCTGGCGGCGCCTGGCGAAAGCGGGTCAACCAAAAGGCCTGCGCAGGATCAGGTCGGTATCACGACTTCGAATCTTTTTGCGAATTGGTGACGCCATTCGCCGTGAATTGCGACAAAATAGAAAAATGATCATCGTGCCGCGACGAGTGGTGGGGCGGTCTGCGGATCGTCAGATCACCGCCGATAACACGTCGGTCGAGCGGCGTTCGCGGGTGTGATCACGATGCAAAGTGCAGAGTACACTGCTCGCTGACGAAGGCGCCACGAAGGGTGCTGCCGCCACTCGTAGCGTTTCGTTGTTCGCAATCTTGTTACGTCCGGTTGCAGTACGGATTACCGATGATGGCTTGGGCATGGTGGAACTGATCTGGGAGGATGCCGGCGTACTTCGTCGGATGTCGGGTGTTGTCACCGCAGAGGAACTGGACACGACTGCGGTTGCGCTGCAAGCGGATGAACGAGTGGACCGGCTGCGGTACATCATTCACGATTTTTCGGCCGCCACAGAAATCACCCTGTCGCAGGACGACGTCGAATTCATGGCCGTGCGTGCCAGCGTGGCCCTGCTGCGCAACCCGGGTGTGAGGATCGCTTTCGTGGGCGACCATCCGGTCGTTCATGCACTGATCGATGCGTTCAACAGCCAGGGGGTATCACCCCATCAGTGCCACCGTTTCGATGCAATCGAAGAAGCACGACGTTTTACGGCTGAGCCAGACGGATAGCGCAGGTTCCCATAAGATCACATCGCTTGGAGACGCCGCTTTTCGCGGGGACCAGGCTCCAACCCCATTGGGTGGTCGCGCGCACGGCCCGACCACGCAAAAGGACGGAAATCGAGGCAATCCGATGGTCGCTACCGGCCCCTGTTGCGCTCAACGACTCGCAGTTTGACGATCGTGTCGGCCCCGGGATCCAATGCCAGTGCCGGCAACCCGCCGGCAGCCGAATAAGGCACCTCGATCGTACTGTAGGCGGCGGTCCGATCGTCGACAGGCGCAACCTCCATAGCCGGAAGTGCATCGCCGGCGACCGGCTCGCGAACCGCGACGGTGCCACCGTCCTCGGGCCACTGCCCGCCCGCATATATCGCACCTTCGGCCCATGTCACGGAGCGATCGTAGGCCGCGCCTGTCGCTGCGAGCTGAGCGGTTGTGCGTGCCATCTCCCGCAGCGCGCTTTGCGGGACCAACCGGACATTGACGACCGATTCGTCGGCCCGGTCCCAGACATGGTCGGGCAGGGGCATGCCTTCGACCAACTGCACGATCACCGGCTCGTCCACCGCCTTTGCCCGGACAGGGATTTCGCCGGCGGAGCCTGGAGCGGCTTGAGCGCCACTCTGCCGCAGCTTGACGATCACGCCTTCGTCGACCCGCGCCAAGGCGTCCGGCACCGAAGCATCTTGGGGCAGTGTCAACACGATCGTGTCGGGTTCGACAGCTTCGGACTTCTCCGCGGCGGTTACCGCGGAAGGCTCGCCGGAAAGACCGTTCGGGTTGAACTGGAGCATCACCAGGGTTCCTTCCGGCGGCGACAGGGCTTCGGCC
Source organism: Chromatiaceae bacterium (assembly GCA_024235395.1). NCBI lineage: Bacteria > Pseudomonadati > Pseudomonadota > Gammaproteobacteria > Chromatiales > Chromatiaceae > Chromatiaceae bacterium. The sequence goes on from JACKMK010000002.1 coordinate 378,421, forward strand.
GGCAGCGGGCCTTGAACATAGGGCACGACTATTTCCTCGACAGCTTGCGCTGCAGTCACGTCTCCCCAGTGGAACACAGCCATGGTCGAGACGAGCGCGGTCCGCGCCAATCGTCCAGAGCGCTGCAAGGATCGGATACGGGCCGGTGCGTTCATGTGATTCTCCTTTGCTCCCAAAGGACGCCGCGGTGTCTGGCGCGACTCGGCGAGCGGCCTTGGGCGGCTCAGATGTTGACGGTGTGACCGCTGACCGAGAATGTACAACTCGTCGTACCGGTTCCGTTCGCCCTCTGCACTGCACTGATGACGCCGACGCCGCTCAAGCCACGGTCGGCATACAGTCGCGTGGCCAGCGCACCGACATAGACGGCTCCGAACGCGCCGGTGCCCTGGTATTGAATCGGTATCTGGAAGTTGCGGGTAATGGTGCCGGTTGCCACCGCCTCGACGATGCCGAGTGATGTAACCACGACGGGGTTGCCTGCGTTTGTGGTGCAGGATACCGAGACATACTCCACGACCAGACGGGTGTTCTCCGGTACCTCGGCGATGGGCGTGCCGAAAACGCCGACGAAGCCGGGGTCAACGGTCGTGGTGCCGGAGTCCGCTACCGGCGTGCGCGCGGGGTTCTCGACATCACGCACCGGTGTCGAATAGGCAGCCAGCGCAGACGTCGTAAGCAGGCAGGCACCGAGTACGACTGCGGCACGTTCAACGAAAGATGCAGCGGATGTCATTGTGCAATCCTCCTTGGAAGGATGTTCTTAAACACGTGAACCCAGTGAGGGTCACGGGAAGATTCGAAAGACCTGGAACCGGTACATGTGCAGTCTGCGGCACCTCCAAAGGAGAGCGCATTGGGGACACAAGAGAGGGCACGTGGATGGCCCGGCACGACGGCAGGGAATGACGCGGCCTGGATCGCAACCCGATCGTCAGACAATGAACCGACGCACGTTGTACGAAGGCCGATGGGCATTGAAGATCTCTCGTGTTCTCGACGAGATCTCTATGCATAACGTAAGCCACTGAAAAATTGTCTGCGCGAATCATAGGCTTGCGAAATGTAAGGTTTGTATTGCGGTGTCGGGATGTAAAGAAGTCTGACGGAAAGGGGTTGTGCGGTCGGACTCATGCGTCGTCAGCTGCGAGTGGATGCCTGCTCCGGGCGGATCAGAACCAGGAACAACGTAGCGGGAAGGTCGCTTTCGGATCGCATGCACGCTGCCGTTCGACGGCGAGCATCGGCTTGGAGACTCGGTCGATGGATGGCGTCTTTCCGACTCAAATCCGGCGTCGACCGCGGCCGACTAGCCATGACGCCGGGTGACGCAAGCCGCGCTGCCTTGGCAATGCCCCGGGTTCTCGCCTGATGCCAATCGTCGGGGGCGTTCGACCCATCCGGGCCTATGCGGATGGCGCCGACCGTTCACTCCGGTTCTGCAACGGCGGCAGCCATGTGCTGGTAGCTCTCGAGTCTCGACGGATGGATCTTGCCGGCCTCGACTGCGGCGCGAATCGCGCATCCGGGTTCGGCCAGATGGGCACAGTTGTGGAAGCGGCACTGGCCGAGAAACGGCAGAAAGTCGCGGAAACCACGTTCGAGTTCCTGACGGGAGAGCGGGCCGAGGCGGAAACTGCGCACCCCCGGCGAGTCGATCAGGTCGCCGCCATGTTCCAGCGGATACAGAGTCGCCGCCGACGTGGTGTGCCTGCCAAGCCCGGTCGCTTCGGAGAGCTGTCCTTCCTCGGCGCGCCGATGCGGTATCAGCGCATTGATCAGCGACGATTTACCAACCCCGGACTGGCCGACCAGTATGCTGGTTTCGCCGCGCAGATGCGCCAGCAGCGGGTCCAGTCCGTGTTCTGTCTTGGCGCTGATCTCGATCAATGGGTAACCCAGCTGTTCGTAGTGTTCGAAGCGCGCGTGGAATGCCGCGCGTCCGGCCTCGTCGAGCAGGTCGACCTTGTTCAGGCAGATCACACCGCGAACACCGATTCGCTCTGCGGCGACCAGGTATTGGTCGAGCAGATATCCGGTCGGTTCCGGTCGGGCGGCGAGTACCACGACGAGTTGCGTGATGTTCGCGGCGATTGCCTTTTCCTGGCCATCCGGTGCGGGTCTGGTCAACGCGGTCACCCGCGGCTGAACTGCGACCACCACGGCCTCGCCGTCCCCGACCGGCTGCCACACCACGTTGTCGCCGCACACGACCTCGCCGAGGTTCGCGCGAAACATCGCGTGCAGTTCGTCGCCCAATGGGGTGCGCACGGTCAGGTTGCGGCCATGCCGTACCACGACCCGTCCCGCGTGTTGACGTTCCTGATCCGTTCCGGCGAGCGCGTGCTCGGCGCGCGCGTCGGCGCGTTGCCGGCGTTGTTCCTGGATTCGAGCGATGCGCGCCTGCTGTTGTTTGCTGAGCCTGCGGCGCGCCATACGCGTTACTTGGCGAACTTGTAGTAGCGGGTGTTCAGGTAGTCGATCAGTTGTGCCAGCGGTTCGGGTGGCAGCTTTGCCGCCAGGTTGATGTCGCACCGTTCGACCTGCGCCTCGAGCGCGGGATACGACCGGACGCGGCGGTCTTCACGGGTGTAGACGCTGCTGTCGTGGCAACGTGTGCATTGCTCGTTGTGGTACGCGGAGGCGTCGAATGCGCGGGCTGCTGCGGGCAGGGTAGCGCTGATCAGGGCGGCGGCAAACGCGAGCGGAAGCTGATGTCTCATGGAAGATCTCCTAACCAGGTCAGGCACCGATTTTCGCCGACAGGTGCGCGATCCGCAGCGGTGCCGGGGGGTGACTGTGATAAAAAGCGGAGTACAGCGGATCCGGTGTCAGCGTGCTTGCGTTGTCGCGGTACATTTTCACCAGGCCGCTGATCAGATGGCTCGCGTCGGTCTGCTCGGCGGCGAAGTCGTCCGCCTCGAACTCGTGACGCCGGGACAACGCGGTCAGTAGCGGGTTGATGAACAGCGTGAACACCGGCAGGACCAGCATGAAAAGCGCCAGCGCCAGCCCCGGCGAAGCGCGCGTCACACCCAGGTCCTCGAAGAACCAGGGTTGCTGTACCAGCCATCCGAGCAACGCGAGTCCGGCCAGCGCCATGGCTGCCGACAAAGACAGCATCTTGACCACGTGACGACGTTTGAAATGGCCCAACTCGTGCGCCAGCACCGCCTCCACCTCGTCGGCACTGAGTCCGTCGAGCAGGGTGTCGAAGAATACGATTCGCTTGTTCGTTCCAAAGCCGGTGAAGTAGGCGTTGCCGTGCGCGGAACGCCGCGAACCGTCCATCACGAACATCCCGTTGCTGCGAAAACCGCAGCGATGCAGCAGCGCCTCGAGGCGGGTGCGCAGTGCCTCGTCGGCGAGCGGCTTGAAACGATTGAACACCGGTGCTATCCAGATCGGATAGGCCCAGGTGATGAACAGCGAGAACGCCATCCAGACCAGCCAGGCCCAAAGCCACCAGAAGGTACCGGCACCGTCCATCAGCCACAGGATTGCAGCGATCAAGGGAGTGCCCAGCACCAACAGCAGCGCGACGCCGAGCAGCTTGTCCTTGACGAAGCCGACCGGAGAGGTGCGATTGAATCCGAATCGCTCCTCGATGTGGAAGGTACGCCAAATCGAGAGCGGCAGGTCGATCAGGCCACCGATCAGGATCGTGGCGATGATCAGCACGACGCCGCCCCACGGGGCCGAAAGACCCCAGTCCGCGATCCTGGTGTCGAGCCATGCGAGGCCGCCGCCCAGAGTCCACCCGAGCACGACCAGCGCGGTCAACAGCAGATCCCAGCGTTCGGCCGCGAGTCGCGCGAGACTGTAACTGGCGGCCTTCTGGTGTTCCGCGAGGCTGATGCGGTCCGCGAAGGCCCTCGGGACTGTGCGCTGATGCGCAATCACATGTGCCGACTGGCGCGCGACCAGCCACAGCTGCATCGCGAGACCCGCGACCAGCGCAAGCAGAAAAAGCAGGGTAAAGGTACTCATGGCGAAGATCATACGTCACCGCGGCCGGCCCCGGGGGGGTTGTCGCGCGCGGCGCAGGGTTTCTTTGCAGGTGAAGCGGCGACTGCGCTTGGTCCACGGATGCGTCTAGAATGGGCGCTGTTTTTTGCTCAGCAGGGGAGCGATTGCCGATGCCGGTGGCCGACACGAATCTGATCTGGATCGATCTCGAGATGACCGGTCTCGATCCACAGCTTGACCAGATCATCGAGATCGCCACCGTGGTCACCGATGCCGAGCTGAACGAGTTGGCCGAAGGGCCGGTGATCGCTATCCACCAGCCGGATGCGGTTCTGGCAGGGATGGACGAGTGGAACACGCGGCAGCACGGCGGTTCGGGGCTGACCGCGCGGGTGCGCACCAGTAGCGTCGATCTGGCTGGTGCCGAGCAGCGAACGCTGACGTTCCTTGAGCAGTGGGTGCCGAAAGGCGTGTCACCGATGTGTGGCAACTCGATCTGTCAGGACAGGCGATTCATGGCGCGCCTGATGCCGACCCTCGAGGCATTTTTTCATTACCGCAATCTCGATGTCTCGACAGTGAAGGAGCTGGCGCGGCGATGGGCGCCAACGGTCTACCAGGGCTTCAACAAGGATTCGTCGCACCTCGCGCTCGACGACATCCGCGACTCGATTGCCGAGTTGCGTCACTACCGCGAACATTTTTTGCGCGGCTGAGCACCGGTGGATCGGTTGCGTACCGGTTGGGGTCGGGCAGCTGCGTCGGTGCGTTGCAGGCAGGCCCCACTCGCTCGTGATGGCCGGGCTCGGGAAACCCGGCGGTGCGGTGGTAGGAAAGGCGTCGGGTGGGGGCGCTGCGCGAGCCGGTAACGGTCCCGCGCAAAAAGGATCTCTGTTATTGGTGCATGCCGAGCATGCCCGGCTCGCGGCTGTCGATCCACTCGATCACCGAGTCGACCTCGGCCGGATTCTGCACACCGCGTGCCTTGGCCTCGACAAAGGCCGCGCGCGCAGGACCGTACTCGCCCATGTGCAGGTAACCCATGCCCATGCCGATGAAGGCCCCGGCGCTGGGGTCGCCCAGCATGACCGCCTGCTGAAAACTCTTGACCGCATCGGCATAGTGCTGACTGGCGAGTTGCATGCCGCCGAGACGGTTAAAGGCCTGGTGGGAGTCCGGTTGCTCCTTGACCAGGGTTTCGTAGACACCCAATGCACCCTGCACATCGCCGGCGGCGGCCAGCCGCTCACCTTCGTCGAGGGTCGCCGCCGATTGCGCAAGCGCGGGGCCCGCGCCCGTCAGCACCAGGTACAGGCATCCACTCAACAGAAAAATCAAACGTCGCATCTTTAGAGTACTCCACAAAAAAGGCGTGCCCGGTTACCCGGACACGCCCACTCGGTGTTGGCCGATTACTTCAGCGAGCCTTTTCCGTAGCGCTCTTCAAAGCCCTTGCGGACCTTGTCGATCTGCTCCTTGCTCATGCCCTCGAAGTACCAGCTGTGGCCGTCGATCGGCTTGAAGTACTTTTCGAGCATCGCATCGGCGAACTTTTCGTTGCCGTCCTTCTTGTGAACGACCTCTTTGAGCTCCGGAATCCACTCAAAATAGGTGTTCTTGGCGACATCGTAGATGCCGTGCCACCAGGCGTAGTCCGGACCGGACATCGAGGCGCCGTGACGTGCGCGGCGTCCTTCGTGGTGCCAGATCTCCCACCAAACCCATTCGATCTTCTCGTCGAACGGCGACCCGGTGATGTAGCCGGCCTTCTTCAGTTCACCCATGATCGCGGCGATCGGCTTGGCGAACTTTTCGTTGTACAGCTCCACGAGGTTGTCGAACTGGATGTAGTGGCCTTCCACAACGCCTTCGCTATGACAGGCAAGGCAGACTTCCTGCATCTTGTCGCGGCGGTCCTTCCAGGTCAGGACCTCGACGACCTTGGCACCGGCGGCCCAGTCGGGCGACGAACCGATCTTCGGCAGCTCGGGGTTTTCACCCGGGATGTCCTTCTCCTGGCCGTTGTCTAGGCGGACCAGGTTGATCTTGTTCGATATCGGCGGACGCAGCGTCCAGGAGATGCGATCACCGACGTTGTGCGTCTTCGGCTGGTCGCCGCCACGGCTCATGTGGCAGGTGGCGCAGGTCGGAGCGGCCGAGTAGTCGATGCCGGCGACCCACTTGTCGGACTCGAGGTTCATCTCGTCGACCTTGGCACGATAGATGATGCCGTGCTTGGACTCGTTGTAGACCTCGATCTGCGGATGGTCGGGACCGACGTGGCACTTGCCGCAGGTGTCCGGCGTACGGGCCTGGGCCTTCGAGAAGCGGTGACGACCGTGGCAGGCGGTGCAGGAGCCTTCGCTGCCGTCCGGGTTCTTGCGCCCGATACCGGTGTTCGGCCAGGTGCCCGGCGTGGGTTTGCCGTCTTTGCCGACCTCGACGACCGCGCCATGACACTGGCGGCAGCCGACGACGACGGCGGCCGGTCCACCGACCACTTCGCCGAGCAGGTTATCCAGCGAGGCCAGGATACGGCCGGCATGCGCATGGTGCGAGCCGTCCATCTCTTCGAACTCGGTCTGGTGACAGCGCGAGCAGTCTTTCGGGGAAACGATAATCGAGATCAGTTGCTTCTTGTGTTCGAAGGCGTCTTTGTCGCCTTTTTCGGCTTTATGACAGTCGAGGCAGTTGACCCCGGCCTGTCCGTGCTGGCTATGGTTCCATTCCTGGGTCAGGCCTGGATTCTCTGTCCAGTGACACTCGACACATTCCTGGCCCGCCGGGTCGCCCCAGTCTTTGCCTATCTCGCCGGCCGGTCGGGCGGCGAAGGCGGTGCCTGCTGCCAGCATCAAACCCAGCGCCATCAAGCGACGCATGAGACGATGGCTGGCCGCGCTGTTCGCTTGGCTCATCGCGGAGTCCTCCAAAATGGTGCGGCCGGGTCCAGAGGACTCGGCGGTTATTCTTTATTGCCCGAGCCTGGCCACGCGCAACAGGCCAAGTCGGTCCGCGGAACGCTACCTGGGGCTCCCGCCGGGAACCTTGAGTGAAATCAAGAATCAGAGTGTGGTTTTTCGACCTCGACACAAAGCGAGCTTTTCTTGACTTGAATCAATATTCGGGGGCCGGTCACCAAATCGAAGTCAAGTCGTCCCCGGTTCCCAGGATTGAGAATAGCGGTTCAGGGACGCCGGGTATCCCCGCCGGGAGGTGGCGGCACACGCATTGGGAGTGATCATGGGGGCGAGCGCAATCGGTCTGGACCCCGAGCAGCTGCGGGATCAGACGCTTTTTCGCAACCTGGCCGCCGCGGATCTGGAGGTCATGGCAGCGGGCGGCTGCCTCGTCAGCGAGGCACGGGGGGCACGCATCATCGGACGCGGCGACCGGCTCGACGGGATGTACACGGTATTCGACGGGCGTCTGAAACTGTACATGCTGTCCTGCAACGGTGATGAGCGGGTATTGCGGGTGCTGCGACCGGGTGAAAGCTTCGGTGAGGCGATCATGTTCAACGCCATCCCCAGCCCGGTGTTCGTCGATGCCCTGACCCAGGTGGAGCTCGGGTACTTTCCCCGCCAGGTCATCGCCGATGCGCTGGCCCGGTTGCCGAATTTCACCACCTCGATGCTGCAGGGAATGAGCGCCCTGATGCGGGAACTGATTCAGGATCTCGAAACCTGCTGCCTGCACAGCGCGATGCAGCGGACGGTGAACTACCTGCTGCGTGAGGCCGAATCCAGTCCGCCCCCGCACATCGCGGTCGAATTGCCGGCGCCCAAGTCGGTCGTGGCCAGCACGCTCAACATCTCCGCGGAGACCTTTTCGCGGGAGCTGCACCGATTGCAGGGTGAAAGTCTGATCGAGATCGATCGGCGCACCATCTATCTACGTGACCGCGAGGCGCTGGCCGCGTTGCTCGATGGTGGCCCGCCGGCGGCAAGGTCGAACTGAACGCAGTCAGGCGCCACCGACACGCTGTCGGGCCAGTGCCCATCGTACGTGTTCGCGCACCATGGGATCGGCGTGGTCCGCCCGCGTCTGCAGTATGCCGATCACCCGGGCGTCGTGCGGCGCATTCCCGAGCGCGACTGCGATGTTGCGCAGCCAGCGCCGGTAACCGATGCGGCGGATCGCCGAGCCGGTCGTCCGCTCCAGGAATTCCTCCTCGTTCCACGCAAACAGCTCGATCAGAGTAGCGCTGTCCAGGCCATGCCGGGGCAGGAAATCGACCTCGTCGGTCGGGGTCGCGAACCGGTTCCATGGGCAGACCTGCTGGCAGTCATCACAGCCGTAGACGCGGTTGCCGAGCAGCGGGCGGAGTGATTCGGGGATCGAATCGGACAACTCGATCGTCAGGTAGGAGATGCAGCGCCGCGCATCGACTTCGTACGGTGCGACGATCGCGCCTGTCGGACAGGCGTCGATGCATGCCCGGCAGTCGCCGCAGTGCTCGTCGACCGGCCGGTCGATCGGCAGTGGCAGGTCGGTGTACAGCTCGCCAAGGAAAAACCACGAACCGGCACTGCGGTCGAGCAGGTTGCTGTGTTTGCCGATCCAGCCAAGCCCGGCCTTGGCCGCGATCGCCTTTTCCATCACCGGTGCCGAGTCGACGAACGCACGGTAGCCGAACCTGCCGACCTCGCCCTCGATCCGCTCGGCGAGTTTCTGCAGTCGACCGCGCAACACCTTGTGGTAGTCCCGGCCGAGCGCATAGCGAGAAACGAAAGCCTGTGCCGGTTGCGTCAGCAATGGCCGAGGGTCCGGTTCGTCCGGCAGGTAGTCCATGCGCACCGCGATGATCCGCAGCGTGCCCGGTACCAGTTCGGCTGGACGCGTGCGCCGCGTGCCGTGCCGCTGCATGTAGGCCATCTGGCCGTGGTAGCCCTGTGCGAGCCAGCGTCGCAGATGCTGTTCGGCGTCGTCCAGATCGGTGTCGCTGATGCCGATTTTCTGGAAACCGAGTTCGCGTCCCCATTGCTTGATGCAACGGGCGAGGTGATCGAAATCGATGTCGCTTGACCTGTCCACTGCGCGACAAGGTAAACCACAAGCCGGTTGGACTTCACGCAATCGCGGGTTGCTGCCGACAATCGTTGCCGGTCCACGCGCTGCGCCGGATCTGGTTTAACCTAGGGAGCTATCGCGAGCCGCTCCCGTTGCCGCGCTCCAGTCGGTTGAAAACCATGGGTTATCGAACTCTGCCAGCATCGTCGGACCTGCCGCGCGCCTTGTATACCGCCGAGCAGGTGCGCGCATTCGATCGGATCGCGATCGAGCACTTCCAGATCCCCGGGCTGGAGCTCATGGAACGGGCAGGGCGTGCGGTGTTCGGGCACCTGGTGCAGCGCTGGCCGGAGGCCCGCAGACTGGTTGTGGTGACCGGGACCGGCAACAATGCGGGTGACGGTTTCGTGGTCGCGCGACTCGCCCGCGAGGCCGGACTCGACGTGCAGGTGCTGCAGCTCGGCGACCCTGCGCGGTTGCGCGGCGATGCGCTGACCAACGCCGAGCGCTGGGCCGGGGTCGGCGGGCATTGGGAACCGTTCGAGCGTCTGCCGGACGACGCCGAACTGATCGTCGATGCGATCTTCGGTACCGGTCTGGAGCGGCCGGTCGAGGGCGTCTGGGCGCAGGCGGTCGCGGCATTGAATGCGCACCGTGCGCCCTGTCTGGCAATCGATGTGCCATCCGGTCTCCACACCGACTACGGCAGCGTCCTCGGCATCGCGATCCGGGCCACGCTGACGGTGACGTTCATCGGCCTGAAGATCGGCCTGTTCACGGGTGATGGACCGGATTGCTGTGGCGAGGTGGTGTTCGACGGGCTTGGCGTGCCGGCCGCGGTGTATGGCAGCAGCGTCGCCAGCGCGCGGCGCATCGACTGGGTCAAGCAATCGGGGCTGCTCGGCACGCGTCGGCGCAATGTGCACAAGGGGCATTTCGGCCATGTGCTGGTGATCGGTGGGAACCATGGCATGGGCGGCGCGGCGCGGCTCGCCGCCGAAGCGGCGCTGCGTTGCGGTGCGGGCCTGGTCAGTCTGGCGACCCGCCCGGAGCATGTCGCTCCGGTGCTCGCCGCCCGTCCAGAGGTCATGGTGAAGGGGGTCGAGGATGCGGCCGCACTGCAACCGCTGCTGCGTCAGTCGAGCGTGGTCGCGATCGGTCCCGGGCTGGGCCGCGATGCCTGGGCCGGGGCGCTCTGGCAGGCCGCCCTGGAGAGCGGTCGGCCGCTGGTCGTGGACGCCGACGCGCTGCGCCTGTTGGCCGGGTACGGCAAGCGGCGCAGCGACTGGGTGTTGACGCCCCATCCGGGCGAGGCCGCGGCACTGCTCGATGTGTGCAGCGCCGAGATCAACGCCCAGCGCGTGTCGAGCGCGCTGCAGATCCAGCGTCGCTTCGGCGGCAGCGTGGTGCTGAAGGGGGCCGGTTCGGTCGTCGCCAGCGAAGGCGATGCACCGCCCGCGTTGTGCAGCGACGGCAACCCGGGCATGGCCAGCGGCGGCATGGGCGACGCGCTGACCGGGGTGATCGCCGGCCTCCTCGCCCAGGGGCTCGCACTGCGTGATGCCACGGAATCCGGCGTCTGTCTGCATGCGGCGGCCGGGGATGCCGCTGCCCGGCAGGGCGGCCAGCGTGGCCTGCTGGCCGGCGACCTGATCGGCGAATTGCGTCGCCTGGTGAATCCGAAGTGAACGAATCGACTTTCTGGCCGATAGTCCTGTGCAGTGAGACCGAGCAGGCGGCGTTTGGCGCGCGCCTGGCGGCTGCCTGCACCGGGCCGGCGCTGATCTTCCTGGAAGGGGAGCTGGGCGCCGGCAAGACGACGCTGACGCGCGGTTTCCTGCGCGGCCTGGGGCATCAGGGTGCGGTCAGGAGTCCGACCTACACGCTGGTCGAGCCGTACCTGATTGGTAAGCGGCGGGTGTACCACCTCGATCTCTACCGGGTCGCCGACCCGGCCGAGCTGGAGTTTCTGGGATTGCGCGAGATGCTCACGGAGGACGCGGTGCTGCTGATCGAATGGCCTGAGCGCGGTGCCGGCTGGCTGCCAGCCGCCGACCTGCGGATACATATCGAGCACTGCCCCGAGGGGCGCCGGGTCTGGCCGGAGGCCTTCGGCGAGCGTGGCAGGGCCTGCCTCAGCCGGCTCGAGGAGCACTTCTAGTAGTCAACGAGGAAAGTAGTATATCTGACGGTTTTAACTGGGAAATATGAAATTCATATGCTATCTTCATCGCATTGGCTCCGGGCTATCGGAACGCTGAACCCATGAAGCGACTGCTCAGCTCTCTACTGCTGATCCTTTTGGCCGGCCCATCGTTTGCGGCGGAGGTGGCCGGAGTACGCCTGTGGACCGCACCCGATCACACCCGCCTGGTGTTCGATACCACAGGACCGGCCGACCACAAGGTGTTCGCACTCGACGAACCCGATCGGCTGGTGATCGATTTCACGCAGGTGAGCCTCGCCGAAGGGTTTTCCGACAACGGCCTGAGCGATCGGTATCTCACCCGTATGCGGCACGCAGCGCGCCCGGACGGCGGCCTGCGCGTGGTACTGGACCTGCGTCAGCCGGTCCGTCCCAAGACCTTTCTACTGAAGCCGAACGAGACCTATGGACATCGCCTGGTGGTCGATCTGTACCCGGTGGAGGCCACCAGTGAACCGCGGGTGGCCAAGTCGGCGGCGGACATCGAGCGGGCACGCGATGTGGTGGTCGCGGTCGACGCCGGCCATGGTGGCGACGACCCCGGCGCGACCGGGCGACGCTATAGGACCGACGAGAAAGACGTCACGCTGGAGATCGCGCGACGCGTGAAACGGGCGATCGACGCGCGCCCCGGCATGCGCGCCGAGCTGACCCGGACCGGCGACTATTACATCGGCCTGCGCAAGCGCATGGCGCTCGCCCGGGAAAAACGCGCCGATCTGTTCGTGTCGATTCACGCGGATGCGTTCCGTGACAAGCGCGTGCGGGGATCTTCGGTCTATGTGCTGTCGCAGCGTGGTGCATCCAGTGAGGCCGCGCGTTGGCTGGCGGAGAAGGAGAACGCCTCCGATCTGGTCGGCGGCGTGAGCCTGGACGACAAGGACGACGTGCTCGCCTCGGTATTGCTCGATCTGTCGCAGTCCGCGACCCAACACGCCAGCCTGGATGCGGCGGGCAAGCTGTACCAGCAGCTCCGACAGGTCGGCAAGATACATGGCCGACGCGTGCAGCAGGCCGGTTTCATGGTGCTGAAATCGCCGGACGTACCCTCCGTGCTGGTCGAGACCGGGTTCATCTCCAACCCCGACGAAGAGCACAATCTGCGCGATCCCGGGCACCAGGAACGCCTCGCCAAGGCGATCGCCGACGGCGTCGAAAGGTTTTTCGCCGAGGCGCCGCCGCCCGGGACACTGCTTGCCGAACGCACCAAGGCGGTGGTCAAGCATGTGATCTCCCGGGGTGACACCCTGTCGGAGATCGCCGAACGCTACCAGGTCAGCCTGGCCTCGCTGCGCCGGGAGAACGCGATCAGCAGCGACAATCATATCCGTATCGGTCAGGTGCTGGTGATTCCCGGCACCTGATTTGCGTCGCTTTGGAATAAGCCGACATCAGCTGCGTCTACAGTGTGGCAAACCGGGGCAAAGGTCAGGCACCCGGTACAACCACCGACTGGAGAGAGCTATGCGGTTTTTGTTTATCCCCCTTGCCATGTTGCTGGCGTCCGCGGTCAATGCCGCCGACGTGCATCGTATCGTGTTGCATCTCGACGAGGCCGACCCGGAGCGGCAGAACCTCGTATTGAACAATGCGTCCAATATCAACAACTACTACCTGGACAAGGGCGAGGAAGCCGAGATCGAGATCGTCGCGTACGGCCCGGGCCTGACGCTGCTGGTGCCCGGCAAGTCACCGGCCGGCGACCGGGTGAAGAGCATCTCGCAGAGCTACAACAACGTGAAGTTCAAGGCGTGTGGCAACACCTTGACCAAGATGTCCAAGAAGGCCGGCAAGGAAATCAAGTTGATGCCCGAGGCGGAGATCGTACCGGCCGGCGTGATCCACCTGGTCCAGCGCCAGGAGGAGGGGTGGAGCTATATCCGACCCTGAGCCGATCAAGACTCCAAATGGAAGGCCTTGGCCCGCGCGATGCGGGCCTTTTTGTTGGCTGCGCACGCACGGTCACGGTGTGGCCAGGTGGTCGGGCGCAGTGGCAGAATGCGCCGATGTCGGCCCGAATCCACGCCCTCCCCGTACAACTCGTCAACCAGATCGCCGCGGGCGAAGTCGTCGAGCGGCCGGCATCGGTCGTCAAGGAACTGGTCGAGAACAGTCTCGACGCCGGCGCGACGCGCGTGCAGGTCGACGTCGAACAGGGCGGGATCAAGTTGATCCGCATCACCGACGACGGTGTCGGTATCGAGCGCGATGACCTGGCGCTTGCGCTCGCGCGCCACGCGACCAGCAAGCTGAGCGCACTCGAAGACCTGGAGCGGATTGCGAGTATGGGCTTTCGTGGCGAGGCATTGCCGGCAATCGCGTCGGTGTCGCGCCTGACCCTGGCATCGCGTGCCCGCGGCGCGCAGCACGCCTGGGAGATGCAGGCCCCCGACGAACAGCCACGTCCGCATGCACTGCCGGCGGGCACTGTCGTCACCGTGCGCGACCTGTTCTTCAACACCCCGGCGCGGCGCAAGTTCCTGCGCAGCGACAAGACCGAATTCGGGCATCTCGAACTGGTGGTCAGACGGCTCGCACTGGCGCGCCCGGAGGTCGCGTTCACGCTCAATCACAATGGCCGCGAGGTGTTCGCGAGCCGGCGCGCCGACGACCGCGCGAGCCATGCGCGCCGGCTGGCCGATCTGCTCGGCGACACCTTCGTTGACGCGGCGATCCATGTCGAGCACGCGGCGGCCGGCCTGCATCTCTCCGGATGGGTGGCGCGGCCGACGTTCTCGCGCAGCCAGGCGGACATGCAGCACTTCTACGTCAACCGCCGCATGGTGCGTGACAAGCTGGTGACCCACGCGGTTCGCCAGGCATTCCAGGACGTGCTGTTTCACGGTCGCCACCCGGCCTATGTGTTGTTTCTAGAACTGGATCCCGCACTGGTGGATGTCAATGTGCACCCGACCAAACACGAGGTCCGGTTTCGCGAGGGCCGACTGGTCCACGACTTCCTGTTCCGTACGCTGCATAGTGCATTGGCCGAGCCGCTGAACGAAGGCGAGGCCGCTGCAGGCGACCTGGCGGCCGTCACGGCTCCGGCAGCCGTCGGGCGGGACTCAGTGCCGGTGGCCGAACCGCCACGCCAGGCCGCGATGCCGCTGCGTGTCGCGGAACACCGCAGCGCCTACCGCGCGGCCTACGACTGGCAGGCGCCGGCACCCGCGGGAGCGGCGCACAGTGTCACCGATGAACAACCGTCCGAGCACCCATTGGGGTTTGCGATCGCCCAGCTGCACGGCGTGTACGTGCTCGCGCAGAACATCAACGGCCTGGTGTTGGTCGACATGCACGCGGCGCACGAACGGATCACCTACGAAGCCTTCAAGCGCGCGCTGCAGGGCGAGGGCATCAAGAGTCAGCCGCTGCTGGTACCGGTCACGGTGGCGGTCAGCGCGCGCGAAGCGGACCTGATCGAGGAACAGGGTACGGCGCTTGCCGGGCTAGGTATGCAGGTCGACCGCATCGGGCGACAGAGCCTGGTGGTGCGCGCGTTGCCGGCGTTGTTGCGCAATGCCGATGCGGAACGCCTGCTGCGCGACGTGTTGGCCGATCTCGCGGTGCACGGCAGCAGCCGACGGGTCGCCGAGCAGATCAACGAGGTACTCGCGACCATGGCCTGCCACGCGTCGGTGCGCGCCAACCGCCGCCTGACGTCGGAAGAGATGAATGCGCTGCTGCGCGATATCGAACGCACCGAGCGCAGCGGGCAGTGCAATCACGGGCGGCCGACCTGGATCGAGGTCGATATGCAGAGTCTGGATCGCCTGTTTCTGCGTGGTCGCTGAGGGTCGGGACGGTGCGTCAGTTCCTGCATCGCATGCCTTGCTGCCGAGCGCAATGGATGCCGATCGGGTGAACGCCGCTCAGGACGCGTTGCCGCCGGCGATCCTGCTGATGGGCCCGACCGCGTCGGGCAAGACCGATCTCGCGATTGCGTTGCGCGACGAATTCCCGGTCGAACTGATCAGCGTCGATTCGGCGATGGTCTATCGCGGCATGGATATCGGCACCGCCAAGCCGAGTCCGGCGGAGCTGGCACGTGCGCCACACCGCCTGGTCGACATCTGTGATCCCGCCGAAAGCTACTCGGCGGCGCGTTTCCGCGAGGACGCGCTGCGCGCGATGCGGGAGATCACCGCCGCGGGACGGATCCCGCTGCTGGTGGGCGGCACCATGCTGTATTTCCGTGCGCTGCAATACGGCCTTTCGGAACTGCCGCAGGCCAATCCGGCGATCCGCGCGCGCCTCGAGAAACAACTCGCGGTACGAGGCCTGGCGGCGCTGCATGCAAAACTGAGCGAAGTCGACCCGGCCGCGGCGGCGCGCATCCACCCCAACGATCCGCAACGCACCCTGCGCGCGCTCGAAGTCTGGGAGGTGACCGGGCGCCCGCTGAGCGAATTGCAGCGGGGTGCAGGCGCGGCGATGCCGTTCCGCGCAATCAAGCTGGTGCGCTGCCCGTCGTCGCGTGCCGAGCTGCACGCGCGGATCGATGCGCGCTTCGTGCGCATGCTCGACGAGGGCCTGCTCGACGAGGTGAGGCGTCTGGTCGCACGTGGCGATCTGGATCCGGAGATGCCGTCGATGCGCTCGGTCGGCTACCGCCAGGTGTGGGCATGGATGCGCGGGGAATTTTCTCGCACGGAGATGGTCGAACGGGGCCAGGCAGCGACCCGCCAGCTCGCCAAACGGCAGATGACCTGGTTGCGCAGCGAGACGGGGCCCGAATGGCTCGACGAGACCGGCGGGGTGTTGCGCCAGGCGATGGCGTCGATTGCCGCGGCATTGTCCGGGCGGACGCGAAGCTAAGTCCGGTGGCGCGCCAGGGGCACGGCTAACCATTCGTAAGCATTGATGAATTCACAAACCCGAGCAGGCCGCTGTGCTATAGTTTCGTCGCTAGTCAATCAGGAGTTTGGCGCGGTGAAGCGGACCGCTTTGGTCTGGCTGCCGTGCCGCCAATGCGCCCAGACAATTGAGCGTAGAAAGAATTAAACGAAACCAGAACAATACGGAGCCCCCCATGTCTAAGGGACAAAGCCTACAGGACCCATTTCTCAATGCGTTGCGCAAAGAGCGCGTGCCGGTGTCGATCTTCCTGGTGAACGGAATCAAGCTCCAGGGAACCATCGAGTCGTTCGACCAGTTTGTCGTGCTGTTGAAAAACAGCGTCAGTCAGATGGTCTACAAGCACGCGATCTCGACCGTCGTTCCGGCGCGCAACGTTCGCATCCAGCATGCGCACGGTGACAGCGAAGGTGACGCGGAACCTGGCAACGCCTGATCCCGACGCTGCACATCCGGCAGATCCGATGACCCCGCGGTCAGACCGTGGGGTCGTTCGTTTGCGCGTGCGGCAAAGGTAAATCGATGTTTGAACGACCGAACAGTGGCGAGCGTGCAGTACTCGTCCACGTGAGCCTCGGCGGTGCACCCGATCCGGAAGCGATGCAGGAGTTCCGCGAACTCGTGCGTTCTGCGGGAGCAGAGCCCCTGGCGCTGATCGTCGCGCAACGCCCTGTCCCGGATCCGCGCCTGTATGTCGGCAGTGGCAAGGCCGACGAGGTGCGCCAGCAGGTCGAACAGCTGGGTGCGGAACTGGTGATCTTCGACAATCCGTTGTCGCCGAGTCAGGAACGCAACCTCGAGCAACTGCTGCAATGCCGCGTCCTCGACCGGACCGGGCTCATCCTCGATATCTTCGCGCAACGTGCGCGCTCGCATGAGGGCAAGCTGCAGGTCGAGCTGGCGCAGCTGCGGCATCTTTCGACGCGCCTGGTGCGCGGCTGGACACACCTGGAGCGACAAAAAGGAGGTATCGGTCTGCGCGGTCCGGGCGAGACCCAGCTCGAGACCGACCGCCGTCTCCTCAACCAGCGGATCGACCAGATCGGCCGCCGCCTGTCACGCGTCGACAGCCAGCGCGAGCAGGGCCGACGCGCGAGGCGGCGCAACGAGGTACCGACGGTGTCGCTGGTCGGTTACACCAACGCCGGTAAGTCCACGCTGTTCAACCGCCTGACCGCGGCCGGCGTGTACGCTCGGGACCAGCTGTTCGCGACGCTCGATCCGACACTGCGCCGTGTGGACCTCGACGATGGTGGCGCGATCATCCTGGCCGACACGGTCGGTTTCGTTTCGCGCCTGCCGCACGAACTGGTAGCGGCGTTCAGGTCCACCCTGCAGGAGACCGTGGAGGCCGACCTGCTCCTGCACGTGATCGATGCGCACAGCACACAGCGCAGCCAGCAGATCGCCGAAGTCGAGGACGTCCTGGCGCAGATCGGTGCGCACGAGGTGCCGCGCATCGAGGTCTACAACAAGATCGATCTGCTGCCGGACGCGGCGCCGCATGTCGATTATGACGCGCATGGCATGCCCGCCAGGGTCTGGCTGTCCGCCGCGAACGGCGCCGGGATCGAGCAGCTGCTGGGCGCGCTGACCCTGAAGTTTCGCAGCGACACCGTCAGCGGACACCTGCACCTCGGCCCCGAGGATGGGCGCCTGCGTGCGCTGCTGTTCGCGCAAGGGGCGATCGTGAGTGAAAACCACGCCAGTGACGGGGGTTGGGAACTGGACGTCGCTCTGCAGCGTCGAGAATACGACCGTCTGTGCAAGCGCGAACCGGTTTTGGTCGAACGCTGGCGGGACAAGGTCCAAGCGGCCCGAGAGGCCGGGTAATGCCCTGGGTGCGGCTCTGTTGGTAGAATCGCCGCGTACGCATCCTTCGGGACCGAATTAACCAGTGCACGGGAGTATTGCATGGCCTGGAACGAACCGGGTGGCGGGAACCGCGACCCTTGGGGCAACAAGGGCGGTGACCAGGGTCCTCCGGACCTCGACGAAGTGGTCCGCAAGCTACAGGAAAAGATGGGTGGCCTGTTCGGCGGCAAACGGCGTGGCGGCGGCGGCAACGGCGAAAGCAGCGGTGGCGGCTCCGGGGCGAGCAAGAAGGGCATCGGACTGATCGTCGGCCTGGTCGTGCTGGTGGTGCTGGGCATGGAGTCGTTCTACATCGTCCAGCCGGCCGAGCGCGGCGTGGTCAAGCGCTTTGGGGCCTACCACATCGTCACGGCGCCGGGACCACACCTGAAGCTGCCGTTCATCGACACCGTGGACGTGGTCAACGTCGACCAGGTGAACAAGTTCCAGCATCGGGCGCAGATGCTGACCAAGGACGAAAACATCGCCGATGTCACGCTCGAGGTGCAGTTCCGCATCCAGGATGCGGCCGACTTCCTGTTCCAGGACGCCGATCCGGGTGCGACCATCCACGGTGCGATGGAGTCTAGCCTGCGCGAGGTGATCGGCAAGAGCCGCCTGGATGACATCATTACCGAGAACCGCAGCGCAATCGCGATCGCGGTCCAGCAGGGCACCCAGGCACTGCTGGATCTGTATCGCACCGGTCTGATCGTTACCAACGTGAACATTCAGCGCGCCGAGGCACCGGAAGCGGTGGCCGAGGCCTTTGCCGACGCGATCCGCGCCCGCGAGGACAAGGAACGCCTGCAGAATCAGGCCGAGACCTATGCCAACGACGTGGTGCCGCGTGCCCGCGGTGAGGCGGCGCGACTGGTCGAAGACGCCAAGGGCTACAAGGCACGCGTGATCGCCGAGGCCGAGGGTGAGTCGCAGCGTTTCCTGGCGTTGCTGCGCGAGTATGAAAAGGCACCCGCGGTGACCCGTGAGCGCCTGTACCTCGAGACCATGCAGGACGTGCTGAGAAATACCGGCAAGGTGTTGCTGGATGTGAAGGAAGGCAGCAATCTGACCTATCTTCCGCTCGACCGGATGATCCAGCCGGGGACTCGCCAGACCGAGTTCAAGGCTCCCGAATCGCCGCGCATCGCACTGCCTTCGACGGGCGATTCGCGCAACTTGGGTTCGAGCAGCGATCGGCGCAGTTTTGACCGCACGCGGAGGGAACGTTAATGAACGCCGGTAAAGGTTTGTTCGCACTGGTGCTGATAGGCGTGCTGGCGGTGGTCGGCAGTTCATCGCTGTTCGTCGTACAGGAGCAGCAGTTGGCGTTGTTGCTGCGCCTCGGTGAGATCGTCGATGCCGATTTCAAACCCGGCCTGCATTTCAAGGTCCCGCTGATCCAGGATGTCGTTAAATTCGACAAGCGCATCCAGACCCTGGATGCCAATCCCGAGCGTTTCCTGACGATCGAGAAGAAATTCGTCGTCGTGAACTCGTACGCCAAATGGCGCATCTCGGATGTCGCGCAGTTCTACCGTTCGACCCGGGGCAGTGCGGACGCCACCTCGCGCCTGCTGTCGGCGCGGATCAATGCGGCGCTGCGTGACGAATTCGGCAAGCGTACCGTGCAGGAGGTGGTCTCCGGCGAACGCACCGAGATCATGGCGACGCTGGCCAGGAATGCCAACGAACAGGCGGCCGACCTCGGGGTCGAGATCGTCGACGTGCGGGTCAAGCAGATCGACTTCTCCGAGGACATCAGCGAAAACATCTACGAGCGTATGCGCACCGAACGGCATCGTGTGGCCGCCGAACTGCGTGCCCAGGGCGCCGAGGCGGCCGAGCGCATACAGGCCGACGCCGATCGCCAGCGTATCGAGATCGTCGCCGATGCCTATCGCCAGGCTGAACTCCTGCGCGGTGAGGGTGACGCCGGAGCGGCCGACATCTACGCCAAGGCGTTTGCGCAGAACGGCGAGTTCTACAGCTTCTGGCGGAGCCTGACAGCCTATCGGGACGTCTTTTCCGACGGTGGCAGCATGATGGTGCTGGATCCGGATTCGGAGTTTTTCCGCTACTTCAAGTCCGAGGGCAAGTAACCCCACTCGTCGTCCGACGCGGCCCGGTCGTCCGGCCGGGCCGCCGTTAAATGGACAAGGTGAGGGTGATCTGGGAAAATTCGCGCCGTTTGGCGCTTCCCGGCGGAGTCGGTGCGCGCCGCTGGATCAACCGAGCGAGGCCGGGTCATGACCCCGGCTTTTTTGTGGACGCGGCGATGTGGCAGGACCTTTGGGCGGCATTGGCATTGATGCTGGTACTGGAAGGCATTCTGCCGTTCGCCAGTCCGCGCAGCTTCCGCAATATGCTGCGGCTGGCCGGTGAGATGGATGACAGGACACTGCGTAACAGCGGCCTGTTCACGATGCTTGCCGGGCTGGTGCTGCTGTACCTGGTGAGATAAAGAGTGAACCAAGACACCACCTGGCTGTTGCCGGAGGGCATCGACGAACTGTTGCCGGCCCAGGCGCGTACCCTCGAGCAGCTGCGGCGCGCGCTGCTCGACTGCTACCGCGGCTGGGGCTATCAGCTGGTGATCACGCCGTTCATCGAGTTCCTCGATTCGCTGTTGACCGGTACCGGCAAGGACCTTGACCTGCAGACCTTCAAGCTGACCGACCAGGTCAGCGGGCGGCAACTCGGGCTGCGTGCCGACATCACGCCGCAGGCGGCGCGGATCGACGCTCACCGGCTACGGCACGACGCACCGACCCGTTTGTGTTACATCGGCAGCGTGCTGCGCACCCGGGGCGACGGTTTCTCCGGTTCCCGCAGTCCGTTGCAGATCGGGGCCGAGCTGTACGGCCATGCCGGCGTCGAGAGCGATGTCGAGATCGTGTGCCTGATGATGGAGACGCTGCGCGTCGCCGGGCTCGAACAGATCTACCTGGACCTCGGTCATGTCGGTATCTACCGCGAACTGGCAAGGGCCGCCGGCCTGAGCGCGCGTCAGGAGGCCGCGTTGTTCGATGCCCTGCAACGCAAGGCGAGCGCTGAGATCGAGGCGCTGGTCGACGGCTTCGACCAGCCGCCGGCAATGCGCGACATGTTGATCGCGCTGGCCACGCTGAACGGCGACGACGAGGTGCTGCCGCGGGCGCGCGCGATACTCGCAGCGGCACCGCCGGCAGTGACCAGCGCCATCGACTACGTCGAAGCGGTCGCCGCGCAGCTGCGCCGCTTCCAACCCGACCTGCAGGTGCACTTCGACCTGGCGGAACTGCGCGCCTACCACTACCAGACGGGCGTGGTGTTTGCGGCCTTCGTGCCCGGTGAGGGTCAGGAGGTCGCGCGCGGTGGGCGTTACGATCAGATTGGCGAGGTGTTCGGCCGGGCGCGCCCGGCGACCGGTTTCAGTGCCGACCTCAAGACCCTGATGCGCCTCGGCAGCCATGTACCGCGGCCGCTCGTCGACGCGGTGCTGGCACCGGCCGATCCGGCGCCGGAACTGACTGCACGGATCGCCGAACTGCGTGCCGAGGGTCGCGTGGTGATCCGCGAACTGCCAGGGCAGGCCGGCGATGCGGCGCAGATGGGCTGTGCATACCGTTTAGTGAAACAGGCCGGGGGTTGGGACGTCGTCCCGCTCTAGCCGCGAACCGAGAAGAGATCATGTAATGGGCAGGAATGTAGTTGTCATTGGCACCCAGTGGGGCGACGAGGGCAAGGGCAAGGTCGTCGATCTGCTGACCGACAAGGCCGACGCCGTGGTGCGCTTCCAGGGTGGCCACAACGCCGGTCACACGCTGGTGATTCAGGGCCGCAAGACGGTGCTGCACCTGATTCCGTCCGGCATCCTGCGTGACAACGTCCGCTGCCTGATCGGCAACGGTGTGGTGCTGTCACCGAGCGCGTTGCTCGAAGAGATCGACATGCTCGAAGCCGGCGGTGTCGACGCTCGCGCTCGCATGGGCATCAGCGAGTCGTGTCCGGTGATCCTGCCGTATCACATCACGCTCGATCAGGCGCGTGAAGCGGCGCGTGGCAGCAAGGCGATCGGCACGACCGGGCGCGGCATCGGTCCTTGCTACGAGGACAAGGTATCGCGGCGCGGTATCCGGCTCGGCGAGATGCTCGACCCGGAGCACTTCAAGGAGCGTCTGCGTGAGGTGATGGAGTATCACAACTTCGCGCTCGAGCACTATTTCAAGTACGAGACGGTCGATTATCAGAAGGTGCTGGACGAGGCGCTTGCGCAGGCCGAGCAGATCCGTCCGATGATCGAAGACGTGCCCGGCACCCTGCACCGTCTGCGTCGCCAGGGCCGCAGCGTGATGTTCGAAGGTGCGCAGGGCGCCTTGCTGGACATCGACCACGGTACCTACCCCTATGTCACCTCGTCGAACACCACGGCGGGTGGCGCCGCGACCGGCAGCGGAGTCGGTCCGCGTGATTTCGACTACGTACTGGGCATCGTCAAGGCGTACACGACGCGTGTCGGTGCCGGTCCGTTTCCGACCGAACTGTTCGACGACGCCGGTGATCACCTCGGCGAGAAGGGTCACGAGTTTGGCGCGACCACCGGTCGCAAGCGTCGTTGCGGCTGGCTCGACACGGTCGCGCTCAGGCGTTCACTGCAGATCAACAGCGTGACCGGGATGTGTATCACCAAGCTGGACGTGCTCGACGGACTCGACACGGTCAAGATCTGCGTCGCCTACAAGCTCGATGGTCGCGAGGTCGACACGCCACCGGTCGGTGCGGACCGGTTTGCGCAGTGCGAGCCGGTGTTCATCGAAGTGCCGGGCTGGAAGGAGTCGACCGTCGGCGCGAAGTCGCGCGACGCGCTGCCCGAAGCCGCGCGCAGCTACCTGCGCAAGGTCGAAGAGCTGTGTGAGACACCGGTCGACATCATCTCGACTGGGCCGGATCGCGACGAGACGATCGTGCTGCGGCATCCGTTCGAGTAGGTCTCGGCCCGACACACACCAGCGGTCTGCTCGATCGCGGGGAGTTGGCGCTATTCTGAAGGGTGCCGCGCCGCCGGTATTCAGGCGGTCGACTGCCGTCCGGGGTCGGAAGTGATCTGCGATTCCAACCGGTCGAGCTGGCCCACGATCTCGTTGGACAGCGTCGCCAGCTCGCCGAAGCGCTGTTCGGCCCCCGCGTCGTCGTGGTGGTGCTGGCAGTCGATGATCTCTCCGATCAGCGCATGCAGACGCTCGTGCGGTGCTTCGATCTTGCGCATCTCCGGCAGGTTGCCGTACTTCCTCAGCCCTTCGCCGTAGTACCACTTGCCGAGTACACACTCGCGATGCGAGACGACCTCCTGGGCCTGCAATGAACCCTTGCCATCCAGGAAGTTGCGTACCCTTGCGCGCCAAGCGAGGTGAGCGCTCTTCGCCTTTTCGAAATCGAGCTCTGCGCTGTCGATCTTGAATCGGCTGACCAGCTTCTGCAGGTCGGCGATCTGATCGCCCAGCTGAACGGCCGCTTCGCGGACGTGCGCGGCCTCTTCGGTGTTGTCCCTGCCGGCTGCGTTGACCTGGTGGACCGCGGAGTGAATGTTTTCCGCCACCGCGCGCTGCTGCTCGACCGCGGTGGCGATCTGCTCGTTGAGCTCGCTGATCGTCCTCACGGCATCTTCGATCCCGCTGAGCGCCCCGATCGCTTCGCGCGCCTGGTTGGTGTTCGACTCCGCCATATCGCGGCCTTCGGTCATCAGATGAACGGCCTCGGTGGCGCTGCTGCCGAGCCGGGCGATCATGTCGCTGATCTCTTCGGTCGACTGATGGGTGCGGTTGGCGAGTGTCCGAACCTCGTCGGCCACCACCGCGAAACCGCGGCCGCTCTCACCCGCGCGTGCCGCTTCGATCGCCGCGTTGAGCGCCAACAGGTTGGTCTGCTCGGCGATGCTGCGAATCACGTCGATCACGCCGCGAATGGATTGCGCGTCCGTGTCCAGGCGTTGCATGAGTTCGGAGGCGCCTGTCAGGCGGCCGGCAAGGTTCTCGATCCCGTCGGCCGCCTGATTGACGATTCTCTTCCCGTTGCTGGCCCGCTCGAAAGCCGTCTTTGCGGCCTCGTCGGCATGCGTGGCGCTCTGCGCGACCTCGGCGACCGATGCCGACATCTCGGTGATCGCCGTGGCAACCTGGTCGGTTTCCTTCTGCTGCCGGCCTATACGTTCTGCGATACGGCTGATTGCGTCGTTGGTGGAAGCGACACTGCCGATCACCCCACTGGTCGTGCGGGCGGTCTGGCTGATCACCTCTTGTATGTAGGCGACGAATTTGTTGAAGCCGCCGGCCAGCGTGCTGAGTTCGTCGCGGCCGGTCTCTGCCAGGCGTCGCGTCAGGTCGCCTTCACCGTCTGCGACCTTGGCCATGGCGTTGCTCGCCGCGCATATCGGCATCGCAATCGAGCGCGTGATCAATACCGCGATGACGATGCCGGCGAGCAGGCCGATCGCGGCCACCAGGGTCGACAGGTGTGTCGCATCTTCCGCGTCTTCGAGCATCGCCTGGCTGGCGCCCGCCGTCTGACGTTCCTCCGCGTCGACCAGTTCATCGAGACGTGCCTCTATCCCGTTCAGCAGCGGCAGCACATCGTGCCGCAGCAACCAGGCATCGGTGCGCCAGCGCTCCGAGCCGTGAATCTCGAGTAGCTTCGAGACGTCGCGATCCAGCCCTTCGGCATCCTTGAGCAGGCTCGACAGGTATTCCTCTTGCTCGAACGTCAGCTTGCTGGGCCAGCCACCGATCTGTTCGAGCAGCTCGTGCGTACGCGTCATGTACAGCAAGGTGTTCTGTTTCTGCCCCTCGGCGCGAAACGCCAGGTACCCGCGCAGGCCGCGCATCAGGTTGCTCAGCGCGTCGCGCAGGTCCGAATAGACGCCCAGGCGTTCGGCCTGTGTGTCATCGGCTTCCCCGTCGGCAATCTCGGAACGCAACATCTCGGCGGCTTGTTGCGTCATGCGCAACGTCACCGGGTTGATGTGGGCATTCGCGTAGGCCACACCCGGATAGTTGGCCTCCTGGTCTGATCCGAGCTTGATGATCTGATCGCCCAACGTCTGAAACCTGGAGATGTCCGCAGACAGTCCGCGCAGTACAGACAGGGTTTCCGGATTGCCTGTCGAGAGCGTTTCGTCCGACTCGATACTGTGCACCGCGGAAACCGTAAGTTTGGAGAATGCCTGCGCAAGCTCGAGTTCGCCGGTCGACGCAAAGAACCCCAGCTGGCTCGCCGCGGCACGCAGCTTGGTATTGATGTCCTTCATCGCCAGCGCACGCGGCTGCCGGACTTCAACGACGTCCTGAATCGTCTCGTTGACGCCGTGAAAGCTCAGGTACTGCATCCCCGCGACCGTCGCGAGCAGCACGAAAGACACCAGGAAGCCGACTATCACACGAAAGCGGATCGTGACATTTCTCATCAGGTCCATAACATGCTCTTCGCAGGTGTGTGGCTTCCAAGCGGCTCTGGAAAGGTGCCGCAGGGTCCATCTGTGCGGCAACGACAGCGTGATCGCCAGATCGTCGGGTCAGCGCTGTTTCAGGTGTGTCTTTGTCCGGGGCGGCTTCAATTTCCCGAAGGCCGTTCGTCTTCCCAATCCCAGCGCTCGCTGTCGTCGCGGATCTGGTCGAGATGACGGAACACATCGACGCTGGCGGTCTCCATCGCCTGGATGGCTTTCATCAATGCCGCGTAGTCGAGCTCCGCGTTGTCGATCAGCGCAAACACGTCCTTGGTGCTGGCATGTACCTTCTCGTGCGGCGTCTCCAGCCCGGCGTAGTGGCGCGACGACGAGAAGAACTCCTTGCCTTCGCCCTCGTAATACCATTTGCCGAGACGGCAGTTATGGTGGTTGACGAACTGAAAGACCGGTTCGCGCTGGTTCACCGAAAGGTAGGTATTGACCTTCCATACGACGTGATCGAGCTTTGCCAGGCTGACGAACACGCTGTCCGCCATCTTGCCGATGTTGGAAAAAGACCCCGTCACGTAGCGATACATGCCGTCCAGGCGGCCCTTGAATTCAGTGGCCTCGGCGTCGAGCGATTCGGCGCGCTGCACCAGGTTGTCGAATGCTTTGCCGACTCGGCCCACGTTATGTTGCAGCTCCTGTATCACGCCGTCCGTCTCGACGATCGCCTTCTGCGTGCGGTCGGCGAGGCTGCGGACCTCGTCGGCAACCACCGCGAACCCACGCCCGTGCTCGCCGGCGCGCGCCGCTTCGATGGCCGCGTTCAGCGCCAGAAGATTGGTCTGCTCGGCGATCCCGCGAATCAGGGACAGCACGCTGCTGATCTGGCCGGCCCTTGTGGTCATCTCCTGCACCGAAGTGCCGGATTCGACCGACAGGCTCGCCAAACCGGTCAACTCTTGGGATATCTGATCGCTGTTTCCTGCCAACAGCGCGAAGTCCTTGCGGATGGTGTCGGCGCATTCGAGGGTCGATTTGACCGATTCGACGGACCCCGCCAACGCGCCCTGGATATCGGAAAGTGCGCTCTTCAGTGAACCGTTCTGCAGCGTCATCAGCTCATTGAGCTGGCCCTCTCGTCGGCCTTCGAGTGCCGCGTGCGCCGCGTTTTGCTGCTCGGCCGCGACCAGGTCCGCGCGTGCCGCTGCCAGTTCCGCCTCCAGCGTCGTCACCCTCTCGCGCAGTTGGTCCATTTCCCGCGCGCCGCCACGTTTGCCGAACAGTTGCATGATCTTTGGCCTTTGAAGTCGGAATGACCCGGGTCCCGGCTGAAACCGGTGTTCACCGCCCCTGACGTGCATTAACGGCGTGCCTTGGGACGACTTTAATCCACGTTATGATCAGGGGCATGCGGGTGGCGGCCCCCGACTTGGGAGACGCGGAGCCTGCTGTCAGGAAGGGGGGCGGTCGGCGCGGGGCATTGAGGCCATGTTCCCGGCGCCGCAGATGGCGAGGATGCCAGGGCGCCGCTGATCATGCGTCCGATGAGCGAAGGCCGGGTGCTACGGCAAGCAACCACACCGGGAACCACCGGGTGCCCTTCGCCGCTGTCGACCGGGTGCTACGTGAAAATCTAATCGTCGAAGGGGCGAATAGCGGATGCCGTCATCCCTGCGGCACCGCCATCGCGTCTGCCGGGGCTGCGAGATCCCGGGCGCCGCCAAGCCGTTGCGACGCGTATCGCCCGACGCGCAATGGCGCCTTCGGACCTCAGCCCCGATCTGGTTGGTCGAGTTATTCCTTGACCTTTTCGCCGGCTTCCTCGACGGCTTTGCCCGCGGCTTCCATGTTGTCTCCGGTGTCCTTCTTCAGCCCCGACCAGGTGTCGCCACAACCGGCCAGTACCAGCGTGAACAGCGCGACGGTCGCGCCAACGATCAGTTTTTTCATCGTCCTTACCTTATTTGAATCCAATGTTTCGGTAGTACGCCCCGCAGGGTGGGACGGGCCGCCCAAGGCGTGCGGCCCGCGACGACGATCATAGCTG
Source organism: Chromatiaceae bacterium (assembly GCA_024235395.1). Classification (NCBI taxonomy): domain Bacteria; kingdom Pseudomonadati; phylum Pseudomonadota; class Gammaproteobacteria; order Chromatiales; family Chromatiaceae; species Chromatiaceae bacterium. Next base: position 405,793 of record JACKMK010000002.1, read on the forward strand.
GAGAGCCGGAGAAAACAACACAATCGGCGCCGTGGCGGACGCACGCGCGCCGGGCGTCCGGCTTGGCGGGACGGCGTTCTGCGAGCTCAGTCGCCGTACCCGAAATGCTCGGCCACATAGTCGATGTCCTTGTCGCCACGACCCGAGAGGTTCACCAGGATGGTCTGCCCCGGGAGTTCCGGCGCGACCTGCATCGCATAGGCGACGGCGTGGGCGCTCTCCAATGCGGGGATGATGCCTTCCAGGCGTGACAGCCGATAGAAGGCGTCCAGCGCCTGGCGGTCGTCGACCGCGGCGTAGTGCACGCGCCCCGTCTTGTACAGGAAGGCATGCTCCGGGCCGACCCCCGGATAGTCGAGACCCGAGGCGATCGAGTGAACCGGTGCCGGCTGCCCGGCGTCGTCGGTCAGCACCAGGGTGCGGAATCCGTGAATCTCGCCGTCGTGACCGTAGGTGATGGTCGCCGAGTGTTCGCCCAGCTTGGTGCCGCGGCCGAGTGGCTCGACACCGTGCAGGGCGACATCGTCGTCGTCGATGAAGCCCTGGAAGATACCCATCGCGTTCGAGCCGCCACCGACACAGGCCATCACGTGGTCGGGCAGTTCCCCCCCGGTCATCTCGGCGAACTGTCCGCGCGCCTCCTGGCCGACGATGCGCTGGAAGTCACGCACCATCATCGGAAAAGGATGCGGTCCGACCACCGAGCCGATCGCGTAGATGCTGTTCGCAGGATCCTTCAGGTACGACTGGAATGCCGAATCCACGGCCTCTTTCAGGGTTCGCGCACCGAACCCGACCGGCACGACCGTGGCACCGAGCAGCTTCATGCGTACGACGTTCGGGTGCTCCTTTTCGATATCCACCTCGCCCATGTGGATCTCGCACTCGAGACCGAAGTAGGCCGCCGCGGTGGCCAGCGCCACGCCATGCTGACCGGCACCGGTCTCGGCGATCAGACGTTTCTTGCCCATGTGCTTGGCCAACAGCGCCTCGGCCATGCAGTGATTGAGCTTGTGTGCACCGGTGTGATTGAGGTCTTCGCGTTTCAGGTAGATACGCGCGCCGCCAAGCCCGTCGGACAGGTTGCGCGCGTAGTGCACCGGGGTCGGGCGGCCCTGGAAATGCTTGCGTATATAGGCCAGTTCATTCTGAAAATCGGCCGAGCGCGCGACGCGCGCGTAGGCCTCGGCGATCTCGGCGAACGGCTGTTCCAGTTGCGGCGGCAGGAAGGCGCCGCCGTAGTCACCGAACCAGCCCGCCTTGTCCGGATGTTGTTTCAGATAGCGCATGTTGTTGCCGGGTCTCCGTCGAATGGGATCCGTGAGCGGCGTACGCTCACCATGGGGTCGACGCGCATCATAGGTCTGCGGGCCCGTGGAATACAGGGCGCGCCCCCGCGATGTTGCCCCTCGGAGGCCCGATTAGCCAGTGAGCCCAAGCGGCCGCGTGCTGTTTCGTCTCCGCAAACGCGCGACCGCGGATGCGACGCCCGGTCAACCTCGGGTACTCTCTGAGGCAGGCAGACTGCGGGAGTGTGGACATGGTGGCGGTGAAGCGATTGGTGTTGGACGTGCTCAAACCGCACCGGCCGAACGGGCTGGAGTTCGCACAGACACTGGCCGCGGTCGGCCCCGACTACCGGGTGCACCTGACGGTGCTGGAGGTCGATGAAAGCACCGAGACCCTGCGGGTCGTCGTGCAGAGCGACGCGCTGGACTTCGATGCCATCCTGCTTGCGATCGAACAGATGGGCGGGTCGCTGCACAGCATCGACGAGGTGGAGGTGCAGAGCGAGGGTAGGGCGGCCGCCGACCGGTGAATCCCCTGGAACAGCTCACACTGCTGCTGCGCATCACCCGGACGCACGGCATTCTCCGGCGCTATTTCGTGGTCAATGGATTTGATGGCGCGCTGACGATGCTTGGCCTGATCACCGGTTTTCTGGTCAGCACACCGCCCGAGTTGTCGATCGTGATCGGCGCCTGTGTGGGTGCAGCGGTTGCGCTCGGCGTCAGCGGCGTGAGCAGCGCCTACGTCAGTGAGTCGGCCGAGCGACGCCGGGCATTGCAGGATCTTCAGGACGCGATGGTCGCTGACCTTGGCAACAGTCTGCACGCGGACGCGGTGCGCTGGGTGCCATGGCTGATCGCACTCGCCAACGGCGCGTCGCCACTGCTGTTCTCGCTGTTGATCATGATTCCGTTGTGGTTGGCGCAGGGCGGCCTCCAGTTGCCGCTGCCGCCGCTGTATGCGGCAGCGGCAGTGGCGCTGCTGCTTATCTTCTTGCTTGGCATGTTTCTCGGTCGCATCGCCCGTATCAACTGGTGGTGGAGTGGCCTCAAGACTTTGCTGCTCGGGTTGGCGACGGCCGGTCTGATCGTATTGGTCGCCGGGATTTGAGATGGCTCGACAGGACTGGTCGATACTCGACGTCGAAGCGGTATTGACATCGCTCGGTAGCGGCCGGCGCGGGCTGACCGCGGCCGAGGCGCAGCGGCGCCTGCTGGAGCAGGGTCCGAACCGTCTGCCCGAGGCACGCCCACGTACGCCGCTGCGGATGCTCGTGGCGCAGTTCACCGATTTCATGATCCTGGTGCTGTTGGCGGCCGCGGTGATATCCGGCCTGGTCGGTGAGCCCCAGGACACCGTCGTGATCCTGGTCATCGTGCTACTCAACGCGGGGATCGGTGCGCTACAGGAGTACCGCGCCGAACGCGCCGTTGCGGCGTTGCGCGCCCTGGCTGCACCGATGGCGCGGGTCCGGCGTGATGACCGGCCGATCACGGTCGAGTCCGCCCAGCTGGTGGCCGGCGACCTGGTGCTGCTGGAGGCCGGCGATGCGGTGCCGGCGGACCTGAGGTTGGTCGAGACCGAGGGCCTGCAGGTTAACGAGGCGGCGTTGACCGGCGAATCACAGCCGGTCGACAAGCAGGCCGAGGCGCTGGGCGCACCCGATGTCGCGCTGGCGCAGCGCAGCAACATGGCGTTCAAGGGCAGTCTGGCCACACGCGGACGCGGTTGCGGGGTCGTGGTGGCTACCGGTGAGGCCACCGAGCTCGGTGCCATCGCGGCGTTGCTGCGCAGCGAGGTCAAGGTCAGGACGCCGTTACAGGTCCGCCTGGCGCGCTTCGGACGCTACCTGGCCCTGGCGGTGCTTGGGTGCATGGTGGTGTTCGTCGCCGGCCTGCTGCAGGGCCAGCCGGTACTGCTGATGTTCCTGACCGCGGTGAGCCTTGCGGTGGCCGCGATCCCCGAGGCGCTGCCCGCGGTGGTCACGATCTCGCTGGCGTTCGGCGCGCGCAAGCTGATCCGGCAGAACGCGCTGGTACGCAACCTGCCGGCGGTCGAGACCCTCGGTTCGGTCACCTACATCTGTGCGGACAAGACCGGCACATTGACCCTCAACCGGATGACGGTGGAGGCCTATTTCGCCGACGGTCAGCAGCATGTGCAGCTGCCGCAGGACGCAGATGGCGGATGGGCCGAGGCCGGCCGGGTGATGGCGTTGAACAACGACATTGCCGAACGCGACGGACGACCGACCGGAGAGCCGACCGAGCTCGCGCTGTACGAGGCGGCCCGGGCCGCGGGTTACGACAAGGCGGCGCTGGAACGTCGGCTGCCGCGGATCGCAGTGCTTGCGTTCGACAGCGAGCGCCAGCAGATGACGACGCTGCATCGCTCGGGGTCGGGTGTGCTGGCGTACGTCAAAGGCGCGCCGGAACGCATCATCCCGCAATGCCGCGAGATCGCCCAGAGCGGCGGCAGTGCGCCCTTGCAACCGGAATCGCTGCTGGCCGCCGCCGAGCAGCTGACCGCACAGGGCTACCGCGTGTTGGCATTGGCCAGGCGTACGCTCGCCGACCTGCCGCAACCGTTGTCCGCCGCCGCTGTGGAGCGCGACCTGAGCTTTCTCGCGCTGGTCGCGCTGATCGACCCGCCACGCGCCGAGGTGCCGCAGGCGGTGGCCGATTGCCGCTCGGCCGGGATCACCCCTGTGATGATCACCGGCGATCATCCGGGCACTGCGCGCGCGATCGCCCACCGCCTCGGCATCATCGACGGCGCGCAGACGGTGCTGACCGGCAGTGAGCTCGCGGCGATGTCCGACGAGGAATTCGCGCAGCGGGTCGAGTCTATCCGCGTCTACGCGCGGGTCAGTCCGCAGCAGAAGCTGCGCATCATCAAGGCGCTGCAGCAACACGGCGAATATGTAGCGATGACCGGCGACGGGGTCAACGATGCGCCGGCGTTGAAGCGTGCCGGGATCGGTGTCGCGATGGGCGACAAGGGCACCGATGTCGCGCGCGAAGCGGCCGACATGGTGTTGCTGGACGACAATTTCGCCACCATCGTCAGCGCCGTGCGCAGCGGCCGGCACATCTTCGACAACATCCGCAAGTTCATCAAATACACGATGAGTTCGAATGCGGGCGAGATCTGGACGCTGTTCCTGGCGCCTTTTCTCGGACTGCCGGTGCCGTTGCTGCCGATCCATATCCTCTGGATCAACCTCGTGACCGACGGGCTGCCCGGACTGGCGTTCACTGCCGAGCCCGCAGAGCCCGGCATCATGCGCCGCCGGCCGCGTCCGCCGGACGAGAGCATCGTCGCGCACGGCATGTGGCAGCACATCGTCTGGGTCGGCCTGTTCATCGGCGGCCTGTCGATCGCCGCTCAGGCCTGGGCGATCGCGCACGAGCTGGCGCATTGGCAGACCATGGTGTTCGCGGTGTTGACGTTCTCGCAGTTGTTTCACGCGCTGGCGGTGCGTGGTGAACGCACCTCGCTGCTGGTGCTCGGGCTATTCAGCAACAAACCGATGCTGGGGGCCATCGGTGCCACCGTGGCGCTGCAGTTGGCGGTGATCTATCTGCCGGTGTTGAACGCGGTGTTTCATACCCGGCCGTTGCCGCCTGCCGACCTGGCGTTTTGCCTGGCATTGGCATCGCTGGTACTGGTCGCCGTCGAGATCGAGAAGCTGCTGGTACGGCGCGGAAGGCTGTACGCCGAGGCCGTTTAGCGTTCGATCATGACGCGTGGCAAGACCGTCCTGCTGATGGCCCTGGTGCTGGCGGCGTTTGCCGGCAACCCGCTGTTGTGCCGCATGGCGCTGAAGGAGACCGCGATCGATCCGGCGACCTTCACGAGCATCCGGTTGCTGTCGGGTGCAGTGACGCTTTGGATGGTCGTGCGCTGGCGGCACGCTGCGGGTTGCAGCACTGGCCGCTGGTGGTCCGCGCTCGCCCTGTTCGCGTATGCCGCGCTGTTCTCCTTTGCCTACGTCGGCCTGAGTGCGGCGACCGGGACCCTGCTGCTGTTCGGCGCCGTGCAGGTCACGATGATCGGCCACGGCCTACGGCGCGGTGAGCGTCTGGATGCCTGGCAGATCCTGGGTATGGTGACTGCGTTGGCAGGCCTGTTGGGCCTGTTGTTGCCCGGGTTGACCGCACCACCGCTGTTCGAAGCGTGCCTCATGCTCGCCGCGGGATTCGCCTGGGGTGTGTATTCGCTGCACGGCCGCGGGACCGGTGATCCGCTCTGCGTTACCGCCGGGAACTTCGCGCGTGCCGTGCCGCTGTCGTTGTTGCTGAGTGCACTGGCGTTGAGCTGGCAGCATTGGGATGCACCGGGCATCTGGTTGGCGCTGGCCTCCGGCACGCTCACGTCCGGCATCGGCTATGCGGTCTGGTATGCGGTGCTGCCGCAACTCACCGCGATCTCCGCGGCCACGGCACAGCTCAGCGTCCCGGTGATCACCGCGCTCGCCGGGGTCGCGTTGCTCGGCGAGGCCCTTTCGTCGCGGCTGGTGGTCGCCTCGGTGGCTATCCTCGGTGGTATCGCACTGGTGATCAGGCGGGTACCGCCGGTGCGCTGATGCAGGCCGGGCGCCATGGAACGGGAGGGCGGGCGATTGGACACCATATCGGCTGGCATGCGCGGGCGCGCCGCGATTGCGATGCTGGCGACGACCCTCGTGGTCTGGGCCTACGGCATGCTGACACACACCTTCGTGCGGGGTGCCTGGTGGTTCTATCTGCCATGGTTCGTGTTGCCGCCGGCGCTGGTCTGGGGCGTCCTGCAGATGTTGCGGCGACCGTCGCGCAGGTGGCGGCTACTCGGTGCATTGCTGTCGCTGCCGGCGATCGCGCTGTGGCTGTTGTCGCTGCTGCTGGCCGCCACTGGATTCGACATGCACTGAATCACACCGGCGGGCGAGACGCCCGCCAAGCGCCGGTCAGTCGACCAGGTAATACTCGACGGTCGAGACAACCCGCACCTTTTTGATGTAAGGGGTGTTGCTGTCGCGGTCCTGGATTGTGAACAGGCCCTGGCTTGCGGCGCGGATCTTCCCGAGTCGACTCGACGAGTCCTGCGCGAACTTGGTGGCGACCTCGCGCGCGTTGCGCGTCGCTTCCTCGATCATCGCCGGTTTGATGTCGTTCAGGCCGGTATAGAGAAACTCGGTGCGCACGCCATAGTCCTGACCGGCGATCGCGATGCCCTGCTTGCCGAGGTCGGTAAGGCCGCGCATCGCCTGCCGCGCGCGTTCGACCTCCTTCGTGTATACCGTGACGCTGACGCTCCCGGCATAGCGCAGGTCTTGCGGCCCCGGGTTGCCGTAGGCCTGTGCCCGGCGATCGACGATCGCCGGGGGCGACAGGGTGATCTCATCGGCGGCGAATCCCGCATTGCGCAGAAACCCGATGACCAGGTCACCCTGGCGTTCGAGGGATGCGTACAGGGGTTCCAGGTCGTCGCCGGCGACGCTGAACCGGATCGGCCAGATGGCAATGTCGGCGGCCACCTCGCGTTCCGCCAGTCCCTTGACCGTCACGGTACGCTCGGTGGCCCTGAAACGCATCAGGCCGTCGGCGAGTTGATACCCAAGCAACGCCAGGCCGACCGCGAGCAATACGCCGAGCACCATGGCGGCGGCGGGTCCCTGGCTGGACTGTTCACGCATGGTCACCTTTCCTGTCCCCGGCCGCCTGTCATTACGAGTGCCCATAGTACAGCTTGGCCGGGTCGCGCAGAGACGTTGCCGCCACAGGCGTGGCCACGCCTGATCTGCGGGATCCCGCGGTGTGTCCGGGCATCAGCCTGTCGTCCCGATGCGACGGTCCCATTCCGGCAGGTCACCGAGCCGGGCGGCGAGGAAGTCCACAAAGGCATGTACCCGGCGGGCGATCAGCCGACCGGGCGGAAACACCGCATGGATGCCCAGCGGAGGTCGCTGGTAGTCGCGCAGTATGGGTATCAGCGCGCCGCTTTCGATCAGGTTGCTGACGATGAAGGTCGGCGAGTTCACGATGCCGAGTCCGGCGGCCGCCGCGCCCGCCAGGGCGTCGCCGTTGTTGACGCGTAGCCGGATGCCCGGGATCGCCACGGTGAGGTCGCGACCGCCGCAGTCGAACTGCCAGGCCTGCGCCGGCGTGACGTTCGCGTAGTGCAGACCGGTATGGGCGGCGAGGTCCGCCGGCTCGCGCGGGGTGCCGTGGCGTGCGAGGTAATCCGGACTTGCACAGGTCGCGAACCTCACGGTACCGAGGCGGCGCGCGAGCAACGTCGAGTCGCGCAGCGTGCCGATCCGGACCGCGAGGTCGAAGCCTTCCTCGACCAGGTTGACCTCGCGGTCGTTGAGGTCCATGTCGAGTTCGATCCCCGGGTGTTCGTTCAGGAACTCGTTCAGCGTACCGGTCAGGTGATGCAGGCCGAACGACAGCGGCGCCGCGATGCGCAGGCGCCCGCGCAGCGCCGCCGAAGCGTCGATCAGCGACTGTTCGGCCTCGTTGAGTTCGGCCAGGATGCGCAGCGCGCGCTCATGGAACTGCTGTCCGGGGCCGGTCAGTGAAAGCGTGCGCGTCGTGCGCTGCAGCAGCTGCACGCCCAGGTGGCGTTCGAGGGCGCTGACGCGGCGACTGATCATCGACTTGGCGGTCGCCAGTCGTTCGGCCGCGGCACTGAAGCTTCCGGCCTCCACGACGGTCACGAAGGCCTCGAGTTGGGCGAATCGGTCCATATTGTTGTCGATATAGCAACTAAGAAATCGAATTAAGCATATTTATCTACCTTGGCGCAACGTTCAGGCTGTCTGCATCCGGCGGCCATCCCGGCCGCCGCGTTATCGGAGGCGGAAGACATGCAACTTGGCAATACACAGGCGGGACTGTTCCTCGCCGGACGGACGCTGATGTCGGCGATTTTCATCGTCGCGGGGATCGGCAAGCTCACCGGCTATGCAGCGACCCAGGGGTACATGGAATCGATGGGCGTACCGGGGGCGCTGCTCCCGCTGGTGATCCTGTTGGAACTGGGTGCCGGTCTGGCGCTGCTGCTCGGCTGGCGGGTACGCGCTGCCGCCCTGGGGCTGGCGGTCTTCAGCGTCGTGAGCGCGCTGATCTTTCACTTCAACCTGGCCGATCAGATGCAGTCGATCCTGTTTCTGAAGAACCTGGCGATCGCCGGCGGCCTGTTGTTCGTCGCGGGGGCGGGTGCAGGCGCACTTGCGGTCGGTCGTGATGTCTAATCGCAACGGGGAGAGGGCCGTGCCACGTCAGGCAGACTACCGGGTGTTGAGGATCGACAGCAGCGCGAACCCCGGCGAATCCGTGTCGCGACAGCTGGGCGATGAAGTGATTCGACGGATCACTGGGCAAGGTGGCCGTGTCAAGGTCCACACAATCGATCTCGCGCGGGGTATGCCGCATATCGACGCCGACTGGGTGGAGGCGAACTTCACCCCCGCCGATCGGCGGTCCGCGGTACAGCAGGCACGCCTCGCCGCTTCGGACGCCGCCGTTGCGGCGTTGCGGGCGGCCGACGTCCTGGTGATGACCGTGCCGGTCTACAATTTTTCGGTGCCATCGGCGCTGAAGGCGTGGATCGACCACGTGTGCCGTGCCGGCGTGACCTTCCGCTACACCGCGGACGGCCCGAAGGGTCTGCTCGATGATCGTCCTGTGTACCTGGCGATGGCTTCGGGCGGGGTACCGTTCGGCAGCGCTGTCGATTTCGCCAGCGGCTACCTGCGCCAGGTACTGGCTTTCATCGGGTTGAACGACGTACGCCTGATCGGGGCCGCCGGTGTCGCCGCGGATGCGCAGGCAGCGCGCAGCGCAGCGCTCGAACAACTCGACCATTGGTTGCCCGATGTCGGTGGCCAGGTCGCCAGAGGAGGTGGGTATGCAGGACCTGAAATCCATCAACGGTAGGCGTCAGGTATCACGCCTGGTACGCGGTATGCCGGCCACCGACGGGGCCGGGGTCGAGCTCACCCGGGTGATCGGTCAGCCGGCATTGCCGATGCTCGATCCTTTCCTGCTGCTCGACGCGTTCCGTTCGGATCGGCCCGGTGACTATATCGCAGGCTTCCCGGCGCATCCGCACCGCGGTTTCGAGACCGTCACCTACCTGCTCGCCGGGCGCATGCGTCACCGCGACAATGCCGGCCACGAGGGTGTGATCGAACCGGGTGGCATCCAGTGGATGACCGCCGGCCGCGGGATCGTGCATTCGGAGATGCCGGAACAGGAGCACGGGTTGTTGGAGGGGTTCCAACTCTGGATCAACCTTCCGGCGGCGCACAAGATGGATCCGCCCGCGTATCAGGAGCACGCGGCGCGGGGCATCCCCGAGGAACGGCGTGGTGATGTGACGGTGCGGGTTATCGCCGGCGAGACTGCGCAGGGAACGCGTGGACCGGTCGTGCAGCCGTTGACCGAACCGCTGTACCTGGACGTGGCCTTGCCGGGTGGTGCGACCTTCGAGGAAAGCCTGCCGGCCGGGCACAATGCCTTCGTCTACGTGATCGATGGCGGCCTCGTGCTCGAAGACGCCGACCAGCGGTCGGTGCAACTCGGTCGCGACGACCTTGGTGTGCTGTCGCGGGGTGAGCGGTTTGACGCGACGGCCACGCCACAGGGCGGACGTTTTCTGCTGGTCGCGGGGCGGCCCTTGCATGAACCCGTCGCGCGGGGTGGGCCCTTCGTGATGAACACCAAGGCGGAGATCCGCCAGGCCTACGAAGACTTTTCATCAGGCCGGTTCTGATCGCTGCGGAACGTGCGCCTCGTTGGTCCGACCGGAGGACCACGAAGATCAAACACAGCCTGGCCGCCCCGACGGGGCGGCCTTTTTGCCGCCGGGCCGATTCGCGCGACGTGCAGACCGGGTAAGAAAACCGTTTCCAGCGGTCCCTTGGCGGCAACCCCGAACGGCGTCAGACGCTGGCCGGAGGTGAGACGGACAGGATCTCGACGCGCAGCGTGATCTCGTGTCCGGCCAGCGGATGGTTGAAGTCGATCTCGATGCGTCCGTCGTCGAGGCCGATCACCGAACCGGGTGCCTCGTCGCCGTCGGGCAAGGTGAACGCGATGATCTGGCCGATCTCGGGTGTGAACGCGCCGTCGAAATCGGTCATCGGCATGTACTGGATCAATGCCGGATCGCGCAGCCCGTAGGCCTGTTCCGGCAGCAGGCTGATCGTCTGGGTGTCGCCGGCCCTCAGGCCGTACAACGCGAGTTCGAGCCCCGGCTGCAAAGTGCCGTCGCCGAGCGTGCAGCTCAGTGGTTCCTCGCCGAATGTCGAAATCGCCTCGGTACCGTCTTCCAGCGCGATCGCCAGGTGCAGTGTCACGTCGCAACCGGGGAATATCTCCTGCATGCCGTTCACCCTGCGTCGGTCGCCTGCCGTTCTGCCGCGATCGCCTGCAGTGTCGGCAGTTCCAGCCCGAGGCGCTCGGCATGCGCCAATGCGCGTTGTAGTCGTTGCGGTGCGCTTCGTCCCATGCACCCATGGTCGGGGTCGCCCTCGAATGCCTGCACCATCCCCGCGATCAACTCGTCGTTGTTGAACCGCGAACCCGTCAGTCCTTCCTGCAGCGTGATCACGTCGTTGGCCACCGCGCGTGCCAGATCGCGTTGCTCCGCCCACAGCTGGCTGACCGTGCCGCCGGTGCGCAGGCCGGCGATATTGCTGGTCAGGATGTACAGATTCTTCAGCACCAGCTCCACCAACATGGCGCGTGCGTTATCGACCAGCTTGACCGGAATACCCAGTGTGCCGAGCGCCCGTGCGAGCAGCTTGGCACGCGGCCCGTAGGCGGGCGAGGGGATGATCACCTTGCTGTCCTGGCCCTTCTTCTTTTCGAACCACACCGAGATCACGGTGACCTTGCGCAATCGTTCGTAGTCCTGAGGCAACAGTTCGTTCTGCAACAGCACCAGGCGCTTGCGCCATTCCCTGGGCAGGGCGTCGAGGGTCGCTGCGAGGTCGCCTTCGGCGACCGCGACGATCACCGCCTTGGGGTCCCGCAACTGTCTCGCGAGCTGGCGCATGTCGGTGCCGCGGGTGATGGGGTAGACCGGGTGACCGAGGCGCAACATGGCGCGTGCAAACACGCTGCCCATCTCGCCGATGCCGATGACGACGACCGGACGTTTTGCCATCTCAGGTATCTCTCTTCCAGGTGATCTCGGCCCCGCCGTCGCGTCGCGCGAGTACACGCGCCATCACGAACAACAGGTCGGACAGACGGTTCAGGTAACGGATGCCGGACAAGTTTACCGGTTCCACACGGGACAGGCGCAACAAGTCGCGCTCGGCGCGTCGGCACACGGTGCGCGCCAAGTGGCTGCGTGCGGCACCTTCGTTGCCGCCCGGCAGCACGAACTCCTCGAGTGGCGGCAGGCCGGCGTTGAAAGCCTCGAGGTCGCGATCGAGTTCACCGACCCTGGGATCGTCGAGTGCCTGGCTGCCCGGCAGTGCCAGTTCGCCGCCGAGATCGAACAGGCGGTGCTGTACCCCCTCGAGCGAACGGTCGATCGCCGCGGGAAGCGACAGCGCACGCAGCATGCCGAGCATCGAATTGAGTTCATCGATGCTGCCGATCGCATCGATGCGCGGATGGTCCTTGGCCAGGCGCCGGCCGTCGGCCAGTCCGGTGGTACCGTCGTCGCCGGTGCGTGTCGCAATACGGGTCAGGCGTTTGGGCACACTCACTCCTCGAAACGGTAACTGGCCCCGATCCAGAAGTTGCGCTCCGGGGCCGGAATGAAGCCATCGCCGGCGAACGCGCTGGCGCCGGTCTCACTGTAGCGTTCGTCGAACAGGTTATTGACCTTTGCGGTCAGGCGCCAGTCGCCTCGATCATAATGCGCTGCCAGATTCGCGACGGTGTAGTCGTCCAACCTGGGCGCGCTGTTGCTGAAGTCGGAACCGAGGTACTGCGCACCGACATGCTCGACGTCCAGGCGCACCAGCCAGGCGTCCCACGGTCGGTAGTCGGCATACAGGTTCGCGCGTTGCATCGGTACCAGCGGTACGCGACTGCCCTCGTGGACGCCACTGGTGATCTCGCTGTCGATGTACTCCACTGCTGCGCCGACACCCAGGGTCGGCGACAGGTCGGCGGCGAACGACAGTGTGCCGCCGATGCGCCGACTGCGTGGCAGGTTCACGTTGGTGAAGCTCACCGCTTCGAAACTGATCTCGTCGCGCAGTTTCAGCAGGTAGGCACTCGCTGATAGCGTCAGGCCGCCATGCCGGTATTCGGCGCCGGTTTCGTACGAGACGCCGGTCTGTGTGTCGAGCCCGATCGGTTGGCCGAACGGGACATTGGTGTGCTCGTCGACCTTGGCGAACCGGTAGTTCTGGTCGGCGCGCAGGAACAGGCGCCACGCGGTATCCGGTCGATAGACGAGGCCGAACGATGCGACCGTCACCGCGTCGTCTATCGATACGGGTTGTGCGCCGATATCGATCTCGTTGTCGACCAGGGCATGGCGGATGCCCCCCGTCACCGAGAGCCGGTCCGTCACGGCATGCGTCAGCTGCGCGTAGTAGGCGGTGATCGCCTGTTCGTCGCCCTGCGGTCCGAATGCCGTCACCAGGCGATAGTCGGTCGTCAGGTAGTCGATGCCGAGCGTCGCCGTGGTGTCACCCAAAACCCCGATCAGCCGTGGCGAGACTTCGGTCGATTCGCGGTCCTGGGTCGACGGGCTGCCCGGAAAGCCGCGGAAGCTCTGTTCGAAGTCCCGATGGTCGTCGCGCCATGCGATCTCGCCCTCGAATCGCCACTGCGTGTTCAGTCTGCGACGGGTACCGAGGCGCAAAACGGTGCTCGTGGTGTCCAGATAGTCGTCCGGGAACACCGCCTGGCGGCGGTCGTCCTTCAGTTCGTCGGAGAACAGCGCGCCGGGCGTCTGCACATAGTCGTTCAGCCGTTCCAGGTCCAAATAGCTGAAGCCGCCGGTATGCGTGACCTCCAGCCGGCCGCTATAGCGCTCCAGGCGGCTGGCGTTGTGCTCGCGGTAGTTGTCGCTGTCGCGTCGTTCGGCGTGCAGGCTCAACACCGCCAGTTCGCCAAGTGGCTCGCTCAGGCGCGCACCGATCTCCCAGGCGTCGTAGCTGCCGGCGCCAACGACGAGTTGGCGACTGCGGCCAGTGGCGCGGCTGGTGACGATATTGATCAGGCCGCCGACGGCCTGGTTGCCGTACAGCACACCGGCGCTGCCGTGGATGATCTCGATCTGCTCGACCTCGTCGAGGTCGACGCTGTTCAGATACAGGGTGCCGGTGTCGGTCGCCGGATTTATCTTGCGACCATCGATCAGCACCGCGACATTGGATGACGCCGCACCGCCGAATCCGCGCATGTCGATACTGGCACTGCCGCCGTCGCCCACACTGTCAGAGACATGCACGCCGGCGATGCGGTGCAGCAGATCCGTGATGTTGCGCGCGCCGGTACCGTCGATGGTGCGTCGATCGATGATCGTCGTCGCCGTCGGGATGTCGAGCCCCGGTTGTTCGCTGCGTGTCGCGCTGACCAGGATCGGCGGCAGATCGGTCGCCGCGATCGCGCAGCTGGACAGGGCGCACAGCCCGACAAAGGTGAAGCGAGATTTCATGCCTGTCTCCCCGCCGGCGCCCACCGCGCCGTGCTTGCTGGGTCGGGCAGGGGGACCGTGGGGAGGGCGACACGCACAGCGAAGCCTTCTGCCACGCGCCGCCCGCCGCGACGTGATCGATGATTCGCATGGGGCCGGTATCCGGACTGACGGGCGGGCGGATGTCGTGAGAGACAGTCCGCGCCAAGGCGCTGCGCCTTCCCGCGTCGTCGACGCAGTGGCATGGAAGCAGGCGGTTGACCCGATCACCGTTGCGGGGGCAGTGTCGGATTTGTCTCAGTGAGACGCACCGACTTCCCGTTCAACCTCGGGCTTGGAAAGCGGGAGGCACCTCAGGCGAGGGGCCGGAATTTAGAGACTTGCGCGTGGCGGGTCAAGCCGCTGCGGCGTCGGCCGCAGCGGTTCGCCGGGGATTACTTCATGAGTTCCTGGGTAACGAATACATAGCCGAGCACACCCGAGAGTGCGACGACCAGGATCATCTGCAGGACGATGCAGACGCCGGGGATATCACTGCACACCTTACCGAAAGTACAACTCATAAAAGACTTCACTAACCAAACCTCCAGGTCGAGCTTTATGTCTGCAACTCTCGGTTTTTAAATTAGAAAATGCTAATTTGGTTTCCCTCGAGTTAACCGATACTGGCACGCCGTCCGGTGTATGACAAGGCTGTCACACGGGGAAATACGGACTATTTGATTGATCGAGATTAAGCGCCGTTTCGGAAGCCCGGACCGCGCTGCCAAGGTGCCGCCGAGCGGGCCCGCGCAGGGTCCGCGGGCGGTCCTATATCCGGTTGATCGACGGGTTGTTTTGCGGGGCACATACCGTATCCTTGCGTCCCACCTGCGTCCCAGGCGCCGTCATCCTGTCAGCTGGAGCGAACTATGGATATCACGGGTCCGATCAAGGTCGGCGTGGTCGAACCCTCGCCGCAGGGCAACTACGAACTGCACATCAGTTTTACCGACGCCTTCCGCACTGCCGACCTGTCCGCGCAGGGCGAGCAGTTCCGTGCCTATCTTGCCGAACTCGGCGATGCGCTCAACGGCGAACTCGATGAGCGCAATGCCCAGGGGGTGCTGCTGATCCAGCAGATCTGCGAGGAACTGCGGCCGCACATCGAGGCCGGCGACATCGCGCTCGGCGAGACCCTGGTCGTCGAGGTGCAGCGAACCCCGGGTGTCAACCTGATGGATCTGCTGAACTGATGCCTGAAGCCGCCTTCATTCTCGAGGGCACCGAGCTCAATTTCGACAAATTGGTGCTCGAGAACTCGCGCAAAGGGCTCGTGCTGGTCGATTTCTGGGCGCCGTGGGCCGGCCCCTCGCTGCGTCAGCAAAAGGTGCTGAAACGCCTTGCCTCGGAGTACGCCGGTCGCTTCCTGCTGGTGACGGTGAATACCGACGAACAGAAGGCCATCGCCAGCCGTTACGCGGTGAAGAGCCTGCCGTCGTTCAAGCTGTTTCGTAACGGACGGGTCGTCGAGGACGTACACGGCATGCAACCCGAGGCCGAATACCGCACGATCGTCGAGCGCTACCTGGTCCCGTTGGGCGACAAGGTGCGCCTGGCCGCCGCCAAGGCATGGAACGCCGGTGAGCACGACCGGGCGATCCAGGTGCTTGCCGAAGGCGCGATGGCCGAACCGGACAACCTCGACCTGCCGGCGATGCTGGCCAAGCTGTTGATGCGCCTGAACCGCTTCGACGAGGCGCGCGAGGTGTTGCAGTCGATGCCGGCCGAAGCGCGCGACACCACCGAGTTGGCGACCTTGCGTGCACACCTGGATTTCATCACCACGGCGCGTGCGGTGGCCGACGAACAGGCCGTGTTTGCACGACTGCAACAGAGCCCGGCCGACCTGCAGGCGCATTTCGAGGCCGCGGCCCTGCACCTGGTGAACGACGACTACGAGGCGGCGTTGCGGGCACTGATCGTGATCCTGCGTCACCAGCGCGATTTCGGTGGTGGTGCGGCACGCCGCGGACTGCTGGCGATCTTCGACACGCTGGGTGCGGATCACGCGCTGGTCAAACAGTATCGCGGCGAACTGGCGCGGTTGATCCACTGATCCATGGCCGCCGGTGACCCCACGATCGGTTTCGTCAGTCTCGGCTGTCCGAAGAACCTGGTGGATTCCGAGCGCATCCTGACCCAGCTGCGCGCCGAGGGCTATGCGTTGTCGCCGACCTACGCCGGTGCCGATCTCGTGGTCGTGAACACCTGCGGCTTCATCGATGCCGCGGTCGAAGAATCGCTGGATGCGATCGGCGAGGCGCTGGCCGGCAACGGTCGGGTGATCGTCACCGGTTGCCTGGGCGTACGCGCGGAACAGATCCGCGAGGCCCACCCCGATGTACTCGCGATCACCGGCCCGCATGACTACGAGGCGGTGATGCAGGCGGTGCATGCCCAGCTGCCGGCACCGCATGACCCGTTCAGCAGCCTGATCCCGCCGCAGGGTATAAAGCTGACGCCGCGCCACTATGCCTATCTCAAGATCGCCGAGGGCTGCAATCATCGCTGCACCTTCTGCATCATCCCGAGCCTGCGCGGCGACCTGGTCAGTCGGCCGGTCGGCGAGGTCCTGGCCGAGGCCGAGCGGCTGGTCGAATCGGGCGTGCGCGAATTGCTGGTGGTCTCGCAGGACACCAGCGCCTACGGTGTCGATCTCAAGTACCGCACCGACTTCTGGCACGGTCGTCCGCTCGCGACCCGGCTCACGACCCTGGCACGTGAGCTCGGCAAGCTGCCGGCCTGGACGCGTTTGCACTATGTCTATCCCTATCCACACGTCGACGACCTGCTGCCGTTGATGGCCGAAGGCCTGGTCCTGCCGTACCTCGACATGCCGCTGCAGCACGGCAGCGAACGCGTGCTGCGCGCGATGAAGCGCCCCGCGGCGACGGAAAAGGTGCTGTCGCGCATCGCGCGCTGGCGGGAGATCTGCCCCGAGCTGGTGCTGCGCTCGACGTTCATCGTCGGTTTTCCGGGGGAGACCGAGCAGGACTTCGACGAGTTGCTCGGCTTCGTTCAAGAGGCGCAACTCGACCGTGTCGGGTGTTTCGCGTATTCGCCGGTCGCCGGTGCCGCTGCCAATGCCCTGCCGGACCCGGTGCCCGAGGCGCTCAAGCAGGACCGCCTGCAGCGCTTCATGGAGATTCAGGCCGAGATCAGCCGCGACAAGCTGGCACTGCAGGTCGGACGCGAGATGACGGTATTGATCGACGCCGTGGAAGAGGGGCGGATTGTCGCCCGCGGCCCGGGTGATGCCCCCGAGGTGGACGGGCTGGTGATCGTCGACGGCGACTGGGAAGACGTCGGGCCGGGGGATTTCATCCAGGTGCAGGTCACCGGCTATGACGATCATGACCTGTTTGCCGAACCGCTCTAGCTGTACCGCGCCGCACGCCTTCGCTTCGTACTAAGATTGCCGGCGCCACAACACCAACCCGTCGAACAACGCACATGGCGTTCACATCATCGATCGGCCTGCTGGCCGCAGTGCTCACCACCGTATCCTTCGTACCGCAGGTGGTGCGCGTGATGCGCACGCGCGATACACGCGCGATCTCGCTGCTGATGTACCTGCTGTTCGCGACCGGCGTCGCGCTGTGGTGCCTGTATGGTCTGCTGCTCGGCCTCTGGCCCGTCGTGTTCGCGAATGCAATCACGCTCGCGCTGGCCCTGGTCGTGATCGCGTTCAAGCTGCGTCACGACTGATCCGCCGGGCCCCCGCTGGATTATCGGCGCCCGACGGCGTCGACCCGGCCACCGCAAGGCACACCGCTCGGCGTCACACCGACGTCCGCAAATCGCAACAAACCGGTCACCAAGTGTTCATGCACGGCCCGCAGACTGCGCGCCGTTGATGCATGGCGTCCGCTGCCGCGTCTGCATCGCGGCGACGCGATGCGACGAAGACCCGCGGCGCGCGATCCGTTGCGGAAACGGTTGTTTCGTCGAATTACGGAGATTGTCAATGAGCAAAAGGCCCGAACGAGACCCGGTGAATGGTGAGCAGTGGCAGGACGACGGCAGTGCCGACGTAATGCCGGGTGAGGCGGCCCGACCGAATGCCGGGGAGCCGATTCAGAGCGTGATCAGACGTGCGATTTCACGCCGCGCGCTGCTGCGGGGCGGTGTCGCCGCCGGCGCGACCCTGGTGATCGCACCCGCTGCCCTGTTGAACGGCAGGTCGGCAATGGCCGCGACCGCAGAGAATCCGCATACCCGCCTGACGTTCCAGACGGTGCCGCCCGGCAACGAGCCGGACGTCGTCGTACCGCCGAACTATGTCGTCGATGTCGTATTGCGCTGGGGCGACCCGTTGACCCCGTCGGCACCGGCGTTCGATGTCGACAACCAGAGTGCCGCCGCGCAGGCGCAGCAGTTCGGGTTCAATGCCGATCTGGTACTGTTCTACCCCCTGCCGCAGTACGTCAAGAACGCCGTGCAACAGTTCGGCTCGCCGATGCCCGCGACCCACACGCTGCTGGGTGCGCAGTATCCGATCCTGAAGAACCGCCCGACGCGTCGCGCACTGGTCGTCGTCAATCATGAGTACACCAGCGGGGCCGACATGTTCCCGTTGTACGAGGAGGGCAATCCCACGCAGGACCAGGTCGAGGTCGAGATCGAGGCGCATGGCTTCTCGGTCGTCGAGTTGGTGAAGGGTGCGGACAAGGCCTGGTCGTTCGACATCGATTCGCCGTTCAACCGGCGCGTGACGGGGTCGACGCCGATCGAGATCAGCGGTCCCTTGCGCGGCCATCCGATGCTGCAGACCAGTGCCGACCCGGCCGGTACCACGGTGCTCGGTTGCCTGAACAACTGTGCGGGCGGCAAGACCCCCTGGGGCACCATCCTGACCTGCGAGGAGAACTTCGACCAGTACTTCGCCAATTTCGACGACCCGACAGTCCCGGCCGAGGTGCGTGCGGTCAGCGAACGCATTCCGGCGCCGGGCGGAGCCTCGGAACGCCTTTGGGAGGCCTTCGATCCACGCTTCGACCTGGCGCAGGAACCCCAGGAATACAACCGTTTCGGTTACATCGTCGAGATCGATCCCTACGATCCCACCGCCGTGCCGAAGAAACGCACCGCGCTCGGGCGCTTCAAGCACGAGGGCGCGGCCGCGCGCATCGCCGGTGACGGCCGGGTCGTGGTCTATTCGGGCGACGACGCGCGTTTCGAGTACGTCTACAAGTTCGTCTCCGCCGGCCGGTACCGGCGTTTCGGTCGGGCCGCCAACATGGATCTGCTGGACGACGGCACGCTGTTCGTGGCCCGCTTCGATGCCGGCGATGTCGAGGGTGACGAGATGGGCAGCGGCGTCTGGCTGCCGCTGGTCTGGGAACCGGGCAATGCGCTGGACCAGGCCGGTTTCACGAGCCAGGCGCATGTGCTGCTCGACACGCGACGTGCCGCCGATGTGCTCGGTGCAACCCCGATGGACCGCCCCGAGGACATCGAGATCAGCCCGCAGACCAGCAAGGTCTATATCGCGCTGACCAACAATTCGCGGCGCACCGAACCCAACGAGGCCAACCCGCGCATCGACAACGAGCACGGCCACATCATCGAGCTGATCGAGGACGATGACGATGCGACGGCGGCGACCTTTACCTGGAACATCCTGGTCAAGTGCGGTGATCCCGCGGTGCCCGGGCACGACACACGGTTCGCCGACATCGCCGATCCGGTCGGCGTCGGGGTCAGCCCGATCTCCGACCCGGACAACCTGGTGCACGACGACGACGGCAACCTGTGGATCGCGACCGACGGGCAGTATTTCAGCGGCAGCGACGGTTTCGGTCAGAACGACGGCATCTTCGCGGTGCCGGTCGAAGGACCGGCGCGCGGCTGGCTGCGCCAGTTTCTGTCCGGGGTGCCGGGCGGCGAGGTCTGCGGTCCCGAGTTCTCCGGCGACAACCGCACCTTCTTCTGCGCCATCCAGCATCCGAACGATGGCGAGGCATTCGAAAAGATCTGGCCGATCGGTGACGCTGACGTGTCGAAGCCGAGCCTGATCGCGGTACGCGAGGTGAACGGACGCAAGATCGGCCGTTGACCGATGGCCCCGGAAGGGGTGCGCGCGGTCGTTGACAGTGCCGGATCGTCGCCCGGACAACCGGTGCGATACCGTTTTCTTGGTGGGTTACAAAAGGGACAGGCCGGTCCGCGCTTGCGCTCAGCGGCGAACGCGGACGGGTCCGCCGGCACGGACGCCGACTTTTTCGGGGCCTGCTCAGAGCACCGCCAGGTGATTGTCCCAGTGGCTGTCGTCGAACGACTGCGCACGGCGCGAATCGCCGATCCTGCCCACGCTAAGGCGGCCGCGCCCGTCACTGCACCAGAGTTCGTCACCGCTGACGGCGAGACCGCAGACGTCGTCCTGATCGAACGCGTCGACGAAGCGTCCGTCCGCCGACCAGCAGGTCACCAGGCCGCCGCGCGGTGAAGAGACCGCGAAACCGCTGCCGTCGGCATAGAACGCCACGCTTCCGCAATAGTTGCGCATGCGTCGCTGTACCTCCGGGGGTGCTTCAAGCCACTGCACCGCCGCGTCGCGGCGTGCCAGCGCGACCAGGGGTGGCCGGTCGCTGCGCGGTCCCTCGTACTGCATCACCAGCGCCACGCGGTCGTCGGCGGCGATGTCGATGTGGCGGATGCTCAGGCGCTGCCACTGCAGCGGCGTCGGGTACTGCGCGCGCAGCCGGCCGTCGGCCGCGTCGAGGAAGGTCAGCGAGGCACGCATCGTGTCGAGATTGAGCTTGGCGCGCGGCGTGTCGGGGTGGGTGCGGATACCACCGTTCGCGACCACCAGGGTGCGGCCGTCGCTGAGCAGGCGCAGTTCATGTGGGCCGATACCGAGGCTGTCGAGTTCACCGATGCGGCGGTAGCCGTCGGTCGTGTCGTATACACCGATCCGGCCGTTGCCGGTCGCATAGTCGTTCTCCGTCGCATACAACAACCGGTCGTCCACGGAGAACACGCCGTGGCCGTAGAAATGCCGGCCCCGCGCGGCGTGCAGGGTCGCCGCCGGACGGCCTTCGGGCAGCGAGAGCAGCTGCATGAATTCGCCCGGTCGGCGTGCGAACACCACGGCGCTGCGCCGGTCGTGACTGACCGCGAACCCGTGTCCACGTGCCGGCAGACGCGGGTTGCTGATCACCCGGCCAGTGCTGTCGAACAACGTCGCGAAGTGTTCGCCCGCGGTGTTGCTGCGGCAGCTGAGCAGCCGTTGTGTGCCGTGGCCGGCAAATACCCGCAGCGGGATACCGATCGCCAGGGCCGCGGCGGCCTTGAGCAGCAGGCGCCGGTCAGTCGCCATCGAGGCTGTTGAAACCGAGCGGCAGGCCGAGCGCCGTGGACAGGTCGCGGCCGATCCGCAGCTTGAGCTCGGCCAGCGTCTCCCGGACCGCCTCGATGCGGTGCCAGCCGCCGGGGTCCGCCAGCAGTGCATCGAGCGGTCCGTCCAGCGCGTCCAGCCGTTGTCGCGCATCGCCGAAACCCGCGACGATCTGTGCGTCGAGAGCGGCCTCGACCCGCGGCTGAAAGCCGATCCGGTACAGCGCCTCGGTGGCGGCGAGGTTTTCACGGATCGCGTCGAGCGACAGACCGCTGCGCCAGCCCTCGGCGCGGCGCGGTGCTGCATGCTGCGGATCGGTACCGAGCGGTCGACCGAGTTTCTGATCCGCCACGCGCTCCAGCTGGGTATGCAGATTGTTCAACAGGCGCGCGCTGAGTTCGTCCGCACTGTCGTAATAGTCGTTGCCTTCGCTGGCATCGGCGAACAGCAGGCGGTGCGCGTCGTCGCCGTCCTGCCATTCATGCAGCGTGTCGCGCGCCATGCGCGCCAGGTTGGCCGTCATCGCGCCGATCACCCGGCATTCCCAGTCCGGGTCGATGTCGGGCGGCGGCGTGTACAGCAGCCGTTCGAGGGCGCCGAAACCCTGCACCGCGGCACTCCCGGCGGCGAAGGTATCGGGTTCCAGCGTCGCGGGATCAGGCGTGCTCATCAATGCGTTCAGATGCCGGTTGATGGCGCCGCGCTTGTCCGGCCACAACTGGAATCGGAAATCGCGCGAGAGTACCTGGATCGGGCCGAACCGCATGTGCTGGATGCCCTGCCAGGCGAGGAAGGCCTCGCGATAGCGGTCGCGCAGCGCCTGCCTATCGCAGCCTGCCTCGGCGGTGGCCTGCAACTGTGCGGTCGTGGTGGCGAGGCGCGCATAGGCCGGCACCAGGTGCCGTTCGGCGACCGCGCTGTTGAGCGCATTGGCAGGCATCGGGCCGGCGAGTGCCGGCAACGCGGCGAACAGACCGAGCAATGCGCCGGCAAACCACGGGCGTATCGACGAAGCGATCATTCAGAGGCTCTCCACGAACTTGATGAGTTGGTTGCGTTGCTCGGTCGAGAGCGCGACCACGGCGTCGCGCTGCCGCTGTGCCTCGCCGCCGTGCCACAACACCGCCTCCAGGGGACTGCGTGCGCGACCGTCGTGGAGGTAACCGCGCTGCCTCCCGTCCGCTATGCTCAGGCCGATGCCCCAGAGCGGCGCGGTGCGCCATTCGCGGCCGCCGGCGCCGCCTTCGACGAGGCCGTCGGCCAGGTCCTCTCCGAGATCGTGCAGCAACAGGTCCGAATAGGCGGGCGATGTCGGGCCCCCGTGCTGCGCGGGGGCATGCAGGTGGGGCGTATGGCACGCGTCGCAACCGATCTGCCCGAACAGCCGCCGGCCGGCGTCTACCACGGGATCCTCGGTGATGGGGCGCGCCGGGACTGCGAGTCGACGGGCGTAGAGACTGACCAGATCGACGACCTGATCATCCGCCTCGAGTTCTCCGTGCTGCGGGCTCTTGCCGTGCGGCGCGCGGCGACACGCAAGCTGGTATGCGGTGCAGTCGCCGGCACCGTCCGGGTACAGGGGCACCGCGATCCCGAGGTCGCGGGCGAATGCCTGCTGCACCTGTTGGTTGACGCTCGGGCTGCCGGCCTTGTGTCCGAAACGCCCCAGCACGGTCTTTCCGGTGCGATCGTCCACGACCCGATTCGGCCGCCCCGAGATACCGTCGCCATCGCGGTCATCCGGGTCGGCGCGTGCCAGTATGTCGCGTTCATCGACCGCCTCGAGCAGGCCCAGACCGATCAGCGGGGGTGCGATCCGCGGCGACAGACGCGTGTCCGGGTGCAGCGGTCCATACCCCAGGTCTTCGACGGTATAGCGCGGTCTGCGCAGCTCCGCCGATGTGCCATCGGCGAACTGGACGACCTCGCTGGTGTAGTGCACCGCAAGGCGGAACTCGGCATCGTGGCCACCAATCGCCAGCGGTTGCATCTGGGCGCCGTAGACCGGGTCTGGGCGGGGCGCGCCACGCGTGCTTTCTTTGGGGTCGTCGAGTGATGCAACCCGGCCGGCACGCATCACCAGGGCCGGTGTCCCCCGGTGCGAGGGGACGGGTGGACGAAGCCGGGCGTCTCCTGTGTGGCACTGGCTGCAGGCGCGCGCGTTGTACAGCGGCCCGAGGCCGTCGGCGGCTTGGGTCGAGGCCGGGGCGCTGACCCAGATCCGCTCGAACAGGCTGCGGCCCAGAACGAGGTCGAGGCCGGATGCGGGATTCGTGAAGCGACGCTCGCCGGGCTGACCGGATGCGGTCGCATCGGTCGCCGGTTGCGGCGACGCGCAGGCGACACAGCAGGTCAAACCGAATAGGCACAGCAGTGGGCGAAGAGGGTACGGCATGGTGTGCGGGTGCTTGGTCGGATCCGGGCGAAGGAGGCTGTGTGCAGGACTGGCAGGACGCCGATTCAGCGGTCCGGGCGCCCGTCCAATGCGGCTGCGCGCAACATCGCATTGCGTCGACCGCGCCGACTCGCCAATGCCGCTCGCACGAGGGCACGGCACAGGGCGAACAGACGGCGGCGCAATGGCCGATGGTGGGGATTCTCTGGCGCCGGCATCACGCGCAGGCGCAGGCGAGGCCGTCGGACGCCGCCCACTGCGCGGCGAGCGCCTCGTCGAGTATCCGGTTGGCGCAGTCTCGGCATCGCCCGCAACAGGTCGCGACCTTCAGTTCGTTACCGAGTTGTTCCATCGATGCGACGCCCCGGTCGACCGCCGCGCGGATCTGGTGGTCGGTGACCCCGTTACAGATGCAGACGTACATGCCTGGTGTCCCCTCGATTGCCTGTCTGAACAGAGTAGTAGAAATGAGAATGATTAGCAACTCTTTTACCAATACTGGCCAGGTTTTCGAAACGGTACTGCAAACAATCGCTTAGCTTGATGGTACCCGGGTCGGCGACTACACTCAGGTGCCTTGGCGAGCCACTCCGTCGCGGACCAGCCAGCCGTTGTTTCATCCGTTTTTCTCTGGAGGTACCGGATGCAAGGTGATCCGCAGGTCGTGCAGGGTCTCAACCTCTGTCTCAAAGACCAACTCACGGCGATCAATCAGTTGTTTCTGCACGCGCGAATGGCGCGCGACTGGGGACTGCGCGAGTTCGACGCCTACGAATACAAGCGCTCGATCAAGGCGATGAAGATGGCCGACGTGCTGATCGAGCGCGTGCTGTTCCTCGAAGGGCTGCCGAACATGCAGGATTCCGGCAAGCTGCTGATCGGTGAAAACATACCCGAGATGCTGCACGGCGACCTGCAATTGCTGAACGCGATCCGCTGCAACCAGCAGGAGACCATTCAGCTATGCGAGCAGGCGCGCGATTTCGTCAGCCGTGATCAGCTGCAGGAGATGCTCGAGGAGACCGAGGAGCATATCGATTGGGTCGAGACACAGCAGTACCTGATCGCCAATGTCGGCCTGGAAAACTACCTGCAGTCGCAGATGGGGGATTGAGCATGAAAGGCAAGAAGAAGGTCCTCGAACATCTGCAGAAACTACTCAACGGCGAGCTTGCTGCGCGTGACCAGTACTTCATCCATTCGCGGATGTACAAGGACTGGGGTCTGCACGCGCTGTACGAACGCATCGATCATGAAATGCAGGAAGAGACCGAGCATGCGGACGCCCTGATCGAACGCATGCTGTTTCTCGAAGCGCAGCCGGATCTCGGCAGCCCCGACAAGCTGCGGGTGGGAACGACCGTGCCCGAGATGTTGAAGAACGACCTGGCCGTCGAGTACGAGGTGACCGACGCGCTCAAGGACGCGATCAAGACGTGCGAAAAGGAACAGGATTACGACACCCGCATGATCCTGACCAAGCTGCTCGACGACACCGAGATGGATCATGCCTACTGGCTGGAGAAGCAGCTCAATCTGATCGAGATGCTGGGGCTCAAGAACTACCTGCAGTCGCAGATGGGTGGCAATTCCACCGCCTGATCCTCTGCGGCATCCCCGAAACCAAAAAGGCCGCCCTCGGGGCGGCCAAAGCGACAGTAGCGCTGGAGGTTACTGGATCACTTTGTCGGGGGCATCGATGCTGTCCGAGCCCTCGAACGCGATCGCATCGAGGCCGAGCACACCGACCGCCTGTTCGATCGCCTTGGTCTGCTCGATCAGGGCGTCGATCGCCGCCTTGACCTTGGCGTTGCCGGTGCTGTTGCCTGCGCCGATCATCTGGTCATAGGCCTCGCCGGCTTGCGCCGTGTCGACCAGCACCTGCATCTTTGCGAGCGTCGCGTCCAGCCGTTCGCGAAGTCGTGCATCGGCGGCCGGGTCGCGCGCGGCGACCAGGTCGGCCAGGCTGGGACCGCTCAGCTCGGTGCCATCGGCGCGTCTGTAGGTACCGGTGTACACGTTTTGGATGCCGCGTGCGTCGTCATAGTGCGACCAGTGGGTGTTGTCGCTGAAGCAGTCATGCTCCTCTTCGGGGTCATGCAGCATCAGTCCGAGTTTCATCCGCTCGCCGGCGAGTTCGCCGTAAGACAGGCTCCCCATGCCAGTGAAGATCGCCGCGAGCCCGGCCTGGGCGCCTTGCTGGCGCAACGCTTCACGGGCTGCCCCGTCGACCGCCCACTGGTCGGTCATCCACTGCAGATCCTCGACCAGCAGATCGGTCACGGCCCTGAGGTAGGCCGCACGGCGCCCACAGTTGCCCCACGAGCAGTTGCGGACATCGTAGTCGCTCGCCGGTCGCGCACCCGCACCCGGTCGCGTCCCGTTGAGATCCTGGCCCCAGAGCAGAAACTCGATCGCGTGGTAACCGGTCGCCACATTGGTCTCGACGCCGTCGATTTCGTGCAGTGTCTCGGCAAGCAATGCCGGTGTGATTGCACGCGCGTCGATCTCGCGTCCAAACACCTTGAGCGTCGGATTGGCGACCACATTGGCCGTGTAGTAGGGGTTCTCGTCAGACTCGCCGCCATAGCTGGCGGCGACGTAGTCGATCAGGCCCTCGTCGAGCGGCCAGGCATTCACCTTGCCTTCCCATTCATCGACGATCGGATTGCCGAACCGGAAGGCCTCTGACTGCTGATACGGATGGCGGGCGGCGACCCAGGCGCCACGTGCGGCCGCCAGGTTCGTCTCTGTCGGCGCACTGATCAACGCATCGACGGCCTGTTGCAGGGTGGTGGCGGTCTGCAGCGCGTCGCCGTAGGTCGCGTGCGCGACGTCGGCGTAGTGCTCCAGAACCGCCTCGGGTGTCGCGGCCTGTGCCGCCACACCACACAGCAGACTGGCCCAGAGGGTCAGTGGTTTCATCATTGGCTCGGCTCCTTGTCGTTAGAATTCGACGGCGACCTTCGCGGTGACGGTGTCGGCGTCGTCACCGTTGTAGTCTTCGTCGTTGCGGTATTCGAGTGCCACGCTGGTGCCCTCGAAGATTTCGACCGTCAGCGCGCCACCGACGCGTTTCTCGCTGACCGTCGGGTCGATGTTTTCGTAACCGTCTGTGCCCTGATAGGCGAGTGCAAACACGGCCGGCTTGCCGACCAGATCGAATGAGAAGCCCGCTTCCAGGTTGAATGCCTCGGGCTGGTCGTCGGTACCGGGAACGTCGTCGACGGCGGCTACGTATTCGGCGATGAATGCGAACGGACCGGCGTCGAGGCGCGCGCTTGCGGCCCAACCCGCGGTATCGTCGTCGTTGGCGAATTCGATGCCGTCATCGATCGTCTCGAACAGTCCGTCCGTCTCGCCGATGTCGTTGATGTAGCCGATGTGGCCGGCGAACTGCATGTCCTCGCCACCCATTTCCGCATTCAGCGCCGCACCGAAGTTTTCGATCTGATCGTCGCGATCGCCCTGGAAGGTGTAGACCGTGCCGGTCACCGCGCCGAATTTCATTCCGGCGAGGATCGCGGTGTCGCTGGTCTCGCCGAGGTCGAGGGTCAGCGGGTCGCTGATCATATTGGTGTCGAAGGTGCCGAACGGCACGTACATGATTCCGCCGGCGACGAACCAGTTGCTGTCCGGATCGGCGATGGTCACGATCGCGACGTCGACGTTCAGGTCGCCGTTGTTGTCGGTCTCTTCCTCGTACAGCAGGGTCGTCTCGGCCGCGACCCAGTCGTTGATCTGCGCAGCGATGCCGACCTCGACGGTCGCCGCGACGATGTCGCTCTCGTCGTCGCCATCCGAGGACACGTGCCCGGCCTCGAGTTCGATCACGCCGCCGACCTCGATGCTGTCGGTCCAGCGGTGGCCTTCCGGCGACTCGCGGATCGACGGGTTCGAGACCAGTTCCTGGATCTGGCGGTCTTTCTCGCGGATCACATCGTTCTGCGCCTGTACCTGTTCTTCCAGTGCCTTGAGGCGTGCCTTGATCGCCGCCAGTTCGTCGTCGATCGGCGACCCGAGCGCGATCCCTGAGGCGGCCAGTGCGCTGATAACGGAAACGGCCAGTGCGGTTTTTTTCATGTATGACTCCCGGTTTTTTTTCGGATCTGCGCAGCGGGGCGGCCGCTGCTCGTATGCCTATTTGTAGATGAACTCGTGGCGATTGCTTCGAGCCCCGCCTCTGAAGGCACCGGCGGCGTGACCGGTGGCTGTTGCGATGATGGCGGCGCTTTCCGGCGTCGATCGGGGACTGCGCAGCACCGAGCTAGATCGCGGCATCAGCCTGTTTTTCTTGAGTTCTTCACCCTTGGTGGCCGCGCTGTTGCACTGTGATATGCGGATCGTAATACGAACGATTCGCAAACGCAATACATTTTCCGGGTAGGTGTGTGCCTTCGGGTCGGCTCCGAGGGGAGGGCAGGTTGACTTGCGGACATGAAAAAGCCGGCACGAGGCCGGCTTCCGGGAGCGATATCGGGTTGGGCGCCGTTCAGAAGGCCACGCCGGGTTTCTTGCCGAGCTTCTTGAGGATCGTCGCCAGCGGACAGAAGCCGGTGAATGCAGACTGAAACAGGTTGAGGCCGATGAAGCCGGTGAACCACAGCCAGTACTCGTGATGGAACAGCGGACTGGCCGGTACGCCGAGCGCGAGGGTGAGCATGATCATGATCCCGGCGAATGCCAGGACGATGCGTTCAATCGACATAGGGTCTCTCCAAAATGGGTCCGGGAAACCGCTGATACGGCTCGCGGTGTAAAACGCCAAAGATATTAGCATCATCTAATATATAAAGTCAAGTGGAGACAATCGTTTAGCCCTTCAAACGCCCAAAATTACCGACCGGCCGCCGCAACCGATTCACGCAAATGCGTATGATTCGTGATTGCATTATAGCGCCGCCCTTGGTCTACTGAGGCGGCGGCGCAAACGCGTCGGGACACCCGGCCGGGTTTCCGGTCGGCGAGCCTCTATCGGATCGGAACAGCGTATGAAGACATCGGCCAAGCTGCTGGCTTTGCTCACCCTGGTAGTGCCAACCGCGGCGTCGGCGTCTGATGACCTTGCCGCGCTCGGGCGTGCGCTGTACTTCGACGGCAATCTTTCATACAACCGTACCCAATCGTGTGCCTCCTGCCATGCGCCGGATCGCGCCTTTGTCGATCCGCGCGGCGCCGGCGAGCTGGCTGCGGCCTCGCTCGGCGACGACGGCCGTTCGATCGGCGATCGCAATGCACCGAGTGCGGCCTACGCCCGTTTCAGCCCGCCCTTTCATCGGCGCGATGACGGTCGCTATGTCGGTGGCCAGTTCCTGGATGGGCGTGCACGCGACCTCGCGGAGCAGGCTGGCGGTCCGCCACTCAATCC
This sequence comes from Chromatiaceae bacterium, assembly GCA_024235395.1. Taxonomy (NCBI): domain Bacteria; kingdom Pseudomonadati; phylum Pseudomonadota; class Gammaproteobacteria; order Chromatiales; family Chromatiaceae; species Chromatiaceae bacterium. The sequence goes on from JACKMK010000002.1 coordinate 434,830, forward strand.
GATCGAGATGGGTATGCCGGACAAGGCGGCGGTGGTCGCACGGCTGCGAGCGAACCCCACCTACGTCGACGGTTTCCGCCGGCTGTTCGGAGAAGACGTCTGGGACCAGGTGGATACCGGTTATGCCGCGATGACGGAATGCATCGCGGCCTTTGAACAGACGCCCGAGTTTGCGCCGTTCGACTCGAAGTACGACCGCTACCTGCGCGGCGAGTACCGTCTGACCGAACAGGAAGACCTCGGTATGACGCTGTTCTTCTCACAGCAGTTCACCAACTGCAATCTCTGCCACCAGCTCAAGCCACGCGCGGCGATGGCCGGTGAGACCTTCAGCAACTACGAGTTCCACAACATCGGCACGCCGCCGAACCGGGCGCTGCGGGCATTGAATGGCAAGGGGGAGGCGTTCGTCGACCGCGGTCTGCTCGACCACCCCGCGGTAGACGACTCCGCTCAGGCCGGCCGGTTCAAGGTACCGAGTCTGCGCAATGTCGCCGTGACCGGGCCCTACATGCACAACGGTGTGTTCAAGGACCTGCGTACCGTGGTCCTGTTCTACAACAAGTACAACAGCCGCAGCGCGCGCCGCCAGATCAACCCGGAGACCGGCGAACGCTGGGCCGGGCCCGAGGTCGGCGAGAATCTGTCGTTGAAGGAACTCGAGACGGGTCCGGCGCTCGACGACCGGCGAGTGGATGCACTGGTCGCGTTCATGAAGACGCTGACCGACCAGCGTTACGAACCGCTGCTGGACGTCCAATGAACTGTCGGCCCGGTGACGGCCGCCTGGGGGCCGGGCCGCCGTCGCGCGCAGCACTCGAGGCACAGGCGCTGCAGCCAACGTTTGGACTCAAGGTCCAGACACCGCAGATCTGCGACACACAACGACGGATGTGACAACAGCTCGCGCAGCAGCGTGACCGGAACAGCCACGCGCACCATCGGCTGCGCATCGAACCCACATTCGCACATCGTGTCGGCGCCCGGGCGGTCCGATCGACGGGGCTCACGAGGGCACTGCGGTCGTCCCTGCGGCACCGTCAAGGCGTCTCTGCGGTCGTGACGCTGTCGAGCGCCCGGGCGAAGGTCGCAATGCCGGACGAACGCAGAAACACATGCGGTTTCGCGTGTCGCTTGCAGAAACGTTTCAACCGGTAATAGGCATCGTGACTGACGCTGTCGGTGGCGCAGACCACGGCGTCTGCCGACGACAACATTGCGTCGAGGCGCTGCCTGTTGTCCTCGAGGCCGCCGTCGTGATGTTCGAACAGACCATTGCAGCGCGCGACCAGGTCGCGGTATTGCTCGATCAGCCGACTGCGCCCACCGACGCACAGGATGCGCCTGCCGTGCAGGTTGGGGCACTCGCCGCATGGCGTGTTGCGGCAGCCGTCGCATGCCGTGGTCGCCTGGGTGATCAGGTGCTCGAGTCCAGCGGTCTCGGCACCTCGCTCACCGCATTCACGCTCGATCGATACGCGCGACCTTTCCGCAGCGGTGACCGCGGCCTGCAGCTCGTCGCAGCGCCGACGCAGTCGATCGTTGCAGCGGTGTGCCGCGGCCAGCTGGCGCTCCAGATTCGCAGCCCGTTCGAAACCGCAGGCGGCGCGCAGCCTGGCCAGCTCGCGGTCTTGCTCCTCGCGTTGGGAAAGCAGTCGGCGGCGCTCTGCGTCGAGCGTTGTCAGGCGATGCTGCAGGTCGCGCGTTTCCGCCTCGCGTGCTCCGAGCCGGACGCGCGTGCGTCGCTGCAGGTCGTCGAATGCGTGCCGTATCGAACCCAGCTCGGCCTCCACGGTTCGCAGCTTCTGCAGATCGGCACGCTGCCCGGCGCCGACCTGGTGAGACAGCATGTGCACCTGCTCGAATGCCTGCGTTGTCAGTGCGTCGTCGCAGCGCGGATGGGTCAATGTCGCCCACAGGGCGCCCGCAACCTCACCGGACGACAGCGCGCCCTGCCACAGTGCTTCGAGTGCGTCGCGGCTACGTGCCTTGGCAAAACGTTTCACGTCGCCGGCGAACTTTTTCTCCAACGCCTTGTGGGTCGCGAGCGACAGGCTGTTGCGCGCGTCGGCCGCTGAGACGAAGCTGACGTGCAGTGCATAATCGTCGAGCGTTCCGGCAGATGCGTTGCCGTGATTTCGCGCGATGCGCCTCAGTTCGGCGGCGTCCAGACAGGTGCCGATGATCGGACAATGCAGTTTGTGTGCGAGTGTCCAGAGCTTGCGTCGCGTTCGCTGTTGCGCGGCGCGGTGCGCCCGATCGTCGGGTGGCAGCGCCAGTCCCGCGGGCTTTGGGTGCGACGGCGGCCAGGCGGCCTTCCCGGGGGAAGGCTGCAGATCCTCGTCGGTGGCGGCATGCGACGACGGTACGTTCAACAGATCACACATCCGCGCCTCCCGCGGTGCCTGTTGGCCCGGCCAACCAGCGCCAGTGCGCCTTCAGGCGCAGGTAGCTGCACAGCACTCCGGAACCGCCCTCGAAGCCGGGATGGCTGCACAACAGCTCGATGTGCCGCACGACCGAGTTGGCGATCGCCGGTGAACGCGTTTCCAGGTAATGTCGGATCAACTGACCGAGCCGCTGTTCGAGCGCCTCGGTGGTGTATCTCGTCTCGGATGGAGCGGGACGTGACGGGATGTCAATGGACGACATGGCATGGGCCTCCAGTTGGCGGAATGTTGAACATTCGCGGCTGGCTGGCGGCCGCAGGCGGTGCGGCCCCTGGCTGGCATGCGCGTTGTGTTGGCCCGCTGCCGGGCCTACTTGGTCAGGATGAGTTTTCCCTGGCGCGTCAGTCGCAAGGTATAGGTTTCACCGTGGTGATCGATCAACACGAGCTTGCGATCGCCAAACAGCGACCGGCTGTCGATGCGTGCCTGTTTCGGTGACGACAGCGCACTGGGTGCAGCATCATCGACGGCGTGTGGGTTCGGTTTCTCGACGTTCATCACTGCGGCGGCGGGGGACCATGGTTTGCAGTCTAGCGCCGCAGGAAATAATGTCAATAAGAATCATTCGCAATAAAATCAGTGCAGTGGATGGGTGGATGTCAATCCCGGGGGATGTTGAGATGTGTATCGTGGGCAGCAGTCAATCGCCGGGTCGGTGCGGCGTCACGCGCGCGGCGGGGTACGGGGCACGCATCGCAGCGCTTTGCGCCATCGTGCTGGTGCCGATGGCGAGTCCGGCCGACGAGGCCAACGACGAGGCACGCTGGTTGTCCAATACCCGGCAGCTTACGTTCGAGGGACGGCGGGCCGGCGAGGGCTATTTCAGTCGCGACGGCCAGCGCCTGATCTTCCAGTCGGAACGCGACCCCGCGAATCCTTTCTACCAGATCCACCTGCTCGATCTGGCCACCGGCGACGTGCAGCGAATCTCGCCCGGAACGGGCAAGGCGACCTGCTCGTGGATCCATCCGCGCGGCGATCGGGTGTTGTATGCGTCCACCGATGCCGATCCGCAGACCGCCGGGAAGATGCAGGCGGAACTGGATTTCCGTGCCTCCGGGCAGCAGCGTCGCTACAGCTGGGACTTCGATCCGCAATACGAGATCTATGCGCAGGACCTGACAGACGGCAGCCGCATCAATCTGACCCGGAGCGAGGGCTACGACGCCGAGGGTGCCTACTCGCCCGACGGCAGACTGATCGTATTCGCGTCCAATCGTGCGGCCTACGACGGCAGCATGACCGACGCGCAGGGTGCCGTGTTCGAGCACGACAAGTCGTACATGATGGACATCTACCTGATGAACGCGGACGGCACCCAGGTCCGCCGCCTGACCGACACTCCCGGCTACGACGGTGGGCCCTTCTTCAGCCCCGACGGTGGGCAGATCACCTGGCGGCGCTTCTCGACCGACGGCAGTCGCGCCGAGATCCACACCATGGACCTCGCGACCGGCGTGCAACGCCAGGTCACCCGCATGGGGGTCATGTCCTGGGCGCCGTTTTTTCATCCGAGCGGTGATTACCTGATCTTCGCGTCGAACCGCGAGGGCTTCGCCAATTTCGAGCTGTTTATCGTCGATGCGGCCGGGCGGCGCGAACCGGTGCGGGTGACATTCACCGGGGGGTTCGACGGCCTGCCGGTGTTCTCGCCGGACGGCGCCCGGCTGGCCTGGACCTCGAACCGCACCTCGAATCAGCAGAGCCAGTTGTTCATCGCCGACTGGAACGATGCGGAGGCGCGTCGGCAGCTGCAGCTGCCAGACAGTCGGGCAACCGCAGCCGCGGCTGTCGTGGCCGCGTCGGATACGACCCTGAGTGAGATCCGCGCCGAAGACGCACGCCTGCACGTCGTGCGGCTGGCCGGCGACGCGATGCAGGGTCGGTTGACCGGCACGGCCGGCGAACGCCTCGCAACCGACTATGTCGCCGGTGTTTTCGAGCGCATCGGACTCGAACCGGCCGGCGACGAAGGTTACTTTCAGGCCTTCCCGTTCACCGCTGCGGCCACCCTGGGTGAGGGCAACCACCTGCGGATCGCGGGTGTCGACGGGACGGACGATCTGCAGGTCGACCGCGACTGGCGTCCGCTGGCGTTGTCGCGCAGCGGCGAGGTCCCGGCGACCGGTGTCGTGTTCGCAGGCTATGGGATCGTCGCGCCCGGCACGGACAAGGTGCCGGACTATGATGCCTATGGCGGGCTCGATGTGGCCGGCAAGTGGGTCATGGTGCTGCGCTTCCAGCCCGAGTCCGTGCCGCCGGAATGGCGCCGACACCTGCTGCACTACTCCGATCTCGCGTACAAGGCGGCCGTCGCGAAGCGGCACGGCGCGGTCGGACTGATCGTGGTCACAGGCCCGAACGCCGCAGCCCGCGACCGGCTGGTCGAGTTGCGTCTCGACACCGCCGGCGCCACGACGACGCTCGGTGGTATCTCGGTCAGCGATGCGCTCGCGGAACGCATGCTGCAAACGGTGGGCAGGGACCTGACGACGCTGCAGACAGCGCTCGACAAGGGTGAGTCGGCAGAGGGTTTCGATCTGGGCGGCGTGCAGCTCGCGGCGGTGTTGGATATCCAGCGCGAGAAGGGTCAGGGACGCAACGTGCTGGCGCGTCTGCCGGCGACCAGCGCCAGCGGGCTACCACCGCTGGCGATCGGCGCGCACGTCGATCACCTCGGCCATGGACAGGTGTCCGGGTCGCTGGCGCACGACGACGAACGCGGTGCTATCCATCACGGTGCCGACGACAACGCCTCCGGGGTCGCCGCGATGCTGGAGATCGCACAGCATCTCGCCGGTCTGCGACGGGAAGGCCGGCTGCAATCCCGGCGCGACATCCTGTTCGCCGCATGGTCGGGCGAAGAACTCGGCACCCTGGGGTCACAGCATTTCGTCGACCGGCTGGCCGGCACCGGCGATCTGCGTGGCAAGGTGGCCGCCTATCTCAATATGGACATGGTCGGCCACCTGAAGGACAGGCTTTACCTGCAGGCGACCGGCTCAAGTCCGATCTGGACGCGCGAAATCGAACGTCGCAACGTTCCGTTGGGTCTGCCGATCGCGACCAAGGCCGATCCCTATCTCCCGACCGACTCGACACCCTTCTACATGCAGGGGGTGCCGGTGCTGAATGCGTTCACCGGGGCGCACGAGGATTACTCATCGCCGCGCGATACCGCGGACACGCTGAACTATGCCGGGATACGCGACGTTGCACGGTTGTTCGATGGCATCGCCGCATCGTTGGCGCGGGCCGAGGACACACCCGAGTATGTCGCCGTGACGCGCCAGTCGAGTGGACTTTCACGCAGCCATCTGCGTGCCTATCTCGGGACCATCCCGGCATACGGGCAGGACGAGGCGGTCAAGGGCGTACGGTTGCAGGGTGCCGTCAAGGGCGCACCGGCAGAACGGGCCGGCGTGCGCAACGGTGACCTGCTCGTTGGGCTGGCGGGCGTCGAGATCGCCAGTATCCACGACTTCATGAACGCACTCGCCGGCCTGAAGGCCGGCGAGCCGACCGGGATGACCGTGCTGCGCAACGGCGAAACCCTGGTCCTCGAGGTCGTTCCGACGGCGCGCGAGTGATGTCCGGGCGGGGTCGGGGAATGCCCGGGACAGGGCGTGGTTGACGGCGTGGCGCTGCCGTCATTGGATGGGCGGCAAGGTCCGCGGGCAAGGTATTGAACGTGCTTTTCGGCTATCTCGACGCATTGTGGAACATCCTGCTCGACCTTTCGCCGGCCCTGTTGCTGGGTCTGCTGCTGGCCGGGGTCTTGCGGGTGTTTTTTCCCGAAGGGATGGTCCGGGCGCACCTCAGCCAGTCCAGCCTCGGCAGCGTCGTGCGCGCCGCGCTGATCGGTGTGCCGATGCCGCTGTGTTCCTGCGGGGTCGTGCCGACAGCGATAGGCCTGCGCAACCAGGGTGCCTCGCCCGGTGCGACGACCTCGTTCCTGATCAGTACGCCGCAGACCGGGGTCGATTCGATCCTGGTCAGCGCGGCGTTCCTCGGTTGGCCGTTTGCATTGTTCAAGGTGGTGGCGGCATTCTTCAGCGGAGTCGCCGGCGGATGGCTGGTCAACCGTTTCACGGCCCCCGATGCGGCCGCGGCGGAACTCGAGCAAGGCGAACATTGGCGGGATGTCGACAACCGGCTGCTCGCGGTGCTGCGTTACGCGCTGTTCGATATCCTCGCGGCGATCGACCTGTGGCTGATCGGCGGTGTGCTGCTCGCCGCATTGATCACCTTCGCGGTACCGGCTGACTACTTCGCCTCGGTGGGCTGGGCACAGGGCGTAGGCGGCATGCTGCTGGTCCTTGCGGTATCGCTGCCATTGTACGTGTGCACCACCAGCTCGGTGCCGATCGCCGCTTCGTTGATCGCCGCCGGCATGCCGGCGGGCTCGGCGCTGGTGTTTCTGATGGCCGGCCCGGCGACCAATGTGGCGACCATGGGGGCCGTCTACCGGGCGCTCGGCGCACGCGTCCTCGCGCTCTATCTCGGAACAGTGATCGTCGCCAGCGTGGGGCTGGGGATGACGTTCGATTTCATCATCGGCGGGACCACGGTGGTGACCGGTGCGCACGCACACGCGACGCGGGCCTGGTGGGAGATCGCCTCGGCGGTATTGCTGCTAGCGCTGATGACCTACCTGCTGGCCCGTCGTCTGCGTCGACGCTGGCTGCCGGACCGCGATCGCGTGTCGGACCAGCCGCAACTGACGCTGCAGGTCGAAGGCATGTCGTGCCAGCATTGCGCCGCCAGCGTGTCACAGGCGTTGCAGGCGGCGGACGCGGTCGAGCGGGTCGACGTCGAATTGTCCTCGGGACGCGTACAGGTCTGGGGCGGCGATCTGCGGCGTGACCGCCTGGCCGCGGTGGTCACGCGTGCCGGGTACAAGGTCGTCGACGCGGAGTGACTGCTCTATACTGGAAAAGACTATGAAGACCCCGTCCAAGACCGTCTTTCCGCAGCGCCTCGAGGTTCCCTCCTGGTTGCGTGCGCATGGCATCTTCCCGACCCGGCAGCGTGTCCAGGTGGCCGAGGCGCTGCTATGCAGACCGCAGCACCTCACTGCCGACCAGCTGTTGCAGCGGGTCAATGCGGAGCACCCATCGGTGTCGCGGGCGACGATCTACAACACCCTCGGTGCATTCGTGCGTGCCGGCCTGGTGCGGGTCGTCAGCATTGACGGCGGCACCGTCTGCTATGACTCCTCGGTCCACCACCACGCACATGTCTACCACGAGGATACCGGCGAGGTGGTGGATGCCGATATCGATCTGCTCAAGCTGGCCCATGGCATCCCGCTACCCGAGTCGGTCGAGATTGTCGACGCCGATTTTGTCGTACGGGTACGCAGCAAGACGCCCGATTGAAGTCGTAGGGGTTTCAGGTCGGCGGGAGCGGAGCTGCTGCGGCATCCGTCCGCCGTCACACCCGGCGACTTCGAATTCACTTTGACGACGCCTGCCTTTCCGAAATCAGAACAATTCTCCGAAAATCAACAAGCTGAATCCTGGTTGAGCGTATCGAACGAGAGCGTCCGTTCAACCTGCAGACGTCGCGATGGCGAGAAGCGTGATTGCGGTGCCCGTCGCCGAGGCGTGTTGCTGGCGGCGCCGGCGCTGCCGAGAGCCTGTACACCCGCATGGACCGAATGTTCGATCCGGTCCCGTACCAAGTACCCACGGTCGGGGCGAATGCGGTGACCGGCGAGAAGATCCAGCCAGGCAGGATGCCGTTCTTCGGTCCGCGACTTCGGGCACGTGGTGTGATCAGCCGCAATGCCTGTCACAAGCCGGGTACCGGGGAAGACGACGACCGCGGGAGCGCGGATACGCCGAAGCCACCGCTCCAGGGTCCGGGCGGCGCCAGTCCGTAACGCCCCCTGCTGCACCAACCCTGGCGCAACCGCGCGGTTGGGCCTGGGTTAATTCCTTATTTTTGCATGTAAATCGGCGGAATCACGGTTGACAAAGAGCAGTTGGGCGTAGAATCTGGTCGGCATTTATTATTCGAGGACGACATTGATGTCGCGAGTGCTGATAGTCGATGACCAGCTGATCAGCCGCATGATTCTCGAACAACTGATCCGGTCGATCGGTGACGAAACGGAGGCAGTATCGTTCGCCGATCCGGTGAAGGCACTCGAATGGGCCAAGGAAAACCGCCACGACCTCGTCCTCACCGATCTTAAGATGCCCAACATGAGCGGCGTCGAGTTCACCCAGTGGCTGCGCAAGACGCCCACCTGCGTCGACGTACCGGTGATCGTGATCACCTGTATGGACGACCAGACGACAAAATATCGCGCGCTTGAGGCCGGTGCGACCGATTTTCTCACCAAACCTATCGACCATCACGAATGCCGTGCCCGTTGTCGCAATCTGCTCAAGCTGCGGCAGCAGCAGTCGATAATCCGGGATAGGGCACGTTGGCTCGAGAAGGAAATCACAGAAAAGACGCGCGAGTTGCAGTTGCGCGAGCGGGAGACCCTGTTGCGCCTCGCAAAGGCGGGGGAGTACCGCGACAGTGATACCAACGGACACGTGCTACGCATGGCGTATACGGCACGCCTGATCGCCGAGACGCTGGGTAAAGACGCCGAGTACTGCGACATCATCGAACAGGCCGCTCCCATGCATGACATTGGCAAGATCGGTGTGCCCGACCGGATTCTGCTCAAGCCGGGAAGGCTCGATGCGCACGAACGGTCGGTGATGATGCAGCACACCCGTATCGGATACGAGATCCTGCGTGACAGCCCGTCGATGTATCTGCAGTTCGGTGCGACGATCGCGTGGTGTCATCACGAAAAGTACGCCGGCGACGGTTATCCGCGCGGGCTCAAGGGTGACGAGATCCCGATCGAAGCGCGGATCGTCGCGATCGCCGATGTGTTTGATGCGCTGCTATCCGAGCGACCGTACAAACAACCATGGCCGGTGGAGCAGGCGCTGGACCTGATCCGCAAGGAATCGGGACGACATTTCGATCCGGAGTGCGTAGAGGCCATGTTGCTGAATCTGGATCGCATCGTGGCTTCACGTTCGCTGTTGGAGTTCGACACTGAGCCGAAGGCCGGATGAGCCTCGCATGCCATGTCCCAGTTCCGATCGATCATTAGCTTCATCACGCGACGTCGCACCGTCATAGAACCCGAACTGGAGCAGGGCCTGCTTCGGATCGGGATCATCTCCGCCATGGTGATCTACCTGGCGGTCACACACTTCCTCGAACCCACGCGCATGCATGCGCTGGCGCTGTATTCAGCGGTCGGATTCCTGTTGTTCAGTTTCGGACTGTTCAGCTGGATAGCGATCAAGCCCACCGCGTCGACACCACGCCGGGTGATCGGCGTACTGCACGACGTGATCGGTCCGACCTACGGAATGTACTTCTTCGGCGAGACGACCGTCCCCTTCTACATCGTTTACCTGTGGGTCATCTTCGGCAACGGCTTCCGGTTCGGGACGCCGTACCTGGTGCTGGCCGCCACCGGGAGTACCCTCGGCTTCGGCCTGGTGATCTCGTTCAACCCGTATTGGCAGGCACATCTGCAACTGGGTGTCGGACTGCTGGTCGGTCTGGTGGTGCTGCCCGCGTATGTCGCGATGCTGCTTGCACGCCTCAACCTGGCCAAGCAGCAGGCAATCGAGGCGAATCAGGCGAAATCACGCTTCCTCGCCACGATGAGTCATGAGTTGCGCACGCCGCTCAACGGCGTAATCGGGATCGCGGATCTGCTGCGAACCACGCCGTTGAATCGTGAGCAGGAGGACCACGTGCGGACGATCAGTGTATCCGCAGCCAGCCTGCTGTCGCTGATCGACGACGTGCTCGACATCTCGAAGATCGAGGCCGGCAAGATGACCCTCGAGCTGGTCGATTTCGACCTGCATCGGCTGGTCAGCAATACCGCGAAGATGATGGCCGCGCCGGCGGGCAAGAAGAATCTGCGCCTCAACTACCGTGTCTCTCCGGAACTGCCGTATTCCTTGCGTGGCAGCGAGCACCATCTGCAACAGATCCTGGTGAACCTGATCGGCAACGCGATCAAGTTCACCGAAACCGGGCAGATAGACATCAACGTGGCGCGTGCCGAGCCGCGTCCTGACGACGCTGCGGTCTGGGTGCGATTCGACGTGATCGACACCGGCATCGGTATCCCCCCCGAGGCTCAGCAGCGGATCTTCGAGCGGTTCGCCCAGGCCGATGACTCGACCACCCGGCGGTATGGTGGCACCGGTCTGGGGATCACCATCAGCAAGCAACTCGCCGAGTTGATGGGTGGCGAGATCGGGGTCGCCAGCGAGGTTGGCCGGGGCAGCACCTTCTGGATAGAACTGCCGTTCACCGAACTTCCGGTGGCGGTGGACAAACAGGCCGACACCCAGACACTCGCCAGGAGCCGGGTGCTCGTGGTCGGCGCCGACTACGCTGAGAATCGTCGGCTGATGAAGGTGCTATCCGGTTGGGGCGTGACCGCCGAGCAACGCGACGGGTCGGCACAGGCCATCGCGGAACTGGTCAATGCGACCAATATCGGCGATCCCTACAATACGGTGATCGTCGATGCCCGTGGCATGCACAGCGATCCGGCGCAACTGTTGCAGACGGCGAAACAGGACCGCTCGCTCCAGTCGCTGGCGTTCGTGTTGATCTCGCCCCCGCTGCCCGGTGACGACTGGAAGCGAAAGCTGCTCGACACCGGCTTTGCGGCCGTCCTCGCGACGCCGTTCGACAAGACACTGTTGTTCAATGCGCTGCACTCTGCCTACGTCAGTGCGGTCGACGACCCGCACGTGGCGAATTTCATCGACCACTACGCGCGCGAACGTAAGGTCCTGTCACCCCTTGAGATCCTGGTTGCCGAAGACAATGAGACCAACCGCAAGGTGGTGCGAGGCATCCTCGAAAAGGCGGGTCACCGGGTGTATGTGGTCGAAAATGGCGAGCAGGCGCTGGATGCGTTGGAGGCGCACCGTTTCGATATCGCGTTGTTCGACATCCAGATGCCGGTCATGGACGGTCTCGAAGCGCTGAAGGTGTATCGATTCACGCACGCCGATGACAAGACGATTCCGGTGATCATGCTGTCCGCTGACGTGACGCCGGAGGCACGCGCGGAATGCAGGGACGCCGGCGCGGCGGAGTTCATCGCCAAGCCCATCCTGGCGAGGAATCTGCTGGAGTCGTTGACCAAGGTGCTGCACGAGCAACGTCCACCGGGCACGCCGAGCCCGAGCCAGGGCGTGGACGCGAACCGCCAGGGACCCGGCAGGTCACAGCCTTCGCGCCCGGTCGGCGAGGTGATCGACCGTCAGGCGCTGCGTGACCTCGAAGACCTCGGCGGCGGGCTGGGTTTTCTGATCAATCTGGTTGACGGTTTCGTCAAGGACGCCGACAACCTGTTCGACCAGCTCGACAAATCGGTCGCGGTGCGCTCCGCCACGCAGTTCCGCGACCTGTCCCACGCGCTCAAAGGCAGCGCCGGCAGCGTCGGTGCACGCCGGCTGCACGAACTCGCCGGTCACGCTTGCCGGATCGGCGACCAGGATTTCGCGCGCATGGCCCCGGTCGCGGTTTCCGAGATGCGCTCGGCACTCGACGAGGCCCGCTCCGCCCTGCACGTCTACATCAACGAACGCGAGAGCCAGGTCTCGCGCAGTTGATGCGGCTCAGCCGACGTCGGCCAGCGGCTGCTGGGCGACGGCCTTGTTCTGCGAGCGGATCAGCCGATCCATGATCTTCAGATCACGGTCCCTGAGGCGCAACGCGGCGTCCACCCAGATCAGCGCAATCTCCTCGAGCTCCCGATGCGTGACCGGATTGACTGCCTTGCGCACCCGTTCGAGGGCCATCATCGTGTTCGGCGAGCGACGTTGCCGCTCGGAGATGTAGTCGCGTACCGTCGCTTCACCCTGGCCGGGTTCGGCGAGGATGTCGATCACGCCCATTTCGTGCAGTTCCTCGGCCTGCCAGGTCTTGCCGCTCAGGATCACGCGCTCGGTTTCGGTGGCACCGAGCCGGCGTGACAGGAAGCTGTAGGCACCCATCCCCGGGAACAGGTTGAACAGCACCTCCGGGAGGCCCATCTGGACGCCGCGCTCCGCGACGATCAGATTGGCGGCCAGCGCACCTTCCATGCCGCCACCGAGGGCCGCACCCTGGATCAGGCTGATCGTGGTGAGCGGCAACCCGAAGCCCGTCGATACCTGGTGCGAGACGTCGATGCAGGCGCGCGCATAGTCTTCGAGGCCCTGCCGGTCGCGCCGGTCGATCAGCGAGCGGAACAGGTTCAGATCCCCGCCGAGGTTGAAGGTCCCTTTGACCCGCGATCCGTAGACCAGAAAACACGGTTTTTCGGCGGCCACCGAGCGGTCGATACCCAGGCGCTGCAGGTGCTTTGGCAGGCGCAGGATCTCGCCGAGCAACTCGGGCGTGAAACACGGCCTCGGTCGTGGGTTCATGTAGCACCAGACGGTTCCCTCGCCGTAGTTCCATTCGACATCCAGTTGGTCAAATGTTTTTGCTTTGACTGCCGCGGGCATATCAACAGACATGGTGGTTCTCCTCCGAGGGTTCGGTCTTTTTCAGTGGTCGGATCAGCGTGACAGCTCGCTTTTTCCAGATTACGTCCATATGATTTCCATTCTCAATAGATTTCTTCTTTTTTCTTGACATGCGCCAGAAAGAATGCTGTGACTAATGGCTTCCCTTAGGGCCCGGCGGGCCGCGCAGCGCGGGCCGGAGCTTACAGGAGCTCGGTGTCGTCGTGTGCATAAGGGGGGCTGCAACAACACAGGATCACCAGCTCATCCGGGCCGGTGTTCTTGACGCAATGCGGCGTGTTCGGGGCGATCGCGATCGTATCGCCGGGACGGATCGCGAACCGCTCCTCTCCCAGCGTCATGAGCCCCTCTCCGGCGCTGACGTGGTACAGCTCTTCGCTGGCGATATGGCGATGCAGCGCGGTCTGCTGGCCGGGCGCGACGCGTGCCTCGGCCAGGCTCTGGTTGCGGTTGCCATGAACGCCGGGATGCATGAGTTCGCGGATCACCGACCCGTCCTTGGTCTGGTACGCCGGTTGGCGGTCGTAGCGGGTCAACATACCGACCTCCGTGTCCGGGTGGTCACAGCGCGATTGCGGCGACCCCCGAGACCATCAATGCCCCGGCCAGCAGATGCCGGCCCAGATGCCGTTCTCCAAACAGCATAGCCCCGTAGAGCACCCCGAAAAGCAGACTGGTGCGTTTTGTCGCAATCATGTAGGCGGCCTCGATCATCCCCAGGGCCATGAAGTGCGTGACCACCATCACCGCCATGCAACCGGAGACCAGGAGCAGCGGCAACACGCCAAAGCGTGCCACGCGCAGCGCCCGCGGCCGGAAGAGGGTGACCAGGAACAGCGTGACGCCGCCGAGCAAGGAAAAGTACAAGGCGCCGAACTGCTGTGGTGGCACCCACTGCATGGCCGCCTTACCGCCGACCGAAGTAAACGCATAGATGATCGCGCTGCCCAGCATCAGGCGGGAGCCAGGGTTGCGCACGATCGCCCGCAGCGGAGCGATCAGTGCCGCGACGCTCAGGCGGCCGGGCTGTTCGAAATTCAGTACCCAGGACCCGGCGACCACCAAAACGATGCCGACCAGCCCCGGTCCGCTGACCGATTCACCGAGCACCACCCACCCGGTGACGACGACGAGCACCGGGGTGAACGCGAGGTAGGGGACCGTCAAGGCAAGCGGGTAGTCCCGAATTGCGACCAGGTACATCGTCATCGCCAGCAGTTCGAGCGGCAGCAGGAAGGTGATCCATCCCCAGAAAGGCGCCGGCAGCGCAGGCAGCTCGAAGGTCATGACCCACGGCGAGAGCAGCAGACCGCTCAGTCCGAGACGCACTACCAGCATCTCGAGCGCGTCCGCTGAACGCAGCCAGTGCTTGGCCGCCGCGTCCGAAGAGGCCAGTGCAAATGCGCAGATCAGGCTGAGCGAGAACCAGTCCAAACTCAGGGGGCTCGTCGGGTGACGTCCGCAACGTCCGTGGCACTGATCGGCAGGCCGGTCACCCGCTCGGCGCGAACGCCAACCGGCCGGTTTCCAAGGGGGTACGCGGTCTTGGCCGAATCATCGGGTCTTTGGCCCCAGGCCGGTCGCCTGTTACGATCCGGGATGGCTACAGTCAGGCCTTCGCAAAGTAACAATCTGGCTGCTCCAGTGGTTGGCAATTCGACCGGCAAGGCATGCCGCATGTCGCCCGCCCTGATTCCTGATCCGAACTATTTCGACAAGGAGAAAGACCCATGCAAAAGCATCTCATCGGTATTGCCGTATCGTCGATCCTGGCGTTCGCCGCCGCACCGGCTTTCGCCAACTGCGACCCGGGCGAAACGATCATAAAATTCAGTCACGTCACCAACGCAGACAAACATCCCAAAGGTATCGCCGCCAACCTGCTCGCGGAACGCGTCAACGAGCAGATGAACGGCAAGGCCTGCATGCAGGTGTTCCCCAACTCGACACTGTACGACGACGACAAGGTGCTCGAGGCGATGCTCAACGGGGATGTCCAGCTCGCGGCGCCGTCGCTGTCGAAGTTTGAGACCTTTACCAAGAAGTTCCGCATCTTCGATCTACCTTTCGTGTTCAAGGATGTTGCCGCAGTCGACCGGTTCCAGAATTCGGCAGACGGCGAGAAGCTGAAGAACTCGATGAACCGGCGCGGGCTCAAGGGCCTCGCATTCTGGCACAACGGTATGAAGCAGATCTCCGCCAACAAACCCTTGATCACGCCCGAAGACGCCAAGGGACTGAAGTTCCGCGTGCAGGCCTCCGATGTCCTGGTCGCGCAGTTCAACCAGCTCGGCGCCTCACCGCAGAAGATGTCGTTCAAAGAGGTATACGGTGGTCTTCAGACGAAGGTCATCGATGGACAGGAAAACACCTGGTCGAACATCTACGGACAGAAATTCTTCGAGGTCCAGGACGGCATCACCGAAAGCAATCACGGGATCCTCGATTACCTGGTCGTGACCTCCACCAAGTGGTGGGATTCGTTGCCCAACGACTTCCGTGATGAGTTCATGGGCATCCTCAAGGGTGTCACCGAGGAACGCAATGCCGAGTCTTCGCGTGTCAACGAGGAAAACAAGCAGTCGATCATCGCCGCCGGTGGCGTCGTCAGGACGTTGACCCCGGAGCAACGCCAGGCCTGGGTGGACGCGATGAAGCCGGTGTGGAAGAAGTTCGAGAAGGACATCGGCGCGGACCTGATGGACGCCGCGCTGAAATCCAACGAGGGCTGACCCAAGCGCACCACAGTGCTGCGAGGCCGCCAACCCGCAGGGGTCGGCGGCCTTTTTTGCGCACCTGCACGATGCCGCAATGGACGGTCGATATTTCTCCTAAACTCTCGTAAAGCGCCAACACCCGGCAAGCGGGGGAATCCATGCAAAAACAAGAAGCAACCACGAAGCTCGGCCGGATTGTCGACAATATCGAAGAAACCAGTATCGCCATCTGTCTCGGACTCATGACCGTGATCACGTTCGTCAACGTGGTCGCGCGCTATGTGTTTTCCGACAACATCCTGTGGGCGAAGGAGGCGACCGAGTACCTGTTCGCCTGGCTGGTGCTTATGGGCATGTCATATGGCGTCAAGAAACATGTCCATATCGGCGTGGACGTGGTGATCAGCCATCTCTCACCCGGCATGAAACGGTTCTTCGCCCTGTTCTCGGTGACCGCCTGCCTGGCGTTCGCGATCCTGCTGATGATCGGATCGTGGAAATATTGGTATCCGTTCGCCACCGAGCGCGCCTGGATGGAGACCGAAGATCTGCCGATGCCGGATATGTTGCAGTTTCTCGCCGACTGGATGAACGAGGGCGAACGCTACGAAAAGATTCCACGCTGGATTCCTTACCTTGCCCTGCCGATCGGGGTCGCGCTGTTGATCCTGCGCCTGCTGCAACAGGCCCGCAACATCCTGACCGGCAAGATCGACATGATCATCGCGAGTCACGAGGCGGAGGAGTTGTTGGAGGAGCTCGAGATGGTGTCTCCGCATGCCGGCGACGCGCCGGCGCGGAAGGGCGGGGAGGGCTGAGCCATGTCGATTGCGATCCTGTTCGCGATGGTGGTCTTCTTCATGCTGGTCGGCGTGCCGATCGCGATGTCGCTCGGACTGTCGTCGATCCTTTTCCTGCTGATCTTCTCGCACGATGCGTCGCTGACCGCGGTGGCCCAGACCCTGTTCGACGCGTTCGAGGGACATTACACGCTACTCGCGATCCCGTTCTTCATCCTCGCCTCGGTGTTCATGTCGACCGGCGGCGTGGCCCACCGCATCATCCGTTTCGCCGTGGCCCTGGTGGGTTCGTTCAAGGGCGGTTTGGCGATCGCCTCGGTGTTTGCCTGCATGCTGTTCGCGGCGTTGTCCGGTTCCTCACCGGCCACCGTGGTCGCGATCGGCAGTATCGTGATCGCCGGCATGGTGCAGCAGGGATACAGCAAGGCCTTCGCCGCCGGCATCATCTGCAATGCCGGTACGCTGGGCATCCTGATCCCGCCTTCGATCGTGATGGTGGTCTACGCCGCGGCCACCGATGTCTCGGTGGGCCGCCTGTTTCTCGCCGGCGTGTTTCCCGGGCTGCTGGCCGGCGGCATGTTGATGCTCGCCGTGTACTTCTGGGCGCGCTTCAAAGGCCTGCCGTCCAATCCCTGGCTGGGTTGGGGCGAAGTGTTCGCGTCGGCGCGCGACGCGTCCTGGGGTCTGTTGCTTGTGCTGATTATCCTGGGCGGCATATACGGTGGCGTGTTCACGCCGACCGAGGCTGCTGCGGTCGCCGCGGTCTATGCCTTTCTCATCGCAAACTTCGTTTACCGCGATATGGGGCCGTTCCGCGACGGTTGGGGACCGATCGCAACAATGCCGCTGCGCGCACTCTCCGTGCTGTGGCATGAGGACACCAAGCACGCGCTGTTCGAGGCCGGCCGGCTGACCATCATGCTGATGTTCATCATCGCCAACGCGCTGCTGCTCAAGCATGTGCTGACCGAGGAGCGCATCCCGCAGATGATCACCGAGGCCATGCTGTCGGCCGGGTTCGGACCTGTGATGTTCCTGGTGATGGTCAACGTCCTGTTGTTGATCGGCGGTCAGTTCATGGAACCGTCCGGCCTGCTGATCATCGTTGCACCGCTGGTGTTTCCGATAGCGATCGCGCTCGGTATCGACCCGATCCATCTTGGCGTTATCATGGTCGTCAACATGGAGATCGGCATGATCACGCCGCCGGTGGGGCTCAACCTGTTCGTCACTGCCGGGGTGGCTCAGATGTCGATAGGAAAGGTGATCAGGGCCGCGATGCCATGGGTCGCGATCATGTTCCTGTTCCTGATCATCGTCACCTATGTGCCGATCGTCTCGACCTGGCTCCCGACGCTGTTGATGGGGCCCGAGATCATCATCAAGTAGCAGCGTTGCCGTTGGGCGCGCCGGTCATTGACCGGGCGCGCCGCGTGCATCCTCGAAGCGGGTACCATTGAGGACTGCGTCGGCGAACACCGCGTTATTCAGGTTGGCCGAACGGAGATTGGCGCCGGTCAGGTCGGCACCCGTGAAGTCGGCTGCATACAGGTTGCACGAACTCAGATTCGCCTGACGCAGGTCGGCCCGGCGGAACAGCGCATCCTTGAGGTTCGCGCCGGAGAGGTCCGCGCGGGTGAGCAGGGCGTTGGAGAAATCGATCCCGATCAGATTCCCGCCCATGGAGATCTGTTCCATGTTGGCATTGGTAAGCCGCGCCCGGGAAATGCGCGCCCCTTTGAGATTCGCCCCCATGAGATCCGCACCGTCCAGCCTCGCGTCTGTCAGATCGGCTTTACGCAGGATGGTGCCGACGAACGTGGCATTGCGCAGATCGGCCTTGGTCAGGTTGCAGCCGGTCATCTCTGCACGGTCGAAACGGTTGCCCGATAGGTCGAGTTGATCGAGTTGCGCCCCGTCCAGCCTGGCCTGGGTGAAGTTGGCGCCGCGCGCCCCGGCGATCTGGCGTAGATCGACGCCGCGCAGGTCCGTCTCACGCATATCGGCACCGTCGAACTGCGCCGCGTCGAACTTGGCGCTGCGCAGCGTCGACCGGACCAGCTTGGCGCCGCGCAGGTCGGCACTGCGCAGATCGGTGTGTTCCAGCATGCTGTCGCTCAGGTCGGCGCCGGCAAGCAGGGCACCGCGCAGTTCGGCGTGTGCCAGGCGTGCGCCGTGCAGGTCAAGGCCGTTGAGATTGGCCCCTGACAGATTGATGCGCCCGAGGCTGGCCTTTTCCAGATCTGCCTGGCGCAGATCGGCGCCGGACAGGTTGGCGCGGAACAGAATCGTCTTGCGGAGCTTGGCGCCGCGTAGGTCGGCGCCCGAAAGGTCGGCACTCATCAGCCGCATGCCGGACAGATCGGCGCCGGCCAGGTTGCATTTCGGGCAGCGTCCCTCGGCGGTCAACCGTTGCAGGTCGGGCGGACCCTCGGCGGCCCCGACGATAGAGGAGGACATGCCGCACAACAATGTCACCGCTGCCCCCAAATTCGCGCGCTTTCGTTGCATTCGTCGGGCCCTTTGGCAGCTTAAGTGACTGAGATTAAAACATATCTGGGGCCTTTTGGGGCCTCCCGGCGGTCAGGTCACCGCGCCCAGTGCGTCGACCACCAGCTGAGCCGCAGCCTCGCTTTGATGTATCTCGGTCGACAGGCGTCGCCGCCAGGCGCGCGCGCCGGGCTGTCCCTGAAACAGGCCGAGCATGTGACGCGTGATGCGATGCGGTGGCGTCCCCCGCGACTGCTCGCGCTCGATGAACGGCAGCATTCTGTCGACCACCACGCTCCGGCTGTCGGCCGGGTTTGCCTCGCCGAAGATCAGCCGGTCCGCGTCGGCGAGCATCCAGGGATTGTGGTAGGCCTCGCGCCCGATCATCACACCGTCCACGAACTGCAGTTGGGTCGTCACCTCGTTCAGCGCGCGAAAGCCGCCGTTGATGACGATCTCGAGGTCCGGAAAATCCTGTTTCAGGGTGTGCACCACGGCGTACTGCAGGGGCGGTATTTCGCGATTCTGTTTCGGGCTGAGACCCTGCAGCCATGCCTTGCGGGCATGCACGATGAAGGTCCGGCAACCGCTCTCCGCGACCGTCGCAACGAACTGCACGAGCGCATCGTAGCTGTCCATGTCGTCGATCCCGATACGGTGTTTGACAGTCACGGGCCGCTCGGTCACCGCGCACATCGCTGCAACGCACTCTGCCACCAGGTTTGGCTCGGCCATCAGGCAGGCCCCGAACCGGCCGGACTGCACGCGGTCGGATGGGCAACCCACGTTCAGGTTGATCTCGTCGTAACCCCATTGTTCGGCGAGCCGCGTACAGGCGGCCAGTTCGTCCGGGTCGCTGCCGCCCAACTGAAGCGCGAGCGGATGTTCCGCCGCGTCGCAGTCCAGAAACTGCGCAGGATCGCGATGCAGCAGCGCGCCGGTCGTGATCATCTCGGTGTAGAGCAGGGTTTGGCGCGTGATCTGGCGCAGGAAGTAGCGGCAATAGCGGTCGGTCCAATCGAGCATGGGCGCGACGGACAGGCGTCGATCAGGTTTTGGTGAGGTCGCTGCGAGCATGTCGCGATGTTATCTGGCGGTATTTCAAGCGCAAGTCGCCAACCGGACCCCGGTGCCTGACACCACGATCAATCAACGGTGCGGCCGGTTTGTCAGGCACGGGTCGTACAGACGTGGCGGGGGGGAGCGGGCTGCTCATGGGTGCGGCGGTCCGCGTCGGGAGCACGTCGCGCCAGGACAGGTTGCGGTACAGGCGACGCGACCTTTCGCGGTGGCCCGCCGTTGCCGGGCCGGGCGAACGGCGTCTGCGCGATCAGCGTCGACCGGAGCGTCGACCGCCCCTCGGTTGGTTCGGTCCTACCCGCAGCACACTGCCGCCTTGTTCGCTGCCGTCGAGAGCGGACATCGCGGCACGCGCCTCATGACCTTCCATGTCGATGGTCGCGAAGCCCTTGCATTCACCCGAGAAGATATCTCTGGCGATCACGACGCCGCGCACGGTGCCATATTGCGAAAACAACTTCGAGACACTTTCCTCGGTGGCCGATCTGGGTAGTCCACGGATGAAAAGGGTAAGCAAGATCAGGGGTATCCTTCGATTCGACTGCAACGAGGCCGCCGCAGGGGGAGGGCTCCTTGGGAACGAGACTGCCGCCGCGGCGTTCGGCCGCGGCAGCAGCCTGGAAATCGCTTAGAGCGGGATTACCTGGTCCGCCTGCGGGCCCTTGGCACCTTGCGTCTCGGTGAACTCGACGCGCTGACCATCGGTCAGGGAGCGGTGACCTTCACCGACGATGGAGCGGAAGTGCACGAACAGGTCTTTGCCGCCTTCGCGCTCGATAAAGCCGAAGCCTTTGCCGTCGTCGAACCACTTCACGGTGCCGGTTTGTCTCTGAGACATTGTTTCATTCCTCGATGGATGTACTGGTGTGCCCGTTTCGCCGGGCGGTCGATTGCCACGAATCTTGGCCGACGTTGCGGAGCTTGATTCGGGTGCATCTTTGGAGGAAACAGCGAACGAAACTTTCAGCAGGCGGGACAAAAATCATGCAGTCCGCGCACGGTACGCCGTTCGACCAGCAATGGCAAGCGCCGCTTGTGCGGGGTTCGGCGTCCGGCACGTGGGACTCGATTCCGCCGCGTCGGCCGCCGCGCTCGCGGCGTGTCGACATCCAGCGCCGATGGGCTCGCGCCATCGCACGGCAGGCCGATTACTTTTTCTGACGTGAAGACCAGATGGGCGGTCTGCCGGCGCCCAGCATATTGCGCTGATTGAACGCCTCGGCCGCCTCTTCCGCATAGCGGGTCACGTCGGCCACGCTCCCCTGTCGCAGGCCGGTGATGGATGCGGCGCGGCTGGTGATCGTGTAGCGGCACCAGTTGTCCGCCTGTCCGCCGCCCGCGGCGTCGATCTCCTCGACCGAGATGACGTGCAGGGTGTTCTGGTTACGATTGTTCGGCCCGGCGGGGTTCGGTGCAGTGGATCGCTGGCGCGGTTTCACCTGCGTTGATTGTGCCGGAGTTTCGACGGGCACCTCCTGCACGCGCAGAATCGCATCCTTGAACAGGCGACGGTCGAGTGCCGCCACAACGCCTTTGGCCTGGACGCCGTCCATCTCGACCACACCCGAAGCAGCCTGTTTGCTTTCCGACGACGATGGCTGCAGTCTTACCGATCGCACGTTGCCATAGGAGGAGAACAACTGCTGTATCTCCTGTTCGGTCGCATCCTGCGGAACGTTCTCAATGCACAGCAGCATGCTGGGTTTCCTCGATTTTACAGCTGTCGACCGCTCCCGCCGCGAGACCGGCACGGACGGGCATTTGGGTGTAGCGGCGAAAGGCCGGCCTGGTCATCAGGCAGTTGGGAGATACGGAATCCGGGCGCTGCTTCGCGGTCAGCGTCGGCGTACCGGCGGAACAGTTGTCACGATGAGGAAACTCCGACGGGCTGATCGCTGCAGGCAACCGGTGCATCCCTGGTCGATGGTCTTGTTCCAATTCGAGTCACTATAACAGACTGGCCCGGTCCTGCGTTGCGGCCGAGTGTTTCATTTGTCATCGAAACCCTATTCGCGGTGTCCTTCGTGGAACTGCAGTTGCCGTTTCGGTCCGGCGGCTGCGTCAGGTATGCCCCGTCGCCGCGGTTCTCGCATGTCGATCGATGCGACCGCGGTATTGAGGGTTGCCCCCAGCATGAGGCACAGTGCATGCGTGGCTCCGGGCTGTCGCCCGCTGAAGCACTGCTACGCCAGCCCGGCGCGGCGATCGCGGGTGTTGAAGATCCGGGGTATTGAATCCACTGTCGGATCTGGTCGGGAGAACGGTGAGGTCGATGCGCGATCTGTCGGTAGATGAGAGACGGACCGAGGCGGCGTCCGATCGGCGTCTGGCGGCGCGGATCGTTGCGCAGTCGGCGCTTTCAGACCGCACACGTGCGGCAATGTGCCGCCTGTATCTGAGTTACTACGAAGCGACCTCGCCAGTGCGCTTCGAACAGGATCTCGCAATCAAGGACGAGGTCCTGCTGCTGCACGACGCTCGCCACGTGCTGCGTGGCTTTTCCACGCTGAAACGCTATGTGTGCGACGGCGAAGCAGGCGCGTGCCGCGTGCTGTTTTCCGGCGACACCGTCGTTCAACACGATTTCTGGGGTGATCAGACGCTGGCGTTCAATTGGATTCGCCGCGCCGGAGCGATCAAGGCGGAATACCCGCACGAGCCGTTGTTCTGGCTGCTGATCGTAAAAGGGCATCGAACGTTCCGCTACCTTCAGGCGTTCTCTCGCGAGTACTTCCCACATTGGCAGCGTTCGACACCGCCGGCGGCGCAGGCGGTGATGGATCGGTTCGGCCAGCGCCTGTTCGGCGAGGCCTACGATCCGGCGAACGGCATCATAAGGTTCGCCGAGTCGCATGGACAGCTGCGGCCGGAATGGGCCGAACCGACGCCCGAGGCAGCCGGGCGGCCCGAAGTCCGCTTCTTTCTCGAACGCAATCCGGGTTACCGTCGCGGCGACGAACTGCTGTGCCTGACCGAACTCTCGCCCGAAAATCTTCGTCCGCTGGCACGGCGCCTGTTCCTGGCGGGGATGCGCGAATGACAGCGTGGTCGGCGATCGCGTCGGCGACTGCCGTCGAACACCGGCTGCTGCTGCAATCCCTCGACGACTGCGGCGACGCGCAGGTGCGCCAGCTCGACCGGCTGCTGGCAGCGAACGCCGGCAGTCACTTCGGCCGGCAGCATGGATTTCATGACATCGGTGACCCCGATGCGTACCGCAGCCGGGTCCCGTTGAGAGACTATGCCGAGCTGACCGACGTTGTGGGTCCGTCGATGGCAGATGGCCTGGTGGGTGAACCGGTGGTGCTGTACGAGGAGACCAGCGGCAGTACCGGTGGGGCGAAGCTGATCCCGTATACCGCGCGTTCGCTGGCCGGTTTTCGCGCTGCCTTGCATCCCTGGTTGCACGACCTCGCGCACGCCTACCCCTCGCTGGGGACCGGATACTTCGCAATCAGTCCGGTCGCACGGCCACCCCGTTCGACGGCGTCCGGCGTTCCGATCGGTGCGGACAACGATAGGGTCTATTTCGGTGAGGCGTTGGCCGAGCCGCTCGCGGCGATCACCGCAGTACCTCCGCAGGTCGCACGGCTGACCGACGTCGATGCCTGGCAATACGCCACGCTGCTACACTTGTTGCGCACGGACGATCTGACCTTTGCGTCGGTATGGAGTCCCACCTTTCTCACCGGCCTGCTGGCAGCGCTGCCGCGGCACGCCGAGAGGCTGCTGCGCCACCTGCATGACGGCGTGCCGGCAGAACCGGGTGGCGAGCCGCCAATCGCCGCGGACCCGGCGCGCGCCAGGACCCTTGCCGACGCACTCGCCGGCGGATCGCCATTCACCCCGCGCTTGTGGCCGGGTCTGAGGCTGATCAGCAGTTGGGCCGATGCCGGTGCGGCACGTTTCCTCGGCGAGCTACAGCATCTGTTTCCGCATGCCGACATCCAGGGCAAGGGGCTGTTGTCGACCGAGGCCGCGGTCTCGCTGCCGCTGACCGGCCACCCCTATCCGGTACTCGCGGTGAACAGCGGTTTCTTCGAGTTCCTCGACAGGCGCGGCGATGCCTATCTGGCGCACGAGACGACGGTCGGCGAAGTCTACGAACTGGTGATCAGCGTGCCGGGCCTGTACCGCTACCGAAATGGCGACCAGGTGCGGGTGCAGGGTCGGGCAGGCAGTACGCCACTGCTCGAATTCGTCGGGCGCGCCGGTCTGGTCTCGGACCTGGTCGGTGAAAAACTCACCGACACCTTCGTCTGCGATTGCCTGGACGACCTGCAAGGGTTCGCGATGCTGGCACCCCGTCTCGATCCCCGCCCGCACTACCAGCTGTTTGTCGAACACGGCGCGAAGGTGTCACTCGCCGCGATAGAAAATCGGTTGCGACGCAATCCGCACTATGCCTACGCACGCGCAATCGGACAGCTCGACCGACTGCGCCTGGTGCCGGTGGACGGACCGTTGCGACGCTACCAGGCTGCGGCACTGAACCGCGGACAGCGCCTCGGAGACATCAAGCCGCCGTCGTTGCGTCCGGAACCTGATTGGGAGACGTGGATGTGCAGCTGATAGACTCGACTCCGGTCATCGCAAGGTGCAGTTCGGCATGAAGATCGCGCTCATTTCGGCAAAGGGCCCGCTGTACCGTCATCGTGGCGGCATTTTCAAAAAGTCGCTGCGCTATCAACCGCTGACCCTGACGACACTGGCCGCATTGGTCCCACCCGAATTGCACGCCGAAGTGGTGCTCTATGACGAAGGCATCGAGGATGTGCCGTCGCGTCTCGATGTCGACCTGGTCGGCCTGACCGTGATCACCGGTACCGCACCGCGCAGTTATGCGCTGGCGGACCACTACCGGCGCAGCGGGATCACCGTGGTACTCGGTGGACCGCATGTCACGCTGCTCCCCGACGAGGCGGCGCGGCATGCGGACAGTATCGTGACCGGCTATGCGGAACAGACCTGGCCGCAGTTGTTGCGTGACCACGCCGCTGGCAGGCTGCAGCCGCGCTACCGGCAGGCGGCCGATTTCACGCTCGATCAACCGGTGTTCCCCGCCCGTCATCTTTTCGATGCGCGTCGCTTCCTGACGCAGGACGTGTTCGAGGCAACGCGCTCCTGCAACCATGACTGCGATTTCTGTGTCGCACCGTCCGCGTGGGGACGGCGGCCCTACCAGAAACCGGTCGAACACGTCATCGAGGACATTCGCCGACAGGGCGCACGCAAGCTGATCTTCATCGACCTGAACCTGATTGCCGACCGCCGCTATGCCGCGCAGTTGTTCGAAGCGCTGATTCCGCTGAAGGTGCGTTGGTTTGGGCTGTCGACGATGCTGATTGCCCATGACCGTGCGCTGCTGAAACTGATGGCACGCAGCGGCTGCAGCGGCCTTCTGATCGGCTTCGAGAGCATCTCACCGAACAACCTCGACAGTGCACACAAACGCTTCAATGATCCAGGAAAGTACAAGGACGTCGTGGCCCTGCTGCACCGGCATGGCATCAGTGTCATGGGGTGTTTCGTGTTCGGCCTGGACGACGACACCGAGGACGTGTTTGAACGTACCGCCGAGTTTGTCGTGGAGGCCTGCATCGACCTGCCGCGTTTCGCGATCGCCACGCCCTTTCCCGGGACACCGTTCTTCGACCGGCTGCACGGCGAGGGCAGGATACTGACCCGTGACTGGGAGTTGTACGACGGCCAGCATGTGGTGTTCCAACCGAAACAGATGAGTGTCGATGCGCTACGTCGCGGCCATGAGGCCGCTTGGCGCCATGCGTATCGTTATCGATCGATTGCGCGCAGGCTGTTCGGTGCACGCATACAGCTGCCGATTGCGATCGCATCGAATCTCGGTTACCGCTTCTATGCCCATCACCTGCATGACTTCTACAACTGTGACTGGGTGATCGGGCAGCGCAGCGCGGCGGCATGATGCGCCTGACCCTGATCCATCCCGCGATCGGTCGGCGGATCGGTCAGCGTTACATCCGCTCGTGGCAGATGGAGCCTTTGCCGGCGGCGCTGATCGCGGGGCTGACACCAGCGGACGTCGAGATCCGTTTCTACGATGACCGCATGGAACAGCTGCCATACGATGAGCCCACCGACCTGGTCGCGCTGAGCGTCGAGACCTACACCGCGCGTCGTGCCTATCAGATCGCCAGCGAATACCGGCGCCGTGGTATCCCGGTGGTCATGGGCGGTTTTCACGCGACCCTGTGCAGCGACGAGGTCGCCCGCTATGCCGAGTCCGTGGTGGTCGGCGAGGCCGAGGAGGTCTGGCCGCTGCTGATCGACGACTTTCGACATGGCCGGCTGCAGGCGCGTTATCAGGGTGCGCCGCGCGCCGGTCTTTCCGGACTGCGGTACGATCGATCGATCTTCGGTGGCAAGCGCTACCTACCGCTGGGACTGATCGAAGCGGGGCGGGGATGCCGCTTCCGTTGTGAGTTCTGCGCGATCCAGAGTTTTTTCAACGCGGGGCATCAGCTGCGGCCGGCTGAAGAGGTCGTGGCCGAGATCGCGCAGTTGCGCGGTACCCGACGCCTGTTTTTCTTCGTCGACGACAATTTTGCCAGCGACCGACAGGCGGCGCGCCAACTGCTCGAGGCACTGATACCGCTGCGCATCCGCTGGGTCACACAGCTTTCGATCGACGCGGCGCACGACACCGAGTTTCTCGATCTGCTCGCGCGCGCCGGATGCAAGGGCGTATTGATCGGTTTCGAGAGTCTCGATCGTGCGACGCTGAAACAGATGGGCAAGGGTTTCAACCTGATGCGCGGTGGCTATGCCGCCGCACTCGACAACCTGCGGCGTGCGCGGATCAGCGTCTATGCGACCTTCGTGTTCGGCTACGACCGCGACACGCCGGAGACCTTCGGGCAGGCGCTGGATTTCGCACTCGCACAGCGTTTCTACATCGCGGCCTTCAACCATCTCACGCCGTTTCCGGGCACGCCGCTGTACGAGCGGTTGCAGCGGGACGGACGCCTGCTGTACGAGCCCTGGTGGCTGGATGAACGGTACAGTTACAATGGTCTGCCGTTCGAGCCGCTGCAGATGGATGCGTCCCAGGTGCAACGCCTGTGCGTCGAGACGCGGCGACGGTTCTATTCACTGCGCAGCATCACGCGCCGCGGTCTGGCCCGGGCCAATCGCGGTGACGCCTTCATGTGGCGCAATTTTCTGCCGATCAATCTGATGCACCGTGGCGAGGTCGGCCAGCGCAATCACTACCCCTTGGGCGATGCCGCCTGGCGGGGCCAGCTGATCGAGGTATGACCAAGCGCGGGCTGGCGATCAGCCAGGCGGGTCCAGCCGACGATCCCGAGCTGCGCGCCTTGTTGCGCGACCAGCCGCTGCCCGGATGGGTGAGCCTGAGCTTCGAACGCGAGCCGGATTTCTTCGCCGCCAAGGACGAAGAGCAAACCGTGCTGCTGGCGCGCGAACGCGGACCTGGGGGCGTCGGGCCGCTGGTCGGGCTCTGCGCGCGTACCCTGCGCCGGGTGTTCGTCGACGGTGAGCCGCGTCGGCTCGGCTACCTCGGGCAGTTTCGTGCGGCCCCGGGCTGGCAACGTGGTTTCCGTGCCTACCGCCTGCTCAAGGCCGGGTTCGAAGTGCTGCAGGGCGATCTGCCGCGAACCGACGAGCTGCCGTATGACCTCACCAGTATCCTGAGCGACAACCGTGCGGCACGGCGCATCCTGACTGCGGGGCTCAAGGGCCTGCCGCGTTACGAGCCGCTCGTCGGGCTGCATACCCTGGTCTACCGTTGTTCCGCGCGGGGCCGGCGAGAGCGGGTCGGGGTCGAGTCGGGCACGGTGGTCGGTCTGGCGGCGATCGCGCGGCATCTGCAATGCCACTACCGCGAATTCCAGCTTGCGCCGGTCTGGGACCTGGCCGCGCTGCGCACTGTGGGTCTGCAGGCCGATGACTTCCTGGTCGTGCGCGAGGAGGGGCATCTGATCGCCTGTGCGGCGCTCTGGGACCAGCGGGCGAGTCGACAGGTCGTGGTCCGCGACTACCGGCGCGCGGTCGCGATGCTCAGGCCCATGCTCAACGTCGCTGCCGCCCTGCTCGGCCTGCCGCGCCTGCCGCGTCGCGGGGCGGCCCTGCAGCAGGCCTGGCTCTCGCACATCGCCTGCGACGCACGGCGGCCGGATGCGTTCCGGGCGCTGCTGGGCGCAGCGTTGGCACGTGGCCGGCGGGCCGGTATCGAGCAGCTGCTGCTCGGATTGGTCGAAGGTCACCCGTTGTTGCCGGTCGCGCGCGCGGCGCGGCGTCATCTCGTGTATCGCAGCGACCTCTTCGTGGTCCGGTTGCGTGATCCTGCAACGCGACACTGCGCCGCCGAGCCGGACGGGAGGCCGTTGTTCATCGAGGCGGCGATCCTCTAGCGTATTGCCGCGCCGATACGAATGGGGTTCGTTTAAAGAATTTCATTATCCCTGCCGCCAGTACCACCGTGTCTCGGCATTGCCGATGTCTGTGTATGCCGTTGCGGGCGCCGAGCGCGCCTGTGCTGCGGGAAGGTCCGGTTGGCGGTATTCCGCCGGGGAAAATCGATGAAAATCAGAACCAAGTTGTTTGGCACCGTAGGGATCGTGAGTGCCTTTCTCGTCGCGCTCGGAGGCACATTTATCTATGAGTTGAACAGCTATCAGGGCCTGCGCGACGTCGAGGGCCTGTTGGCAAGGACCCACGTCGGCGTACTCGAACTGCGCCGTGCGGAGAAGGACTTCCTGGCACGCGGTGAGGGGAAATACCTCGAACGGTTCAACGCGCAGCGGGTGGAGGTGGACTCGCAGTTCGGTCAGCTGTACGACGAGGCCGGCCGCTACGCACTGAACGCCGATTCGGTCGCTGAGGCGCGCACCCATGTGCAGGAGTATGCACAGACGTTCAATACCCTGGCCGAGCGCCAGGCAGTGGTCGGGCTGGACGAGAAGAGCGGCCTCTACGGCGCGCTGCGCAACGCGGTCCACGCCGTCGAAGAGGTGTTCGCGCAACATCATGACCATGAACAGCAGGCCGGGCTGCTGATGCTGCGCCGGGCCGAGAAGGATTTCATGCTGCGCCGCGATCTCAAATACGTCGACACGTTCGACGAGAGTTTCACAGCGTTGCAGGACACGGTCGTGCGCGCGGGACTGTCGAGCGGCGACCGTGAACAGGTGACACAGGGGCTGCAGCGCTATCGCTCGGATTTCCGCGCGCTGGTCGATGCCGAGAGGGCCATCGGGCTTACCCCGCAGGATGGCCTGCGCGGCGAGATGCGGAGCGCGGCACACGAAGTCGACGAACACCTGGAGGAGCTGGCGGATACGCTGGGTGGAGAGATCGCGGTAGCCGGGGTGGCGATCCAGCGCATGGTGGTGCTGGCGGTCGTCGCCGGCAGCGTGTTGATCGCCGTCCTGCTGATATCCCTGGGTGTATCGATCACCCGGCGCCTGCGCGCGGCGATCGCGAACATGCGCCAGGTGGCATCCGGTGACGGCGACCTCAGTCGGCGACTGGATGCCGACGGTGACGACGAACTCGCCGAACTGGCAGCCGGGTTCAATCTCTTCGTGAAAAAAGTGCACGATACTCTGAAGCAGGTCGCCGAACTCACGGCCGAGCTGAGCACGGTCGGGGACGATGTCACCACTGCCGCCTCTTCGACCGAAGACAGCATGCAGTCGCTGCGCAGCAACACGCACACGGTCGTCGTGGCCGCAGAGGAGATGTCGGCGACGGCGCAAGAGGTCGCAGGCAGTGCCAACAAGGTTTCGGTTTCCACCCGTCAGGCAAACGAGATCGCGAAACAGGGCCGTGGGGTGGTCGAACAGAGCATCAACACGATCCAGTCGTTCGCCGAGGAGTTCAACGAGGCGGCCAACTCGATCGCTGCACTACAGACGGAGACTGAAAACATCGGCAGTATCCTCGACGTCATTCGCAGTATCGCCGAGCAGACCAACCTGCTGGCGCTGAATGCCGCGATCGAGGCGGCAAGGGCCGGTGAGCAGGGCCGTGGTTTTGCAGTAGTGGCCGACGAGGTGCGCACACTGGCGCATCGATCGCAGTTGTCGACCAATGAGATCCGGGAACTCATCGAGCGGCTGCAGCAGCGCGCCGGTACCGCGGTCACCCAGATCCAGAATGGGCATGGTCGCGTTGCGGCGACTGTCGAACAGGCGGGCAAGGCCGGCACGGCACTGCGCGAGATCACCGAATCGGTGAGTTCGATCGACGACATGATCACCCAGATCGCGACTGCAGCCGAGGAACAGTCCGCCGTCGTGCACGACATCACCAAGAGTGTCGTGTCGATCGACGGGCTTGCACAGGATGCGTCGGTCAACGCGAACGGTACCCGGGAACTCACCGGGCGGCTGGCGCAGTCGATGGCCCAGGTGACGCGCGAGCTGCGGCATTTCCATTTCGAACACGATGAGCAGCTGGTGCTCGAGCAGGCCAAGGCCGCGCACCTTGCGTGGAAGGCGAGGCTGCGTGACTTCCTGGACGGCAAGTCCCTGCTTACCGCGGACCAGGTGACATCGCATACCCATTGTGATCTCGGTCGCTGGTATTACGGCGAGGGTACGAAGCAGTTTGGCGGGCGCGCCGAGTTTGCGGCGATCGAAGCGCCGCACCAGCAGATCCACGAGGCGATCCGCCGGGTCGTGCAGCTGCGCGAGAAGGGGGATACCGCCGGCGCGGAGTCGGCGTTCAAGCAGGTCTCGACATTGTCGGATCAGGTGGTCGGTCGGATAACGGCACTCGAGCGGGCACTCGCCAACTAGGCTGCGACGGCTAGACCGATTACTGCCCAGGGCGCTTCGGGAATCCAGGTGCCCGGGCGGCGCAGGGATGCGCCGTTGTTCTCGATCGCGGCGCGATCGAGAACAACGCATGGCGACAAGCGCGTTTTCAGATACGCGTGCAGAAAGATGCGTCGGATGGCATCCCGCAGATTCCCCTTCAGCGTCCGCGGTCCAATGCGAACGCCGGAAACCGCGCCTGCAGGCGATGGGTGAACGGTAGCGCAACCGGATCTGTGATGATCCCATACAGGCCCGGGTCGTGCGGCAGGGCCCGCACCGCATCGATCAGGTGTGGCAGCAGTGGTCGCAGCGACGGCTGTTCCCCGCCCAGGGTCTGCAGCACGCGGATACCTGAGCGGCGTGGCGCCAGGAGGGCATGCAACAGACGTTTGAACGCGGCCGCGTTGCGCGCCAGGCGGGTCGCTGGAAGTGCAGCGAAGTACTGTTCGACGAGCGTTTCGTCGAGGTGCACGTGACGTTCCTCGTCGAGCAGATGCAGGCGATGTAGCCTGACGTAGGCCGGGGCCAGCGCATCGATCGGCTGTTGTGCGATCAGCAGCCGGGAGAATGCGGTCGAGAATTCTTCGAGCATCAGGATCAGCCACAACAGGAACGGCCAGCGGTCCGGACGCACGGTCAGCAACCACAGCAGGCCGCGTTCGAGCAGACGGGCACGTGCGAAATGACCATGTCTGTCGGCATAGGCGGCCGGCAGCACGCGCCGGTTGAAATCCAGAAACATGCGGTGATGCCGCGACTCCTCTTCGAGCATCAGCCACAGGCACTCGCTGAGCATCGGATCCGTCGACCGGCAGGCGCCTGCGATGCGTTGTATCACGCGCCGCGTGAAGCCCTGCTCGAACAACATGAACAACTCGTTGGTGCGCAGGCCGTAAAGTTGGTTGTAGCGCAGGCGTTGCCTGTCGTCGAGCCGCTGGTAGAGGGGCGTGTGATACAACTGCGTGAAGGACTCGGGCACGAAGGGCTGGTCCAGCTCGATGGTCGTGAATCGCGGCGGCCGGAAACGTTCGCCGACCGCCCGGCTGCGGGCCGCTATGTCCGATAGCGTGCGCGTGTGCCTGTCCGTCACGCGAGCCCTTGATAGACGGTGCGCGGCAATACCGCCGGCGCGGGTTCGCTGCACGGGCGTGGACCGGACCACAAGGAAAGGTATTGGTTCAGATAATCGCGGTCATAGCCCTCGGCTTGGCCGATCTCGGGCAGGTAGCGCCAGGGCAGGTGAGGATGCTGGTGGTGCACGCGGTCCCAGTGACCGTTGAGCAGCAACCAGCCGATCGGGCGGCTGACCCGCAGGTTGAGCGCACCGTCGCGTACGTCGCGGGGCGTGAAGGCATGTGTCACGTACTGACGGGTCGACCAATTGAACGCAAACGCCGCGTACGCGATCAACACGGCATCCCAGCGCAGTTCAAAGGCGTGAAACAGCAGCACCCAGAACCCGATACCGAACAGCGTCTCGTAGCGTACCCGCCGCATCTCTGCGGCGCCGAAATCGTCGAACAGGACCGCGGTACTGCGCGCACGGCGGAAGGGGCGGCTGCGCAGCCAGCCCGGCACCGCCGCAAGCAGCAGCGAGCCGATCGGGATCAGGTACCACCACAGACCGAGCAACAACCCATACCACTGTCCCCACTTCAGCACACGACTGTCGCCCGGGTAGTAGCAATCGAACATCTCGTGGTCGGTCCGGTTGCAGCAGTGGTGCACGATGTGGGTCACTTTCATCAGCGTGAAGGAAACCGGGAACAACCAGCCGAGCAGCGCGCCGACGCTGTCGTTGATCGGCGGGTGCGGATGCAGTACGTCATGGCTTGCCTCGTGCATCAAGGCATAGTTGCTCAGCAGTACGAACGAAAACGCGATGCCGATCGGCAGCGCCCAGAGGGTCGGCAGGTGCGACGCCAGCCACAGCAGGCCGATGGCGGCAGCGTAGATACAGACTGCGAGCGTCAGATTGAGGCGACCCGGTATCGGGTACTCCCGCGGCATCGCACTCACCGGTGGTACCCCGCTGAGCCCGAACCCTCCGGGCGGCAACGGCGGATGACCTCAAAACGAGGTGGCCGGCCCGGGCGATGCCTTCGCGCACGCGCACTGCGGATTGCGTGCCGCACCATGTAGATCGCCTCGCACCGGGTTTGATTCGCCATTCGGCCTTTATACTCAATCGACCTTTTCAAGACCAGGCCGTGCGGATCGATGCGATGACGCTCAAGACCAAGAGGGTGCCCATTTACATGGCGGTGTTGACCTATCTGCCGCTGCTGTTGATCGGCGGCGGCTTGCTGCTGGCGATGCATGCGCCGACGCCGCTCGGTGCCACAGGGCTGTTCGCCGCCTGGCTCTATCTGTTGCCACCGCTGTTGGGGAGGCTGGTGCTGTTGCGCGGCGTACCGGTGTGCGCTGCTGCCGCGCCGACCGATGCGGCGTTCCGGCGCTGGTGGCTGCTGACCCAGCTGCAGATGCCATTCAACCGCGTCGCTGTGCTCGAAGAGCTGTTGCGACTGGTGCCGGGGCTGTACAGCCTCTGGCTGAACCTGTGGGGCGCGCGGGTCAGCCTGATGACATTCTGGTCGCGCGACGTGCTCATCAGCGAGCGCTATCTGCTGACGATCGAACCAGGGGTTACGGTCGCCGGACAGGTGGGGCTGATCGCGCACCTTGTAGCACCCGATGAAAGTGGCGAGTTGCGCCTGCAGCTGGCGCCGGTTGTCATCGAGGCGGGAGCGATGCTTGGAATCCGCTCGGGTCTGGGACCCGGCTGCCGGGTGTTCGCCGGCGAGTTGCTGCCGGCCGGACGGCTGCTGCCGCCGCATACCGGATGGCGGGACGGGCGTAAGGTCAGGCTGCCGTCCGTGGAGCCCGAATGAGCGGCATCGATCGCGGACGTTGAGCGGTCAATGACGCCGCAACAGCGGCGCTATGACGGTCCCCATCACCAGGCCCACCGCCAGGGCAACAGCTGCCCACACCAGGATGCGCCGCTGTACGGCATTGATGATCGCGTTATCGAGCATGTTCACGCCCGCGTGGAATCCCTGTAACCGCCAGCCACCATCCTGCCTGACCACCGTGGCGGTCCAGTGGGTGTCGAGCGACAGCGATGTGCCGTCGGCCAGGGTGTAGGTGTCGGTGGATGTGCCGTACACGAGACCGGTCTGTCCGTCGATGGCGCGTGTCAGCTCCGTAGCCTGCGGTGCGAAATGCACCGCCTTGAGGGGCGCATCACTGCCCTCGAAATAGTTGCGGACATAGCTGTCGAGCTGGCCGAGGTCGGTCACCACGTGCTGATCGGCGAAGGTCAGCACGAATCCGTCGGCGAGGTACTGCGCCAGCGTTGCGGTATCCAGCCGGTTCAATGCCGCTGTCGCATCGACCAGTAAGCCACGCAGCGCATCGTGATCCGCTTCGCTCAAGGTGCCGCTGACACCCGACTGCGGGGCCTTTGGCACAGGATCGGCGGCAAGCACCGGCATCATCGGCAACAGCAACATCAACAGACAGGCCAAACGCAGCATGGTGCATCTCCTTGTTGATCGATCTTGTTGGTCCCTGTGGTCCGGTCATCGCGACCGAGTTTCGCCGAAGCGCCGTACCAGCAATGCCAGCAGCAATCCACCGGCCACGTCGAGCAGGTGGTGCTGTTGAACGAGCACAACACTACCACACATCACACACAGCCAGACCGATAGCAGGACGCGCGCCCAGCCGGGCGATGGCCGCAGCAGGGCCAGCGACGTCAAGGTGCCGTAGACCACATGCAGTGACGGCACCAGGTTGTACGGCAGGTCGAATCTTGTGATCAACAGGAACGGCATCGGCAGTTCCAGATCATGCGCCGGCGACACGAATCCGATGGTGGTCGGTACCGCGACAAAGACCGCCCCGGCGATCAGCGTCGCCAAACCGAGCTGGCCAGCGAGCCGGCGCAGTGAGGGCACACCGAGTGCAAACGGCGGCAGCACGAACAGCAGAAAGATCGAGAAATAGACGTAGATGAACGCTGGCACCAGCGGCAGACCGGCTTCCCATGGCAGGTACAGCTGGAGGTGATCGCTACGTCCCTGGTTGATCAGATTGGCGCCGCCATAGACGACCAGGAACAACAGATCGAGCGAAAGGCCCAGGACCAGGTAACTGCGCCAGCGCACGCGCGAAGGCCACCAGGTCCAGCCATCGCGGGTTGGCTGCGTCCCCAGGGGCGCACCAAGCCGTTCGTCGGGCCAGGCCGGAGCTTGTTGGGCATCGCTTTCGGACGGCATGGCGGATTTCCTGATCGACGATAAGCGGAGGATCTCAGACCACGCCCCGCATCGAACCCTGAATGGCGCCGTCTGCCGGTCCGGCAGACCGGTCCGGGCAAGGTCCGCCCAATGATCGTTTAAGCGCTGGTTAAGCACCACCCCACAGAATGCGCCCGACAATGTCACTGCTGGAGGTGGGTGGTGGGCAGACTCAAGACGCAAGCGGAGACCCTGGTTCCGACATCCGTGCAAATCGCCGGACCTTCGGGCATCGACCGCCAACTGGCGGAAGCATTCATAAGGCGCGCATTCGACAGGGCCTACGCGGCGCAGGTAACGGCCTTCATGCCGCTGTTGATGACCTTGCGCAACGATGCGGGCAGCCTGCTGGCGGTGCTGGGCGTGAGGCCCGACACGGATCAGCCATTGTACCTTGAGCACTACCTGAGTGAGCCGGTGGAACAACGGCTGGCCGATGCCGCCGGGTCCCCGGTCGACCGGGCGTCGATCGTCGAGGTCGGCAATTTCGCGGTCGGGGCGGCGGGTGGCGGACGTTGGTTGATCACTGCGCTCACCGCCTACCTGTATGCGACGGGGCAGGGCTGGGCGGTGTTCACCTGCGGTCCGACACTGCAGAACGCATTCCGCAGGCTTGGTATCCAGCTGGTCGACCTCGCTGTCGCCGACCCGCTGCGTCTGCCGGAACCGGAGCGCGAACGCTGGGGCACCTACTATGCACAGCGGCCACGGGTGATGGCCGCAAACGTCCAACAGAGCCATGCGGTGCTGTCGACCCTGTTCGAGACCGAATGCGTGTTGCACACCCTGTGGTCGTGCGCCTTGCGTACCGGTGGATTGGCAGCATGAAAATGCTCGAGCGACTGCGGGAACATGCCGCTGCGCATCCACTGCGCACCGCACTTTCCGGTCCGGACTGGCAATTCAGCTATGGCCAGCTTGTCAGCGAGGTGGAGCAGGCGATTCGCCAGTTGTGCGAAGTCGGTACCCAGGTGCTGGCCATCTCGATGGACAACGGACCGGCATGGGTGATCCTCGACATCGCCGCGCTACAGTTGGATATCTGTGTGGTCCCCTTGCCCGGCTTTTTTTCGTCGGCGCAGACGCAGCACACGATCCGTCGAGCTGGCGTGCAGGGGGTCGCGACGGATGACCCGGACGGCCTGCGCGAACGCTGCGGTGGGATGCTGCAGACCGGTGAGCGGACACTCGAAATCGGTGGACAGAGGGTGTCCTGGTTGAAGGTGCAGCAAGACAGTTGCGCCCCGACAGCGCCGCTCGCCCGTGTCGTGCACAAGGTCACCTTCACCTCCGGTACCACGGCCGATCCGAAGGGTGTGATGCTCGACTGGCAGCAGATGCGCGCGGTCGTCGAGTCGCTGGTCGGTGCGGTTGGCATGGCACCGGATGACCGGCACCTGGTGCTGATGCCGTTGGCTGTACTGCTCGACAACATCGCCGGCGTGTATGTCGCATTGTGGGCGGGCGCGGTGGTCGAGCTGTGGCCCCTGGCCCGTATCGGGCTGACCGGCGCGGCAGCTTTGAATGCGCGGCTGATGGTCGATGCGCTCGGCCGATCGCGCGCGACCACGGCGATCTTCAGTCCACAGACGCTACAGGGTGTGGTCGAGCAACTCGAGATGCACGAGTCGTCCGGTCTCACGTTGCGCTTTGCCGCCATCGGCGGGGCACCGGTGTCGCCGCAGCTGCTCGAGCGTGCGGCGCGTGTCGGCGTTCCGGCATACGAGGGCTACGGGCTGTCGGAGTGCGGTTCCGTGGTATGTCTCAACACACCGGCACAACAACGCCCGGGTTCCGTCGGGCGGCCTCTGCCGCACTTGCAGCTTTCGATCGCCGACGACGGCGAGGTGTGGGTGAGCGGTCGCGGATTCCTGGGTTACCTCGGTGACGCCGACCCGCACCGGGCGGTTTGGCCGACCGGTGATCTGGGCGAGCTGGACGTCGACGGCTACCTGTTCCTGCGCGGTCGCAAGCGCAACGTGTTCATCACCTCGTCGGGGCGAAACGTCGCGCCGGAATGGGTGGAACGGGAACTGGTACTGGAAGGCGCGATCCGTCAGGCGGCCCTGTTCGGCGAGGCGCGCCCGTTCAACGTCGCAATCCTGGTGGCCGCCCCCGACGCCAACGTCGCGCAGATCGACGCCGCCGTAGAACGCGTCAACCGCACTTTGCCCGACTACGCTCGGGTTGCGCGATGGGTCAGGGCGCGCAGTCCGTTTTCGGTCGCCAATGGTCTGCTGACCGGAACCGGTCGGATCAGGCGCGATGCGCTGGCGCAGCGCTACGACCGGGTCATCGAGTCGCTTTACAGTGAGGCACTTTCGTCATGAGTGATTTTTTCGAAGAACTGCTCGGGGCCACAGAGCAGGAGCGTGATGCGCTGCTGTCGATCCCCTTCATCCAGCACGGCTGGCGTGGTGAGCTGTCATTGGAAAGCTATACGGCGTTCCTCGGACAGGCCTATCACCATGTAAAGCACACCACGCCGCTCCTGATGGCCTGCGGTTCGCGCATCACACATGACAAGGAGTGGCTGCGCAACGCGATGGCCGAGTACATCGAGGAGGAGGTTGGTCACCAGGAATGGATACTGAACGACATCCGACACTGTGGTGCGGATGCCGAGGCGGTTCGCACGGCGACGCCGTCGGCAGCGACTGAACTGATGGTCGCCTACGCCTACCACGTGGTCGATCGTGGAAACCCCGTCGGCTTCCTCGGCATGGTACTGGTGCTCGAGGGGACCAGTGTGCGGGTGGCCTCCGACGCCGCCGAGCATCTGCGGTCCAATCTCGGGTTGCCGGCGAAGGCATTCTCCTATCTCACCAGCCATGGATCGCTGGATGTGTCGCACATGGATTTCTATCGCAACCTGGTCAACCGCCTGCAGGACGCCAAAGACCGTGATGCGGTCGTGCACTGCGCACGCCGTTTCTTCCGCCTGTACGGCGACATCTTCCGCAGCCTGCCGCTGACACTGAACGAGGCAGCGGCGGCCTAGGTCGGATCCCATTCCGAACAATGACCAACGACGAGGACTGAGAGCATGCAACTTCATGGCGTACGGGCCTTGCTGACGGGTGCAGCGGGCGGAATAGGCAGCGCGGTGGCCGAACGCATGGCGCGAAAAGGCGCCATTCTCGCGCTGGTGGGCCGCCAGGATACGACGCTGGACCCGGTAGTCGAGCGGATACGCGCGGCCGGCGGTGTCGCACACGGCTTTGCCGCAGACCTGAGCGACCGGAGCGCGCGCGAGCAGCTCATCGACACCGCCCGGGCACGCATCGGTGGCATCGACATGCTGGTGAACTGTGCGGGTGCGATGAGCTTTGGCCCGCTCGAGGACGAAGACCCGGTCTTGATCGACCGCGTCGTGCACATGAACCTGGTCGTGCCGATGTTGCTCGCACGCCAGGTGTTACCCGAGATGCTCGAGCGCGGTGATGGTCGGATCGTCAACATCGGCTCGACGTTCGGCAGCATCGGGTTTGCCTGGTTCGCGGCATACTCGGCGAGCAAGTTCGGGCTGCGCGGTTTCTCCGAGGCGTTGCGTCGTGAACTCGATGGCAGCGGTGTCGGCGTGACCTACGTCGCGCCGCGAGCGGTAAGAACCAAGTTCAACAGTGAGGCAGTCTACCGAATGGCGCAGGCGACGCAGATGCAGATGGACGAACCGGAATGGGTCGCACAACACATCATTGCCGCCATCGAGCAGGATGCCAAGGACGTCTATCTCGGGTTCCCGGAGAAGCTGTTCGCTCGCCTCAACGGATTGTTGCCGCGCTTGATCGATGGTGGTCTGCGTCGTCAGACCCGCGTGATGGCACCGTTCGCCCGCGGGTGATGGGTGCATTCCGGGTGCGGCGCTGGTGAATGGGGTCTGCGCCGGCGAACCGGTCGGCTGGTATGCTCGTGCCCAAGGCTGTACTCAACCACGGATTCGGCGGAGGGGGCCGACGGGGAACAATGCATGAGAATATTGCTGGTCGAAGATGATGCCTTGCTCGGTTCGGCGGTGCGTGCCGGGCTCGAACAGTCCGGTTACACCGTCGACTGGCTTCGCGACGGCCGACATGCGGCCACAGCGTTGCAGGATGGTGAGCCGGATCTGCTGGTACTGGATATCAGCCTGCCGGGCAAATCCGGGCTGCAGATACTCGCCGAGCTGCGCGGCCGGGATTCGACGCTACCGGTGTTGATACTGACCGCTCGCGACACGGTCGATGATCGCATCGCCGGTCTGGATGCGGGCGCCGACGACTATCTGGTGAAGCCCTTCGATCTTGGCGAACTGACCGCCCGCTTGCGGGCGATCGCGCGCCGACGGGGTGGACGCGCTACACCGGTGATCCGACACGGTGATCTCACGTTCGACCCGGCGGCGCGTACCGTCGAGATCGATGGCAAAAGCGTGAGCCTGTCCGGCAAAGCGATAGCGATCCTCGAGACGCTGCTCGAGCGACCCGGTGTGCCGATGTCGCGCGACCGGCTGGAGCAGATCCTCTATGGGTGGGGTGAGGGCGTCGAGAGCAATGCGGTCGAGGTGCATATCCATCACCTGCGCAAGAAGCTCGGCAAGGACCGTATTCGCACGATTCGTGGACTGGGCTACATGATCCCGCGGGAATGAAAGCGCACCCCTCGATCCGCCGCCGTCTGCTGGCGATGTTGATCTTTGCGATCCTCGCGGTGTGGGTCGTCGTCCTGCTGCTGGTCTATCGCTCCGCCCATCACGAGGTCGAAGAGGTGTTCGATGCCGGCCTGGCACGCAGTGCGCGGATCCTGACGGCACTGCTGCTGCACGAGTTCGAAGAGGAGCAGGACGTAGCGGACGAGGTGCGTGCGGTGCAGCGCGAGGTCGGCAGTGAGGACTTGAAGTCTCTGCCGCACCTGATCGACGTGCTGCGGCGCTATGCGGCCGGACATGCCAAAGAGCAGCTGAAGCTTTCGATCGCGACCATGGACGTGGAGCACCGGTACGGTTCGGGTCTGGCGTTTGTTGCACGGTTTCCCGATGGCTCCGTGATGATGCGTGACCGGAGTGCACCGGATATCCCGCCGCACGACGATGGTTTTGCCGACGTTCTTGTCGGCAACGCACGCTGGCGCATCTATACCCTGACCGACAAGGAAACCAGTTATGTCGTACAGGTCGGCGAGCGGCATGCGTTTCGTTCCGAGCTGGTGAACTACATCACGCGCAACAGCCTGATGCCTTCGCTGGTGGCGGTGCCGCTGCTCGCAGTGCTCATCTGGGCCGTCGTCGGTCGTGCGTTGAGACCGTTGCAGCGGGTCGCCGAACAGGTCGCGAGCCGCGCCCCGCAGGCGCTGGGGCCGATCGATGACTCCGATGCTCCGCACGAGATTCACAGCATGGTGTGCGCACTGAACAACCTGTTTGCCCGGGTCGATGCGGCCATGGTGCGTGAGCGTCAGTTCACCGCCGATGCGGCGCACGAGTTGCGGACGCCGCTGGCGGCGCTGAAGACCCACCTGCAGGTTGCACGCGCCCGCACCGCGGAAGGCGAGGCGCGCCGATCACTGGATCAGGCGCTGGATGGCGTTGACCGCGCCACGCATTCGGTCGAGCAGCTGCTCTACCTGGCGCGTGCCGATGCCGAAGAGGCCAAGGCCATCGTCAAGCCGGTCGTGAACCTGCGTGACCTCGTGTTCGACGTGGTGGCGGCGTTCAGCCAGCAGGCATTTCAACGCGACATCGACCTGGGTGTCGATGCCGATCAAAGGATCGAAGTGCACGGTGACGCGACCGCGCTGCACGTGATGTTGCGCAACCTGGTCGACAACGCCGTACGCTATACACCGGTCGGCGGCACCGTGACCGTCGCCACGGGCAGCGCCGCCGGTCGTCCGTGGCTCGAGGTGGTCGACAATGGCGCCGGGGTGTCGCCCGAAGACCGCGAGAAAATATTTGATCGCTTTCATCGTGGCTCGGATGAACGCGCCGCGGCTGCAACCGGCAGCGGCCTGGGCCTGTCGATCGTGCAGCGAATCGCCGACCTGCACGGTGCCGAGATCCGGCTCGACGATGGCCCTGAGGGCCGCGGCCTGGCGATACGGGTCTTGTTTCCCGCTGCTTGACCGGACGCTAGCGGACCTCTCGCGTGGCACCCCATCCCCGGGTGCCGCGCCGAACGATTGCCGGCGACCACCGACCGGCACCGGTGGTCGCCGGGGCCCGGCCTTTAGCCGGCGGAGCGCGGTCCACTGGCGGTTGCCAGCGGCAGGCGGCGTCGCGCGGCGATGCCCAGACCGCCGGCCGCAAACAGCCAGAGCATCCCGGGAAGAGCGACGGCTGCCGGGTCAG
The DNA here is from genome assembly GCA_024235395.1 of Chromatiaceae bacterium. NCBI lineage: Bacteria > Pseudomonadati > Pseudomonadota > Gammaproteobacteria > Chromatiales > Chromatiaceae > Chromatiaceae bacterium. The sequence goes on from JACKMK010000002.1 coordinate 476,399, forward strand.
CACCGTAACCGAGGAATACCCCGGAATCCGAATACACCGTCACCCCGGGCGCTACCGCGACACCGGCGCTCGCGGTGTGCTCACCGTCGAGCAGATAGGACCCGAGGTCGACGTTGGCGGCACCGAACAAGGCGCTCGTGTAGAACACATCGAAGCGCTCGCGGTCCGAGTCGAGCTTGATGGTCGCATCGATCATCAGGTCGATGATGGCGCCGCTCAGATCTGCGACGGGATTGCTGTAGTCGACGCGCATCGTATCGAAGAAAAGCGGCGCGATATCGTCCGGATCGTCCTGCTGGGCATTGCCGAACCAATTGGTATGGTCGACCAGTCCGGCCTCGAAGATGCCGAAAAATACGCTACCGACGAGCAGGTTGCCATTCGGCGTGTCGGCGATGACGGTGGCATCGACGGTCGCCTCGAGCCCCCAGCTGAAATGCACGTCGGTGCCAGCGCCACCGACGAAGGTCAGGGTGTCCCCCATGATGCCCTGTCCGGAGGACGACGCCGTATTGACGTTGCCTTCGGCGTAAAGGCGCATCTCGCCGGTGGCCAGATCCACCGAGGCACGACCGGTACGTGCCGCATCGTTGAATTCGACGGCGTTGTGGGTAGCGCCGTCCACGATCAGTCCGTCGATCAGTTCGCCGGGTCCGAAGGTCACCGCGGGCCGGACGAAGTAGGCGTGGGCGTTGCCAGCCGCGAGCAGGCTCAGGCAGCCGATGAGCGCGGTAGCATTGGCAAATGGGATTGACTTGGTGTTCATTGGGCACTCCGTTGTTGTTCTTGGGGTACGTCCGTGCGGGGCGAATGCCGTAGCACGCGAACGTCTCAGCAAACGCTACCGGGCAGCGGCTGGTCGCTCTACGCCCTTTTTGGGCCAATTGCGGGACCGGCGGGCGTCAGGCGTAGGGGCGGAGTTCATGGAGGTTCTGGCGCAGGTACTCGAGCACGACGTGGCGCTTGGAGGCGCCGCGTTGGTTCTCGTCACCCGATCGCAGCGCCGGCAGCAGTGCCGGTAGCTGGTCTTCGAAGCGCGCGAAGACCGCCCGCCAGGTGTGCTTGATAGTCGAAGGGCTCAGTGCCAGGCGCAGTGCAAGTTCCTGGTCGGTATTGCCATCCAGTGCATATCGCAGCAGGCGCTGCTGCGAGGCGGTCAGTTTCAGCAGTGGCCAATGACGGTGGAACATCCACAGGTCGTCGGCGGCATAAACGCCGTCCAGCCCGGTCGGCCGCTGCATGATCTGCAGGATTGGGCGCGCTGGTTCCGGCATCGAGGCGAACCGGGGGTCGGCCGAGAAGTCCGCGATATCCCGGAAGCTGCCCTTGCGATTGATATCCGCCAGCGCATTGCCGTAGTTTTCCCAGAAGATGCGCTTGAAATAGTGGCCGGCGTGGGTTGCGTACCAGGCATTCATGCCATGCGGCATCAAAGCGCGGAATACCGGGTGTTCGACGTCGGTATAGCGTAGCGGATTGTGCAACATCACGACGTTCAGGCCGTCGCCCGCATTCGCCTCGGCGATACCGCGGCGCTCGAGAACCGGCGAATGCGGCCCGAAGGGCGCAGCATAGAGGGCGTTACCCACATAGGGGATGGGCTGCCGCTGCAACTGTGCAGCGAACACCTCTGAGACCGCCACGCTCAGGCCGTAGCCCAGACGGCGTCGGTGCTCGTCCGGTTCCGCGAGATCCTCCCAGAAGACAGCGTTCAAAGCGTCCTGCTTCAGCCAGCGCGACCAGACCTCGGGCATCCGCTGCCACGTCTCCGATGGGCATGCGAAGTGGCCGTGGTCGCGCAGGAACGCCGCACAGTGTGCAAAGTCGGATTCGGTGCAGAGACGGTAGCGATACATGGCATTCGGGATGCTGGTTCGTTTCTCGTCGACGCCGGCGGAAGTCGGCGTTACCGGTTTTTTAGCACGAATGGGCGGACGCCACAGGCGCGCGGGTTCTTGTAGACCAGCCATGCGGGCGCCCGGCAGGACGAGGGGTATTTTAGTGAATTCTGATATTTAAGAATCGTTACTACCGGGCGATACATATCAGGTGTGGCGTGGCGACCGGGTGCGATCGACAGTGTTCTCCAGTAAGTCCAGTAAAAACAGAGAGATAGTGGAAAAACAAGCGCTCGATCGCCACCGGGATTCGGTGTTGCGCGAGCGGGTGCGCATGCTTTATTCCGCCATTCCGCTGTCGCAGGGAATCGCATTCGCGGTCGCCGTCATCTTGTTTGCATTCCAGGAGAGCCAGGGCCAGCACAACGCTCACGGGTGGTTCGCGTTGATCAGCGGCGTGCTCGCGCTACGCGGTTTCAGCGCTGTGCATTACTTCGGGAAAGGCTCGGTGGTTTTGAGTGACCGTGCATGGCTGACAGCGTTTCGCCTCGGCGCTATAGCCGCGGGTGTTTGCTGGGGAGGCGCGGCCCTGTTGTTCATACCCGACCACGACGTCACCCTGCAGGTGTTCACGATCCTGACACTTGCGGGTGTAGCCGCGGGAGCGATCAGCTCGATGGCGGCCGATCACGGGGCCTATCGTTTTTTCGTGCTGCTGATCATGGGCCCGGTGAGCGCCGTGGCCTTGATGCAAGGCCAGCAACCTCAGATCACCTTTGGGTTGCTGAGTCTGCTTTTGCTGATTTTCCTCGATCGATCGAGTCACAGCTATGCCAAGTCGCTGACGCACCTGCTCACGTTACGGTTCGAGAACGCAACACTGATCACGGATCTTGAGCGCGAGAAGAAACGCGTCATCGATGAGGCCGAGACGATGATGGGCCGCATACTGGGCAGCGCGCCGATCGCAATCTGGGCGGTCGATGCCGAGGGCGTGGTGTCGTTCGTCGAAGGTGGCCAGGGCAGCAACCTCGAAGACCTCAGGCTGCCCCCGATCGGCGAGAGCGTACTGGCCGACACCGAAGACCGGGCGCAGATCGCGTACCAGACCCGGCGCGCGCTGAACGGCGAGTCCTTTGTCGCCGAGCTCGACGCGGAGCGTCATTGCTACGAGGTCAACTACGGTCCCTTGTTCGATGAGGACGGCAATCGCCAGGGGGCCATCGGCGTGGCCGTCGACATCTCCGAGCGCAAGCGCCACGAGAAGGAACTCGCACGCCTTGCGCACTACGATCAGCTGACCGGCCTGCCCAACCGGGTCACGATCATGAACCAGCTCGAGCACGCGTTCGAGCACGCCCGACGCAACGACCGCCTGGTGGCCGTCTACTTTATCGATCTGGACAACTTCAAGGCGGTCAACGACACGATGGGGCACAAGGCCGGAGACACGCTGTTGCACCAGGCGGCCGACAGGTTGCGCGCCAGCCTGCGCGAGAGCGACATGCCGGCGCGACTCGGTGGGGACGAGTTCCTGGCCGTTAGCGAAGGCCTGCAACGTCCCTCCGACGCAGAGGTGATTGCGCACAAGATCGTCGGCGTGTTTCAACAGCCCTTCACGATCGACAGCCGCGAGTTCTACGCGACCGCCAGCATCGGGATAGCGGTCTTTCCGCAGGACGGTGCGACTGCCGAGCAGTTGTTGCAGAGTGCAGACACGGCGATGTACCACGCGAAGTTCGCCGGCAAGAACAAGTATCGGTTCTTCACCAGTGCGATGCAGGCGACCGCGGAGCGGCACCTCGAGATGGAAACCGAACTGCGGCGCGCATTGGATCGCGGAGAGCTGTTCCTCGAGTACCAGCCCAAGATCGACGTGATGACGCGGACGATCAGTGGTGCCGAGGCCCTGTTGCGCTGGAACTCACCGTCTCTCGGCAGAATCGGGCCCGACGAGTTCATTCCTGTGGCCGAACTGGCCGGTGTGATGCCACACATCGGTGACTGGGTGTTGCGCACGGCCTGTCGTGAGGCCGTGGCGTGGCAGCGTCTGGTGCGCAGGCCGCTGCACGTGGCGATCAATGTCTCACCGCAGCAGTTTCGCAATACCGATCTGCTGGCCAATGTGACCCAGGCTCTGGTCGAGTCGGGCCTGCCGGCGGCGCAGCTAGAACTGGAGATCACCGAAAGCGTTCTTGTGCAGGACACGCCGGAGGCGATGCGTGTGTTCAACGCGCTGGTCGACCTCGGCGTGACGCTGTCGCTCGATGATTTCGGTACCGGGTACTCTTCGCTGAGCTATCTGAAGAAGTTTCCGATGCGGGTGCTGAAGATCGACAAGGCGTTCGTGCGGGACCTGGGTAAGCGCGGCAACGACGAGTCCCTGGTCGACGCCATCATCGCGATGGCGCACAGCCTGCGGATGCAGGTAGTCGCGGAAGGCGTTGAGACGGAGGCGCAGTTCGCGTACCTGCAGCAGCGCGGCGTCGAAATGGTCCAGGGATACTATTTCAGCCGGCCGGTGTCGGCGGGCGCGTTCCAAGAGATGATTGGCATACAGGAAGGCGATGCGCCGGTCACCGCCCGGATCACAAAAGACCGACGGTCCGCCGGTCTGGTGGGTGCCGCGGAATCGGTCGATTGAGTTGTCTGGCCGGCTAGGGTTGTCCCCGCCAGACCGGCGCTTTATGCAGTGCGCTGCTGACCCGCTCTGAGAACCCGTCGTCCTTGCGCGCGATGAACAGCGCCTGTATGCCCAGGCGTTCGGCTGTCGCCGGCCCCTGTTCATCACCGAGGGCCATCAGTGCCGTGGCCCAGCCGTCTGCCTCGGCGCAGTTGCGCGCGAATACCGTGACGGATGCCAACCCATGTGCGATCGCCATGCCCGAGCGCGGATCGATCGTATGTGAATAGCGTTTTCCCCCGGCCGGGAAGAAATTGCGATAGTCACCGGAGGTGGCCATCGCCAGGTCGTGCAGCGCGACGACACGCTGTATCGAGCGCTCGGTGAAGCTGGGTCGTTCGATGGCTATCCGCCAGGGGTCGCCGTTGCGCTTGCCGCCCCGTGCGAACACCTCGCCACCGATCTCGACCAGATAGCCGGTGAAGCCCTCTGCGTCCAGGAGCGCCGCGATCTCGTCCACCGCCCATCCTTTTGCTATCGACGAAAGATCGGCCTGCAGACCCGCCACGGTCTTGCGTAGCGCGGGCGGTGCGCGCCGCGTCTGCAGGTATTGATAGCCGACGGTCGGCAACAATTCGGCGATCTGTCCGGCCGAGGGTGGTGTGTTGCGATCGCCGGCGTTGCCGAATCCCCACAGGTTCACCAGAGGCCCGACCGTGATGTCGTACATGCCATCGCTCGATTCGCTGATTCGAAGAGCGCGCTCGACCAGATCGACGAGCGCTGCCGGCGCATCCTGCCAGGTGGTCGAAGACGTCCGGTTGAAGCGCATCAGGTCGGAGTCTTCGCGGTAGGTCGACATCATCCGGTTGATGGCATCGAGACGATCGTCTATCCGCTGCTGCAGTGGCGCCAACTGTCCCGGTCCCGGTGAATGGGCCAGCTTGATGCTGTAACGGGTACCCATGGTGCGGCCGCTCAGTTCCACCACCTGTGACGGCGGATCCGTGCAGGCGGTGCCAATCAACAACAACCCGACGAATCCTGCCCGCGCGAGCCATCGACGGGCGGCGACCGGGCGACGACCGCCGGCATCTCGCACCGATTTCGGGACCCTTTTCAAGACGCGGACATGTATCGAACCGGGGAGCGGTGTCGACCGCAGTCATTCGATTTTGATGTAGGCGAAGCCCTCGCTTTGCAGTTTGGCAACCTGCACGACACCCGACGGCACGAGTTCGACGCCGTCGTAGAGTTTTGCACCGTCGAGGCCGATCTGTGACCGCGTGATGTCGCATAGCTCGAGCTTCACACCCTGAACGCTGTGCAACGCCTGCAAGCGGCCGGCATTGTTGGCGCGCCGTTCGGCCATCTCGGCATCTTCCTGAAACGGGGTGCCGGTCAAGGGATCGTCGGTGACGAAGCGCACGCCGTGGGCAACGAACACGATGCGCACGTCGTAGTCGATGAGTTCGTTTTGGTAATACGTGACCATGTTGTTGATGCTGGTCAGCATGGCGCTGAACCGCCTTGGGTCGGCGAAATCGGCGTGATAGACGACCTTGGCCACGCCGTCGGCGCGTACCGCGGTGGAGACGGTACTGGTCGCGAGCATGATGAAAGTGGCTGCGACAGCCAGCAGCACGCGGGTGTCGAACCGTGTGGAAAGTGTTCTACGCATCGAGACTTCCTCCGTAGGAAAAGACCAACCACTGGTGATGGTGGAGAGGCGGATGGTACAGTCTCGCCGGTCCGCCGCCAGTGGTCCGGTGTTTAGAGACCGGATTGGGAATAAAAAGCACTAAAATGATGGCCGGCACGAGGTAGAATTGACGCTTTATGCCTTAAGTGCCTATGCAGGCGCCTTTAATGGCATATTTTACGAAAGGTTTTCTGGCCGGAATCGCAGGTGCGTCAACAAACTGCGGACGGCGAAATTCCGCCATTTACGGCTCGTCGAATTTTGCGAGAATGGAGCTAACCCAAAAGACAAGCAGTTCGTCTAAGGGTGTGGTTTGGAAAGAAAAAACAGAGCGGCGAGCCGCCATCCAATCGGGGTGTCGAAGTCGCGTCGTACGGTGGAACCATTGGCAGGTCCCATCACCCTCGGCGGGTACCGGTGAGAGTCCGGCCGGCCGGCACGACGCGACACAATCCCCGGCGGTCCCGCCTGAAGAGGGTGCGGCCGTTGACTGTCCAGGAGCGGGCGGTTGCGGTTGCCGATAATAAAAGTGCCGAAAAGAATAACTCGTGAATACCGACATCCAGGTTCTGTTCGTCAGCGACAATGGCGCTGACGAACTCGTGCTGAGCACGCTGCTTGCGCGCGAATCGGAAGGCGCGGGGATTCGTCTGTCGTCGGTGAGCGACGCCCAGGCGTTCTATCAAGCGATCTATTCGGAGCAGCGTTACCAGGTTGTCGTGGTCGATGACCGGCAGCCATGGTCGGAGTGGCGCTTGGTCGTGGCCGCATGCGCGCAACACCGTCCGAATGCCCTGCTGGTCTTGCTGACCGACGAGGCGGCAACCGGCCCCAAGGCGCCGGTGTTCGATTCCGCGGTCACGGTCGCTTACCCGCACAGCAGTTCCGGCCTGGTGGCGCTGGCGCGGCTCATTGGCAACATGGCAGTCCAGGAGCGCGGTTTCAGCCTGCGGCACGACCGGGCCGAATCGGTGGGCACGGCCGAATCAGCCGTGGAGATGGATCAGGAGAAACTCGTCTACGCGGTGTCGCACGACCTGCAGGACCCGCTGCAGCTCGCGCGCCGTTATGCCGACGTGTTGAACGAGGACTACGCCAACGAACTCGGTGAACCTGGTTCCAAGGTGCTCGGACATCTGCAGTTCAATCTGAACCGCACGCAGGAGATGCTGGACGAGTTATTGGACTATTCTCGTCTGCAGAATTCAAAACCCGAGCGTGAGCCGGTCGATTTCAATGAGCTGCTGGACGAAGTGAGCAGTCTGTACAAACTGACGTTGCAGGAGATTGGGGGCTCGATCAGTCGGCACCACTCGCTGCCGACGCTGTCGGTCGACCGACGTCAGTTCCAGCGTGTGCTCCAGAACCTGGTTGGCAATGCGATCAAGTTTCGCAGCGAACGCCCTTTGAATATCACGGTACGCGCCCAGCGTGTGCGCAACGAGTGGCGTATCGGGGTCAAGGACAACGGCATCGGCATCGCCGAAGACGACACCCGTCGGATATTCGGGATGTTCGAGCGGGCGTCCGGTGCCGAACAGTATCCCGGTACCGGGATGGGGTTGGCGATCTGCAAGCGGATCGTGCAGAACCACGGTGGCAAGATCTGGGTGCGTTCGTCGCCGGGTAGCGGGAGCGTATTCATCTTCTCGGTACCGCAGGCCGAAGGATCGGCGGAGGTGGTGACATCATAGTGTGCACGGGTGTGTTGAAAGCTCCATGAATAGCGAAGGCATTGATGTCCTGCTGGTCGAGGACAACCCGCAAGAAGCGGAGATCGTCCGTCTGTATCTCGCGAAGCGGTACACGCACAATTACACAATCCGTCACGCGCGCAGCATCAGCAGCGCATTGAGCGATCTTGCCGCCGGCAATCGCCCGAGCGTCGTACTGCTCGACCTGCACCTTCCTGACACGCGTGGACTCGATGGCTATCGACATATCGCCGCGGCGGCCCCCGGGGTCCCGGTCATCATTCTCACCAATTGCGACGAGGAGCGGGTCGCCGCCAGCGCGGTCCGCAGCGGTGCCCAGGACTACCTGATAAAGCGCGAGGTGAATGCGGCCCTGCTGCACCGCGCGATCCTGTATGCCATCGAGCGTCAGCGCGCGGAATCTGCACTGGTCAAGGTCAAAGAGCGTTATGCGCTGGCAGTCGCCGGTGCGAACGACTGCATCTGGGATTGGGATGCGGCGACCGACGAGGCCTACTTCTCACCGAGGTGGGGCGAACTGCTGGGATTGCCGGAAGACGCGCAGGTCAAGCGCCTGCAGGATTGGCTGGAACGTATCCATCCGGACGATGTTGCCGAGTTCCGTCGTATTCTGCATGCCAAGCCGGCCGGTGAACGGACACATTTCGAACATGAACATCGGCTGCGGCATGAATCCGGGGAATTCATCTGGGTGTATGCGCGTGGCGTCATCCTCGCCGATGCCGACGGCAGACCGACGCGTATGGCGGGTTCGATCAGCAGTATTGCGAAACGCAAGGCGACCGAGCACCAGCTGGTCCATCGCGCGCTGCACGACCCGCTGACCGGACTGCCAAACCGGGTACTGTTCGTTGACCGCCTGCAGCAGGCGCTGCGCCGCTACAAGCGCAACAACGAACTGCGTTTCGCGGTGCTGTACTTCGATCTAGACCGTTTCAAATTCGTCAACGACAGCCTCGGGCATTCCGCTGGCGACAGTCTGCTGGTGTCGATAGCGCGACGCCTGATGAGTGTCATCCGCCCGGGCGATACGGTCGCCCGCATGGGGGGCGACGAGTTCGCCGTGCTGGTCAGCGACATCGTCGACGAGTCGGATACCACGCAGGTGGCCGAGCGTATCCACCACCTCTTCCAGCAGGAGTTTTCGATCGCCGGACGGGGGATGTACTCCAGCGCCAGCATCGGCGTCGCCGTGGCGACGCAGCAGTACGAATCACCGGAAGAGCTGTTGCGCGATGCAGACCTCGCGATGTACCGGGCCAAGCGGTCGGCCAACGAGAACACGGTCATTTTCGATACCACCATGCACCAGGCGGCCATTTCGCGCCTGAACATGGAGACCGATCTGCGACGCGCGCTGGCGCGCGGCGAATTCGTCGTCTATTACCAGCCGATTGTCACGCTCGCCGAGCGGCGGATCGTCGCATTCGAGGCCCTGCTGCGCTGGCTGCATCCGGAAAAGGGGTTGCTCGCACCGGACAGTTTCCTGTCGGTGGTGGAGGATTCCGGGATGCTGGCGAACCTGACCTGGTGGGTGCTCGAGCAGGCCTGCAAACAGGCCCGCGAGTGGCGCCGACTGTTCGCCAATGGCTCGCCACTGCGCGTCAGCGTGAACGTGTCGGCGAGCATGTTCCGCGGCGAACACGCCGCCCAGCGTCTCAAGGACATGGTACTCGACAGCGGGCTGGCGCCGGCCGATCTCTCGCTCGAGTTCACCGAGCGCGATTGCATGGACCAGGAAAAGGCCACCCAGGCGGTCCTCGCGGAGTTGCGTGAGTTCGGGATCAAGATCCACATGGACGATTTCGGTACCGGTTACTCGTCCCTGTCTTACCTGCAACGCTGCGCATACGACACGTTGAAGATCGACCGCTCGTTCGTACAGAGTCTCGGCAGCGAAGACCAGAGCCTGGCGATCATCAAGACGATCGTCGGGCTCGGACGCATGCTGAACATGAACGTGGTCGCCGAAGGCGTCGAATCGCGCGGACAGCTGGATGCACTGTTGTCGATGGAGTGTCCAGAGGCACAGGGGTTCTGGTTCTCCGAACCCGTGCCGCCAGCCGAGGCCGGCGAGCTGCTGAAGCATCCACAGCCCCTGAAACATTGACGTTGATCAATACCGAACGCGCCCGGTCTACACGTCCGGGCAACGTGTGCCAGAATTCTGCAAATTACCTGCAGCTACCGGGCGTACCCGCCGGAACGCGTCGTGGCTGCCTGCAGAAGGTGTCGAAGGAACTATGGCTGGTGAAGAAGCGGGGGGCAGAAACGGCGCCGACGATACAGTCCTGCAGCAGCAGTATCTGCGCGCACTGAGTTCGTTCGAGGGCATCGTCCTCAGCCAGATCGACGTCAAGAACAAGCTGGGTGACCGGCTCAACTACAGTATCCGTGCCGGGCTGATAATCCTGTTCGTGATCGCATTCTCGATCCTGGTCCTGCTTTTGACGCTGAGTTCGCAGATCAACCGGATCTCGGGCGTGGTGGCGGCAATGAACCAACACTTCGCCGCCGTGTCGCAGCGCATGGATGCGATCGCGGCCAATATGGCCTCGATGGAGGTGCAGGTGGCGCAGCTCGAGTCGATCGGTGGCAACACCACGGTGATGCAGGACGAGATCGCCGGGATCGCCGAGAGCGCGGAGCGCATCGAGGAGAGTGTCGCGGACATTGGCGTGCAGATGACCGGCTCGCGCCTGAACGTCGAGGGGATCGCGGTCACCATGGGTGCGATGAATATCGAGGTGCAGGCGATGAATGCCGACATGCATCGCATGGCCAAGCCGGCGCGCACGCTCAACGGAATGATCCCGTTCCCATGACACGGACAGACACGACCAACGGGCAGCCTGCAACCGCATGGCTCGCGCAGCGGGGCTGGCAGCGATGAGCGTCGATCCACGCAGTCCGATCATCCAGGTGATGGCGCGGCTGGGTCGCGAGACGCAGCTGCACCTGGACGAACGCCATCGGCACTTCAAGATCACCGACAAGGTGATCCTGGTCGTGTCCCTTCTGCTGGTGCTCCTGGCCAGCGTGAACGTCTACTATGTGCGCGTCCTGTACCGCGACCTCGACGGCATCGTCAACAACATGGACTCGATGTATCGGAACCTGGAACGGGTCGATTTCGACATGGCCCTGATCGCCCAGCGGGTAGAGCGTTTCGACGGACACATCGCGCATATGCAGCCAATCACCCACAGTATGCACGCGATCACACAGACGATGCCGCGACTGCGGGAGAATATGCAGAATATCGAGACCGAGATGCTCGGTATCGACGAGAGCATGCAGCACATGACCGGTGCGATGGGCGGTATCGCCGAGCAGATGCACTTCATCACCGGCGGTATGCGCGGCATGCGTCACAACGTGCGCCAGATCGCCGGGCCGATGGGTGCGATGAACCCGATAATGCCCAACTGATCGGCCGGCCGGCGCCGGCCGGCGCGGCGCGGCGTGTCCCACGGATTGCGCTGAATTCGGATAGACTCATGGGCCTGACAACGCAACCACCTGCCGGAGCAGTACGAGGCATGTCCGAGGCCCCCGCGCGCACCACCAGTTCACCTGCGCCGTTCGATATGAAGGCCGGGCAGTTCACGATCCCGACCCTGGTCCTGCGGGACCTCGACACCGCCGGCCTCGACGCTTTTCTGGCTCAGCAGGTGGCCAGGCTGCCGTCGTTTTTCGATCAGGCGCCGGTTGCGATCGACCTCTCGGGGCTGAACCAGCGCGACCAATTGGAAGAGTTTCCGATGATCGTCGGTATGCTGCGCGGCCATGGCATGATTCCGGTCGGCGTGCGCGGCGGATCCGAAGAACAGAAGGCGCAGGCGTTGGCGCTCGAACTCGCGGTCATGCCGGCCGGACGCAAGGTGTCGACGCCACAGGCCCCGGCCGCTCCGCGCGAGGCGGCGCAGCCGACCAGCCGCACCCTGATCGTCGACAAACCAGTGCGTTCGGGGCAGCGCATCTACGCGGATGCCGGCGACTTGGTGCTACTGGCCGGGGTGAGCTCGGGTGCCGAGATCATGGCCGACGGACACATCCACGCCTATGGGCCGCTGCGCGGTCGCGCGATGGCGGGGGTCTCCGGTGACGCCGGTGCCCGGATTTTCTGCCGCGAGCTGGGCGCCGAACTGGTCTCGATCGCCGGCCGCTATCGGGTGAGCGAAAACCTGGAAAGTCGTTTTCTGGGGCGATCGGTGCAGATCTCCCTGTCCGGTGACGCGCTGAGATTCGAGCTGCTCTGACGCGTCCCTACCGTCTCAATCTGACCAACGCGGACTTGGTGTCCCGAGGAGTACTCAGTTGGCGAGAATCATCGTTGTAACCTCCGGCAAGGGCGGGGTGGGTAAGACCACGACCAGCGCGGCCTTTGCCATGGGGCTGGCCGAGCGCGGCTTCAAGACGGTCGTCATCGACTTCGACGTCGGCTTGCGCAATCTCGACCTGATCATGGGGTGCGAACGGCGCGTGGTGTTCGATTTCGTCAACGTGATCAACGGTGAGGCGAACGTCGGACAGGCGCTGATCAAGGACAAGCGCAATCCCAATCTGTTCGTCCTCCCGGCATCGCAGACGCGTGACAAGGAGGCGCTGACCGTCGAAGGCGTCGGCAAGGTGCTCGAGGAGCTCGGCCGGGAGTTCGAGTTCATCGTCTGCGATTCGCCGGCCGGGATCGAGAAGGGCGCCACCTTGGCGATGTACTTCGCCGACGACGCGATCGTCGTGACCAATCCCGAGGTCTCCTCGGTGCGTGATTCCGATCGCATGATCGGCATCCTGGCGAGCAAGTCGCGGCGGGCGGAACAGGGACTCGACGGCATCCGCGAGTTTCTGCTGGTGACCCGTTATTCGCCCGAGCGGGTGAAACGCGGTGAGATGCTGGCGCTCGAGGATGTCCAGGAGATCCTGTCGCTGGACCTGATCGGGGTGATCCCGGAGTCCGCGTCGGTGCTGAATGCGTCGAATGCGGGCGTACCGGTGATTCTCGACCGCGAGAGCAGTGCCGGTCAGGCGTATGGCGACATGGTTTCGCGCTACCTCGGCGAAGACTTGCCGCATCGCTTCCTCACGATCGAGAAAAAGGGCCTGTTCGGCCGCTTGTTCCGGGGGTGAACATGGCACTGCTCGACTATTTCAGACAACGCAAATCCAGCGGTTCGGCGGCCATCGCCAAGGAGCGCCTGCAGATCCTGGTCGCCCACGACCGGCGCGGCGGGGGCCCTTCGTACCTGCCGCAACTCAAGCACGACCTGCTCAAGGTGATCCGCAAATACGTCGCTATAGATAATGATGCGGTCTCGGTGAACGTCGAGCGCGACGGCGCCCAGGAGATCCTCGAACTGAACATCGTCCTGCCGGATTGAGGCGGCGGATGACCCAATGCAGCCGAACGCGGCGCCGGCGCGAACCGGGTCGCCGCGCTGTCGATCCCGGTATCCTTCGATCCGGGCGCGCCGGTTCGGGAACAGCGATCAGGGTCGGTGTCGGCATTCTTTACACATCGCGCCGACCAGCCCGGGAATTTTTCGACTCACCCGCGTAAGCTGCTGAAAATGCTACACCAGACGCAAGAAGGCACGCTAATTGCTTTGTCAGAAGCAAAGAAGCCTGACCGCCGTCGCGACGGCCCAAACGGAAAATCTGGAGTCCCGGCAATGCCGACCAAAAAAATAAATGTACTGCCCTCCCTCATCGGTCTGACTGCGCTTGTCCTCTCTGCATCCGCGGCAGCCGACACGGCATACACCTGGAACCTGACCGGCGGCGATACCACCGTCTCGCACACCAAGACCTTCAGTTCCAGCCCTGGCGGCGGACCCAGCGTGACGGCCGCGGGCTGGGCGGCAACCGAACCTGGCAGCATCAATAACCGCCTGGCCGAGGCCGGTCTTCGCATCTGGGGTTCGTCAGGCATCGGTGAATACAATGCCGACCAGTCGGAATCGAGTCCCCAGCATGGCGTCGACAACAACGGCCGCCTGGAACTGGTGGTGTTCGATTTCGGCGCCGGCAACTCGGTCTCGCTGACCGACATCACGATGGGTTGGGTCAGCGGCGATGCCGACATCAACCTGCTGGCGTTCGAGGGTGGCGGTGTCGGTGACACGCCGAACGTCGACAACGTGCTGTTCAGCACCGCCGGCGAAGACCTGACCGACAACGGCTGGACCCTGGTCGGCAACTACGATGTCGACTTTGGCGGCGCGCCAGGCACCTCAACGATCAGTACGGCCATCGAGTCGCGCTACTGGATCGTCGCCGCGTACAACTCGGTGTACGGTTCGACCTGTCTGTCCGGTGGCAGCTGCGACACGGGCAACGACTACTTTAAGATCGCCTCGATTGGCGGCAAGCTGGTCGATCCGCGCGAACCCCCCAACGAAGTGCCGGCACCGGCTCCCCTGCTGCTCACCGCGCTCGGGATGCTGTGGTTCAGTCGCCGGCAGAAGCGCATCGCGGCCTGAAGCGACGCGGTTCACGCACACTGACAATCCCCCTGGTACCGCGGTGCCAGGGGGATTTTCGTTTGAGAACGTTCGAATTCCGCCGCGCGGCGGGGTAACGCAGGGGTGGCGGTGCTACTGGAGCCGCGACAGGCGCTGCCGGGCATCGCCGGTCCAGGTCGCCGCGTCGTTGGCAATCTGCAGCGCCTGCTGCAGCTGGCGTCTCGCCTCGCCGCGGTTGCCATATTCCTCGAGTGCCACGCCCAGATGGTAACGGGTGACCGCCGAGCGGCCATTACGTACAACCGCGTCCCGCAGATGCGACAGGCCGGTCTCTAGATCGCCGATCTGCACCAGCGCCCAGCCGTAGGTATCCAGAATCGCCGGGTCCGTCGGGTCCAGTTCGAACGCGCGTTGCGCGGCCTTGAGGGCACGCTCGCTGTCGATCTCGGTCAGCAGGTTGGCGAAGTTGTTGTGCGCGACGGCGTCCTTGGGCAGCAGCCCGACCAGGCGCTCGTAGTAGGGCAGGGCAGCGTTGATCCTGCCCAGCTGGTGCAGGTACTCGGCCAGCGCGCGGGTGACGATCGGACTGTCCGGATGCGCCTTGTCCCAGGCCTGCAGATCGGAAAGCGCCGCGGGACCCTCCCCGGCAAGTACCCTTGCACGAAACCGGCTGACTGCGAGCTCCGGGAGGTCCCTGACTTCGCTGGCGCGCGCGAACACCTGCACGGCGTCTGCGGCGCGGTTCTTTGCCAGCAGTACATCGCCAAGCAGCGCGAGGGCAAAGACGTCATCCGGCGCTTCCTTCAGCACCGACTCCAGTTCTTGCTGCGCGGCGTCAAGATCGCCCAACAGGTAACGGGTGTCTGCGAGTTCCTTGCGCGCCGCGAGCGACGCCGGTTCGTCGGCCAGCAGCTTGGACAAGGTCACCACGGCGTCCTCGAGACCACCGGCCGCTTTTTGCAGCTGCGCGGTACTCAACAGCAGGCGAGGATCGTAGCCCGATTCCGTCGCCGCCTTGCTGAGCACGATGCGCGCATCGGCGAGTTCATTGCGTGCGATCAGCACGCGCGCGAGTGTCTGTTGTACATAGGGGTTGTTCGGCAGCGCGCTATTGAGTGCCGAGGCCACCCCCATCGCATCTCCGGGACGCGATTCGTGCATGTAGAGGTTCACCAGTTCGACCGCGGGTATAAGTGCCTGCGGATCGATCTGGCGGATCTTCTCGTAGTGTTGAATCGCGGTCCTGTAGTCGTTCAGCTTCACCGCCAGGCGTGCCGATTCCAAAAGCGCCCGGGTATCGTTGGCATTTTCTGAAAGCAGCCTCGCCAGTTCCGCATTGGCCTCGCGGTATTGTCCCTGGAGGACCAGCAGTTTCGCCAGGTTGTAGCGGGCCGGCATGAAGGTGGGATTGTCGCGCACCAGGGCTGTCAACTGATCGTTGGCACCTGCGTAGTCGCTGCGCGCGATCGCCAGCGCCGCACGTAGATTGAGTGCAGTGAGATTTTCGGGGTCTTTTCCCAGTACGCCGTTCGTGATCTTTTCGGCCTCATCCAGTTTGCCCTCGGCGAAGTACAGCATGGCGCCGTACAACGCGACCCGGGCCGGGGTATTGGATTGAGCGTCGTCGAGCAGAAACTGCAGGGTCTGCAACGCATCCTGCCGCTGTCCCTGCTGGTACTGCGCTGCGCCTAGACGACCGAGCAGTGCCGGTCCTCCTTTGAAGTTGGCGATGGCTTCGCGGTAATAGGTCTCCGCGACCATGTAGTCGTTGAGCTGTCGATTGGCATCGCCCAGCAGCGCAAGGATCTCGGCGTCGGCACGGCCGGCGTTCACGATCGGTGTCAATGCCCGTCTCGCCTCGCCCGGCTTGCCCAGACGCATCGCGATGCGTGCCAGATTCTTGCTGGCGGCGACATCGTCCGGGCGTTGTTCCAGGTAAAGCGCGAACGAGCGGTAGGCCCGTTCCAATTGATCGTTGTCGAATGCGATGGTGCCGACGAGGCGCAACAGTGCCGGGTTGTCCGAGAGATCGGCCGGGTCGAGCGAGTCCAGCATCTCGGTGGCTGCGGCGAGTTCTTGCCTGGCCTCCTCGATGTTGCCGAGGCTGGCGAGTGTCCTGGCATGCAGATAGGCCGCCTCAGGCATCCACGGGAAAGACTTGCGGAGATCCGCGAGCAGGGCACTCGCCTTGCGGACCTGGTCGGCATCGAGTAGCGCCGTCGCCTCGCCGAGGCCTGCGGCGCTGTTGCCGGGATCGAGATCGCGCGCCTGTGCGTAGGCCCGCGCCGCGTCCTCGTACTTTCCCAGGGCGTGCAACGTGGAGGCCTTGATCAACCACGCCTCGGCGTTGGAAGGATCCGCGGTGACCGCGTTGTCCGCGAGCCGCGCAGCCTCGGTGAAATCGCCTTTGCGCAACGGTATCCGCGCCAGCCCGATCATGCCGCCGGCGTGATTCGGTACAACCTGCAGCGCGCGCTGGAACGCGACCCGTGCGCCTTCGACGTCCTGCGTGTACAACCGCGCGAGACCGAGTTCGACCCAGAGGTCGGCCTGGATATCCAGTGGGTAGGCGGTGGGAACGAGTTTTTCGACCAGTTCCTTGTGTTTGCCCAGGCGATTGCGCGCCTTTGCCAGGGGTACCGCGGTGACCGAGGGGTCGGCGCCCAGCGAGTCCGCCATCAGCAGGTCTTCCTCGGCCTGCTGGGCGTTGCCCAGCCCGAGTTGCACCCGTCCCATCAGCAGGCGTGCCGCCAGCTGGCTCGGGTCGCGCGACAAGGCATTGCGCAACTGGATCTCGGCGCCTTTCAGGTCGCGGTTGTTGAATCGCGAGACGGCATCCTCGTAATAGCGCACGGCTGTGATGTCCGCGGCACCGGCACCGACGCACAGCAGACTGGCGCCAACCAGGAGTGCCAGGCGGGATTTCTTGATTCTTGGTTTCGACATCGTGACGGATTGATGACCTATTTCGATTGACTGATCGGGCGTCGAACACGGTGATTGGTCAGACAGGCCCAGACCACAGGCGTTCCACTATACCCGCTTGGCCATGGACGTTGCGTTCAGCTGAAGGCGCATCCCATGTTAACGGCGCATTCCGGTGACGCTTGATCCATGGCCTGACCGGTGCGGCGCGGATACCAGAGCGGGTGTGTGTCGGTAGGGCCGCCCTGCAGCCAGAGGATCCGGTGCCGATACGCAGTCCTGGGAGACTGTAGCGGGGTTATCGGGTAATGGTGAGCGCCGGTCGCGTGGGAATCGAAGGCAGCACCTGTTCGCAGGGTATCGTGGCGCTATGCGGAGGCGCACCGTGACGCTGGCCCGCCTGTCGCTCCTGCTCGCTGCCGGTGGGGCCTTGTCGTGGTGGCTCGGCGACAGCGGTGCAGTCCGTCATGGACCCGGCGTCGTCGCCCCCACGACACCGACGCAGACCCCGGTGAAGGGTGTCGCGCCCTTTCGGTACGGCGACTATGCAATCCAGCCGCTGGCGCGATTCGCGCTGCAGGCGCGGGTGCTCGGGCGCGAGGACTACCGATTCGACCGGGAGGCCGGGCTGGCGCCGGTCGATCTTGCGCTCGGTTGGGGACCCATGTCGGACGAACGCGTCCTGGATCAACTGTCGATCACCCAGGGTGGGCGCTGGTACCGATGGAGCGCGCAGCAGTTGCCTGTGTCGCGCAGCGAGATACAGCACAACAGCGCCAATATGCACATGATCCCTGCCGACGAGACGGTGGCCGAAGCGTTGGATGCGGTGCGCGACGGGCAGGTGGTCGAACTGCGCGGCTACCTGATCGAGGCGCACGCGGCTGACGGTTGGCGTTGGCGCAGTTCGCTCAGCCGCACCGACAGCGGCGCGCATTCCTGCGAGGTGGTCTACGTCGAAGACCTGGTGATCGTCGGACCGGGATGAGGGGGCACCGCGGCCGCGATCAGGGGCTCGCCGACAGGCCCGCGGGTGCTTCGGTCTCCGGTGCATCGATCTCCCCGAGCAGACCGAAATCGTCCAGGATGCAGTAGATCGCCGGGACCAGAAACAGCGCGATCACGGTCGCGGCCATCAGGCCGAATGCCAGGCTGGTCGCCAAAGGTATCAGGATCTGTGCCTGGAGGCTGCGTTCCAGCAACAGTGGCGTGAGACCGGCGATGGTCGTGATCGAGGTCAACAGGATCGGACGGAAGCGCGCTATGGCGGCGTGCCGTGCAGCCTGTCCGACCGGCACACCGGCCGCCCGCTCTTCGCGCATGAAGACCACGAGCAGGATCGAGTCGTTGACCACCACGCCGAACAGCGAGGCCATGCCGACCATGCTCGGCAGGGTCAGGTCGAGACCCAGTGCCATGTGTCCGAACACCACACCGATCAACGCGGTCGGGATCACGGACATCACGGTGATCGGCGCGAGGTAGCCGCGGAACTGCAGCGCCAGCAGCATGTAGACACCTATCATGCCGAGCAGCACGTTGCGCGCGATCGAGCCGCCGGTCTTGGCCGATTCGTTGCTCTCGCCCTGGACGTCGATCCGCACCGAGGGGTAGCGTTCCCTGAGCAACGGAAACAGCTCGCTTTTCGCCAGGTTGAGGACCTCCTGAGCATTGGCGCGTGCGCGGTCGACGTCACCCTGCACGGTCACGGTACGCCGACCGTCGATACGGTTGATGCGCGCCCAGCCGCGCGCCTCCTCGATATTCGCCACGACCGGCAACGGAATCAGGCTGCCGCCTGGGCCGACGATACTGATCCGTTCCAGATCATCGACGCGGCTGCGGTCGGCGTGAGTGAGCCGCAGGTCGACCTCGATCGTTTCCGCGCCGCGTGGGAACTCGTCGATCTTGTAGCCCTGAAAAGCGGCACGCACCTGGTTGTTGATGCTGTTCGCATCGACCCCCAGGACGCCGGCACTGCCCTTGAGATGCAGGCGGTATTCGCGCTTGCCCGGGCGCAGGTCGTCACTCAGATCGATTACACCGTCGAATCGCCCTAGCCAGTCACGCATGTCATGCGCCGCCTGCTTGATCTGCGTGAGGTCGCTACCGATCAGGCGCAGGTCGATCGCCCGCCCGCCAGGACCGATCACTGGCTCGGCAAACTTCAACGCGATCACATCGGTGAGCCGGCCGGCACGCTCACGCCAAAGGTTGCGGAATTCGTCCAGCGAGGTGCCGCGGACCTCGGCACTCAGCAGGTCCACGATGATGCGTGCGACATGTGCCCCGCTTTCGTAGGCATCCGGGTTTTCGCCGAACAGCACGGTGACGTTGCGCACCAGGTCGGCCCCGTCAGGCTGGTCGGCCCTGAGCTCCGCATTGATCGACCAGGCAATCGCCTGCAGGTGGTCGACGATCGCCTCGGTGCGCGCCAGCGGCGTTCCCTGCGGCAACAGCAACCGGGCCTCGACCACGTCGCCCTCGATATCCGGAAATCCGGTGAATTTCAGCTTGCCGCCGATCGGCATCGAGATGGCGAACAGAAACAGCATGCAGACGATGCCGACGGTCAGGTAGCGCCATCGGATCGCGCGCTCCAGCAAGGCTGCGAAGCGCCGGTCGCGAAACGCGGCGAAGTGCCGTTCGAAGGCCATGCGCATGCGACCCGGGCTGCGCGCCGCGGCGTGCTGCAACGAATGCCCGAGATGACTCGGCAGGATCAGGAAGGCCTCGACCAGGCTGACGACGATGACCAGGATGAGCACCATCGGGACGACGCGCAGGACCTGACCGATATCGCCGCCGATGAACGCCAGCGAGCCGAACACCAGCAAGGTGGTCGCGAACGACGACAGGACACCTTGCCGCACCTGCGTCGCGCCGGTCACGGCCGCCTGCAGCGGTCGATCGCCCTTTTCCAGGCGCGCGGCGATGTTCTCGGCAATGACGATCGCGTCATCCATCAAAAGGCCGATGCCGATCAGCAGCCCGACCATCGAGATCATGTTGATGCTGATACCGAGCAACGGCAATACGAACAAGGCACCGAGGAACGACACCGGCAGACCCATCGTGACCCAGAAGCTGTAGCGGAAGCTGAAGAACAGCCACAGCACCAGGAAGACCAGGATCAACCCTTGAACGCCGTTTTGCACCAGCATGTCGAGGCGGTCGCGGACTACCGAGGAGCGGTCCTGGGTGAGTGTCAGCGTGATGCCGGTCGGAGCCAGTGCCTGTGCATCGGCGACAAAGGCCTCGACAGCGGCGAAGGTGTCGAGGATGTCCTGCGCGCGCGTCTTGGCGACGTCGAGCACCGCCGCCCGTCGACCGTTGAACAGCACCTTGTCCTCGGCGCGCTCGAACTGGTCGCTGATCGTGGCGATCTCGCCGAGGCGAATCGTCGCGCCGCTGCTACTCGAAATCACGACCAGGTCGCGCAACGTGGACGCGGTCTTACGCTGGTCGTCGAAGCGCAGCAGTATGTCTTCGTCGCCGCCGAGCAGTTCGCCGGCCGGGCTGGTGACGCTCTGACGTTGCACCGCCGCGGCGATATCGGCAGCGGAGAGGCCGAAACGGCGCATCGTCGCGGCGTCTATCTCGATGCGTATCTGGTGCGTCGAAAAACCCTTGACGGTCACGGTCGCGACCTGCGGCAGCGTCTGCAGGCGTGACTTGATGTCCTCGGCATAGGCCTTCAACACCACCGGGTCTTCCGGGCCGGTGATCGCGATCGATACGACCGCCTCTGTGCGTGCCAGTTCCTGTACCACCGGAGGCTCGGCCTGATCCGGAAAATCGACGATCGCATCGACCTCGGATTTGACGTCGTCGAGGAAACGCGCCATATCGGCGCCCTCGCGCATCACCGCGACCGCGATGCCTATCCCCTCGCGCGCCTCGCAGCGGGTCTCGTCGATGTCGGAGATCCCGTCGATCGCATCCTCGAGGCGCCGGCAGATCGCGTCCTCGACCTCGTCCGTGGTGGCGCCCTTGTACACCACGCGGACCTCGACCTTGTCGTTGGTGATCTCGGGAAAGGTCTCGCGCTTGAGGCCGGGCAACGCCACCAGGCCGAGGATCATGATCGCGGCCATGAACAGGTTGGCCGCGGTCGGGTGGCGGGCGAACCAGGCGATCATGGTTTCCCCGGTGCGGTATTGGCGCCGGCCAACTGGGCCTGGATCTCGGCGTCCGGAACGGGATCGAGCAGCATCCCTTTTACCGCCGGTATCGGATCACTGACGACCACGCGATCGCCGTCGTGAATACCGTCGTCGATCACGCTCAGGCCGTTCTGGCTGAACAGGATCTCGACCGGCTCAATGCGCAGGCGTTGCTGATCATCGACCAGGTACACCTTACCGCCGCGTATCGCGCTGCGGGGTATGACGATGCGTTCGACCTGGGTCCGCCCACGGATCTCGACCTGCACGAACATCCCTTTGGACAAGGGTGGCCGGCGGCCCGGGATTGCCTGACCGAGCGGGTCGTCGACGGCGATGACGACACCGATCGTACGTGTCTGCGGGTCGACCAGGTCGCTGAAACGCACGAACTGCGCCTGCCATTCCGCAGTGAGGCCACCGAGGTCCATGCGAACCAGGGGGGCGAAGCCGGTGAAATCTGCGAGCCGCGTCTGCATCTCCCCAACGGTGGGCACTGCGTCCTCGCGGCCGGCAAACAGGTTGCGCAGTGACGACATCGCGACCTGTGCCACGATCTCCACACGATCGACGCCGTCGCCACGAAACAGCGTCTGGCCAATGGTGACGTACTGATGTTTTTCCACTGCGAGCTCGGTGATCCGCAGATTGAACGGCGCCTCGACCCGGGTGTTCGCGAGATCGCGTTCGGCCTGCGCCAGCTTGGCCTCGAGCAACCGACGTTGCGCGGGGATCAGCGCCAGGGTGTTCTCCGTGTTCTGCACGGCGGTCTGCGCGCTGAGCACGCTGCGTTCGGCGCTGTCGACGTCGCTGCGCGATGCCGTGCCCTTGGCGGACAGGTTGGAGATGCGTTCGCGCTCACGTCGCGCCAGGTTCAGATTGCGCCGGTCGATCTCCAAAGAGGCGTGCGTGGCTTCCTCGCGCGCAGCGAGTTCGGCAAGTTCGGCGTTCGCCTGTGCGAGCTTGAGTTCGTAGTCGACGGGATCGATCGCGAACAGCAGAGTCCCGGCCGGAAGAATCTCACCGTCGCGCAGCCGCGGATGGGTCTCGACGATGCGTCCGGCGACCTGCGCAACCGCGGCCCAGACCTTTGCCGGCTGGACCTCGCCGTAGCCGTCGGCGACGGGTACCAGGTCGATCGCGCGGGCTGATACCACGCGCACCGGGTGGCTGATCTCAACGGGATCGGTGCGCGTCGGCGGTTGCCGCCCGCCCGCCATCACTACGACCGCCAGGATCCCAACCGCCAGCGGCGGCAGCAACCACAGGACACGCCAACGGGACTCGGATGGATCGGCCATGGGTTATTCGCTTCTCATCGTGGATTGGAACGGGTCAGGCATTGAGGTCGATCAGCACGCGCCCGCGGATCGCGCCTTCGGTGATCTGTTCCGCAAGCCCCGGCAATGCATCGAGACCCGCGACCCGGGTCATCGCATCCAGGGCCCCATGCGGGAGGTCTCGCGCCAGGCGCTCCCAGGCTGTGCGCCGACGCGGGCCCGGACATTGCACTGAATCGACACCCCGCAAGGTCACGTTGCGCAGTATGAACGGCATCACCGTGGTCGGCAGGTCGGCGCCCCCGGCCAGGCCGCAGGCCGCCACGCAGCCGTTGTAACGCGTCTCCGCCAGTACCCGCGCCAGCATGACGCCGCCCACGGTATCGATGGCGCCGTCCCATCTTTGGCCTTCCAGCGGTCGTGGCGGGACACTCATCTCTTCGCGCGACAGGATCTCCTGTGCGCCGAGGTTGCGCAGATAGTCGGCCGCCTCCGGTTTGCCGCTGACCGCGGCGACGCGATAACCGAGCTTTGACAGCAGCGCGACCGCGACGCTGCCCACGCCGCCCGATGCCCCGGTTACCAGCACGCTGCCATCGCCGGGCGCGACCCCGGACTCCTCCAGCGCCATCACACACAGCATCGCGGTGAAGCCGGCCGTGCCGATGACCATCGCAGACCGCGTATCGAGTCCTTGCGGCAACGGTACCAGCCATTGCGACTGGACGCGCTGACGCTGGCTGTAGCCGCCCCAGTATTTTTCGCCGACACCCCAGCCGGTCAGCACCACCGGATCGCCGGGCGCGTAGTCGGCGCTGGCGGATTCCAGGACGCGTCCGGCCAGGTCGATGCCGGGGACCATCGGCCATGCGCGGACGATCTTGCCTTTGCCGGTGATCGCCAACCCGTCCTTGTAGTTCAGGCTGGAATATTCGACCGCCAGCAACACATCGCCTTGCGGCAGGTCGTCGGTCGAGAGCCGTCGGATCTGGCTGATCGTCTTGCCGTCTTCCTCGTTCAAAACAAGGGCCTTGAATTGTTCTGACATGGTGACTCCCGACCGGTCGTTGGCGACAGGGTGATGGCATCGACCGCAGCACGGCTATCGATTGCGACTGCCCGGACACTGGATATCAGGTTTTATGGACTATGGGAACCGCGCATACCGGGAATCTTTCGGATGCTGCGCGGCCGGTGGCCTTGTCCGGAGGCCGGTTCCGGGCGATCCCGCGTCCCGGGTTTTCGCGACCCGGTGCGCAGATTCGCTGTGTCGGCGATGCCGATCGGTAGCCGGCGTGAATAACCGGGCGTTGGGTGCGTCTTTATCGGCAGACCCCGTTGCCGCGTCGTCGGTCGCCGCCATCAGGAGGACAAGTGCATGGCCAGTACAATCGGGATCAGACCGGCCGACCCGTTGCCGAGTTTCCCGTTCGCGCCCGAAGGCTGGCAGCCCAGCGACGTGGCGAGGCTGGCCGCGCAGCAGGGCCTGGTGTTGCGCGAAGAGCATTTCGAAGTCGTGCGTGCCCTGCAGGCGTACGTTTCGACGCACGATCAGCCCCGTTTCAGTGCCCGCGAACTGCGGGATGCGCTCGACCTGCGGTTTCACTCGCGCGGTGGCATCGGGTTTCTTTATCGACTGTTCCCGGGTGGGCCGGTGGCACAGGGCTGCCAGTTTGCCGGCCTGCCGGTACCGACCGGGGCGATCGATCGTTCGTTTGGCTCCGTCCAGTGAGCCCGGACGCCACAACCGCGCCGGCGCGGTAGCGGTGCTCAGAACAAGGTGACGTCGGCGTTCTGTGCGGTAGCCGGCGGCGTTCCGGGTGCGGAGGGCACCTCGCGCGTCTCCCGCTGGCGGCCGTCGCGCATGCTTTCGTCCCAACCGTTCTCCGAGACCTGGAAGCGCTCGATCTTGACCCGCAGGAACTGGCCAAGCTTCGCCAGATCGTTCGAGCTCACGGTCGTCTTCTCGCCCGCGTCGGGTGCGATCGCCTCGAGGTCGATCAGTGCCTCGACCGCGGATTGTGACTCCTGCGCGGTGGATTTCTGCTGTTCCATCGCCTGTTGGATCGATGCGGCGATCGCCGAGATCTCGCCCACCTTCGCCTCGATGTCGGTCAGGTGCTGCTCGGATGCCGTCGCCAGCTGCTGGGTGCGATCGGCAAACTCCCGCCCGCTGGACATGGTGTGCACCACCGCGTCGGTATCGGTCTGGATGGTCTTGATGACCTCCTGTACCTCGAGGGTGGAACGCCGGGTACGCTCGGCAAGGCTGCGCACCTCGTCGGCGACCACCGCGAAGCCGCGGCCCTGTTCGCCGGCACGCGCGGCCTCGATCGCCGCATTCAGGGCGAGCAGGTTGGTCTGATTGGCGATCTCGTTGATCACGTCGATGATCTTTCCGATGTCGCCGCTGTTTGCCGCCAGCCGCTCGACGCTGGTCTCGGCCTCGCTCATCTGGCTGTTCAGGTGCTGCATGCTGGTCGCCGTTTCGCGGAATGCCTGTTGGCAGGCAACGACCCGCGACTGCGTCTGGGCGACGGCCTGATTGGTGGTGTCGATCTGGTGGTACACCGACTCCGAGGCGTCGCGCATCTTTCCGACGGCACTGGCCACGGTCTGGCTGTACAGTTTCTGCATACCGGCGCGTTGCGCCTGGAACCCGTAGCTGTCGGCGAGCTCACTCGATATGGGGACCAAACGGCTGGCCGACGCGGCGATCGCCGTCACTGCCGCATCACTGGCCGCTCTGAACTGGTTGATCGCCATGCAGAGGTCGCGCACCGGGCCGACACCTTCGGCCGCGAGTCGTGTGCGGAGATCGATGGTGTCGTTGTTCGGTATTGCGCCGAGGGTACGGACCGCATCGCGCGCGGGTTTCACGATCTGGGCGCGATATGCCCACCAGATGCCGCCAGTGAGCAATGCATTGCTCGTCAGAATCGCCGCAAACGGGTACCAGCCGAGCGCCAGCAGGGCGACCGCGAGCAGAGCGGTGCCTGAAATCACAAGGACGAACACGAGCGGCCGCCAGAATCGGTTCACCTCGGCAGCGCTCCAAGGGTGGTGATTCGGGCGTTCGCTACGGCATGCATCACGGTTCTCGCAGGTTGGGTGGATCTCGGCCTGACCGCCGGACTATAAGGGCATAGCGTGCGGTGACGGCCGTACTTTAGTTCGCCGTCGGTCGGGCATCCGCCGGCTCCTCGGTCTCGATCAGTCCCTGGAACGTCTCGGCGACGTGTTCCGCGAAGCTTTCTCCGGCGCTGGCGTAGAAATTGAACACGGCGTGCACGCCGGCCTTGCGCAGCGCCTCCTCGTGATCCGGGTAGTGCGCGACCGAGGCCAGCTGAAGTTCGAAACGCTGTTCCTGCAGCAGTTTCACGACCGCCATGTTCGAGCGGTGGTCGGAAAACGCCAGCAGTGCCAGCTTCACATGCCCGGTGCGCTCGGCGCGCGCCCAGAAATCCGCGTCGGTCGCATCACCGTGGGTGACGTTGCGGCCGGCACTTCGGTGGCGATGCACATAGTCCTCGTTGATATCGATGCCGAGCACCACATCGCCCCAGCGTGCACGCAGGTAGTCGTACGCTCCGGTGCCGACCCGGCCCATGCCGAACACCACGACCTGTGCCTTGCCGGCACGGATCATTTCGTCGCCGGGAAGCCGTGCGCGGGTCTGAAACCGGTGCAGCGGGTGTCGCCAGCGCGCGTACAGCTGGCGCGAAACCGCGTTGAGCGGCGAGGCGATCAGGAAGCTGATTGCCAGCGCCAGGGCGATCACCGAAAGCCATGCCTGATCGATCCACGCATGACTCACGCCCACTGCACCGACGATCAATCCGAACTCGCTGAAGTTCGTCAGGCCAAGTCCCGCCAGCGTTGCGCTGCGCGCCCGCATGCGTTGGCGCGTCATCAACAGGAAATACAGCACTGTCTTGGCCGGAACGATCAGTATCACCAGCAGCGATGCGGCCGCCAGGGTGCCCCAGCTGATCTCGCCGGAAAGCCCGATCGAGAGGAAAAAGCCGATCAGGAACAGATCCTTGAAGCTCAACAGGGATTTGGCCAGCTCGTTGGTCTTCGGGTGACCGGACAGCAACACGCCGAGGGCCAGCGCGCCGAGGTCCGCCTTGACGCCGACCAGTTCGAACAGGCCGGCCCCTGCGAGCGGGGTCAGCCAGCCGAGCAGGATGAGCAGCTCGCCGTGGCCGACGCGCTCCAGGATACCGAGCAGTACGGGGCGCAGCGGGATCAGCCCGAACAGCAGCAGCGCCCAGATACTCGGAAGCTTGCCCGCCGAAGCCGCAATGAAAACCACGGCGAAGATGTCCTGCACGATCAGCAACCCGATCGCGATGCGCGCGTGGATCGAGCCCATCTCGCCGCGCGCCTCGAACACCTTTACCGCGAACACGGTACTGGAAAAGCTCAGCGCAAACCCGATCAGCAGCGCCGCGGAGAAGGACATCCCGGTAAACAGTGGCACACCGGCAAATGCCAACACGCTGACCAGCACCGTGACGATGGTGATCGTCGCCAGCATATGTATGCTCGCTGTCGCCCATACGACAGGGGCGATCAGGTCTTTGATATGCAGTTTCAGGCCGATCGTGAACAACAGCAGCGTAACGCCGAGGTCGGCTATCTCCTGCAACATCGGTGTGTTGCGCATGCCGAGTGCCCCAAGCGCGAAGCCGGCGGCGAGAAAACCCATCAGTGGCGGCAGGTTGCTCAGTCGCGCCGCGAGTCCGAACAGGAATGCCACAGCCAGCGGCAGGACATTCATCACGTCGAATGCGGCAAGGTTTATCGGTGCGAGGGATTGCATGGCGCTGTCGACCCGGGGTTCGTTGTGCGAGATGTTCGCACGAACGCCCCGCGTTTTGTTCTCGGCCTCCGCGCTGTGATCGGTTCAGCTGGTGAGCGAGCTGCGCGTCTCTTGTTGCCAGATTCCCTCGATCTCTGCGGCCGGCAAGGGTTCCGAAAACAGGTATCCCTGGAATATGTCGCATCCGGCAGCCTTCAGGAAGGCCTCCTGGGCAGTCGTTTCGACACCCTCCGCGACGGTGTCCAGTTGCAGATGCTTGGCCATCGCCAGGATCGCCCGGGCGATCGCCACGTCGTGCATGTCGTTGGGTATGTCGCGCACGAATGCGCGATCGATCTTCAGCGTGTCGGCCGGCATGCGTTTCAACGACACCAGCGATGAACGACCGCTGCCGAAATCGTCGATGGCGATGCGCACGCCGAGTTTGCGAAGGCTCGCGAGGGCGGCTACCGCGTCTTCGGCGTTGTCCGTCACCAGCGTCTCCGCGACTTCCAGTTCGAGCAGTTCGGCCGGCAGCCCGGTGTCACGCAACACCGAAGACACCAGGTGAAGGATGTTTCCGTGGGTGATCTGCGAGCTGCTCAGGTTCACCGCGAGCCGCATCGTCGGGGCGCCGTTGGCGCGCCATTCGCGCATCTGTTCGCATGCCGTGCGCAGCGCCCATTCGCCGATCACGCCGATAAGCCCGCTCTGTTCCGCGACCCGCAGAAAGCGTTCCGGCGGCAGCAGGCCCTTGCCGGGACATTGCCAGCGGATCAGTGCCTCGACCCCGATCACGCTTCCGTCCGCAGTGAGCTGTGGCTGGTAATGCAGCACGAACTCGCGGTTCTTTACCGCGCTGTGCAGATGCGACTCCATGACCAGTTGCTCGTTGGTCGAGGCGGTCATCGACACAGCATAGAACTTGTAGCCGTTGCGGCCTGCGGACTTGGCCTGGTACATGGCCGCGTCCGCGTGCTTCACGAGGGTGGTCGCATCCTCGCCGTCCCTGGGAAATACGCTGATGCCGACGCTCGTGCCGATGTGCAGCGTGTGTTTGCCCACCTCGAACGGACTGCAAATCGCATCGATGACCTTCTGTGCAACATTGGCGATCTGCGCGTCTTCGGACGTCGACTCGAGCAGCAACGTGAATTCGTCTCCACCGAGGCGGGCGATGGTGTCCTCGCCGCGAACCAGTTTGCGCAGACGTTCGGCGACGGCGGCGAGCAGCGCATCGCCGACCGGGTGGCCCAGGCTGTCGTTGACGTTCTTGAACCGGTCGAGGTCGAGAAACAACAAGGCGATACCGTTGTTTTGCCGCTTGGCGCGTTCGATCGCATGTGAGAAACGATCGAAAAACAGCTCGCGATTGGGCAGGCCGGTCAGGTTGTCGAAATACGCGAGTCGGTGGATGCGCTGCTCGCTTCTGCGTTGTTCGGTAATGTCGCGGGTCACGGACACGAACTGTTCCGGGAGCTGGCCGCCGTTGCGGATCGCAATGATGGTCTGCCAGGTCGGAAACAGCTCGCCGTCCTTGCGCCGGTTCCAGATCTCGCCTTCCCAGACGCCTTTCTTGAGCAGTCCGTTCCAGAGCTGCTCGTAGAAAGCGGGCGGGTGTTCTCCCGAGTGATAGGGTGGGCGACGATGGCCGATCAATTCGTTCTCGCTGTAACCGACCATCGCACACTGGGCACGGTTTGCACGCAGGATGCGACCCCGTTCGTCCGCGACCACGACGCCCTCGTTGATATGCTGAAACACGTTTTCGGCCAGGAGCATCGACTGTTCGGCGCGTTTGCGCACCGAAATGTCGCTGAAGATCACGACCGAGCCGCGGCTCTCTCCCTCGGTCTGCAGGGGGGTACGCGTGAACTCCATCTCGAGCAACAGGCCGTCGCCGCGTTGCGCAGTGGCCTCGCCGCTGTGCCTTGTCTCGATGTCGTTGGTGGCGAGCGGGCAATCCGCGGCGCAGATCGGCAGGTGGTCACCTTCGGGGTCCGTGAGCCGGCGGCCGAGCAGTTCGCCCGGTTGGTAACCGAGCAGTGCCTCACCGGCCGGATTGATGAAGCTGATACGCCGATCGGTGTCGAGCCAGAAGATCCCTTCACCGGCCGATTCGAGTAACAGGCGTTGACGCTCATCCGCCTCTTCGCGGCGACGGATCTCCTCGTGCATGATGCCCTGCAGGCGTTTGGTCTCGCTCAGGTCGCGCACGATCGCGAGGTACATGGCGTGACCGTCACTGTTGATCCAGTTGAGTGAAAGGTCGAGCGGAACGGTCGCACCGTCCTTTCGCCGGCCCTCGATCTCGAGCCGCACGGTGCGATCGCTGCCGTGAAGTTGCGGGAGATCTGCGGTGAATAACGCCTGTATCGGTTTGCCGATCGCCTGGGACTCCGAGTAGCCGAACATCGCTGCGGCGCGGACACTGAACGCCGTGATGACGCCCGATGAGTCGGCACTGATCAGGCCGTCGGGTGCATGCGAAAAAAGCGCGCGCAGCTTGGCGTGCCCCCGGTCCATTTCCGCGGTGCGTTCCGCGACCATGTGCTCCAGGCGTCGATTCTGCGAACTGGTCAAGCCACTGACAAAAAGGATCAGCGACCCGGCCAACATCGTGATCGCGAACAGCGTGCCCTGCAGCAGACGCGTTCCGCCGAATACCTCGGCGGCATCGATCTCGACGGCGACACCCAGATCGTTGTCGGGCAACCAGCGCCATGCACCGATCACCCTGGTGCCGCGGTAATCGGGGTAACCGTCGATGTCGATTCCCTGTTCGCCCGCTATCGCGGCGGCGGCCATTCGCGTCAGGTTGCCGGTGGTGGGATCGTTCAGTGTCAGGTTGGCGAAGCTCTCCTCCCCCCGGGGAAGCCGGCCGCTTTCCCAGAGACCGGTCGTGAACCGGCTCTCGCTGAGCAGGAGACCGTTGCGATCGAATACATAGCTCTCCCCGGAATCCCCGGCGGTGCCGGCGTTCAGGGTCCGGAACAGCGAGTTTTCGAGGTCGAGACGCAGCGCGATGACGGCGATCACGGCACCGGCTGGATCCCGCACTGGCGCCACCGCGAACGCGGTGGGCGGACGTGCCTGCCCGCGGCCACTGCTGTGGTTCAGCGGGACCTGTGCCGGTTGCGGCAGCGACACCCGGGAGTCGCCCGCACGGGCGCTTTCCAGTACGCGGCGCTGGCGCACCAAGGGGCTGGGTTCACCGACCAGCTCGTTGCGGTCGGCAGCCACCACGATGTCGTCGGGCGCGATGATCAGGAAGCCCGGATACAGTTCATGGGCCAGTAGTGGCGTGAGGATGTGGCGTATGGCCGTCTGGCTGTCCGCCGCCAGCAGGGCCTCGGGGCGACGCGGTTCGTTCAGCAGGGCCTGCAGCGCCACGACCAGCGCGGGTTGCGCAGCGGCGAAATCGGCGTCGACGATCGCGCGCCTCGATTCGGTCTCGATGCCGCTCGCGATCACGTCGAGCAGTGACACCAGGTTGCGCCGTGCCTCATCCTGCAATCGGCGCTCACTCAGGCCGCTCATCAGCAGGGCGGCACCGATCAGCGCCAGGATCGGAATGACCGCTTTCAACGGGGCCAACGGGAAGCGCCAGGGTTTCTGCACAGGATTCCTATTCTTGTTTGGGGTGGCCAGCGACCGTGGCTGCGGTCAGCCGGTGTATCGAGCAGGATTAGCGGCCGGCAATGCCCGATCTTGATCCGGCATGCCGTGCGGCGGGGCTTGCGCCAGGGGGGCGGCGTGGGGCCGACGATGAGCGGCCGGTCGGTCATTTCGAGGTCGGCGGCCCTTTGGGGTATCCACGCGGCGACTGCTTTGAATTAGTATTTACTAATAATCAAGAGACGTGTAGTCTGGTCTAATCTGCAATGGTTCTCATTAAGGTATGAGCCATGACCCAAACCGTGAGTGTCGGCGATCTGACCATCGGCCAGCGCATGCGCCTGGTCCGGATCGACGGTGGTCGGCAGTTGCAGCGGAGACTGTTGGCGCTCGGCCTGGCGATAGGCGGTGAGATCGAGCTGGTGCAACGCCGCGCTGACGGCGTGGTTCTCGCGCGGGGCAGCAACCGGATCGCGCTGGGCGGTGGCGTGGTTCGGCACCTGTTTGCCGAGGTGATCGACTGATGGGCCCCGGCGCTTCGCGCAGCGCACCCGATGCCCCCGCACCGCTGACCATCGCGATCGCCGGCAATCCGAACTGCGGAAAATCGGCGTTGTTCAATGCGCTGACCGGGATACGGCAGACCACCGGCAACTGGCCGGGGGTGACTGTCGAGCGCAAGGCCGGTCGGTGTCGTATCGACGGCCGCGAGATCACCGTGGTCGACCTGCCTGGCATCTACTCGTTCGACGCCGCATCACTGGACGAGAAGGTCACGCGTGACTATCTGCTCACGCGCGAGGCCGACCTGGTGGTCAATGTGGTCGATGCCGCCAATCTCGAACGCAATCTGTACTTCACCGTCCAGCTGCTCGAGATGGGCGTCCCACTGGTCGTCGCGATGAACATGATGGATGTCGCGCGCAGACGTGGCATTCGTATCGACGCCGATGCGCTCGCCCGGCGCCTGGGTTGTCCCGTGGTGCCGATCGTCGCTACCACGCTCGAGGGACTCAGTGAACTGCAGGCGCGTATGCTTGCCGTGGCCGATGCGCGGCAGGCACCGGGTTTCCCCCTGGCGCACGACGATGCGGTCGAGCAGGCCCTTCAGCGTCTGCAGGCGCTGCTGGTCGACACGCCGCCGGCGAACCGTCGCTGGGTGGCGTTGAAGATGCTCGAGGGCGATGAGGAGATCGATGGCGACGGCGATCATGCCGAGACTGTCGCGGAGGTCGGGCAATGGGTCGCGGAACGCATCGGCAACGACGTCGGCCTGGCCATTGCCGACAGTCGCTATACCCATGCGCACATCCTGGCGCGGTCGGCAACCGATCATATGCACCAGGTGCGGCGTACCTTCAGCGACTACATCGACCGCATGATCCTCGGGCGCTGGACAGGGGTGCCGATATTCCTGGTCGTGATGTACCTGATGTTCCTGTTTGCGATCGATATCGGTGGCGCCTTCATCGATCTGTTCGATGGTATCGCCGGGGCACTTTTCGTCGACGGGTTCGGCGAACTGTTGACCGGGGTCGGCGCTCCGGACTGGCTGCGGGTGCTGCTGGCGGACGGCGCCGGCTCAGGCTTGCAGGTGGTTGCGACCTTCATCCCGATCATCACCGCGTTGTACCTGTTTCTGGCGATGCTGGAAGATTCGGGGTACATGGCGCGCGCCGCGTTCGTGATGGACCGCTCGATGCGTGCGATCGGGCTGCCCGGCAAGGCCTTCGTGCCGCTGATCGTCGGTTTTGGCTGCAATGTCCCGGCGGTGATGGCGACGCGGACGCTGGAAAACGAGCGCGAGCGGAAGCTGACGATCCTGATGAATCCGTTCATGTCGTGTGGCGCGCGGTTGCCGGTATATGCACTTTTTGCCGCGGCGTTCTTTCCGACCTCCGGGCAGAACGTGGTGTTCCTGCTGTACCTCACCGGAATCCTGGTCGCCGTGTTGACCGGGCTGGCAATGAAGAAGTCATTGTTGCCAGGGGCCAGCAGCGGCTTTGTGATGGAATTGCCGCCTTATCACCTGCCGACCTTGCGCGGTGTGATGCTGCGTGCCTGGGACCGTGTCCGCCTGTTCGTCAAAGAGGCGGGCCAGGTGATCGTGGTGATGGTGATCGTGCTCAATCTGTTGAATTCGCTTGGCACCGACGGCTCTTTCGGCAACGAACACACCGAGCATTCGGTACTGAGCGAGACGGCTCGCCTGGTCACGCCGGCATTCGCGCCGTTGGGGCTGCGCGACGACAACTGGCCGGCGGTGGTGGGTATCTTCTCGGGCGTGCTGGCCAAGGAGGTCGTGGTCGGGACGCTGGACACGCTGTACAGCCAAACCGGCGGCACCACCCCCGCCGATGCACAGCCGGCGTTCGACCTGTGGCAGCGTATCCGCGAGGCACTCGCGACGGTGCCGGCGAACCTGGCGCAGGTGTCGCGTACGCTGACCGATCCGCTGGGGTTCGGCGCCGCCGAGCAGGCGTCGACGCGCGCCGCGGACGACGCCGTGTTCGGAGCGATGCAGGCGCGATTCGATGGCCAGGCGGGTGCATTCGCCTACCTGTTGTTCGTGCTGCTGTATTTTCCGTGTGTGGCGACCATCGGTGCGATCCGGCGCGAGACCGGCGGTGCCTGGGCGGCATTCGTCGCTGCCTGGTCCACTGCCGTCGCCTACGCAACGGCGACGACCTACTACCAATTCGCGACCTATGCCCAGCATCCGACGCAGTCGCTGTTGACGATCCTGGCGGCCGCTCTGTCGATGATCGGTGTGTTGCTCGGCCTGCGGCTGTGGGCGAGGCGCAACGGACGTGGTGTCGATCGTCTGGATTGGTCTCGCCCATGATCCTCGAGCGTTTGATCACCTATCTGTCTCAGCGTCGGGTCGCCGGTGCCTACGAGATCTCGCGCGCGATCGACGCGTCGCCGGATGCGGTGCGTGGGATGCTGGAAACGCTGCATCGACGTGGCCTGGTGCATCCGGTGCAGGTGCCACAGGGTTGTGGAAGCAGCTGCCGGAAGTGCACGCAGGTCGCCAGCGATCTGTATGCGATCGGCCCCGACTCGGCAGAGACACCGGACGGTGGCGGCTGCGGCCGTTTGGCGTGACATGCAATTGCCATCTGTGCCGATCGATTCAATCTCTGCCTGACGCCTCGAGCGGTGCGCGCGGCGGCAACCGCAGGGGCACCGGCTGGTCGTCGAGCTGTCGGGTGAGCGAGCTGTGCGTCGCGCTCAAGGTGTCGCGTACCTGGTTCCTGCCGTCTGCGTCGAACACCAGGCGGCCGTAGCTGCCGTAATGCGGTAGCTTGCGCGCGAGCGCACCTATCGTCGCCGGGGCGGGTGCGCCAATGAAGCCCGTGGTGACACCACGCTCACTGCTGGCCACCAGGACCACACCTGATTGCGCGGCCTCATACGCGGTTTCAGCGATCATCAGACGCTGGCGCTCGAGTCGCTGATCGTCGCGATCGAAGGTGCGGCGTGCCTGTTGCAGCGCGCGGTTCTCCCAGCCGAGCAGCAAGCGGTCGGCGTCGGTCGACAGCTTCTCCATCGCGTCGTCGCGCACCACGCGCAGACCGGGGTAACGCGCCTGCCACGCCGCGACCAGCGTCTCCCATGCCTCGCGCATCGGTGCGGGGGCATCGCTCGGCAGGATCACCCATACCTCGCGGCCGCCGAACAGGCGATTCAGTGCTGGGGGTTGCTCCGTGACGTCGAGGACCCGCAGCACGTCGAATTGCGGATCGATATCGACACGCAACGGCCGCGCATCGAATTGCCAAGTGAAACGGTTGCTGGCCGCGTCGATGCGTACCCGTTCGCGTCGTGCGAAAGCCTCACCGGCCAGGGTGATCGTCAACGGGAGGTCGAACGCAAACGGCTCGGATTGGGTCTGATCGATCTGCAGTGTCAGACGCCAGGCGCCACCGTCCGCGGCCCGGCTGGCGTCGGCCAGGCGCAGTCTCGGCGCGCCGCCGCGGTCGATCCACGGCAGCATGTCGTCAACCGTGGCGCTGTCCGAACCGCCGATTGCCCGCACCGCGTCGGCAAACCCGATGCGCGTGTAACGGTGCTCGTTCCACAGACGGCGCAGGCCGGCTACGAAGGCCGCGTCACCCAGTCTCTCGCGCAGCATGTGAAACACCATCAGTGACTTGCTGTAGCCGATCGATTGCGAGGCGTCGTTGTGCCGGCTGACGAAGGTACGCAGCGGCCTGTCCTGGCCCTGAAGGGCAAAATTGCTGTAGCGCTGCAGCGCCTTGAGACGGTACTGGTCGCCCTTGCCTTCGCGTTCCTGCATCCAGTGGTCCGCCAGATAGGCCGTGAGCCCCTCACTCCAGTTGCCGAGTGCGTAGTCGACCCGCACGCCATTGCCCCACCAGTTGTGCAGGATCTCGTGTGGTAGCGATGTATAGGGGATGAAAGGCAGGCGCATGACCTGGGAACCGAGCAACGTGAAAGAGGGCATCCCGAACCCCGTCTGCCAGGGGTTCTCCACGACAGCAAATTTGGCGTAAGGGTAGGGCCCGATCAGTTGACTGAAGTGGTCGAGGTACCCGCCCATTACCTTCAGGTAGGTTTCTGCCAATGCGGGATCGTCGTTGAGCAACCAGACCGACAGATCGATGTCGCCGTGACGACGCGCGTGGCGGGTGAAGTGGCCGGCGATCAGGTAGATGTCGTCGTAAGGGGCCTCGGTGGTCCAGCTCGCTCTCGCGGTACCCTGTTCCCGTCGGCCTATGCTGACGGCCTGCCAGCCGTCTGGTAGGTTCGCATTCAGGTGGACTGCGTCGAAACCATTCTCGAACAGCGGGTACCAGGCGGATGCGCCGTCCAGATAGACGCCCTGCGGCGTGATGACGCCTTGGGGCATGTCGCCCAGGCCGCGGCGAGCGGAGAACATGGGCTTTCCCCGATAATGCAACTTAAGCGTGTCGGTGGGTGTCTGCAGTGAAACGCGCCAGGTGGCGCGCAGACCGTCGGCGGAAGTGCCGAGGACTCGTGCGGTACCGCCGTCGCTTTGCACCTGCAGGCCGGCGTTGAGGATGAACTCGAACAGCCTGCGGGGTTGCGTGGAGGTCACGATATCGTGCACGTCGATCTCCCCGCTTTCGGGCAGCAAGGTAACGTTCAGCCTGTGCACCAAACCGGAGCCGGCTGCGAACAGGGGTGAATTGATGATGCTCAGGCAGACGACAAGCAAGACAGCGCCGGCACGACGCCGGTTGATCGCCGGGGGGATGGTGGTGATCGCCATGTTCTCGGGGGTCCTTGCAGAAAGCGTTGCGGCCAGTATGGAGCCGATTGTTGTCGAAGCGGCGAAAACCGCAACCCTGCCTGACCTGATGACAAGCCTGCAGACCGAGCGGGTCGTCTATGTCGGTGAGACGCACAACGCCCTCTCTGATCACCTGCTGCAGCTCGACGTGTTGCGCGGCATGGCCGAACGACCGGGAGGGCTGGCGCTCGGGGTTGAGTGGTTCCAGAAGCCGTTTCAGGGTGTGCTCGATGAATACCTCGCGGGCGCGATTGACGAAGCGGAGATGCTGCGGCGTACCGAGTATTTCGAACGCTGGAAGTTCGATTACCGGCTGTACCGTCCGATCATCGAGTTTGCGAAAGAGAAGGGGATCCCGATCCTTGCGCTCAATGCCGCAAAGGAGCTGACGGGCGAGATCCGACGGGTCGGTCTCGATCAACTGTCGGATGATTTCCGGGCACAGTTGCCATCGAGTTACGACTTCGACAACCAGGCGTACGAACAGCTGCTGCGCGACATCTTCAGGCAGCACCAGTCGAACGATCAGATGTTTCGCAAGTTCCTCCAGGTACAGCTGACCTGGGACGAGAGCATGGCCGAAGGTGTCGGCAACTACCTGAAGGCCAATCCGGAGGGCCGGATCCTGGTGCTTGCCGGCCGGGGGCATATCGCCGAGCGGCACGGCATCCCCAGTCGGGTGACACGCCGTACCGGTCTCGAAGGCAAGACCGTCTCCACGTACAGTCTGTCCAGCGACATTTTCAACGCCACCGACTACATGGTGTTGACCGCCGAGAAATCGCTTCCGCCGGCCGGCCTGATGCACGTTTTCCTGGACGATCGCGGCGAAGGTGTCGTCATCGAGGGTTTCAGCGACCGCAGCCCGGCGAAAGCCGCGGGACTCAAGAAGGGGGACCGTATCCTGAGTATCAACGGCCAGACCATCGAGCGTTTCCCCGACGTCAAGATCGCGATGATCGATCAGAGACCCGGCAGCGAGATCGAGCTGGAAGTGCAGCGTCGCGGCTTCTTCGGCAGGACGAAGACCGTTTCACTGAAAGTGCGACTCGTTGGCGAGGCGATGCTGCCGGGGCACTGAGCTGGCCACCCGGCAGCGGCCCCGTCAGATCAATGGTTCCAACTTCCAGATGTCCCGGTTGTATTCGCTGATCGTACGGTCGGTCGAGAACTCCCCGCTCGACGCGCAGTTGCGGATGCTCATGCGTGTCCACTGTTCCTGATCCTGCCAGGCGAGCTCCGCGCGACGCTGCGTATCGACGTAGCTGCGAAAGTCCGCGAGTGTCATCCACGGATCGTGCGGGTTGCGCATCGCGGCCACGAGATCTCGGAACAGACCGGGTTCCATACCGCTGAAGTGGTCGCTTTCCAGCAGGTGGAAGACCTGCTGAAGATCCGTGTCCTCATCGATGTAGCGCTGCGGATCGTAGTGACCACGCATCGCGCGCACTTCCTCCGCTTTCAGTCCGAACAGGAAGAAATTGTCTTCGCCGACCGCATCCATGATCTCGATATTGGCACCGTCGTAGGTACCGATGGTCAGGGATCCGTTCATCATGAACTTCATGTTGCCGGTCCCGGAGGCCTCTTTGCCGGCAGTGGAGATCTGTTCGGACAGGTCGGCCGCCGGGCAGATGTACATCATCTTCGTCACCCCGTAGTTCGGCAGGAATACCAGCTTCAGCCGGTCGCCGACCGCGGGGTCGTTGTTGATCACCGACGCGACGTTGTTGACGAGTTTGATGATCTCTTTCGCACGGTGGTAACCGG
Organism: Chromatiaceae bacterium; assembly: GCA_024235395.1. Taxonomy (NCBI): domain Bacteria; kingdom Pseudomonadati; phylum Pseudomonadota; class Gammaproteobacteria; order Chromatiales; family Chromatiaceae; species Chromatiaceae bacterium. The sequence goes on from JACKMK010000002.1 coordinate 514,588, forward strand.
GAGCCGCCTTGCCACCGATCAGCACGCATCGGTTCACCCAATGACCGATATCCCCGCGACGGATCTTGTTGTACAGGTGGATTACATGCAGCACGTTGAGCAGTTGGCGCTTGTACTCGTGGATGCGTTTCACCTGGATGTCGAACAGTGACCTTGGGTCGAATTCCACCCCGGTCTGCTGCTTGACCAGGCGTGCGAGGCGTTGCTTGTTGTACAGCCGGATCTCCTGCCAGCGTTTGAGAAAGTGTGCATCGCCGTCCTCGGCATGCGTGCGGAGCTCTGACAGCCGGCCCAGGTCGGCCTGCCAACCGTCGCCGAGCTTCTCGGTCAGCAACTCCGCCAACGCGGGATTCGCCATCGCCAGCCAGCGACGGGGCGTCACACCGTTGGTCTTGTTGTTGAACTTTTCCGGCCACATCTCGTAGAAGTCCTTGAACAGTCCGGCGGTCAACAGTTCGGAGTGCAGGGCGGCGACACCGTTCACCGAAAAACTGCCAATAATCGCCAGCCATGCCATGCGGATCTGCGGATCGGGACCCTCTTCGATCAGCGACATTCTCTGAACGCGATGGGTGTCCCCCGGCCAGCGCTGGCGGACGTCGGCCAGAAAGCGCGCGTTGATCTCGTAAATGATCTCCAACGGACGCGGGAGCAATTGTTCGAACAGTCGTACCGGCCAGCGCTCGAGCGCTTCGGGCAGCAGCGTATGGTTCGTATACGCCATGCATCGACAGGTGATGTCCCATGCCTCGTTCCATTGCAGCCGCTTGTCGTGATCGTCGAGCAGAATGCGCATCATCTCGACCACGGCGATGCTCGGGTGCGTATCGTTGAGCTGGAACACATTGCAGTCGGCGAACTCGGACAGCGGCCGGTCGCCCCATTGGCGGAACACGTCCTGAAGGCTGGCCGAGGTGAGGAAGTACTGCTGGCGCAGGCGCAGTTCCTTGCCATTCTCGTTGGAGTCGTTTGGATACAACACCATCGTGATGTTTTCAGCCTGGTTCTTGCTGGCGACCGAATCGGCATAGTCGCCGGCGTTGAATTCCTTCAGGTTGAACGCATCGGTCGCCGAGGCCGACCAAAGTCGCAGGGTATTAACCATCTTGTTACGGTAGCCGGAGACCGGGACATCGTAGGGGACGGCAACGACGTCTTCCGTATCGATCCAGCGCGCGTGCGGTTTGTGCTGCAGGTCGATGAAATGCTCGGTACGACCGCCGAACTTGACGATCTGGGTGTATTCGGGTCGCTCCACCTCCCAGGGGTGGCCATCGCGCAGCCAGTGGTCCGGGTCCTCTATCTGGTATCCGTTGTCGATATGCTGGTGAAACATGCCGTATTCGTAACGCAGTCCGTATCCGGTTACCGGCAGCCTCAATGTGGCGCAGCTGTCAAGGAAGCACGCAGCCAGGCGGCCGAGGCCGCCGTTGCCGAGACCGGCATCCGGCTCGGTGTCTTCGACCTCCTCGAAGCCGATTGCAAAATCTTTGAGTGCGGCTTTGACAGGCGATTCGAGCTCCAGGTTGAGCAGGTGATTGCCCAGCGATCGTCCGATCAGGAATTCCAGCGACAGATAGTGCGCCCGACGCACGCCTTCTTTGCGGTACAGACACCATGTATTGCGCCAGTCGCTCATGATGCGATCGCGCACCGTGTACGCGAGCGATTCGTAAAGGTAGAACCGGTCGCAGCCGAGGAACCGACCGAGGTGGTATTCGAGATAGCGACGTATGTCGTGGCTGAGGTCTTCCGGCGAAGACGGCAAAGCCGGCATGTTCGGCAGGATGCAGGTTTCGGTCGTGTCTTGTTCTGCCACAGGGGTACCTCCCGCTTGCTACTCAGTGCGGTAATGACGCAGATAGGTTTCGGCGCTCCTGCGCCATCCATAGTCGCCGCGCATCCCGGTTTTCATCAGTTTCATCCATTGTTTCGGATTTTCGAAAACCGACAGGGCATGCTCCAGCGCACGTTGCAATGCGGTGCTGCTGGGTTCGACAAATACAAAGCCGTTCGCCTCGCCCCGCGCGATGCTGCGCGGTGTGACATCCACCACGGTGTCCGCCAGCCCGCCGGTTTCGCGCACCACCGGCGGCGTGCCATAACGCAGACTGTACATCTGGTTGAGCCCGCAGGGTTCGTAACGCGAGGGCATCACGAAGACGTCGGCGCCGGCTTCCAGCAGATGCGCGAGCTTTTCGGAATAACCGATGTAATGCAGCACCCGATCGGGGTGATGGCGCGCCAGGTCGATCAGCTGCCTTTCCAACTTCGCGTCCCCGGCACCGATCAACACGAAGCGTGCGTCGGTGCGCGCGAGTAACGGTGGAATGGACTCGAGCAGCATGTCTACGCCTTTCTGGTAGACCAGGCGGCCGACAGAACCGATCAGCGGCGTCGTGTCCTCGATGGCCGACTCCGGCGCACCCAGCGCGCGCAGCAGGGCTTCCCTGTTGCTCCGCTTGCCGGCGCGGATCTTGCCACCGACCCTGTAATTCGCGGCCAACAACGGGTCGCTGCCCGGGTCCCAGATATCGTCGTCGATACCGTTCAATATCCCGACCAACTTGCCGGCGTAGGCCTCGAGAATCGCCGCATAGCCGTACCCGAACTCCGGCGTGCGAATCTCTTCTGCATAACGCGGGCTGACCGTGGTGATCAGGTCACTGAACACCAGCCCCATTTTGAGCATCGAGAGTTTGCCGTAAAACTCTCCGTGGTCGATCGACCACCAGTGCGGTGGCAGGTGCAACGCCTGGAAGGTCCCGAAATCGACCTGGCAGTCGTACGCCAGGTTATGGATCGTGAACAGGCAGCGCGGGCGCGGCTTTTCCAGTGACAGGAAAGCGGGGATCAGCCCACACTGCCAGTCGTTTGCGTGCACCACGTCGGCCTGCCAGCCGATGCTCAATCCGTCCATCGCGAGTGCAGCGACCGCTTCGCTGAACAACGTGAAACGCTGCGCGTTGTCGGCCCAGTCATGTCCATCCGGCCCGGTGTAGGGGCCGCCGGCGCGATCGAAGAAGGCCGGCACGTCGAGAAGCCAGACCGGTGGTATGCACTCACCGTGCGTCGCCTCGAGCACGCGCAGTTCGCGACCTCCCGGCAGCGTCAGCCAACCCAATACCCGCAGGCTTTCCGCGCGTTCGAGCACCGGTCGATACGCGGGCACCACGACCCGGACGTCGACACCGAGTTCACACAGCGCATTGGGCAGGCTGTGGGCGACATCGGCCAGTCCACCGGTCTTGACCAGTGGAAACAGCTCACTCGCGGCAAACAGAAGTTTCATCGCCGGTCACTGTTCGAGTTTCAACAATACCGCGGCCAGGGGCGGTAGCCGTACCACGGCGGAACAGGGTCGACCGTTCCATGGCTCTCGGGTCGCCTCGATTCTCCCGGCGTTGCCGACGTTGCTGCCGCCGTAACAGTTCGCATCGGTATTCAGGAGTTCACGGTAAGTCCCTTCGCACGGCAGGCCAACGCGGTATTCGTCACGAGGTACCGGCGTGAAGTTGAAGAGGCAGACCAGCGACTGCCCGTCGCCGTGGCGGATGAACGAAAGTACCGAGCGTTCACTGTCGTGGCAATCGATCCACTCGAAACCCTGCTGCTCGAAATCATGCCGGTACAATGCCGGCTGCTCTCGATACAAATGGTTAAGGTCGCGCACCAGCAGCTGCGCACCGCGATGATTCGCATGGTCCAGCAGCACCCAGTCGAGCGGTTCGTTGGCACGCCATTCGTGCCACTGTGCGATCTCGCCGCCCATGAACAGCAGCTTCTTGCCCGGATGTGCGTACATCCACGCGAACAGCAGACGCAGGTTGGCGAACTTCTGCCACAGATCGTTCGGCATCTTGTCGAGCAGGCTGCGCTTGCCGTGTACCACTTCGTCGTGCGAGAACGGCAGCACGAAGTTTTCGGTGTATGCATACATCTGACTGAAGGTCAGCATGTCGTGATGAAAGCGCCGGTGCACAGGGTCGTGCTCGATGTACGACAGGGTGTCGTTCATCCAACCCATGTTCCACTTCATGCTGAATCCAAGACCGCCCATCCAGTCGGGTCTGGACACCATTGGCCACGCGGTGGATTCCTCGGCGATCGTCAGTGCGCCCGGGAAACGCGCGTGCAGCACGGCGTTCACGTGGCGCAGGAACTCGATCGCGTCGAGGTTCTCACGACCGCCGTACTGATTGGGTATCCAGTCGCCTTCGTTGCGCGAATAGTCCAGGTAGAGCATGGATGCGACGGCATCGACACGCAGCCCGTCGGCATGAAACTCTTCGAGCCAGTAGACCGCATTGGCCAGCAGGAAATTGGCCACCTCGCGCCGGCCATAGTCGAATATCAGGGTCCCCCAATCGCGGTGCTCACCGCGCCGTGGATCGGCGTGTTCGTACACCGGATCCCCGGTGAAGCGGGCGAGTGCGAAGTCGTCCTTCGGGAAATGCCCGGGCACCCAATCGATGATCACGCCGATGCCTGCCATATGGCATCGGTCGATCAGATAGCGCAGGTCGTCGGGCGATCCGTAGCGGGCAGTCGGGGCATAGTAACCGGAGACCTGGTAACCCCAGGATTCATCCAACGGGTGTTCCATGACCGGGAGCAGCTCGATGTGCGTGAAGCCGAGTTCGACCACATAGGGAACCAGCTGGTCCGCGAACTCCCGAAAATTGAGGAAGCCGCCGTCGGCCGTTCGTCGCCACGAACCCGGATGCACCTCGTAGACGCTCATCGGTTGCTGCATCCAGCGCCAGGTAGCCCTGTTCGACAGCCATTCGGCATCCTGCCATTCAAACTGGCTCGGATTGTTGATCCGCGAGGCGGTGTCGGGGCGCAAGGTCATCGCCTGGCCATATGGGTCCGCCTTGAGTATCCGCCGACCGGCACGACTGATGAATTCGAACTTATACAGGTCGCCCGGCTGGAGCCCGGGGATGAACAGTTCCCAGACGCCGGATCCGCCACGGCTGCGCATCGGATGCCGCAGGCCGTTCCAGCCATTGAAGTCCCCGACGACGCTGGCCCGTTTCACGGCCGGTGCCCAGACAGCGAAGCGACATCCGCTGATGCCGTCAACCTCGATGAAATGGGCGCCGAGCAGTCGGTAGATGTGGTGGTGACGTCCCTCGTTGAACAGGTGCAGATCGAGATCGGGCAGCAGCGGTTGAAAACTGTACGGCGATATCTGCGAATAGCGTTCGCCGTCCGCCTTTTCGATCCAGCTCAGTCGATAGTGTTGGGGCAGGGTGGCCGCTTGCGCGTCGTCCAGGCTCAATTCGAAAATGTCGGTCTCGGGGATGCGCCGCATCGTGCCGAAACCCTCCACGTCGACGGTCTCGGCGCTCGGCATGAAGGCGCGCAGCATTTCTCCGTTCGCTTCGGATTGGCGTCCGAGTACCGCGAATGGATCGTGGGATTCGCCACGCTGCAATGCGGCGAGCGGATACGGCAACTTAGTGGGCATACAACCTCCCGCTGTCCTCAACTGTCGACCGGATCCTTGGCGCGACGTCCGCGCCCAGCATCGTCCAGGCGAACTGCCAGCGCCAGTTGCCTTCTGCCGTGCCCGGCGTATTCATGCGTGCCTCGCTGCCCAGACCGAGGTAGTCCTGGAGTGGCGCAACCGCAACGGCCGCGTTGCTGGCCATCGCAGTACGTACCAGCAGGCCGGCGATGTCGTCGGTCGGTGCGATCCCGAGAACCTCGAATACAAAAGCCTTCTGGTGCGGTTCGAGGCCGTTGAACCAGCCTACACAGGTATCGTTGTCATGGGTGCCGGTGTAGGCGATGTTGTCGACAGTGATATTCGCCGGCTTGTGAGGATTGTCGGAAAAATGGTCAAACGCGAACTGCAATACAGCCATCCCCGGAAGTCTGAATTTGCGCCTTAGCTCGCGGACCTCCTCGGTTATGGTACCAAGGTCTTCTGCAACAATGGGCAGGGCGTGGAAGGTCTCACTGAGCGTCGTCAGGAGCGCGTCGCCCGGCGTCTCCTGCCAGAATCCGTCGACTGCTGTTTCACAGGCGGCGTCGATCATCCAGACCGCGACCAGGCCACGGAAGTGGTCGATGCGGACCAGATCGAACAGTTCGAACTGGCGGCGCATTCTATTGATCCACCAATCGAAGCCGTCGGCCTCGAGTCGGTCCCAGCGATAGTGCGGATTGCCCCAGCGTTGTCCGAGCTCAGCGAAATAATCCGGTGGGACACCGGTGACATAGGTCGGATTACCGGACTCGTCGAGCAGGAAATCCTGTGGCTGCGCCCATGTGTCGGCACTGTCGTGCGCGATGAACAGTGGGATGTCGCCGAACAGACTGATGTCGCGAGCATGTGCGTGATCGCAGACGCGCTGCCAGGCGCGATCGAGCCGATACTGTTCCTGTTTGATCGATGCGATCTCGATGCTGGTATCGACCCGCAACTGGCGCAGGATGGCAGCATCGCGGTTGCGGTATTCGGGAGCCCAGTTTACCCAGCTCTGCTGCGCAAATCGTCGCTTGAGGATCTCGAACAGCGCGAAGTCGTCCAGCCAGTGCGCCTGCTTCGCGCAGAACGTCTCGAACTCGGACTGGTTGATCGGGGCGTCGTGACGCGGCAGTAGCTGAGGGTTCATCGCGAACGCTGAGCAACTCTGGTAGGGCGAACCGTGGGGATCCGGAATGACCAACGGGAGTACCTGCCACACCGACAGGCCGCTATCGGCCATGAAATCCAGCCAGCGAAGGCAGTCGTCATCGATTTTGCCGGACGGCAGCGAAGTGGGGTGCAACAAGACGCCCGCGCGCCGGGTGGATACGGAGTCACTCATGGCCACGTCGCATGGTGCCGCTGTTCTCCGCTTTGCCGCCGCCGCTCGAGATCGGTCTGTCCAGACTGGGTGGTGCCTTTTCGCCCAGCATCTCATAGAGATTGCGCAACTGCTGGCGATACAGACGATCGAAATCGCTGACGCTGTCGGCCGGGTTGTAGTCCCCGAACCACCAGAACCAGTCCGAACCTTCACAGATCGCGAGCTGACGGGCGAGTTTTCCGGCCTTCTCGGGGGGCAGGCGCTTCTCTTCGGTGATTCGGTCGTAAGTCTTCTTCGCCTCGATCAACAGGTCCCAGGCGCGGTTCTTGTCCGCGTCGCCAATCCAGGTCGAAAACGAGCCGTAAACCCAACTGCCGGGGCAGAGGGTGGGCAGCTTCTGGGGAGGGCAGGTATCCAATGCATCGGAAAAGGTGATCGCATGGACGCAGTCACTTTTCACCATTTGTTCGTAGAGCGCACCGAGAAAATGGAATGCATTGTCGGGGTAGTATTCCCAGGCATTTTCGCCATCGAGAATCACGCTGACCACATGTTCGCTGCAGTTGTCTCCCAGGTAACGGGCGATGTTGCCGAGGTGCTGATTGAAGTCCGCGGCCGCATCGCTGGCATTCCACTGCTGGTATTCGAAACCGATCATGTCCGAGAGGCCGTCGTCGCGAAAGAACATGCGTGTCGCACATTCGTCGACGTCATGTGCGCAGAACAGGCTGCGGCGCGCCTCTTCGCCGTGTGATTCAAGCCCTGAAAGAAAACGGCTGTTGCTCCAAACGCCTTCGCCCGAGGCGCTCCAGGTGAAACCGAACTCGTCCAGCAGTTTGAGTGCATCGACGCTGACCCCCCCTTCCGAAAGCCAAACGCCACGCGGCCGGCAGCCAAGGAATTTCTCGAACGTTTCGAGCCCGCTGGTGATGTGCCAACGCGCCCTTTCGAGGCCATCGGGGTAGTAGGCGCCGATCGGCCCTTTGGCCTCGGGCAGTGCGCAGTTCATCGAGCCGAGGTCGATCAGCAAGGGCACGATGGGGTGGCCGTAGGGTGTCATCGAAAGCTCGATCTGACCGCGCTGTGCGAGCTCCGCATAGCGCCCCAACAGGCCGTCAAAGGCGTCGCACATCACCTCGAGCAGCGCGTGACGGGTGTATTCGTCGAACACGCCGTCATGCTCGAGCAGCGACTTGACGTGCGGCAGGCGCTTGAGCGAATGACCGAGCCAGGTGAGGTGGTACCAGCTGAGCAGGTCGAGGAAGTACTGCTCGTTCATGTAGGCGAGGCGTTTCGCATCGACGGTCTTGCCGTCCAGCGACATCACCATCCCGAACAGGCTGCGGAAGGCCGGATAGACATCGATCATGGTCGATGCATTCGCCCTCCGGCACGCGCGAACGATGTCGGCGCGCCGCTCGGCCTCGGCGGGAATCGGATCGATGCCGGCGAGCAGATTCAATAACGGGTCGCTGAAGCGTGTGCCAGTGTCGAGATGGCGCTTGAATTGGGCCGCATAGTCGTCGAGTTGTTCGAGCAGGACCGGCGTGAAGTTGACGACACAGCGCATCTTTGGATGTGCTTCCAGGTGCGCGGCCATGTCGACATAGTCTTTGAGTGCATGCAGATACACCCAGGGCAGGCAGAACTCTCCCTCCTGGCTCTCGCGATACCAGGGTTGGTGCATGTGCCAGCACAGCACCAGATTCAGCCGAGGGGTTGCCCGTTCTTTCATGGAATCAATCGCGTTCGTAGTGGAGCCGCTGGTTCATCATGCCCGGCGTCACCAGCACGATCCCCTCGTCGGTCACCAGGAACCGCTTGCGGTCCTCCTCGAGGTCGACGCCGACCTGAAAGTTATCCGGGATCACGGTGCCCTTGTCGACGATGCAACGCAGCAATTTGCAGTTCCGTCCGACCCGGACCTTGGGCAGGATGACGCTCTCCCTGATGTAGGTGCCGGTCTCGATCTGGGTATTGAAGAAGATCACCGAGCGCTTCACCTTGGCACCGGAGATGATGCAGCCCCCGGCGACCAGCGAATCGATCGCCTGTCCCCGTCGGGTGTCGTCGTCAAATGCAAACTTGGCCGGCGGACTCTGCGCCTGGTAGGTCCAGATCGGCCAGTCGCGTTCGTACAGGTTCAATTCCGGTTCGATGTCGCACAGTTCGATGTTGGCTTTCCAATAGGAGTAGAGAGAGCCGACATCGCGCCAATATGCGGGTTCACCGAGGCTGTTCAGGAACGGGTAGGCGATCGACTTCGCATTCTCCACCGCCGCGGGGATGATGTTCTTGCCGAAATCATGTTGCGAGATATCGTCTTCGGCGTCCTGAATCAGCGCCTTGGTAAGAAACTCCATCGAGAATATGTAGATGCCCATCGACGCCAGCGCGATCCCGGGTTTGCCGGGCATCGACTCGGGGTTGGCGGGCTTTTCCGAAAACTTGGTGATGCGAAAATCCTCGTCGACCGACATCACCCCGAATTCCCGGGCCTCGGCGACCGGTACCTCGATGCAGCCTACGGTCAGTTCGGCATCCGCCTGTACGTGGGCGGCGAGCATCTTGGCGTAATTCATCGTGTAGATGTGGTCGCCACCCAGTACCAGCACGTAATCGGGTTCGTGTCGGTAGATGATGTCGAGGTTCTGGTAGATCGCGTCCGCGGTGCCCTGATACCACTCAGGCCGCAGGCGTTGCTGGGCCGGGATGATCTCGACGAACTCGCCGATCTCAGGCCGCATGAAACCCCAGGCGCGCTGCAGGTGACGGATCAGCGAGTGCGACTTGTACTGGGTCAGTACGCCGATCCGACGCAGGCCGGAATTGATGCAGTTGGACAACGCGAAATCGATGATGCGGTACTTGCCTCCGAAGGGTACCGCCGGTTTTGCGCGCCACTTCGTGAGATTCTTGAGTCGTGATCCTTCGCCACCGGCCAGCACCAGCACCAGGGTGCGGCGGGTCAGGTCGCTGACCGCCTGCGGTTCGACGTAGTACTTGTAGAGATGGTGCTGTTCCTTACTGCTTGTCATTACATCTGCCCTGTAGTATTTCCGCGAAGCCCAGCTGAATCGTGACCGTCAGGGTTCGCACTCTATCGGTGCGGCCTTCAAGGCGGCTTGACCGTCCGCAAAGTCCAGGCATTTTCTTTCCACCAGGACCAGCGACTGCTCGATGTCGGCGACGCGCCTGATCGGCAGGTCGCCCCCGCTGCGCCATCTGCGGACCGCATCGGCTTTTTGCGCTCCGGTCACCAGGATCAGCATCGCGCGGCAACTCTGCAATGCCTTGACGCCGAGCGTCACGCGCTCGGGCGGCGGCTTTGGAGAATTCTTCACCGCAAACACGGATTTTTCGGGCCAGTCGTGCCCGGGAAACAGGCTCGCCGTATGGCCGTCTTCGCCCATCCCGAGCAGTACCAGATCGAACGGTCTGGCAGAGCGAATACGTTCGCGGTACTTCGTTGCCGCCGTCTTCGCCCCGAGTTCGGTTGGGATCGGGTAGTGTTTTCCGACCCGATCCGCCAGGCCGGTCGCGATCACCATCTGGCTGTTGCGCTCCGGATCGTCCGCAGGCAGGCAGCGTTCGTCCCCATAATACAGGGACCAGCGCTTCCAGTTCTGATCACTTGACGCGAGGCGGCGATAGGTCGCCATCGGCGTCGCGCCGCCGGCCAGGACGAGTCGGAAACGTCCACGTTCGGCGATGGCATCGCGTGCGGCGATACCGATAAGTCGGCATGCGGCGTCTGCCACAGCGGCCGCATCGGCCTCAATCTGCCAATCTGCGGTCATGCCGCTTCCTTGTCTGACGGTCGTTCATCGTGCATGGCTGCGCTGCGGTGTGCACCCCTTCGGTCCGGATGGCGTGACGATCGGGCGGTCCGCACCGTCCGGTCGCGGCCGCGCGCGAACAGTGCAAGCAGCGCGCGCCTGCGTCAAGCGCCCGGCGAACTGCGGCGAACGCCGCGTGTGGGCCGGTCGGAGCCGCCGGTGCGGACTTCGTCCTTGGGCCGGTGGTCCCGACGCCGGCGCTGCGCGGCCTGCGCACCCCGGCCGGGTCCACTGAAGATGTCGCCAATCCGGCCTCGAAAAACCTCATGATCGGTCCGTGTTGCGCCCTACTACCCGCATCGCTGGCTCATGACCAGCGTGGTTTGCAAGTTTCGTGCGCAGTGCCCGGAACAACGCCGGAACCCGGGTTTGCACCGTCGCTGCGCGATTCGATCGTATCAGCGGTCGCCGCTGCACAACTTTCGCACATCGGGCGACGTGTTTTGGCGCATGCCAGGCCGCGATGGGTCGTGAACACCTCATTGCCGGCGAAAGCGCAGAAAATACTGGGTGCGCATGAAATCCAGGCGTTCGATCAGCGTGAACCCGGCCGCCTCGATCTCGCCGGTGATCTCGGCCTCGTCGGCGCGCACGTGGCTCAGCACCCAGGGGTGGCTGACCCCGGGGATGCGCTTGAAATCGATCACCACCAGATCGCCGCCGGGCCGCAGCGCGGCATGAATGCTGCGCAGGGTCGCTTGCGGATACTCGAAGTGGTGATAGGTATCGCTGATGAATGCCAGATCGATGCTGGCATCCGGCAGGTGAACGTCATGCTGGTCGTTCACCACGCCCATCACATTGCGCAGACCCTGGTCACGGGCGCGCTGCACGGTCGCATCGACGAAGGTCGGCGCCACGTCGACCGCGTACACCCGCCCCGCGGGATTCACCTCGCGCGCCATGAGTACGCTGAAAAACCCGGTACCGGCACCGATGTCGGCGACTGTCTGGCCGGGACGCAGGCGCAGATGGCGGATGATGTCCGCACGCCGGTCCCATACCTCGCGGCCGTCGCGCTCGAACACGCCGCGCCACCGGGTGACGTCGGGGGTGCTGTACTGTCGATTGATGCCGGGATTGACGTTCTGCTCGGCGAACAGCGGCAGTGCACCGAGCAGCAGGATCAGGCCACACAGTGCGCGCATCACCGCCAGGCCCGCTCCCGTTCCTTCAGCGCCCTTCGACATCGATCTCGCTGAAATCGTGGGCGACCGGGTGTTCGGCCGTCGTCGTCTGCGCGTCGCGCACCAGCTGCACGGTACGCAGGCCGGCGCTGCGCGCCGCATCCAGTTCAGCAACGATATCGGAGAGGAACAACAACTGTTCCGCCGGGATGCCAATCCGGGATTGGATAGCGCGGTAAGACGCGGGGTCGGTCTTGGCCCCGATCCGGGTGTCGAAATGATCGCGGAACAACCCGCTCAGATCGCCGAAATCGGTGTGTGCGAACAACAGCTTCTGCGCCTGTACCGAACCCGAGGAGTACACGAACAGTTCGAGTCCGGCGGCCCGCCAGCGACGCAGGTACTCCACCGCGTCAGGGTACATATGGCCGCGGAAATCACCATGGCGATAGCCTGCCTCCCAGATCATCCCCTGCAGCGCCTTGAGCGGTGTGATCTTGCGATCCTCGTCGATCCAGGCGAGCAGCTGATCGATGGCCCGGTCTGTTTCGAGTGGTTGGTCCGCGATGGCACTCACCTCGTCGAGCGCCTTGCGCACCGCGGCATCGTCGGCGTTGGCGTGGACGAATTCGGCCAGATGTGCCCGCGCATAGGGAAACAGCACATCCTTGACGAACGAGATCGACGAGGTGGTGCCTTCGATATCCGTCAGGATTGCGCGGATCACTGCAGGCCTTTGACGTAGCTGTCGAAATCCGGGAAACCGGCGGCGATGTCGCTACCGGTGAAATTTCCAACCCACCCGTCCGGGGTGGTGAAGAAACGGATGCACTTGAACCGGGGGTTTTCGCCCATGTCGAACCAGTGCGTGGTGTTGGCCGGCACGCTGATCAGGTCGCCTTTTTCGCACAGCACCATGTAGACCTTGTCACCGATGTGCAGATAGAACAGACCGCTGCCGTCGACGAAAAACCGCACCTCGAAGTCGTCATGGGTATGTTCGTCGCGAAACTTCTGTCGGAACTCGGCCTTCTGCGGGTGGTCGGGTTGCAGCGCCACGACGTCCACGGACTGGAATCCGTAGTGCCGATTGAGTTTGTCGACATCTGCCTGGTAGGCGTCGAGCACCGCCTGTTGGTCGGCGTCATCGGCCAGCGGTCGACCGGCCTCCCAGCGTTCGAACTGCACGCCCAGCTCGCCGAGTGCCGCAGCGATGGCGGGGTGCTCGCGGAGCGTTTCAAGGTGTTCACCGGCGGTGGTCTGGATCGTCAGTGCAGACATGTGCTTACCTCGCTGGTTGGGTTCTCATGCGCAATTCGCAGCTGAACAGGAATTCGAAGGCCTCGACGTGACGAAGGACATCTTCGGTCGACGCGCCCCAGGTGTAGAAACCGTGTCCGCGGATCAGGTAGCCCGGTGCATCGCAGCGTTCCGCCAGGCGTGCGTCGACCTGCGCCGCAAGGCGCCCGATGTCCTGATCGTTGTCGAACACCGGGATGTCGACGCTGCAGTCGTGGGTGGTGATCCCCGGAAACGCCTTGAGCAGTTCGTAGTCCTGCAACGCCAGCGTTGTCCCGGCCTGGAGTGACAGCACGGTCGCATTGACCGAGTGTGGATGCAGAATCACGCGTGCGTCGGCAAACCGGGCATACAGGTGGGTATGCAACAGCGTCTCGGCGGATGGCCTGCGACCGTCCAGCGAGTTGCCCCGTTCGTCGACGCGCATGATGTCGTCGACGCTCAGACGGCCCTTGTGGCGTCCTGACACGGTCACCGCGATGGAATCGTCGCTCAGGCGCGCCGAGAAGTTGCCACTGGTTGCCGGCACCATCCCCCGTTCATACAGAAAGTGGCCCGCATCGACCAGTTCTTGCGCGCGTTCGAGGAAATCGCTCATCCGCATGATCCAGGCCACAACAGGGGCCGAAATATACCAACAATCGGCGGCGCTGCGCAGCGCTGTCGCGCCGTCCCGGCGGTGCTCTGGATCCGTCGCGAGGGGCGGGGCGAATGTCAGCGCCCGGAGTGATGCGGCGTGGGCCTGCCGCAGTACGCGGATAACGCGATTCCCGGCAGTCCCGGCCGGTCGGTCACGCGGGGCTCTGGTACAGGCGCGGCACGCGGCGGGTCACGCCGGTAAACAGTTCGTAGGCGATGGTATCGCTGTGTCGGGCGACGGTGTTGGCCGATACCCGCGGACCCCAGAGTTCCACGCGGCTCCCCGGCCCGGCGTGCTGAACCGGCGTCAGGTCGACCGTCAGCATGTCCATGGAGACGCGCCCGATGATGCGGCTGCGCACGCCGTCGATGGCCACCGGCGTACCGTCGATCGCGTGTCGCGGATAACCGTCGCCGTAACCGATCGCCACCACGCCGACCCGCGTGGGGCGGTCGCAGGTGAAACGCCCGCCGTAGCCGATGGGTTCGCCGGTGGCCAGCGTGCGCACTGCAATCACTGCCGATTCGAGACGCATCACCGGACGCAACGGATCCGCGGTCGGCGTCTCCCTGCCCATCGGTGATGCACCGTAGAGCATGATACCCGGGCGAATCCAGTCGCCGTGGGTCGCCGGCCAGGCCAGCACGGCCGGCGAATTCGCGACGCTGATCGGGCAGTCGAGGTCGGCGGTCAACCGTTGGAACAATGCAAACTGGTCCCGTGTCCGGTCATTGTCGACCTCGTCGGCGCGCGAGAAATGGCTCATCAACACGATCTCGCCGACGTGCGCGCAGGCCTTGAGCGCGGTGAAGGCCGCGCGAAAGGCGTCCGGTTCGAACCCCAGGCGGTGCATGCCGGAATCGAGTTTCAACCAGACGCGGTAGGGCCGTGCGGGACTGGCCTCGAGCACCCATTGCAACTGCTCCGCGCAATGCACGACCTGGGTCAGATGCTCGCGCGTGACATCGATCAGCTCGTGCGGTTCGAAGATCCCTTCGAGCAATACGATGTCATCCGTGATGCCCGACTCGCGCAGTTCCATTGCCTCCTCGATACAGGCGACGCCGAATGCATCGGCCGTACCGCTCAGGGCCTTCGCAAGGACCACCGCGCCGTGTCCGTAGGCGTCGGCCTTTATCACGGCGACGGCCCGTGCGCCCCGCGTCAGGGACCTGGCGTGCCGGTAGTTTTCAACGAACGCCGGTATGTCGATGATGGCGCGGGTTGGGCGTGACATGGTCAGTGGGTGTTCGGGTGTTTGATTGGCTGCGGCCGATCGCAGCGGCCGCAGCACGGGGATTGCACCGGTTCGTGAGCTACTCTGCGGAATGCCGGGCGAGATAGTCGCGGGTCAGACTGAAGACCACTGGACTCAGCAGCAACAGGGCAATCAGGTTCGGGATCGCCATCAGCGCGTTGAGCGTATCGGCCAACAGCCACGCGAAGTCGAGTTTCACCAGCGTTCCGAGCAGCACGCCGACGATCCAGAGAATCCGAAACGGCTTGATCGCCTTGACGCCGAACAGGTATTCGGCACATTTCTCGCTGTAGAAGCTCCACCCCAGGATCGTCGTGAAGGCGAAGATCGCGAGCGCGACGGCGACGATCTCGGCACCCACGCTCGGCAATGCCGCTGCGAACGCCGCCGATGTCAGCGCGGCGCCGTTCTCGCCGCCGGTCCAGGTGCCCGAGGTGATGATCACCAGGCCGGTCATGCTGCAGATCACGATGGTGTCGATAAAGGTGCCCAGCATCGCGACCATGCCCTGTTTGACCGGGTCCTTGGTGCGCGCCGCCGCGTGTGCGATCGGTGCACTCCCGAGACCGGCCTCGTTGGAAAATACACCGCGTGCCACACCGAAGCGAATCGCCGCCCATACCGCAGCGCCGGCGAAACCACCCTCGGCGGCGATCGGCGTGAATGCATGCTGGAACACCAGGCGCAAGGCGTGCGGAATCTGCTCGGCATTGATCACCAGTACGACCAGCGCGGCGGCGATGTAGCCGATCGCCATCAGCGGCACCAGCTTGCCGGCCACTGCACCGATACGCTGGATGCCACCGAGCAGCACGGCACCGGTGAGCCCCATCAGCAGCAGGCCGGTCGCGTAGGCGGGCACCCCGAAGGTGGTCTCCAGCACCTGCGAGACCGAGTTGGACTGTACCGTGTTGCCGATGCCGAATCCCGCCAGCATGCCGAACAGCGCGAACAGGAACGCGAGCCAGGTCCATTTCCTGCCGAGACCGTTGCGGATGTAGTACATAGGACCGCCGACGTGGTTGCCCAGTTCGTCCACCTCGCGATAACGAACGGCGAGCACGGCCTCGGCGAACTTGGTGGCCATCCCGACCAGCGCGGTACACCACATCCAGAAGAGTGCCCCCGGTCCGCCGAGGAATACCGCAGTCGCCACACCGGCGATGTTGCCGGTGCCAACGGTGGCGGACAACGCGGTCATCAGTGCATTGAAGGGCGAGACCTCACCCTCCTGCGCCAGCTCCGTGGTCGTCTTGCGCCCTTCGAAAAGCAGGCGGAATCCCCGCCCAAGGTTGCGAATCGGCATCAGCTTGAGCCCGGCCTGCAGATACAGACCGACGCCCAGGATCAGGGCCAGCATCAAGGGCCCCCAGACGACGCCGTTCACGGACGATACCCACTCGTGTAAGACTTCCATTGTTTCTCCCCCCTGACTGATGGTTCTAATGCCGGCGCCGGTCCGCCGTCAGCGTTTGTTTATTTGGTATTACCGCTGCCGTCCGTGCGCTGGCGCCAGACGGCATGAATCCACCGTGTTGCGCTTACCCGCCCCCTAGGTGGTAACGGCGTGTGCCGTCTTCGCTGTCTTGGTCTGCGTTTTGATGGCCCGGTGATAGCGCTGCATCGTGAGGCCTTCGATGTCGATCTCCGGTTGGTTCCCATTGATGAGGTCGGCGAGCACGCGGCCTGAGCCGCACGACATCGTCCACCCGAGGGTACCATGACCGGTATTCAGGTACAGATTGCGGTACGGCGTGGGTCCGATGACCGGAGTGCCGTCCGGCGTCATCGGGCGCAGGCCGGTCCAGAACGCTGCTTGGTCGATGTCGCCGCCGTCCGGAAACAGGTCGCGCACGACGTGCGTCACGGTGCGTCGCCTGCGCTCTTTGAGCGCCAAGGAATAGCCGGTCAACTCGGCGGTGCCGGCGACCCGGATCCGGTCGCCCAGACGGGTCACGGCCACCTTGAATGTCTCGTCCATCACCGTCGATACCGGCGCGGCCTCCGCGGCGGTCACCGGCAGCGTCAGGGAGTAGCCCTTGACCGGATACACCGGCAGATCGATACCGACCGGGCGCAACAACAACGGCGAGTAGCTGCCCATGGCCACCACGTAGTTGTCGGCGCGCAGATCGCCGCGCTGCGTGCGTACCGCGGTGATCCGCCCGGCGTTGACCAGCAGCCGTTCGACGTCGATCCCGAACAGGAACTCGACGCCCTGTGCGCGGCTCAGTGTCGACAGTTGCTCGGTGAACCGGTAACAGTCACCGGTCTCGTCCAGGGGTAGCCGAAGGCCGCCGGCGAGCTTGTGGGCAACACGTGCGAGCGCCGGCTCGACCGTGACGCAGGCATCGACATCGAGCGACTCGTAGGGCACGCCGCAGTCCTCGAGCACGGCGATATCCTTTGCAGCGTCGCGCACCTGCTTCGCCGTGCGGAACAGCTGCAGGGTACCGCGGGCGCGCTGGTCGTACTCGATGCCGGTCTCCGACCGCAGTTCGCCGAAGGCGTGCCGGCTGAACTCGGCGAGACGCAGCATGCGGCCCTTGTTGATGGCGTAACGCTCGCTGGTGCAGTTGCGCAGCATCGCCAGGATGAAACGCAACATGGGTCCATCGATGCGGGGGTCGATCACCAGCGGCGAGTTCTTGCTCAACAACCATTTGACGGCCTTCCATGGGATTCCCGGCGCCGCCCAGGGCGCCGAGTAGCCGGGCGACACCTGGCCCGCATTGGCGAAGCTGGTCTCCAGCCCCGCACCGGCCTGGCGGTCGAGTACGGTCACCTGGTGTCCCGAGCGCGCCAGATAGTAGGCCGTGGTGACACCGATCACGCCGCTACCGATAACGATGGTGCGCATGAGTTGCTCCCAGAAAAAGGCGTTGAGTTACCCGGAGATGCTAGACCGGAAGCAGCAATAATTCTTGGTGTTTTGCGATCGAACTCGGTATATTTTTTCTAAAAATCCGAATTGGCAGAAAATATTATGGCCAGCGCCCCGGCATCCGTGCGTAAACTCGACCGTATAGACCGGCGCATCCTGCGCGCCCTGCAGGAGGACGGACGTATCTCCTATGTCGACCTGGCGGAAAAGGTCGGGCTGAGCACCTCGCCCTGCCTGGAACGGGTGAGGCGCCTGGAGCGTGACGGGGTGATCCGTGGCTACGCGGCCTTGCTGGACCCGACGCAACTCGACGCCGGCCTGCTGGTGTTTGTCGAGATCAGTCTCAGCTACACCTCGGGAACCGTGTTCGAGGATTTTCGGCGTGCCGTGGGTCGCTGGCGGGAGATTCTCGAGTGCCATCTCGTATCGGGTGATTTCGACTACCTGCTGAAGATCCGCATCGCCGATATCACCTCGTACCGGCAACTGCTCGGTGAGATCCTGCACACCCTGCCCGGGGTGCGTGATTCACGCACCCTGGTGACGATGGAGACGGTCCAGGAATCGACCCGCCTGGTGGTCAAGGACTGACCTCCGCACGCCGGGTGGGTGTCTGCCGGCATCCGTCCGTGCCCTGTCCCGCGGGCCAGGTCTGCGCCATCGATGGATGCCGAGAAAGGCGTGATGCGGATCGCGCCGGTGTCACGCGGGTTCAGTGTGGCCAGCCGAACCCTGCCATTGACCAACGGGTTGCCGCCACGTAGACCACACAGCCCAGCAGGATGCCCAAGGACACCCAATAACGCCGCCGATCCCTTCGTCCGGACGGACTTAGATGGTCTCTCTCCGGGACGCTGAAGATTGCACCGAATGTCGACTCGCGTTGCCCGGTATGGCGCTCGTGGTCGCGTCTGACGAGCAAGCGGAAAAAGATGAGTACATACACATCGATGATCACGATGGTACCCACGACGGTGTCAAGAATGTCGATCATGTCTGTCGACGGCGGCGGCGCGGGAAGCCGATCAACCGAGTGCGTCTTGCCCGAT
Source organism: Chromatiaceae bacterium (assembly GCA_024235395.1). Classification (NCBI taxonomy): domain Bacteria; kingdom Pseudomonadati; phylum Pseudomonadota; class Gammaproteobacteria; order Chromatiales; family Chromatiaceae; species Chromatiaceae bacterium. Next base: position 533,490 of record JACKMK010000002.1, read on the forward strand.
ACCCGCGGCAACGGCATCCAGGGACGGGATATCGATCAGGTGCATGATCTTGCGGTTCAGTTGGATGATGCCGTCACGCTTCAGCCTGTTCAGTAGCGTCGAAACGGTCTGGCGGCTGGTGCCGATCATGTCGGCAATCTCCTGGTGGGTGAGTTCGAAATCGATCTGGCTGGCGCAACCACAGCGAATACTGCATGGAACCCCGTACTGGGCACGCAGGCGCAGCAGCAACTTCGCCAGCCTGGCCGAGACGTCGTCGGTGGCCATGTTGAGCATCCAGTCTCCGAGCATGCGCATGCGACAAGACAAGAGCTCGATGATCAGGCTGGCGACTTTGGGGTGCGATTCGAGAAATGCCAGAAAACGCTTGCGCGACACCACGAGCAACCGTACCTGTGTGCAGGCGTTGGCGGATACCGGACGTCGTCCTCCGCTGGGCAACTCCGCCAGGCCGAATATCTCACCTGGCAGGCAGAACCAGAGGATGACCTCACGGCCGAGTGGCGACATCTCGTAGATCTTGGCGCGCCCTTCGGTCAGGACGTACACGTTTTCACCGAGGGAACCGCGACTGAAGATGGTCTCGCCTTTCTGCAGGATGCGATGGCAGGACATCTCTCGAAGTCTGTCCAGCGTCGCGGGTTCGAGGCTCTGCAGGAAATTTTTCGGGGTGACCGCCCACGTTGCCGGGTTGTCTTTGCGTTCCATGTTCACTGTGGAGCACCTGACATTGTTACCGAACCTTATCCGTCGACGATTCCTGGTGTTGTGTGACGCCGTGCGCTCACCATCCGACCTTCACCCCTGGATGCTGCCGGAAAGTTACCAGAAAAATTACTGACGAATGTCGTCCAGACGACAGAACTGCTGTGGACCCGCAACCATAATCCCGACTAACCGGGCTTCGGCACCCATCGTGATGCGCGATGCATATCGGTACATAAGAAAACAGTAAATCAGGGTGTCGTCACAGCGATGACCGCCTTTGTCGGGAGGGTGTCATGACAACCGAACGGGTACCGGCTCCTTCGTCTGGCGTGTTTGGCCACATCGTCAACAACATCGAGGAAAGTGGGCGAAATCCGAAACGGGTTCTGATCGGTTTCGCCGTGGCATGGATAGCATTCTTCCTGATTCTATGGGTCCTGCCGAATCCCGACGGACTCAGCGACCACGGTATGGCGGTCCTCGCCGTGGTCGTCTGGGCCAGTATCATGTGGGTGTCGGAGGCCCTGCCGGTCGGCATAACCGGGATCTCCGTGCCGCTGCTGCTGATCCTCACTGAAGGCATCCCCTGGGTGGAAAAGAAGGGCAAGCTGACGCCGCCTCTGGAGACGGTGTTTTCGGGCTTTACCAAACACGTCGTATGGTTGTGCCTGTTCGCCTTTCTGGTCGGCGCGATCATGCAGCTGCTACATCTGGATCGGCGCATTGCGTTGGGCATCCTCGACAAGATCAAGGCCAGCAATGTCGGGCGCGTGATTTGGGGCATGTTCTTCGTGAATATCGTGCTCGCATTCCTGATTCCGGCCGCAAATGCCCGCGCGGCGACGCTGTTGCCTGTGGTCAAGGGCATCTGCAATCTGCTCGGTGATACACCCGAAGAACGTGACGCGCGCAAGGCGATCGTCATCCAGTCGCTGGTCTACGGCACGATGATCTGCGGCGTGTTCATTCTCACCGCGCACCTGCCTAACCTGATAATGATCGGCATCTTCGACCAGAACGGCTTCTCCGGTCTGGGCTATCTCGACTGGATGCTGCTGCAGTTCCCTTACCTGGGGATGTTCGTGCTGACTCAGGCATGGATCCGTTTCCACTTCAAGACCGGTGGTATCGCGATCGCCGGAGGTCACGCGAAGATTCACGCGCAGCACAAGGATCTCGGGCCGATGACTGCCAACGAGTGGACGCTGCTGACAGTGTTTGTCGGCATTGCGCTGCTTTTCATGATGGGTAAGGGCAGCCCGATCTTCGAACTGCATCGGTTCCAGCTGGGGATTATCGGCTTGGTCGGCATACTTGTGCTGTTCACACCCGGACTGTTCCCCTTCAAATGGAAGGCCGTACAGGACAAGACCATATGGGGAACCTTCCTGCTGCTTGGCGGTGCGATCACGATGACTGCGGCGATGACCAAATCCGGTCTCGCCCAGTACCTTGCTGATCTCGTTCACGGCGCAGTCGAAGGCATGACCTGGTGGGCGGCCATCCTCACGCTGATGGTCGGTACCCACATCATCCGCATCGGGATGCTGTCCAATGTCGCCGCGATCGCGATGTTGGCGCCTGTGGTGTTCGCGATGGCTGGGCCGCTCGGCTTTCACCCGGTCACGTTCACCCTGCTGGTGTGCGACACCGACACTTTCGCCTATCTGTTGCCGACACAGATCACGGCCGCCGTGATCGCCTACGGTTCAGATGAGTTCTCGACCACGGACTATTTCAAAGCCGGTTGGGTGAGTGTACTTATCGCGATCCTCTACGGACTGATAGTGATGGCACCGTGGTACGCATTCCTGGGTATACCGGTATGGGATGCCAGCGCGCCCTGGCCGTTCAGATGAGGTGTCGAGACCAAGATCGATTTCTCGAAGTGACGGACGACGCGGTTGCAGTCGCGCGCCGGCGTCTGGTGGATCAAGGTGAGGAGCACGCAGCATGAAAAAGATGACCGACCGGGAACTGAAGCAGCAACTCGGCGACTACCATGCGCCGCAGGGCTTGTACCAGATCACCAAGGACATGGCGTTTCTTGGCAAGGTACGCTGCAATGTCGAGGAGATCGTGGCCGGCTCCTGGCAGGAGATCATCATCGATTACGAGGTCGGTGCATCGGGCATGGCAGACGGCTCGTGGTTCAAGGCGACATTCCGCTTCTATTCGGATTGGGCATTGTTTCAAACGACCGATCCCGCAGGCGCAAACTATATCAGCGCCGAGTACCACGCTGCGCCTACCGTGCCCGGCCAGAGCCCGGCCACGGTGCAGAAGCTCAGTGTGCGGTTCGACCAGAAGGGGCACGAGCGGCCTTTTCAGAAGGCGGTGATCGTGGATACCTTCGACGGCTACGTCAAGGCGGGCGACCACATCGTGATTCGTCTCGGGGACCGCCGTTTCGGTGGTGCCGGTACCCGCGTGCAGACGTTCGTCGAAGAGAACTTCAAGATTCGCTGCTACGTCGACCCGCTCGGCACATCGCGCTTTTCGGCAGTCAGCCCGGATATCGTGATCCAGGTCGTGCCGGGCGCTCCGGCGCAGATACAGTGGGCGGGTCCCCGCGTGGTGCGCCGGGGGCAGCCGTTTCCGTTGCGCGTGCGGGCGGAGGACGAGTGGGGCAATACCTGCTGGAACAGGGGCGAGGCCATAGCGGTGTCCGCGTCGCTGGATGGCGAACCCTGTTTCGAACGTAAAGCGGTGCTCCCAGACGAGGGCTGGGCGGTGTTGCTGCTCGAAGACCTTCCGGTGGACCGCGTGGGCGAACTCGTCGTCACGGCTGCTTTGCCTGATCATCCCTGGGTCAAACCGGCGACCTTTTATGTAAACGTCGATGACCAGCTGGAGGTCCCGAGGGTCTTCTATACGGATCTGCATGTGCACTCGGAAGACACCATCGGTACCAATTCGACGCGCTACAACCTGACGTATGGGCGCGATGTGACGGGCCTTGATGTGCTGGCATTCGCGCACAACGACTTCAATATCACCACGGAACGCTGGCAGGCGACGGTGAAGCTGATCCGGGAGATCTGTGAAGACGGCAAGTTCATCGCCTATCCCGGTACTGAGTGGTGCGGCAGCTCTTGTGCCGGTGGTGACCACAATGTCGTGTACCTGCACGATGGCGAACCGCAGTTCCCGTACCTCAAGAATGGCGAGCACGTGCGCTCCGTCGACTGGAACGAGGACTCCAAGACCGATCAGGCCGTGCCGGGAGCCTGGCCATTGGAGGAACTATGGGTAGCCTATGCCGATGATCCCGAAGGCCACCTGCTGATTCCGCACGTGGGTGGACGACGCTGTATTCTTGACTGGCACCATCCGGGATTGGAACGCCTGATTGAGATCGGTTCGGCGTGGGGGCACTTTGGCTGGCTCTATCAGGAGGCGATGGAACGTGGTTACAAGATCGGCGCCTCCATGGCCGGTGATGAACACCGTGGCCGTTGTGGTGGCGGCGTTCCAGGTACCGCGGTGTTCGGGACCAAGGGCGGTATATCCGGATTGATCGCGCCGGAACTCACGCGCAAGGCCGTCGCGAAGGCGTTGCGCGAACGCCACACTTTCGCTTCGACCGGTGAACGTACCTTCGGCTTGGTTCATTGTGGCAAACACATCATGGGCGATGAATTCACTCACGGCGGCCCGGCGATGGTCGAATACCGCTTTCTCGGCGACGTCGGCTGGGACGAAATCATCGCCTTCGACCACGACGGCGAGTTCTGGCGCCGCAATCTGCAGGAAGAGATGGGATATTCCGAGCGCCGCATCCGTTTCCGCTGGGGTGGTGCGCGGATCAAAGACCGTTACCGCTGGGCGGCGTGGAAGGGTACGATCACCATCACCAATGCCGTGATCAACGACTTTGTAGGCAGCGGATTCGAACACATCGAGGAGACCTGCTGGCGGCACGGCCCGACGACCTTGGGCTTCAAAAGCGACACCTATGGCGACGTCGATGCGATCGAAATCGATGTGTCGCACCTGGCGACCGCGGTGATCCGCATCGAAGGCACCATCGACGGGTACGTAAAAGTCGGTGATCCGCTGAAGGGTAATCCGTTCGTGCATTGTCCGACGTTCACCTGGGAGGTCAGCGGCCAGGAACTGCTGGATGCCGCGCGGTTGAAGAAGGACCTGCCGGGAGTGGACATGTTCCTCGCGCTTGAGCGCATGAGCGATTCGGCAGCGCCGCGCGAGGTGAGGGGGTCGTTCGAAGTGGGGCCGCGCAACGGGCCGCACGGCCATCGCCCAGTTTACCTGTTGGCACGTCAGGTAGACGATGCCAAGGTATGGACGTCGGCCTTGTTCATCACATTTCAATGACCGGAGCACGCGGCCGCGATCGCTGAGGCCGTTGACGGAGACATTGCGGCGATGTTGAGTTGGCCGGATGAACGGGTACAGGATGGCGATATCACGAATCGCTGGCAGCACCGTGGCTCGAATCTGTGTCTCGATCTACACGGTGATCCGTTGCGTGCAGGCGTGGTGATCCTTTCCGATGGCAATCACCACATGGCACTCAACGATGTGGTGCGTGTTTACGCCGGGCTCAATCCGGGCGATGCCCCGCCTTTCTATGCAACCTTCCCGCCCGCGGTGATTGCGATGATCGTACGCGATGGTCAGGTGCGCCTCGGCAATCTGGTGCTGTCTCTGCGGCCGGATGTGCTATTGGGCCCACCGCAATTCTTGCAGGGGCTTGGCGATATCGCGGTTACCGGAGTGTCCAAGCCGTTCGTGCAGGGGCGGGGCTGCTCCTTGTTGGTCGCGGAGGGTAATCCGAAACGCATTCGCGGAGTCGAGGACCTCGACCGCGAAGACGTCAGGCTGTTTCTCTCCAATCCCGAGACTGAAAAGGTCAGCTACAACGGCTATGCCGCGGCGTTGCGTCGGGCCGCGGCACATGCCGGCGTGGACACCGGTTTCCTCGATCCGGCGAATGGTCGGCTGATGTACGGCGAGTGCATCCATCACCGCGAGGCGCCGGAGGCCGTGGCCTCCGGACGGGTCGATGTGGCCGTCGTCTATCATCATCTGGCGCTCCGCTACTGCCGCGTGTTCCCGCAACTTTTCGAGCAACAGCCGTTGGAGACAGGCGGCGGCGCGTCGGCATCCGAATTGGCGCCAGAACGCAACACGGTGTTTGCGCTGTTGTCGGGGGATGCCCGGCCATCCGGCGAAGGCTTCTACGCCTTTCTCGACACTGCCCGGGTGCGCGAGATCTACGATCACCACGGTCTCGACAGGATCGAATGAGCCGCCGTCGAACACCACGCCTCGGCGGGCCGACCGGTCGGCACCGGACGGCCGCACTCAGAACATCGCGTGATTGAGCCAGAAGTGCGTGGCGATGCTCGCTGCGTAACCGACCGCAATCGCTGGTGTCCACTTGAGGTGGCCAAAAAAGGTGTACATGCCGCGCGACTGTCCCATCAGCGCCACACCGGCGGCCGAGCCGATCGACAACAGCGAGCCACCGACCCCAGCGGTCAGCGTGACCAACAGCCACTGTCCGAGCGGCATGTCGGGTTGCATCGTCAGTACCGCGAACATCACCGGGATGTTGTCGACGATCGCCGACATCACGCCGACCGCGATATTGGCGTTGCTCGCACCCCAGTGCTGGTACATCACCTCCGAGGTCAACGCGAGGTAGCCCATGAAGCCGAGCGCGCCGACGCAGGCGACGACGCCGTAGAAGAAGAACAACGTGTCCCATTCCGCCCGCGCGACAGGGCGGAACACGTCAAACGGCACGATGTCACCGATCTCCTCGCAATCCTCCGGAGCCATGCGGCACGGCGTCTTCTTCAGGTAATAGCCGAGCAGGCCCAGATAGCCCATGCCGGTCAACATGCCAATTACCGGCGGCAGGTGCAGAAAGTTGTGGAACGATACCGCCGTGGCGATCGTCAGCAGGAACAACGCGATGATCCGCCGTGCGCCGCGCATCAGGATCACGCAGTCTTCGGTCGCATGCGGTTTCTCGTCGGGCACCGCAAAGTGCATGAGGGCAGCCGGTACCACGAAGTTCACCAGGGACGGGAGGAACAGGTTGAAGAAGTTCCAGAAATCGACCACGCCCTTCTGCCACACCATCAGCGTGGTGATATCGCCGAACGGACTGAAGGCGCCGCCGGCGTTGGCACCCACGACGATGTTGACGCAGGCAAGGGTCACGAAGCGTGGGTTGTCACCGCCTACGGCGAGCACCACGGCACACATCAGCAGTGCGGTTGTAAGGTTGTCTGCGATTGGCGAAATGAAGAACGCCAGTGTCCCGGTGATCCAGAACAGGCTGCGAAATCCAAATCCGGCACTCACCAGGCGCGACCGCAGCGCTTCGAACACCTGCCGTTCCTCCATCGCGTTGATGTAGGTCATCGCCACCAGCAGGAACAGCATCAACTCGGCGTATTCGAGCAGATTCTCACGCAGCGCGTGTTCGGCCTCCGTGGTAAACCCCTGCGACTGATAGACCCAGGCGACCACGGCCCAGATCAGGCCGGCGGCAAGGATCACCGGTTTGGATTTGCGCAGATGGGTGAACTCCTCGGCCATCACCAGCAGGTATGCGACCACGAACACCGCGATCCCCAGGTAGCCAGCCCAGTGACTGGTCAGATCGAGCGGCCCGGCGCCCGCGGCCAACGAGGGTCCGGGCAAGACGCCCAGTGCGAACACCGCAAACAGAGCGGATAACAGACGACCGGCGGACATGGCCGCGGCAGGCGACGAGACAGGAACTGACAACATGGATTCCCTCGATACGGTGGCGAGGCGACACGGAAGCGCCGGCAGCGAATTGCCGCCGGCGGTAGAGGCCCGGACTATCCCGATCAGTAGATCAGGTTGATCATCAGCATCATTACAACCAGGAACAGCACGGTCATGATACCGCCGGCACGCATGAAGTCCGGTACCCGATACCCGGCCGGACCCATGATCAGCGCGTTCACCTGGTGGGTGGGGATCAGGAACGAGTTCGAGGTGGCCAGCGCGACCGTCAGCGCGAAGACCGCCGGATCGGCCCCTGCGCCGATCGCGATGTTGACGGCCAGCGGTACCAGCAGCACCGTTGCGCCGACGTTCGACATCACCAGCGTAAAGAAGGTGGCAAGCACCGCGACGGCCGCCTGGATTACCCAGACTGGCATGTTGCCGACGACACTGAGGGTCTGCTCGGCGATCCATTTCGCGGTACCCGAGGTCTCGACCGCAAGGCCGAGCGGGATCAGCGAGGCGAGCAGGAACACGGTCTTCCAGCTGACCGCGGTATAGGCTTCGTCGATCTTCAGGACTCCTGACAGGATCATGCCCATAGCGCCGGTCAGCAGCGCGACCGACAGGCGCAGGTCGCTGAACAACACCAGCGCCAGCGCGATTGCAAAGAAGATGCCGGCATAGGCGACCTTGTGAGGCCGCGATTCTTCGTGCGGAAACTCGGTGGTGACGACCACGAAGTTACGGTCCTTCTGCAGACGCGCCAGTGCATCCCACTGCGTATGCACGATCAGGGTATCGCCACCCTGGAATGGCAGGTCGCGGATGTTCTCGCCCTCGCGCATCGTCTTGCCATCGCGATGCAGCGCTACCGTCGAGATGCCGTACACCTTGCGCATCCAGACGTCGCGGGCGCTCTTGCCGACCAGGCTCGAGCTGGGCGGTATCACGACCTCGGCGACACCCGACTTGGTCGGGGCCAGCACCTCGCTGAGCAGTTCGATGCTGCTGTGCAGGTCAAGCTGGTACTTTTCGACGAATTCCAGCAGGTGTTTCGGCGACGCGATGATGCCCAGCACCATGCCGGCCTCGATGCCGGTATCGCGCGACAGGCTTCCGGCGCCGTATTTCATGCTCGCTCCGCTCGCCGAGGCGATCACGCGTACCCGCTCATCGTGCTCCACGTCGTCGAGGTGCTTGCCGACCAGGTCGCTGCCTTCCGGCACCTCGACCTCGAACAGTTCGTAGTCCAGGTCGTAGATGTCTCGGAAGTACGCCATCGCATCGTCCTTGCTCTTGCCGGCTTTGCTGCCGGCCGGCAGCACGAAACGGCCCGCGATCACGAAATAGATGATGCCGGTCGCGACGAGCGCGAGGCCGATCGGGGTGACCGAGAACAGGGACCAGGTGTCCATCTGCTGCTCGGGGGGCAGTGCCTTGTTGGAGGTGAGCATCAGGTCGTTGAGCAGGATCAGCGGGCTCGACCCGACCATCGTCACGGTCCCGCCGAGGATCGCACAGAAGCCCATCGGCATCAGCAGGCGCGACATCGGCAGACCGGAGCGCGCCGAGATACGCGATACGACCGGAAGAAACAGCGCGGCCGCGCCGACGTTCTGCATGAACGAGGAGATGAAACCAACGGTACCGGAGATGATCGGGATGATGCGCGTCTCGGTCGTGCCGCCGACCTTGAGAATGAATGCCGCGACCTTGGTCATGATGCCGGTCTTGTCGAGGCCGGCGCCGATGATCATCACCGCGATGATCGATATCACCGCATTCGACGCGAATCCGTCGAACAGATGATTGTTGTCGACCAGGCCCTGCGACAGCCCCATCATTGGTGCGAACAGCGACGTCAGGCCCAGCAGCACCATCACTGTCGCTGCGGCGACGTCGACCCCGACGACCTCGAACGCGAACAGGTAGACGGTGAGCAAAAGGATGCCGCTGACCCATGCGATCTCGATCGACGGGACCACGCTCGCCATGTACAGCCCCAGTACCATGAACAAGGCTCCGGCAATCAGCTGTTTTGGACTCAGCAACATGCCGACCTTCGGCTTGTTCGCGCTGGGTTCCGGCTGCACAGTGGCCGCTGGGCTCATCGGTGCCTCGGCGGCATGTTCGGATCCGTTGCTCATTCTCGGTACCTCATGGTGTTGTTTCGGCGTTCGCTGTACTACCAATCGCATCGCCGCGCGCTGGCTGGTGACGCCAGCGCGCCCATTCAGGAAATGCGTGTCTGTCAAACGTCCGCCGAGATTCCCAAAGGGAAACAACGACACAGCGTCTCGCAGCCTTGCCGGGGTGATCTAGGCCAGGTGGGTAACAGCTAAACGCCCGTATAATGAAGAATTAGCGGCGATTTTGCTAATGAATACTTAAAGGCTAACATTCCGAAATGGAATATAGCAATCTCCCGGATCTGAAGGCGCTCGCGACGCTGCGCGAGATTGTCGAGCGTGGTGGAGTCGCCGAAGCGGGCAGGGCGCTGAACATCGGGCAGCCGGCGGTAACCAAACGACTGCGCGCGCTCGAACGGGCGTTCGGGATGGATCTGATGGCCCGTGAGGCCGGGCGACTGCGGCTCACCACCGCTGGTGAGCGGGTGTACGCGTTTGCCCGCCTGGTGATGGACCAGCAGGCCGAGTTGCTCGGCGATCTGCGGCAACTCCAGGCCGGACGCGATCGCCTGCGCCTCGCGGTGACCCAGTCGATCGGCGAGCACCTGTTGCCGGATCTGCTGTTGGCCTTTGCCGACGCCTACCCGGACTACCGTATCGATTCGCGTGTCGGCTACAGTCGCAACATCCATGCGCGTCTGGCCACGGGTCTGGCCGATCTCGCATTGACCGAGATCCAGCCGGACCATCCTGACGTCCTGGTACAACGCTGGCTCGACGACGAACTGGTACTGGTGTGTTCGCCGAAGCACCCGCTGGGTGGCCGCGAGCTGCTCGCGGTCGCCGAGATTCCGCAGCTTGCCTACGTGCTGCGCGAGCGCGAGTCGTCGATGCGCATCACGCTCGACCGAACCCTGAAGGACATTGGCATCCCGCAGATTCCCATCGCCATGGAAGTGGGGTCGACCGATACCATCGTCGAGATGCTCGACCGCGGCCGGCACGTGAGTTTCCTGCCGCGTTTCGCGGTCCAGGCCGCGATCGACGGCGGTGAACTCCACCATGTCCGCATAGAGGGCCTGCGCATCATGCGTACCTTGTGGATCGCGCGCACGCGCGCCAACCTCGACAATCCCGTCGCGGAGGCGTTGATCCGGTTGATTCGCGAGCAGGTGCCGCAGCCTGACTGAGCCTCACCGCGAGGTCGGATCAGAAACTGATCAGCTGTTGGCTCACCAGCCAGGCATTGATCAGCAACACCACGCCGCACAGGTACAACACCGCGAGCAGCGTCTGCCGGTGATGGTCTTTGTGCAGCTGGGCGACGCGCGTATGACGTTTCCGATTTGGCATGCGTGTATCTTCCGCTTCTCGGTCCGGAATAGTTATCGCAACTTCTGTGCCGCGGAAAAACGGGTATTTTTCGGCATTTTTTGCACCCTTCAGGTGCAAATGCCCGACCGATGGACCAAAACCGCGCACCTGTCCCGGCACATCGGCAGCTCACAAGGCCTTGATGAACACCTTCGATCCGCGTCGCCAGTTGTACAGGTCGCGGCGCCGTTTTGGCAGCCGCTCCACCGGCGCGTGCTGGAAGCCGCGTTCGCGAAACCAGTGCGTGGTGCGTGTCGACAGCACGAACAGGTTGCCGATTCCGAGCGCGCGGGCACGGTCCTCGATGTACCTCAGCAGGGCATCGCCGCGGCCGGCCGCGCGGTAGTCCGGGTGCACGGCGACGCACGCGAGCTCCGCGAGACCCTCGTCGGCAAACGGGTACAGTGCGGCGCACGCGATCACCGCGCCGTCGCGTTCGACCACGGTGAACTGGTCGATCTCCTGTTCCAGCAGTTCCCGTGAGCGTTTGACCAGCACCCCGGCCGCCTCCATCGGCGCGATCAGTTCGAGGATGCCGCCGACATCGTCGATCCGTGCGGTGCGTGTCAGTTCATAGGGCTCGGCGGTGACCAGAGTACCGGCGCCATCGCGCGTGAAAAGCTCCGACAGCAGGATGCCATCGTTGTGTCGGTCGAGGATGTGCACCCGATTGACGCCGGCTCGGCAGGCGGCCGCGGCATTGTGCAGTACCCGGGAGAGGTCCTCGGGCAGGTTCTTGCGCCGCTCCAGCAACCGGTCGACCTCGCGCGGCACCATGCTGCTGATCAGGCGTCCCCGTCCATCTCCCACCTTGTGTTCGGTCAGGAAGATCAGCTTGTCCGCATTCAGCGCGATCGCGACCGCGCCGGCCACATCGGCCGCACTGAGGTTGAACACCTCGCCGGTGGGCGAATAGCCGAGCCCGGGCACCAAGGCGATGCTGCCGCTGTTCAGCAGGTTGCGCAGGGCGTCCGCATCGACACGCCGGACCTCGCCGGTGTGCCGATAGTCGACGCCGTCGATCACGCCGAGCGGCTTTGCACTGACAAAATTGCCGGAGCCGACGCGGATGCGTACCCCGGCCATCGGCGAGTTCGCCAGGCCCATAGAGAGCAGGGCCTCGATCTCGACCCGTACCACGCCGTTAGCCTGCTTTACGCAGGCCAGTGCGGCGTCGTCGGTGACGCGCAGCCCGTTGACCACCTGCATGTCGGCACCGCGCTCGGCGAGGTGTTGTTCGATCTGCGGACGGGCCCCCGGGACCAGCACGAGGCGGATGCCGAGGCCATTGAGCAGCGCAATGTCGTGTACGAGGTTGGCGAAGCCGGGGCCGTTGATGACCTCGCCACCGAACGCCAGCACCAGCACCTTGCCGCGGTGTGCATGGATGTAGGGCGACGATTGGCGGAACCAGCCCACGAAACTCTGGTCGGATCTGCTTTTCCTGCTCACGGTCGTGTTGTTCTTACCGGCGGTAGGCGAGCTGCGCAGCATAATGGCCGGTGGCACGCAAGTGAAGCGCGGCCTGGGGGCCATCCCGGGGCCGCGCGTGCAGTCAATGTGGCTTGTTCTGCGGCTGCGGCTTGTGCGTCACGTAGAAATTGTTCTGGAAGTCGTGCGCCAGCTGGTGCACCTCGACATCGTCGAAACCGGCCTTGTTCAACATCTGCACCGCCAGTTCCTCGCCCCAGACGGTGCCCAGGCCGGCGCCGTTCTGGGCCAGCGAGACGGTCATGCAATGCATCGTCGAGATCGTGTACAGCAGGGTCCCTATCGGGTGATCGAGGTTGTTTTGCAGGTGTGACGAGGCGCGGATGTCCTGCATCACGAAGGCGCCGCCCGGTTTCAGGGTGCGCGCTATGCCGTCGAGCACCGCCTGCGGCGCGGCCTGATCGTGGATCGCATCGAACGCGGTGACCAGATCGAACGCCGCCGGGTCGGCCGAGTCGGCGAAGTCGCTCAGGTCGCGACACACGAACGCCACGTTCGACAGTCCGCGCGTCTGCGCCTCGGCGCGTGCCCGCTGCAGCGCGGATTCCGCCAGGTCGTACCCGGTGAACGCAGAGCGCGGAAAGCGTGCCGCGAGGTAGAGCAGTGCGCGGCCGCTGCCGCAGCCGATGTCGAGAACCCGGATGCCGCGCTCGAGGCGGTCGATCAGGCCGGGGGCGAGCGGCAGTATGTGCTGTTCGAGTCCACTGACCACGGTCTGTCCGCTGTCCTCGGCCATCACTTCGTGAAAACGCGGGTAGTGTTCGTAGGCGACACCGCCGCCGAACCGGAAGCAGTCCACGACCCGGTCTTCGACCTGCCCGAGCAGGCCGATGTACTGGGCGAACACCGCGATGTTGTCGGGCGACGCGGTTCGCGTGAGCAGTGCGGCGCGAGACGCCGGCAGGTGGTAGCGACCGGTCTGTGCATCGTAGTCGACGATCCTTCCGGTCACCATCGCGCCGAGCCATTCGCGGACGTAGCGTTCATTCAGTCCCGCCTGCGCCGCGATCGTCGCGCTGTCGGCCGGTGGTAGTTCCGACAGGGTGTCGTACAGGCCCGTGCGGTGCCCGATCGATACCATCAACGCCAGCGCGCCCTGGTTCAGCATATCGACCAGTGCATCGGCAAAGCCGTCGTTCGTGTTGCTGTATTCCGGGGTCGGAAGGCAGGTGTTACACATGATTCTCTCCTCGCTGTGGTGTTGGCTGTGTGTGTCGAAAAGCCTAGGTGGCGGGGCTTTAGGGCCTCAATACAACAAAGGAAAAAAGTGTTTGAATGGCTAAGCTATTGTTTCTGGGAGTAATGGTTGCGGACAGCCGGGCCGACCCGCGGCCTGTGGCGGTCGTTGGGGGCCTGTTTCTGACCGGCGGTACAACAACACCACGAGACCGGCCGGCTGTATCGTGGGCCGGCGCACGACGAACGGGGCGGTGACATGCCGAGAGACGGAAACCAGACACGTACCCGGATCATGGATGTCGCGCAGCAGATGGTGCTGGATCTGGGTCTGGCCGGGACCTCGGTGGAGAAGGTCATCGACCGGGCCGGCGTGACCAAGGGTACGTTCTTCTATCACTTCAAGACCAAGCACGATCTGGCCGCGGCGCTGATCCAGCGCTATGCCGATGACGACCAGCACCATTTCGTCGACACCATGGCGAAGGCAGAGCAACTGGCACGCGATCCGCTGCAGCAGCTGTTGATCTTCGTCGGGCTGTTCATCGAGATGACCGAACAGCTCGAGGAGCCGTTTCCAGGCTGCCTGTACGCCTCGTACTGTTATCAGAGTGGCGCGATCTCGCCGCAGTCGATGGCCCAGGTCGAACGCATGATGCACTTCTGGCGCGACCGGCTCACGCACAAGGTGCGCGAGGTCGCCGCCGAGTATCCACCGCGTATTCCGGTCGACTGGCATCAGGTCGCCGATCATGTGCTGACGACCTTCGAAGGCGCATTCATCCTGTCGAAGGTGATGCGGGAACCGAAGCTGGCCTCCGAGCAGCTGGTCCAGTGCCGCAACTACCTGGAGCTGCTGTTCACCCCGCCCTCAGGCGATTGAACGGCGCTCAACCGCTCAGGCAGAAGCGCGTGACGAGTTCGCGGACGATGCGGCGCGCCGGTGCGACCTGGTCCAGTGCGAGGTATTCGTCAGGCTGGTGCGCCTGATCGATGCTGCCGGGGCCCATGATCACGGTCTGCATGCCCAGCGCGTTCAGGTAGGGGCCTTCGGTGCCGAACGCGACCGCACCGGCGCTGAATCCGGTCAGTTGCTCGGCCGCCAGGACGATCGGTGACCGGGCATCGGTCTCCATCGCCGGGATACCTTCGAACAAGGGCACGCGCTCGACCTTGAGACCCGAGTCGGCGAGACGCCGGGCGACGCGTCGATCGATCTCTCCGCGCAGTTCATCCAGTTCCATCCCCGGCAACTGGCGGATGTCGAAATGCAGTTCGCATTCGGCACAGATGCGGTTTGGATTGTCGCCACCGTGGATATGGCCAAGGTTGAGCGTCGGTACCGCGACAGCGAACGCCGGATTGGCATGGCGTCGTTGCAGTTCGTCGCGCCAGGCAAGCAGCTCGCCGATCACTTGGTGCATGCCTTCGAGGGCGCTGTTGCCGAGGCGCGGGTCGCTGGAATGGCCGGAGCGTCCGTGCACGCGGATCGCTTCCATCGCGATCCCCTTGTGCATGCGGATCGGCCGCATCCCGGTCGGCTCGCCGATCACCGCATGCCGGCCCAGCTGACGATGCGTGTCGCGCAGCGATTTCGCACCGCACATGCTGCTCTCCTCGTCGGCCGTCGCGAGCAGTATCAGCGGATGCCGCAGACGCGCGAGGTCGATGTCGCGGATCGCGTCCAACACCACCGCGAAGAACCCCTTCATGTCGCAGGTGCCGAGGCCGTACCAGCGATCGTCACGCTCGATCAGCTGGAACGGATCGCTGCTCCAGCGTGCCTCGTCGAACGGCACCGTATCGGTGTGGCCGGACAGTACCAGGCCGTCGGGGCCGCGGCCCGCACTCGCGACCAGGTTGAACTTGCCCGGGTATCCGGGGATCGGCAGGCGTTCGACCTGCAGGCCCAGCGCCTCGCACCACTCGGCGATGTGGTCGACGACCTGTGCATTCGAGCTGTCCCATTCGGGACTCACGCTACTGACCGACGGTGAGCCGATCAGGCGACGCATCATTTCTGTAAGCGGGGGGCATTCCATCCCGCTAGCGTGAACCAAGCGCACAAGGCCGTCCAGCGGGATTGATGTAGGATCCGGGCATGGTGATTCGCGATCGCAATGACGTGTCCGGGTACGCGTTTGCAGACCGTCTGGATGCGGCCCGTTGGGCCTGGGAGTTCCTGCGTCGCAACCCGGTCTACCAGGAGGAATGGCGGCAGTTCGACGGTGTCTGGCGGGCACTCGAAGCGGACTATGGACGACCGCCGGATCGCGATTTCTGTGCCTGGAAACGCGATCCGCGCGCCTGGGTGGCGGCCGCCGACTGTGCAGAGGCCGACTGTCGCGTGGACCAGGACAAGGTGCTGATCGAATGTGCGTTGGGCGCGCGCTGGGGCTTTTACAAGTTCCCCCCGGATCCCGCCGACGAGGATCCGGTCGGCGGCGAACGCCTGGTGTGGCGTCCGCTCGATGAAGCGGTGAAGAGGGTTCGCATCGAGGACACCGACTGGCTCGGTGACGACCCCGCGCGCGTGGCGTTCGGATTCGACCTCGCGCTGCCGCTACGCGACCAGATCGAACGTGCGAAACGGGCGTTGCAGGGCCTGCAGCGCGAGCGTCAGCGCAATGGCACGGTCCACCCACGCTCGATCGCGACACTACGCGATTCGCTCAAGCGGATGTTGCGCCTGCTGGACGCCGACGCGGCGGGTGACGGTCCGTCACGGCTGGCGGCGATCGATCCGCAGTGGCGCGAGCTGCTGCGCGAGGCAGTCCGTCTGCGCGACGGCGGTTATCGGCAGCTCGCCTGGTTGCCTACGTGATCGCGCGGCAACGGCGGCGGTTGTCGTTGCCGCGTCTGACGCCGTGGCCGGCAGGTCGTTCAGCGGGTGCTCGCGGCCGGCGCGGTGCCACGAGAACCGCCCAACGCGGCGACCAGCCCGAGGCCGATCAGGGTCGCGCCGCTCAAGTAGCGGCCATACCGGCGCAGCGGTGCCGATCGACCGATACGTGCGCCCAGGGTGCCGGCGGCGAGCGCGTAAGCCGAGTCGGTGCATGCGGCGATCGCGACAAACAAGGCACCGAGTGCGGCGCCCTGCAGCATCGGCGGGGCACTGGCATCCATGAACTGCGGCAGAAAGGCGGCGAAGAACAGCGTTGTCTTCGGGTTCAGCAACGCCACCAGGAAACCGTCGCGTAGCAGCGACCGTCGTCGCGGGAGGGTGGCGGCCTCCAGTGGGCCGGCCGGTCGCGAACCGGCGAGCAGCGCCTTGACGCCGAGGACGACCAGGTAGGCGGCACCCGCGTACTTGACGATCGCGAAGGCCGTCGACGACACCGCGAACAGCGCGGCGAGGCCGAACGCCGCCGCCAGCGCATTGCAGAGATTGCCCGCGGCAACCCCGGCCACCGACAGCAGTCCCGCCCGGCGACCCTGGGCGAGGCTGCGGGTCACGATGTACAACACACCGGGTCCCGGACTCACGGCGAGTACCAGGCTCGCGACGACGAACGCGCCCAACAGGGTCGCTGAATCCGGCAGTCCAATCATCGTCATCTCTCCAGGTCTCCGGCACAGTGGGCCGAGCGGATAATCGTGTAACGCTCAGCGCCGCCGTACGAGAGCGAGTCAAGGCGAGTGTCGCCGGCAAAGGGCAATCACTGGGCAACCCACCAGCGGCGGTCTTTACCAGATCCCTGTGGCGTCGGTTCAGAACCCTTCGAGGACGATCTTGCCGCAGGCACGCCCACTTTCAATTGTCGCATGCGCGCGGCGGAGGTTGGTGGCGTTGATGGTTCCATAGTGTTCCCCCAGCGTGCTGCGCAGCA
The DNA here is from genome assembly GCA_024235395.1 of Chromatiaceae bacterium. Taxonomy (NCBI): domain Bacteria; kingdom Pseudomonadati; phylum Pseudomonadota; class Gammaproteobacteria; order Chromatiales; family Chromatiaceae; species Chromatiaceae bacterium. Next base: position 550,939 of record JACKMK010000002.1, read on the forward strand.
CGCCGGCATCCACCAGTTCCGCGACCTCGGACAGCAGGCGGTGCTGCGCGATCATGTCCGGCGTGGTGAATAGCGAACGGGTGAACATCAGCTCCCAATGCAGCGACAGGCTCTTCTGTTTGAGCAGGCGGACATCCAGCGGTCCCGGGTCGTCGATCAGCGCGAGTCGCCCCTGCGGTGCCAGCGACTTGACGATCTCGCTGTAGTGCAGGTCGGTCCTGGTCAGGCTGGCGACGTGGCTCACCTGCGGTGTGCCGATACGCGCGAGTTCTTCCGAGAGCGGTTTGCCGTGATCGATCACCGCGTGCGCGCCGAGCGACTGCACCCAGTCGCGGGTCTCCGGGCGTGACGCGGTGCCGATCACCTGCAGCCCGGTGAGGCGGGCCGCCAGCTGGGTCAGGATGGATCCGACTCCCCCGGCGGCGCCGATGATCAACAGGCTGTCGCCACTGTGCCGCTTGCCTGCCGCCACGCCGAGGCGATCGAACAACAGTTCCCATGCGGTGATACTGGTCAGCGGGAGTGCCGCCGCGTGAACGAAATCCAGCGTCCGGGGCTTGCTGCCGACGATGCGTTCGTCGACCAGGTGCAGTTCCGCGTCGGTTCCGGGGCGGGCGATCGACCCGGCGTACCAGACCGCGTCGCCGGGTTGGAAAAGGGTGGCCTCCGGGCCGCACGCGACCACCGTGCCGGTGGCGTCCCAGCCGAGCACCGCGGACTCGCCGGGCGGTGGCGTGCTGCGCATGCGCATCTTGGTGTCGACCGGATTGACCGACACCGCGGCGACCTGGACCAGCAGATCGCGTCCGGTGGGTTCGGGGTCGGGCAGCTCCAGGTCGAGCAGCGACTGCGGATCTTCGATCGGCAGCGATGCGGTATAGCCGACGGCCTTCAATGCAGTGGCCTCCTTTTCACGCGGGTTGACGCCTCCGGGTAGCGGGCGGCTGCGGCCATCGTCCGGCCGCGTGCGTCGATCCTCACGCGCATTCGTCGTCCCCCTCGGCCAGCTGGTCGAGCCACCGGCCCAAATGCTCCTTTTCGCGGCGCAGAAAACCCGGATCGTTGTGCACATGGGCCATCACGCTGATGCCCTGTCCATGCGCCATCAGGCGCAGCGCGAGTTCGCGTGCCCGGCCGGCATAGCCGAGCTCGGCGAACTGGTCGGACAGCCAGCTCTCGAACACCTTGAACAGGTTTTCTGCCTGCTCCTGGAGTTCGCCCTGTCCCTTGCCCAGCTCGGTGTTCAGCGTACCCATCGGGCAGCCGTAACGCATGATCGCATCGGCGCTGTTGCTGAGGATCTCGATGAAGCGATGCAGCCGCTCGATCGGGGTGCGATAACTGCCGTTCCAGCCCTCGAGCATCTGCGCGATGCGTTCGGTGCGGTAGCGGATCGCCGATTCCAGGATCTCGTCCTTGGTCTTGAAGTAGTAGTAGATGTTGCCGCGTGGCACACCGGCGGCATCGACGACATCGCTGAACGAGGTCTGGTTATAGCCCTTGTGATAGAAGAGCCGGTTCGCGGCCTCGACGATACGCTGGCGGGTGCGTTCGCTCTTTTTCGGCATACCGGTACCTGAATAAGACGGACGTACGAATGATTGAACTGCGTATTCCAGTATAGACGTCCGGCAGACGGACGTACCAAATTGGCTGACGCGCCGGTTTCCTCGCGTCCGGCTTGGCCGCATAATTCTTTTTTTGTCGCCCGATCCGACCGCGGAGATTTGCATGCCCCAGTACCGCTCACGCACCACCACCCACGGCCGCAACATGGCCGGCGCACGCGCGCTGTGGCGCGCCACCGGAATGAAGGACGGGGATTTCGACAAGCCGATCATCGCGATCGCCAATTCGTTCACCCAGTTCGTGCCCGGTCATGTGCACCTGAAGGACCTGGGCCAGCTGGTCGCGCGCGAGATCGAGCGGGCCGGCGGCGTGGCCAAGGAATTCAACACGATCGCGGTCGATGATGGGATCGCGATGGGTCACGGCGGCATGCTGTACTCCCTGCCGTCACGTGACCTGATCGCCGACAGTGTCGAGTACATGGTGAATGCGCATTGTGCGGACGCACTGGTGTGCATCTCCAACTGCGACAAGATCACCCCGGGAATGCTCAACGCCGCGCTGCGCCTGAACATCCCGACCGTGTTCGTGTCCGGCGGTCCGATGGAGGCCGGCAAGGTCAGCCTGGCGACCAAGGGCAACGTCAAGCTGGACCTGGTCGATGCCATGGTGTCAGCGGCCGACCCGCACGAGACCGACGAGGACGTCGCGGCGATCGAGCGCTCCGCGTGTCCAACCTGTGGTTCCTGTTCCGGGATGTTCACCGCGAACTCGATGAACTGCCTGACCGAGGCGTTGGGGCTGTCGCTGCCGGGCAACGGGTCCTTGCTGGCGACCCATGCTGAACGCAAGAATCTGTTCCTCGAGGCGGGGCGGCTGATCGTCGAGCTGGCGCGCCGTTACTACGAGCAGGACGATGTCCGTGTGCTGCCGCGCAGCATTGCGACCTTCGAGGCATTCGAGAACGCCATCGCGCTGGACATTGCGATGGGCGGTTCGACCAACACGGTGTTGCATCTGCTCGCCGCTGCACACGAAGGGGCGGTGAACTTCACGATGGCGGACATCGACCGGATGAGCCGCAAGGTGCCGAACCTGTGCAAGGTCGCGCCCGCGACCCAGCAGTACCACATGGAAGACGTACACCGTGCAGGCGGCGTGATCGGCATCCTCGCCGAGCTCGACCGCGGCGGCCTGATCCATTGCGACTGTGCGACGGTGCACAGTGCGACCATGGGCGACGCGCTCGCCCAATGGGACGTGATCCGTGGTGAAGAGGAGCAGGCCCGACTGCGCTACCTGGCCGGTCCCGGCGGTATCCCGACGCAGGTTGCGTTCAGCCAGGACAGCCAATGGCCGGAACTGGATCTCGACCGCGCCGCAGGTTGTATCCGCGACATCGAGCATGCGTATTCGAAGGACGGGGGGCTCGCGGTGTTGTACGGCAACCTCGCCGAGCAGGGGTGCATCGTCAAGACGGCCGGTGTCGACGCATCGATCCTCGTGTTTTCCGGTCCGGCACGGATCTTCGAGAGCCAGGATGCCGCAGTCGAGGCGATCCTCGGCGACCGGATCCAGGCCGGTGACGTGGTGCTGATCCGCTACGAGGGACCGAAAGGCGGACCGGGTATGCAGGAGATGCTGTATCCCACGAGTTACCTGAAATCGAAGGGCCTGGGCAAGGCCTGCGCGCTGATCACCGATGGACGCTTCTCCGGTGGCACCTCGGGTCTGTCGATCGGCCACTGCTCGCCGGAGGCTGCAGAGGGCGGCAATATCGGTCTGGTCGAGGAGGGTGACACGATCGAGATCGATATCCCGAACCGTACGATCCGGGTGGCGGTCAGTGATGCGACGCTGGTCGAGCGTCGCCTGGCGATGAAGGCACGTGACGAACAGGCCTGGCAACCGGTCAACCGGCAGCGCGTCGTGTCACAGGCATTGCGCGCCTATGCGGCGCTGACCACGTCTGCGGCGCGCGGAGCGGTCCGCGACCTGTCGCAGCTCGAGCGCTAGGTCAGGGGGCGGGGCGCGGGCTCGCCCCGGCAGGCCGCCACGGCACGCCCGTCACGGCAGGCAGCCGCGCGTCCGCGCGGGACAGGAACTACAGCGACCCCCAGGAGCTCTTGCGGCGGCGTACGCGCAGGTGCGGCAGTATCAGCCCGAGCACGATGCCGCCCACGACGACCCCGGCACCGATCAGGAACCAGTTCTGCGCGGTCTTGTTCTCGAGTTCGCGGTTCTGTTGCTTGACCTCTTCCACCTCGCGCGTCAGTTCGGCGACCTGCTTGCGCAGTTCGTTGCGTTCGTTGGCGATGCGTACGGCGTTGGTCGAGGTGCGCTGCAGCGCGGCGTATTCCTGGTCGACCTGGGTCTTGTTCTGCTTCAGTTCCTCGAAGTTCTTCTGCAGCGTGCGATGTTGCTCGGTCAGGTTGGCCAACCGGGAGCTCAGTTCGCCCGGCGCCGCTTTCAGCGACGCGACCTCGGCCTCGGCCTCGGCGAGGCGATCGCGTGCGACCGGTTGGTCGACCAGCTGGCGGGTCAGCACATAGCCCTCCGCACCGTTCGAGGTACGCACCTTGGTATAGCCGCTCTGCGGATTGGTGCCCAGAACCTCCAGGCGTTCGCCGGTCGGCAGCATGCGCAGGATCCGGTGACTGGTGGTTTCGCCGGTGCGCAGCGTGATGTCGAGCTGATCGGTCACGTAGGCGGTCTTGGCGGCGACGCTGGCGCTGCAGAGAATGAGGGCAAGCGTAACGATTTTCTTCACTGGTTCGATTCCGTACTGCTGTTTGTTGGATCAGTCGCTGCCGGGAAAGCAGATCAGATGCTCGGCATCCATCCGGACCCGTACCGTATCCCCGAGGTGATGATCGTAATGACTCGGGAACAGCGATAGTAGGCGCGTTCCCGTCGGTAATTCCAGTGTGTAGAGGATTTCGGCACCCTTGAAGGCCTTGTCCTTGATCACTGCGCGGATCTCGCCCTGCTCGTCCGGCACTATGTCGTCGGGGCGGATGAGTATCTCCACGCGGGCGCCGACCGTCTGTGTGCAGGGACGATTCGCGCGCAGGATTCCGACCTCGGTATCGAACGCTTCGGGCGAGCGCACGATGCCGGCAATGAAACGCCCCTGGCCGATGAAGTCGGCGACGAACCGGTCGCTGGGTTCGTGGTACAGATTGTACGGCGTGTCCCATTGCAGCAGGCCGCCGTCCCGCATCACGCCGACCTTGTCCGAGACCGCGAACGCCTCGTGCTGGTCATGGGTGACCAGTACGCCACTGATGCCTTCCGATTTCAGGAGGTCGCGCACATCCACGCTCAGCCGCTCGCGCAGTTCGACGTCGAGGTTGGAGAAGGGTTCGTCCATCAACAGCAGCGTTGGGCGCGGCGCGAGGGCGCGGGCCAGGGCGACGCGCTGTTGCTGGCCTCCGGACAACTCGTGCGGATAGCGGTCACCCATGCCGTTCAGGCCGGTCGCATCCAGCAGATGCTCGACCTGCACCCGTCGGTCGACGGCTGCTTTTTTGCGCAGGCCAAACGCGATGTTGTCGGATACCGTGAGGTGTGGGAACAGCGCATAGTCCTGAAACACCATGCCGATCGAACGCTGCTCGGGCGGCACCGTCATGCCGGGCGCGGAAACCTTGCGCTGCTCGATCAGGATCTCTCCGGCGATCACCGGCTCGAAGCCCGCTATCGCGCGCAACGCAGTCGTCTTGCCGCATCCGCTCGGCCCCAACAGGCTGACGATCTCGCCGCGGTTCACGCGAAACGACAACGACTCGATCACGATCTCGCTGCCGTAACCGGCACTGATCTGTTCGACCTTGAGTAGCGGCATCGTTCAGTGGGCGCGCGCTGAATCGGGCGAATGTGCGCCGTTCATCCGAGCAAAAGCTCCAGCAGGGCCTTCTGCGCATGCATGCGGTTCTCCGCCTCCTCCCAGACCAGGCTGTCGGGTGCGTCGAGCACCTCGGCCGTGACCTCCTTGCCGCGATAGGCCGGCAGGCAGTGGAGGAACACCGCATCGGGGGCGGCCCGGTCGAGCAGTGCACGATCGACCATGTAACCGGTAAAGGCCTTCTCGCGGCGTGCCTTCTCTTCTTCCTGGCCCATGCTGATCCAGGTATCGGTGACGACCAGGTCGGCACCATCGACGGCGGCGCGCGGATCGCGCACGATCTCGCACTGCCCGGGGGTGCATTCCAATACCTCGGGGTCGGGATCGAAGCCTTCGGGACAGGCGATGCGCAGCTTGAAGCCGAATTGACGCGCGGCGCCGATGTACGAGTTGCACATATTGTTGCCATCGCCGATCCAGGCCACCGTCTTGCCGGCGATGTCGCCGCGGTGTTCGATATAGGTCTGCATGTCGGCCAGCAGCTGACAGGGGTGACACAGATCCGTAAGGCCATTGATCACCGGCACCCGTGAATTCGCCGCAAATGTCTCGACGGTGCTGTGGTCGAAGGTGCGGATCATCACGCAGTCGACCATGCGCGACAGCACGCGCGCGGTGTCCTCTATCGGTTCGCCGCGTCCCAGCTGGGTGTCACGCGGCGAGAGAAACATCGCCGCACCGCCGAGCTGAGTCATCCCGGCCTCGAATGACACACGGGTACGTGTGGAACTCTTCTCGAAGATCATCGCCAGCACCTTGCCGCGCAATGGCGTGTGCAATTCGCCGGCGCGGTGCATGGCCTTCAACTCGCCCGCGCGCCGGACGATGCCGCGCAGCTCTTCGCTGCTGAGATCCAAAAGGGTGAGGAAATGACGGGGCATTTGGGAATCGTGCATGCAGTGACCTCGCGTGTGCGCGGGGATCAGGATCGGGAGAGGAAATCTCGCACCAGGTCGCCGAGTTCGGCGACCAGGCGGTCGGCCTGTTGCTCGGACAACACCAGGGGTGGAAGCAGGCGGATCACCGAATCGGCAGTGACGTTGATCAGCAGGCCGTGTTGCAGCGCCGCGCCGACGAGTTCGCCGCAGGGCCGGTCGAGCTGTATGCCGATGAGCAGCCCGATGCCGCGCACTTCGCGTACGCCGGGCAGGCCGGCGAATGCGGATTTCAGGCCGTCGCGAATCCGTTCGCCAAGCAGCCCGGCGCGTTCCCAAAGACGTTGTTCGCCGATCGTTTCGCAGACGCTGAGCGCGGCGGCACAGGCGAGTGGGTTGCCGCCAAATGTCGAGCCGTGATTTCCGGGCCCGAACAGTTCCGCGGCAGCGCCACGCGCCAGGCAGGCCCCGATGGGTACGCCATTGCCGAGGGCCTTGGCCACGGTCATGACATCCGGCTTGAACCCGTAATGCTGGTAGGCGAACGGCTTGCCCGAACGGCCCATGCCGGTCTGGATCTCGTCGAGGATCATCAACCAGCCGCGCTGGTCGCACAGCTCGCGCACGGCGGGCAGGTAGTCGGCAGGTGGCAGGTTGATCCCGCCTTCACCCTGTATGGGTTCGACCAGCACCGCCACGACGTCGGCTTGATTCTCGGCGACCACCCGCAGCGCCGTGATGTCGCCGTAAGGAACGCGCACGAATCCCTGCACCAGCGGTTCGAATCCCGCCTGGACCTTGCGGTTGCCGGTCGCGCTCAACGTCGCCAGCGTGCGGCCGTGGAAGCTGTTCTCCATGACCACGATCGACGCGGGTTTGATGCCCTTCTTGTGACCGTACAGGCGGGCGAGCTTGATCGCCGCTTCGTTGGCCTCCGCGCCCGAGTTGCCGAAAAAGGCGCGATCCATCCCGGCCATGCGGGTCAACACGTCGCCGAGCGCCTCCTGCGCAGCAATGCCGTAGAGGTTCGAGGTGTGCACCAGCCGGCCGGCCTGTTCGCAGATCGCGGCGGTGACCGCGGGATGGGCGTGTCCGAGGTTGCTGACGGCGATGCCGCTGAGCGCATCCAGGTACTGCCTGCCCTGGTCGTCCCACAGCAACGCACCTTCGCCGCGGGTGAAGGTCACCGGCAGACGCTTGTAGGTGTTCATCAGGGAATGGCTCATCGGAAGTCAGGCCCGCCTTTGGGCAAAGGCGCGAGATCACGCCGGGCACCAGGCCGTCGGCCACCGCGCTTCTCCAAAAACAAAAAGGCAGCCCCGGCACCGGGGACCACCTCCGCCGTTTGCGCCCCCCGGGCGCAGCAAAGGCGGCACATTAACAACTGTTCCGAGTCGTGACAAGCGCCGGCCAGGAACGGGAAAACCAGCGCGACCGATACAGCATCGGTGAGCAAAGGCATGCTGCCGGCGGTGTCATTCGACCGAGCGCTCGGCGCGGTGTGGACCGATCCGGCGGCATTCCGTAGCGCCAGCGCCGAGTGCGCCCCGGCGACCCGGGTATCGAAGGTCGACAGCGCCGGCGGGGCGGATGATGGTCTGAATGACCTGCGAACAAGGCCCCGGGATCGTGCGATCTCAGGGGCCTTTTGGCCGGGGCCGCCGGTTACCGGCCGCCCCGGGATTCAATGGATCAGCCGGCGAATTGCTGCGCGACGAACTCCCAGTTGATGATCTTCCAGATCTCCTCGAGGTACTTCGGGCGAGCATTGCGATAGTCCACGTAGTAGGCGTGTTCCCAGACGTCGACTGTCAGCAGCGCGGTCTTGCCGTCGGTCATCGGGGTGCCGGCGTTCGAGGTATTGACGATCTCTACGCCACCATCGCTGTTCTTGACCAGCCAGGTCCAGCCGGAACCGAAATTGGTGGTCGCCGATTTGGTGAATGCCTCCTTGAACGCGTCAAACGAACCAAAAGTCTGGTTGATCGCATCGGCGAGCGCGCCGCTCGGCTGACCGCCGCCGTTCGGGCCGAGGCAGTTCCAGTAGAACGTGTGGTTCCACACCTGGGCGGCATTGTTGAACACGCCACCTGACGACTTCATGATGATGTCCTCGAGGCTCATATTCTCGAATTCTGTCCCGGGAATCAGGTTGTTGAGGTTGGTCACATAGGCGTTGTGGTGTTTGCCGTAGTGATATTCCAGGGTCTCCTGCGAGATCACAGGCTCGAGGGCGTTCATCGCGTAGGGCAGGGCGGGAAGTTGGTGCGCCATCTGAATTACTCCTTGGTCGTCTGCGTGTGCGGGATTGGTTCCAGCTTGTTGGCGAACCGGATTCTAGGGACTGGGTCGTGACGCTTTCAACCGTGTTCGAACCGGGGAAGGGCGTTTCCCAGTGGCCGTCCCAACCCGCGGCGGCCCCTCCAAGGGGCGTCCGTGCACCTGTTCCGGCTGGCCGCATGACCCTGGAGACCATAAGCTGCGCCCTCCTGGAACCGTACGAGTGATGCTTCCGCGATGACCCCCGCGATGTTGAATATCTTCGCCAGCCGCCTCGACGCGGTCTGCGAGGAAATGGGATTGGTCCTGCGCAACACCGCGTTCTCGCCGAACATTCGCGACCGTCTGGATTTCTCCTGCGCGGTGTTTGATGCGGCTGGCGGCCTGTGTGCGCAGGCGGCGCACATCCCGGTGCATCTGGGCAGCATGGCGTTCGCGATGCGCGACATCGTCGCCGGGATCACCTGGCGACCCGGCGATCAGGTGATCCTCAACGATCCTTTCCTCGGCGGTACTCACCTGCCGGATGTCACGGTGATCGCGCCCCTGTTCGTCGACGGCGGCCTGCAGGCCTTCGTTGTCAACCGTGCACACCACGCGGATATCGGCGCGACATCACCCGGGTCCATGCCCGTCTCGGTGCGACTCGAAGACGAGGGGATGATCATCGAACCGGTACATCTGGTGCGCGACGGGCAGGTTGACCCGACGGTGCTTCGACGTGTCACCGGGGCGGCGCGCAACCCTGCCGAGTCGGCGGGGGACTTCGCCGCCCAGCTGGCCGCCAATCGTGCCGGGCTGGCACGCCTCGGCGCCCTGGTCGAAGGGTATGGCAGTGGTGCGTTCGCCGCTGGGCTCGTCGAACTCAACGGGTATGCCGAGCGCCTTGCACGCGAGGCGCTGTCGGTGCTGCCGCACGGCGCGTATCGGTTCACCGACTACCTCGACGATGACGGCCAGGGTCAGACCGATATACCGATCAAGCTGTGTCTTACGGTGTCGGCGCAGGGCGTGCTCGCGGATTTCACCGGGACCGCCGCGCAGGTGCGCGGCAACGTCAACTGTCCGCTGGCGGTGGCCGCGGCGGCGGTGTACTACGTGTTCCGTTGCCTGATGCCGCCGCAGACCCCGGCCTGTGCCGGCACCTTTGCGCCGATCATGCTGCGGGCCCCTTCGGGTTGCCTGCTGAACGCGCTTCGACCGGCCGCGGTCGCGGCCGGCAACGTCGAGACCAGTACCCGCGTGGTCGACGTCGTACTCGGCGCGCTCGCAGCGGCGGTCCCGGAACTGATCCCGGCCGCGAGCCAGGGCACGATGAACAATCTGGCGATGGGTTCGTCGACAGCCGGTCAGTCCTGGGACTACTACGAGACCATCGGTGGCGGAATGGGCGCGGGCGCGCAGGGTGGGGGTCTCGGTGGCCTGCACACGCACATGACCAATACCCTCAACACCCCGGTCGAGGTGCTCGAGACACGCTTTCCGCTGCGCATCGAACATTATGGGTTGCGCCGTGGATCGGGTGGAGACGGTGTGCGCCGGGGGGGTGACGGCCTGGTGCGCGAGTACCGGTTTCTGGCCGCGACCGAGTTCACGTTGTTGACCGAGCGCCGTGCGCGGGCCCCCTGGGGCATCGCCGGCGGTGAGGATGGCGCGGCGGGGCTGAATCTGCTCAACGACCGACCCTTGCCTGGCAAGTACCACGGGCACGCGCAGGCCGGCGACCTGCTGCGGATCGAGACCCCCGGCGGCGGTGGGTGGGGCGATGTGCGGGATCTGCGGTGAACGGCGACTCGACGGCTCGCCAAGCGCCCCTGGCCTGATCGAACGGATGCTGGCGGCCGTCGCCCGCCGTGGGCCCGACGGCCAGGGCATCCACCGCGGTGATTCGCTGGTCCTTGGCCACCGGCGGCTCGCGGTGATCGATCCGTCAGCGCGTGCCCACCAGCCGATGGTCGATGGCGACCTGGTACTGGTTTTCAACGGGACCCTCTACAACTTCCGCGAATTGCGTGGACGGTTGCAGGCGCTAGGCCATCGCTTCGTCAGCGAAGGCGACAGCGAGGTGATCCTCAAGGCCTACCGGGCGTGGGGCGACCGCTGTGTGGAGCACCTGCACGGCGAGTTCGCGTTCGCGATCTGGGACGGCAATGCGCAGCGCCTCCTGTGCGCGCGCGACCGGATGGGCATCAAGCCTTTCTACTACGCGGCCGACGGGCGCTCGTTCCGGTTTGCCTCGAACCTGGACGCGCTGCTCGCCGCCGGTGGCATCGATACGCGGATCGACCCGGTCGCATTGCACCACCAGTTCACCCTGCACGGCGTCGTCCCGGCGCCGGCGACCGTGTTGCGCGGGGTCCGCAAACTGCCGCCCGCGCACTGCCTGGTGCTGGAGCGCGACGGGAGGCACATCCTGCGTCGGTATTGGCAACTCGATGCGCGGCGCGAGGCCGTGGAACGCGACGAGCAGGCGTGGGCCGACGCGATGCACGCGGCGCTGCGTGATGCGGTGGTGTCACGCCACAGGGTCAGCGACGTACCGGTCGGCGTGCTACTGTCAGGCGGTCTGGATTCCAGTCTGCTGGTCGCGCTGCTGGCCGAGGCGGGCGTCGCCGATCTGCAGACCTTCGCAATCGGTTTTGCCGATCAGCCCGAGGAGAAGGGCGACGAGTTCGAATTCTCCGATCTGGTCGCTGCGCGCTACCGGACATTGCATCGACGCGTGGTGGTGCCCGACGACCAGCTGCTGGTGCGCCTGCCGCAGGCGGTGGACGCCATGGCCGAGCCGATGTTCGGCCACGACGCGGTGGCCTTTTTCCTGTTGGCGGAGCGCGTCGCCGAATCTCTGAAGGTGGTCCAGTGCGGACAGGGCGCCGACGAGGTGTTCGCCGGTTATGCCTGGTACGCGCGGATGCGCGATGACCGCTCCGGGTCGCGCCTGACACGCTTCGGCCGCCACTATTTCGACCGCGAACAAGCGGAGTTCCTGAGCATGACGACATCGGCCTTCGATGTCGGCGACCCCACGGCCGCGTTGGTCGAGGCACGGCTCGACGACGCACTCAGCGAGACCTTCATCGACGCCGTGCTGAAGCTCGATGTGACCACACTGGTGGTCGACGATCCGGTCAAGCGGATCGACAACATGACCATGGCCTGGGGCCTGGAGGCGCGGGTGCCCTTTCTGGATCAGCGGGTGGTCGAGCTGGCGGCGCGCTGCCCGCCGTCACTGAAGCTGGCGTCGGGCGGCAAGCACCTGCTCAAGCGGATCGCGCGCGGCCGGGTGCCGGACGCGGTGATCGACCGGCCGAAAGGCTATTTCCCGGTGCCGGCGATCAAGTACCTGCGCGGCGATCTGCTCGATTTCGTGCGCAGCGTGCTCGATTCGCGCGCCTGCCGTGAGCGCGGCCTGTTCGAACGCCGCTACATCGATCGACTGCTGGCGGCACCGGCGATGCACCACACCCGGATCATGGGCAACAAACTCTGGCAGATCGCGCTGTTCGAGTACTGGATGCAGCGCCACGTCGACCGGTGCGTGGCCGCCGCATAGCCCGACTGGTGTCGTGGGTTCTCGGCGTCGCGGGCTGGTACACTCAGCGGCGTTGATTTTCACAGCGACCGCCCCCATCTGGTGGGTGGTCGAAGCCAACGTCGAGGTGCCGTGATGGACGTGATGGACAGAATTCGCGAACAGGTCGAGAACAATCCGATCATCATCTACATGAAAGGGACCCCGCAGTTCCCTCAGTGCGGCTTTTCGTCGCGCGCCGCCGCGGCGTTGCAGGATTGCGGTGAGAAGTTTGCCTATGTGAACGTGCTCGCCGATCCCGAGATCTTCGAAAACCTGCCGCGTTTCGCCGACTGGCCGACGTTCCCGCAGGTCTACATCAACGGTGAGCTGATCGGCGGTTGCGATATCACGCTCGAGATGCACGCCAGCGGGGACCTGCAGAAGGCGGTGGCCGAGGCGGCGAAGAGCTGGCCCCAGGAGACCTCCGAGGGCTGAACCCGTGCTCCGCCAGGTGGCCGCCCCGGCGTTGTCGCGACAATCCGGCGGGCGCGTGCGTGCGGGCGACTGATCGATGACTGACGGGGCGCGACCTGACGGACCGCCGGGAGAAGCCTTGTCGGGTTATGCGCGCCTCGACGACCAGATCGCCTGGCTGGACCGCAAGAGCAGCGAGCAACAACGCCGCTACCGTCGCCTGAAGGTCGTATCGATTGGTGCCGCTGCACTGGTGCCCTTGGTCACCAGTATCGACGGTTATGCGTTCGTGGCTGGCGCCCTGGGCGTCGTCGTCGTGATCGTCGAGGGTCTGCTGCACGTCAATCAGCACCACGAGCACTGGCTGCGCTATCGTTCGAGCTGCGAGAGCCTGCGTCACGAAAAGTATCTCTACCTGGCCCGGGCCGGACGCTACGAAGGCCAGTCCGACGGGCAGGCGCTGCGGCAGCTGGCGGTGCACGTCGAGTTGCTTTTGGCCCGCGAGGGCGAGCAATGGGCGGCGACGCTGCGCAACGTGGAGAACCCCCCGCCCGGCCCCGATCAATCGGGGACTGTCTGATCCTCCCAGGGGCGCTCCGCGCTAAGGGAGTGCCAACGATTGACGATATGGCAGAACAGTTCCGCGGTTTTCTCGGTATCGTAGATGGCGCTGTGGGCTTCGTTGGCGTTCCAGTCGATGCCGGCCGCTATCACCGAGCGCGCCAACACCGTCTGGCCGAACGCCACACCGGCGAGCGTCACGGTATCGAAGGTGCTGAAGGGGTGGAAAGGGTTGCGTTTGTAGGCGGTGCGCTCGACCGCGGCATTGATGAATCCGAGGTCGAAGAATGCATTGTGGCCGACCAGTATCGCGCGCTTGCAGCCACTCTGCTTGACGGCCTGACGGATCGGCTGAAAGACATGGTCGAGGGCCTGGCGCTCGGACAGTGCGGCGCGAAACGGGTGGTCTGGATCGATACCGTTGAACGCCAGCGCCTTGGGATCGAGATGGGCGCCCGGGAAGGGTTCGACGTGGCAGCTGATCGGCGGTTCGGGTTGAAGATTGCCGGCATCGTCGATGCGCAGGATCACCGCGGCGATTTCCAGCAATGCGTCGGTGGCGGCATTGAATCCGGCGGTTTCGACGTCGACGACGACGGGGAGATAACCGCGGAAGCGCCGACTCATCGCGCTGTTATAGGTATTTGTTTCCACGCCCGGCAGGATACCCAATGCACGACTCCATAGCGAAATGCGTTTGCCTGCGTCACTGGTTGGCGGCGTTGGTGCTGTTGGCCCTGGCCGCGGTCTGCACCGCCGGCCAGGGACCGGTGTTTGTCGTGACGCATGACGCCGGGCCGCCGAGTTATCTGGTCGGCACCATGCACACCGATGACCCCCGGGTGCTTGCGCTGCTCGAACGTCTTCGCCCGCTCATCGACCAGGTGGACGGGGTTGCGATCGAGGTCCTGCCAGATGCGGTCACGATGCTGGCCGTGGGCGCCGCGACATTGCTGCCCGCGGATCAGAGCCTGCGCGATCTCATAGGCGTGCATCGTTTTGCCCAGGTCGAAGACGCGGTACGCGACCTCGGCATCCCGACGGAGGTGCTCGACCGCCTGAAACCCTGGGCCGTCGCGGTGACTCTCGGCATGCCGGTCGCGCAGACCGGTCAGGTACTGGACAACGAGATCTATCTGTACGCGCTGCAGCACCAGCGCCTCGCTTTCGGCCTGGAATCGGCGGCTGAGCAGATCGCGGTGTTCGACGGGCTGTCGACCGATGCACAGGTCGAGTTGCTGGACCAGATGGTCGGACAGCAGGCGCAGCAGGCGCAGCAGATCGAACAACTGACCGCGGCCTATCTTTCCGGCGACCTCGATCAGATCGATCAGGTCGCAGACGCGCAGCAGATGCAGGTCCCGGAAGAACTCCAGACCTGGTTTGACAAGGCGCTGCTGGCAGACCGCAACCGGCGGATGTTGACGAGGCTGGGTGACCTGCTCGACCGGCATTCCCTGTTTATCGCGGTGGGTGCATTGCACCTCGGTGGCGACGCCGGTCTGGTTGCCGGTTTGAGGGACATGGGGTACAGCGTCGAGCGCTGGGATCGCTGATCTGCGACGGTGGTCCGCGGTGTGCTGTTTTACGCGGTTTCGCGTCTGCCTATAATGCGCAGGTCAGGCGTGAGAGCGGTAGCCTGATTAGCGCATAAGGATAATAACGATGAAGAAGCGGGATTTGATGGCAAAGGTTGTCCGCGGTTTTGCGGTTGCCGCGATCGTGGTGCTCAGCGGCTGTGCGAGCGTTGACGATCGTGATCCGAGTGATCCCTTCGAGCGCTACAACCGTGACATGTACCGGTTCAACGACGCCATCGATCGCTCGGTGATGCGTCCCCTTGCACGGGGCTACCGGGCGATAACGCCGGCCACGGTAGATCGCGGAGTCACGAATTTCTTCAACAACCTCGAAGACGTGCGCTCGGCAGTTAACAATCTGCTGCAATTCAAGATCGGGCGTGCGTTCAGCGACGTGGGCCGGGTTGCGGTCAACAGTACGATCGGGATTCTTGGCCTGCTGGATGTGGCCAGCAACATGAACCTGCCCCGTTACGACGAGGACTTTGGCCAGACACTCGGTGTCTGGGGCGTGGGCTCAGGCCCCTACATCGTGCTGCCATTTTTCGGCCCCAGTTCCGGCCGCGATGGTATCGGGGTCGTGGTCGACTGGTTCACAGATCCGGTGATCCTGGTCGACAACGACTATGTCCGCTGGGGCCTCCGTGGCCTGGATATCGTCGATACCCGTGCGGACCTGTTGGACGCCAGTCGCGTCATTGAACAGGCCGCACTCGACCCCTATGCGTTCATACGTGACGCCTACCTGCAGCGACGCCAGGACCTGGTGTACGACGGCAATCCCCCCCAGGAATAAAGTCCGCCTGGCACCGGCGTCCGCGCGGTGTACCCATAAAACCATAGTAAAAATAAGTAAATGTGCCACTTCCCGGTGCATTCATTGGGAATCCATTAAGATATTAATTGACAAAATAAGCAAACTCTAAAATACTATGCACCAGGGTTGAACGGGGGACGTCTAGCCCTGCAGTACACAGATACGACTCTGAGTTCCATTTAGGAGATTGATCAAATGAAAATCGCAAAGATCGCTGCAGTTGCAGCACTGATCGCTGCATCCGCTTCGGCATCGGCATGGTGGGGCGGTGGTCCTTGGGGTGGCAACAACTGGGACAACAACTACAACAACGGCTACGGTCGTGGCAACGGCTGGGGCAACACCACTGGCGACTTCCTGGGTGATGGCGCTGCTGCAGGCGACTTCAGCATGAACATGTCCGGTCGCGCGAACACCAATATGCGCGGCTACGGTAACGGCTACGGCTACGGCGACGGTTGGGGCCGCGGCTACAACTACCAGGCCCCGGGTTGGGGCGGCTATGGCCCGTACGGCGGCGGTTACGGCCCCTACGGATATGCACCGGTTGCGCCGCCTGCACCCGCACCGGCCGCACCGGCTGCAGAAAGCAACTAATCGGCTTTCGGCTCGACACGGACGTGTCGACGCACAGGGACGTGCGTAACGCAGCCCGGGTATCGCCCTGCTTGCGCGGCGTGATACCCGGGTTGGGGTTGTGGGCCAACCGAACGCTTTCTTTTGCACATCTTTACTTGGGGATCGAAATGAGCACGATGACGAAAATCGCAGTGGCTGCCGCAATTGCTGCCGCCTCCGCATCCGCTTCTGCCTGGTGGGGCAACGGTTGGGACAACTCGTACAACAACGGTTACGGCTCCGGCAACGGCTACACCAACGGCGTACTCGACGGCGCCGGTGATGCCGCTGGCGAGGGTACGTTCAGCATGAATTTCTCGGGCCGTGGCCGCACCAACATGCGCGGCTATGGCAACGGTTACGGCGCCGGTGACGGCTGGGGTCGCGGTTACAATTACTCGGCACCTTATTGGGGCGGTTATGCACCCTACTATGGCGCGGGCGCGCCCTATGCGGCACCGGCAATGACCGAAGAGCAGCAGCAGGCGATGGCCGAGCAGCAGGCGAAGGCGGTCGAGGCACAGCGTCAGGCCGCAGAGCAGTTCGCGAAGCAGCAGGCTGAAGCGATCAAGGCGGCTCAGGAAGCCCAGCGCAAGGCGGCCGAGCAGTACGCCGCGCAGGCTCCGCAGGGCGAGATGGTCGCTCCGCAGTTTGCCGCTCCGCGTTTCGTAGCGCCGCAGATGCCGCAGTTCAACGCGCCGCAGATGCCGCAGTTCGATATGGCCATGCCGCAGCGTCCGGAAATGCCGGCGTTCGATATGGCCCGTCCGGAAATGCCGGCCATGGACATCGCGATGCCGCAGCGTCCGGAAATGCCGAACATGGAAATGGCGATGCCGCAGCGTCCCGAGATGCCGCAGGCACCGGAGTTCGTGAAGCCGCAGGCTCCGCAGATGCCTGAGATGCCGAAAATGGCGTCGGCCGGAAACTGCTTTGGCCCGGCTGTCCGCCCGGTCTCGTTCGAGGCCCCCAAGGCACCGGAGATGCGTCAGAAGTCGGAAGATGCACGTGCCGCAATGCAGGCGCAGAATGCCGAGCGTCAGGCGACCATGCAGGCACGTCTCGATGAGATGAAGAAGGCGATGGATGCCCGCCGCGCAGAAATGCAGGGCAACTGCAAGCAGATGTAATCTGCGTCCACGTCGTCTCGCACGACCAACGCCCGAGGCCCCGCCTCGGGCGTTTTTTTTGCCTGGGTTTCAGGGGAGAGCCAGATGATCGCGGATCCTTGCCAGCCAATCGGCTGCGTCATCGTGATGATGCATCGGGGTGCGGGGCGGTCACGGCGCACCGCAACGGGGCGGCATTTGGTAACAAATAGGACGACCGTCTTCATAATGAAATTCATTAAGCTATTGAAATAAAAACAAAACAAGAATCTGCTGTAGCGCGAAGTGCCGAGGTCTGCTTTACTTTCCTTTCTGCGCGCGTCGCGACGCCGTCGGTGCGCCGTTCCTTCACCCACCTTCTTGGATACCCAGCGCCATGGCAGTGAAACCGGATATCGATCCTCAGGAAACCCAGGAATGGCTCGATGCGCTCGACGGCGTACTCGAGAATGAGGGCCCGGACCGCGCCCACTTTCTGCTCGAAAAGCTGATCGACAAGGCGCGCCGATCCGGGGCCTATCTGCCCTACAGCGCGAACACCGCCTACCTGAACACGATCCCGCTGACCAAGCAGGTGCCCTTTCCCGGGGACCGCTCGATGGAAAGGCGGATCCGGTCGTTCGTGCGCTGGAACGCGATGGCGATGGTTGTGCAGGCGAACCGCAAGTCCACCGAGCTGGGCGGACACATCGCCAGTTTCGCGTCCAGCGCCACGCTGTTCGATGTCGGATACAACCATTTTTTCCGCGCCACGAACGACAACCAGGAGGGCGACCTGGTGTTCATCCAGGGACACTCGGCGCCCGGTGTCTATGCGCGCGCCTACCTCGAGGGGCGAATCAGCGAGGAACAGCTGAACAATTTCCGCCAGGAGGTCGACGGCCACGGTCTGTCGTCCTATCCGCATCCCTGGCTGATGCCCAATTTCTGGCAGTTCCCGACTGTATCGATGGGGCTGGGACCGCTGATGGCGATCTACCAGGCGCGCTTCATGCGCTACCTGCACGACCGCGGTCTCGCGAACGCCGGCGATCGCAAGGTCTGGGCCTACATGGGCGACGGCGAGATGGACGAACCCGAATCGCTCGGTGCGATCTCGCTGGCCGCCCGCGAGCGTCTCGACAACCTGGTGTTCGTCGTCAACTGTAACCTGCAGCGCCTCGATGGCCCGGTACGTGGCAATGGCAAGATCATCCAGGAACTCGAGGCCGTGTTCCGCGGTGCCGGCTGGAACGTCATCAAGGTGATCTGGGGCGGTTATTGGGACCCACTGCTGGCACGTGACAAGGATGGCCTGCTGTTGAAGCGCATGGAGGAATGCGTCGATGGCGACTACCAGGCCTACAAGGCGCATGGCGGCGCCTATGTGCGCGAGCACTTCTTCGGCAAGTACCCGCAACTCGCGGCGATGGTCGCGAACATGACCGACGAGGACATCTGGCGCCTGAACCGCGGCGGACACGACCCGATCAAGGTACATGCCGCTTACGCCGCGGCGATGAGCCATACCGGCCAGCCGACCGTGATCCTGGCGAAGACGGTCAAAGGCTACGGCATGGGCGAGGCGGGCGAGGGCCAGAACATCACGCATTCGCAGAAGAAGATGGGCGAGGAGTCGTTGCGCGCATTCCGTGACCGCTTCAACATCCCGATCCCCGACGATCAGATCAGCTCGGCCCCGTACTTCAAGCCACCCGCCGACAGTCCCGAGATGGAATACCTGCACGCGCGCCGCGCTGCACTTGGCGGTTATATGCCGGCACGGCGTTCCAAGGGCAACGCGTTGACGATTCCGCCGCTGGGCACGTTCAAGGCGCTGCTCGAGGGCAGCGGCGACCGCGAGATGTCCACGACGATGGCGTTCGTGCGTTTCCTGACCAGCCTGACGCGCGACAAGGGGGTCGGCAAGTTCGTCGTGCCGATCGTGCCGGACGAGGCACGCACCTTCGGCATGGAGGGCATGTTCCGCCAGCTCGGCATCTACTCCTCGGTCGGGCAGCTGTACAAACCGGTCGATTCCGATCAGGTGATGTACTACCGCGAGGACAAGAAGGGCCAGATCCTGCAGGAGGGCATCAACGAGGCGGGCGCGATGTCGTCGTGGATCGCCGCCGCGACGTCATACAGCAACAACGGGGTCACGATGATCCCATTCTATATCTACTACTCGATGTTCGGCTTCCAGCGCGTCGGCGACCTCGCCTGGGCGGCCGGCGACATGCAGGCGCGGGGTTTCCTGCTCGGCGGCACCGCGGGACGCACGACCCTGGCCGGCGAGGGCCTGCAGCATCAGGACGGTCACAGCCACCTGCAGGCCGCGTTCATTCCGAACTGCCGCGCCTACGACCCGACCTTTGCCTATGAGCTGGCGGTCATCCTGCACGACGGCATGAAGAAGATGTACGAGGAGCAGCACAACGTCTTCTACTACGTCACCGTGATGAACGAAAACTACGTCCAGCCCGTGATGCCGGAGGGTGTCGAGGACGGCATCATCAAGGGGATGTATCTGTACCGCCAGGGATCGCGCAAGAAGAAGCGCGTACAGCTGATGGGTTCCGGGACCATCCTGCGCGAGGTGATCGCCGCGGCTGCGCTGCTCGAGGACGAGTGGAATGTCGCCGCCGACGTGTGGAGCGTGACCAGCTTCACCGAGCTGCGGCGCGAGGCCATGGACGTCGAGCGTTGGAACCTGCTGCACCCGATGGACAAGCCGCGTGTCCCGTTCGTGACCAAGACCCTCGAAGCGCAGAAGGGACCGGCGGTGGCGGCGACCGACTACATGCGCAGCTTCCCCGAGCAGGTCCTGCCGTACCTCGGCGACCGGCATTTCATCGCCCTCGGCACCGATGGTTTCGGTCGTTCCGATATGCGTGCCCAGCTGCGCAAGTTCTTCGAGGTCAACCGCCACTACGTGGTGGTGGCGGCACTCAAGGCCCTGGCGGACGTCGGCGAGGTCGATGCCAGCCTGGTCGCACAGGCGATCAAGGCCTACAAGATCGATCCCGACAAGCCCAACCCCGCAACTGTCTGACTGACAGGCGACTGCGTGCTCAGACAGTGATACGGAGAAACAGACGTGGCACAGATCATTGAAGTTTTGCTGCCGGATATAGGCGACTTCCACGACGTCGAGATCATCGAAATCCTGGTCAAGCCGGGCGACCAGGTCGCGGCCGAGGATCCGCTGATCACGCTCGAAAGCGACAAGGCCAGCATGGAGATTCCCGCGCCCCAGGCCGGAGTGGTCGGCGAGATCAAGGTCCAGTTGGGTGACAAGATCAACGAGGGCGATCTGATCCTGTTGCTGGAACCGGCGGCCGCCGTGGAGGGCGGTGCGTCGTCGCCGGCGGCCGAACCGCCGATCGAGGCGGCCGAGTTGGTCGACGAAGCGCCGGTTGCCGAACAGCAGGCCGCCCAACCGGAAGCGGCGCCCACCGCCGTGGCACCGGCGGCGGGTGGTGAGCCGGTGGTCCGCGAGGTGCAACTGCCGGATATCGGCGACTTCCACGATGTCGAGATCATCGAGATCCTGGCCACGGTCGGCGAGCCGATAGAGCCCGAGCAGTCGCTGCTGACGCTCGAGAGCGACAAGGCCAGCATGGAGATACCGGCGCCGTTCGGCGGGGTGCTGAAGTCCATCGCGGTGAAGGTCGGTGACAAGGTCAACGAGGGCGATCTGATCGCGACCATCGAGACAGTCGCGGCAACCGCCGCGACCTCGGCGCCCGAGGCGCCCGCCGCTGCGCCGGTGGCGGCACCGGTCGAGGCCCCCGAGGTGCAACGGCCGGCCGGCGAAAAGGAACAATTGCGCCGACCCGTGGCCGCCCGGCCTTCGGATGCGCCGCGCAGCCGCGCACACGCCAGTCCCGGGGTGCGTCGATTCGCCCGTGAACTGGGCGTGGACCTGGCGTATGTGGAAGGTTCGGGGCCGAAAGGGCGTGTTCTCAAGGAAGATGTCCAGGGATTCGTGAAACGGGCCCTCGCGGAAGGGGCGCCGGCGGCTTCGGCTGCAGGTGGCGGTGCCTTGCAGCTGCCGACGATGCCCGAAGTGGATTTCGCCAAGTTCGGCGAGGTCGAGGAGCGGGAACTCGGGCGCATCAAGAAGCTCAGCGGTGCCCATCTGCATCGCAGCTGGTTGAATGTGCCACACGTCACCCAGTTCGATCAGGCGGACATCACCGAACTCGAGGATTTCCGCAAGTCGCAGAAGGACGAGGCAGCGAAGGCGGAGGTCAAGCTGACCTTCATGCCGTTCCTGATGAAAGCCGTTTGCAAGGCGCTGACCGTCTATCCGCAATTCAATGCCTCGCTGGCGTCTGATGGCGAGCGCCTGGTCCTGAAGAAGTACGTGCACATTGGTGTCGCCGTCGACACCCCGAACGGACTCGTGGTGCCGGTGATCCGCGACGTCGACAAGAAGGGTGTCTTCGATCTGGCACGCGATCTCGGCGAGATGAGCGCGAAGGCGCGGGCCGGCAAGCTCGCGCCCGGCGACATGCAGGGTGGGTGCATCTCGATCTCCAGCCTGGGCGGTATCGGCGGCACCCAGTTCACCCCGATCGTGAACGCCCCGGAAGTGGCGATCCTCGGGGTTTCGCGCGCCGAGATGCAACCGCGCTGGGACGGCCGTGAATTCGTGCCGCGGCTGGTCATGCCGTTCAGTCTGTCGTACGACCACCGCGTGATCGACGGTGCCGAGGGCGTGCGATTCACGACCTATCTCGGGACCCTGCTGGGTGATATCCGCCGCCTGTTGTTGTAAACAGTCACGGGAGCGTGGAATGGGCTTGGGCATGGCCGGGGCCTGTCAGATCCGCGTGGCCGGAGCGCCGCTTCCGGCCCACGCCGAAGACGGTCGCAGGCAATGCACAACATTGACGCGGCCGACGTGCGCGGCCGCGGTTTTACTGTCTTAATGCCGCGGTGGTTGTCGCGCCGTGCGGTGGCACGGCGTACAGACCCGAGTTCGGAATCGAATCTGCTGGAGGAGCGAGTATGAGCGAGCAACGCGGAATTGCGGACATCCGCACCCAGGTCGTGGTGCTGGGCGCCGGACCGGGTGGTTACACGGCTGCTTTCCGCGCGGCCGATCTCGGCAAACAGGTGGTGTTGATCGAACGCTACGCAAGCCTCGGTGGCGTCTGCCTCAATGTCGGCTGCATTCCGTCGAAGGCGCTGCTGCATACCGCCGAGGTGATCAACGAGGTTGCCGAGCTGGAACACATGGGGGTGCGTTATACGCAACCGAAGATCGATCTCGACAAGCTGCGCGCCGGCAAGGACAAGGTGGTCGGCAAGCTCACCGGCGGTCTGGCCGCGCTGGCGAAACAGCGCAAGGTGCAGGTGGTCACCGGTGTCGGACGATTCGCAGACCCGCAACACGTCGAGGTGCAGACCGCCGACGGCCTGACACGCATCGAGTTCGAGCACTGCATCATCGCCTGTGGTTCACGGGCGGTGCAGATTCCCGGTTTTCCGAACGATGATCCGCGGCTGATCGATTCCACCGGCGCGCTGGCGCTGGCCGATGTCCCGAAGACCATGCTGATCATCGGTGGCGGCATCATCGGCCTGGAGATGGCGACCGTGTATGCGACGCTCGGCAGTCAGATCGATATCGTCGAGCTGCAGGACGGACTGATCCCGGGATGTGATCGCGACCTCATCCGGCCGCTGCAGAAACGCCTCGAGGGCAAGGTCGACAGCATCCTGCTGAAGACCAAGGTCAGCGACATCAAGGCGCAGAAGAACGGCCTCAAGGTGACTTTCGAGGGCGACAAGGCACCGGCGGCCAAACTGTACGACCGGGTGCTGGTCGCGGTCGGGCGGACACCGAACGGCAAACTGATCAATGCAGAGGCTGCGGGTGTCAACGTCGACGAGCGCGGGTTCATTCCCACCGACGCACACATGCGCACCAATGTCCCGCACATCTACGCGATCGGCGACGTGGTCGGCAACCCGATGCTGGCGCACAAGGCGACCCACGAAGCCAAGGTGGCTGCCGAGGTGATCGCCGGCCTGCCGGCGCTGTTCGATCCGATGACGATCCCGTCGGTCGCCTACACCGATCCCGAGGTCGCGTGGATGGGGCTCACCGAAACCGAAGCCAAGGACAAGGGTATCGCTGTCGAGAAAGGCGTGTTCCCGTGGGCTGCCTCCGGTCGTGCACTCGGCATCGGTCGCGAAGAGGGCATGACCAAGCTGATCTTCGATGCGAAGAGCAAGCGTCTGCTCGGGGCCGGCATCGTCGGCCGAAACGCGGGCGAACTGATCGGCGAGACGGTGCTCGCGCTGGAGATGGGCGCGGACGCCGAGGACATCGGGCTGACGATCCATCCCCATCCGACACTCAACGAGACCATCTGTTTTGCCGCCGAGATGGCCGAGGGCTCTATCACCGACCTGATGCCGCCGAAGAAACGCTGACGCCGACACGACGCCGCAGCGTATCGCGGTCGGTCGCGTTGGGCGCCGCCCGCGCGCGCCGTATTCACAGCGCGCCGGCCGACGCTTAGAATCGCAGCCCGTTCGTCCGTTCAAAAGCGGGAGGCGGTGTGAATCCGATCGTCGTCTCGGTCAGTCTGCTGGTGTGCAGCAACGTGTTCATGACATTCGCGTGGTATGCGCATCTGAAGGAACTCAACAACCGGCCCTGGCTGATCGCTGCATTGGTCAGTTGGGGCATTGCGCTGTTCGAATACCTGCTGCAGGTGCCGGCGAACCGTGTGGGATACACGGCGCTCAGCGTGGGGCAACTCAAGATCCTGCAAGAAGTGATCACACTGAGCGTGTTCGTTCCGTTCTCGGTGTGGTATCTGAAGGAACCGCTGAAGATCGATTATCTTTGGTCAGGTCTGTGTTTGCTCGGCGCTGTATATTTCATGTTCCGGGGCAGGTTTGGCGCATGAGGTGTGAAGGATCTTGAAGACGCTGCAACATCTGTTCGACAACAACCGGGCCTGGGCGAACAGCGTCAAGGAGCGTGATCCCGAGTTCTTCACACGACTGTGCAAGCAGCAGGCACCCGACTACCTGTGGATCGGTTGTTCCGACAGCCGAGTGCCGGCCAACGAGATCATCAATCTGCCGCCCGGGGAGGTGTTCGTTCATCGCAACATCGCCAATGTGGTCGTGCATACCGACCTCAACTGTCTGTCGGTGATCCAGTTCGCGGTCGAGGTGCTCAAGGTCAGACATATCATTGTCTGTGGTCACTACGGATGTGGCGGTGTCCGGGCGGCGCTCGAAGACGGTGATCATGGCCTGATCGACAACTGGTTGCGGCATATCAAGGACGTCGGTCGCTTCAATGCGGACCGCCTGGCCGCACTCGAGCCGGATCAGCGGGCCGACGCACTGTGCGAACTCAACGTCATCGAGCAGGTGACCAATGTGTGTAACACCACGATCGTCAAGAATGCCTGGCAGCGCGGTGCGGACTTGACCGTGCACGGTTGGATCTACGGTATCCGCGACGGCATTCTGAAGAGCCTGGTCGACGACATTACCGAGCTGCCTGCGCGCTAGCCCGGCGCCTTTGAGCCGATTGCGGACCGATGCTCGATCTCAAGTTCAAGACCTATGGCGACGCTGGCCGACCGACCATCGTGCTGTTGCACGGGCTGTTCGGGGCGGCCACCAACTGGGGCTCGGTCGCGCGTACCCTGTCCGGCGATTACCACGTGATCGTGCCCGATCTGCGAAACCATGGGCAGTCGCCGCACGTACCTGAACACAGCTATCCGGCAATGGCCGCAGACATGATGGCATTGCTGGACAGCAGCGGTCTGACGCAAACCATACTGGTGGGTCACAGCATGGGCGGCAAGGTCGCGATGTACCTTGCGCTCAACCACCCCGAACGGGTCGAGCGCCTGGCCGTCGTCGACATCTCACCGGTCCAGTACCGACACAACTTTGATGCGGTATTTGCCACCTTTCGTGCTGTTGACCTGGCACGGCTGCAGAGTCGTGCCGATGCCGACCGCCAGATGGCCAAGGGCGGACTCGGTGACGGTGTGCGCGCGTTCCTGTTGCAGAATCTGGTCAAGGGGCCGGATGCCTGGCACTGGCGGCTCAATCTGGATGCGCTCGAGCAGTCGCAGGCCACGATCACTGGGTTTCCCGAACATGCGGGCGCCCGCTATGCCGGCGTAACCTGGTTTATCCACGGAGCCCTTTCGGACTATGTGCAGCCAGACTACGAGGAAGCGATACGCCGTTACTTTCCAAACGCCGTGATGTGCCCGGTTGCCGGCGCCGGCCACTGGGTCTATGCCGACCAGCCGCTTGGCTTCGCGGATTGCCTCCAAGCCTTTCTCACAGACAGCCGCCAGGGCTGACCTGCCGCTTCCGGTGTCGCAGCGGGCACGAAACCCGTTGTTGCCACCCCATGTGCCTGGTAGTTCGGAGCCCGTCCGCGTCAGGGACGCGTCAGGCATGACCCGTTGCGCGTTTGGCGCGACGGCTGACCCGCCGGGCCTTTCATTCCATGAACCACTGCAGGACGTTCTTGACGATGAATCCGAGCATGCCGAAGGCGAGCACGAAGAACAGCACGAAGGTGCCGAACTTGCCGGCTTTGGACTTGCGCGCGAGGTCCCAGATGATGAACAGCATGAAGCCGATCAGGAAGGTCAGGCCCCAGGTGAGGCCCCAGTCGGCGATCTGTTCCTCGGTGAGCGTCATACCGCACTACTCCGCCGTCGTATGGCTGGGCAGTGCCGAGGCATCCACCAGATCGCGATAGACGTGCCACGAGGCGTGACCCATCACCGGGTAGAGCACGATAAAGCCCAGCATCAGGGTGGCGCAGGCGATACCGGTCGTCAACAGGATTACCATCGCCCACAAGACCATGGTGGTCGGGTTCTCGCCGACCGCGCGCACGCTCGCGCGGATCGCAAACCAGGTATCGACGTCGCGATCGACCATCAGCGGCATCGCGATCACAGTGATGCCAAACACCACGGCGGCGACCATGCCACCCAGGATGCTCCACAGCGTGAACAGGCCGTCATGCTGGGTGAGCACGTAGCGTAGAAAGTCGGCGGGATCGGCGATACGCACGTTGACGAACAGGTAAAACAACGCCAGCGACAGCGCGACCCAGAGGCAGCACACCAACACCAATAGCAGGCCGAACCGGAACAGGCACCTGCTCGCATGACGCCAGGCGTCGACGGCGTGCGCGACGGTTGGTCTGCCGCCCTGCTCGAGGTCGCGGCTGAGTGCGTACAGGCCCGTAGCGAGAAAGGGTCCTGTGATCAGGAAGCACGATGCGGCGATGATCACCAGTTCCCAGCGCAACAACGTCAGGGCGACAATCGCGATACTCACCAATGCGACGATCAGCCCGTGTAGCAGACTCGGTGAACCCGTCCGGCGCATGTCCTGCCAACCGCGATTCAGCCAGCGAAAGACCGTTGCGGGCGGTAGCTGGTGAACGGGCGGGAGCTCCACCGGTACGGCTGATTGAATGGATCGGGTAATCATGCAGCGTTCGGTACCAGGTTATCGTTCGCCCGATGCTGGCATGCCTGGCCGATGCAGACAAGCGGAGGGCGGTGGCAGGCCTGGTCGATGCAGCAAGGTCCGGCCGCCGTTCGCCGATCGTTCAGATCCCGGTGGGATACTCGCCGGGCTCAGAGCGGGATCCGCTGGATGCGAAATGGCAGCCGGCTCAGTCGCATTCCGTCCGGAAGCCCCGTGGCGCGCAGTCGCTCACGCAGATGCCTCGCCTCCGCCGGCTGTCTGATGAATGCGCCCACTGCGTTCTCATATCCCGGCAGGCTCAAACGGAATGCGCTGGCAGAATGCCCCGGCCCGGCGTGGTGCAGCGTGCGGCACGTCTCACGCAGCATGCGGGTGCCGACGAAATTCATCACCAGTACACCGTCTTCGGCAAGGTTTCTGGAGAGTATCCCGAGCCAGTCGCGGTCGGCCGCAACGGTACGTACGGGTTCGCCACCCTGCTCGCCGAACAGATCGTCGATGATCAGATCGAATCTCGGCCCGCTGTATCGGTGCAACCAGTCCACCGCATCGGCCTCGACCAGGTCGGCGACCGTCTGGGTAATGCCGAAAAAACGCCGCGCGACATACAGGTGGGTAGCGTTGAGGTCCACGCCGATGATGTGCCCCGGCGCTACGAAGCGATCCAGTAGACGGATCACGGCGCCGCCACCGACGCCCAGGACCAGTACCCGCCGGATCGCACCGGCAGGGCGGAAGAACGCCGGCAACAACAACAGGTTCCACACTGTCGCTGTGACAGGGTTGGCCGGGTTGTATTGGCTGTGAAACACGCCGTTGGTGTAGAGGCGCACGGAACGCCCCGCGCGCCGTACCTCGAAGTGCGTGTCGTTGACGGTCTTGGCCCAGATTACAGCCATCTTCGGTGGTCGGGATGCGAAGGGGGCATCGGCAGTCTATATCGCCTTGTCGCGGGACACAGCCTTGCGTGCCTTTGCCCACATTGCATCTTTACCTGGAGACCGGTCTGATCCCTGTGGTCGACGATTCTCTGCATCGTGGCAGCCATGTCGCTTCACGCTGTCGCCATGCTGTCCGGACCGGCCACCTTTGCCATGCTTCGCTACTGCAATTGTTCGAGCTGGAAATGAACGCTGATTTTCTCATCCGACAACCAGATCTCGCCGTCTTGGATCGTGCATTGCAGTTCCATGCTGCGTTGCGCCAAGGTTGCGAGCTGTTCGCTGACGCCCTCCGGCAGCTTGAATACCGACAGGTGGCCGAAGCGTCCGAGCTTTGGCGAGATCTGCTTCCACCAGACACTGGCCGCACGATGCTGAAAGCAATAGACCAATACCCGGTCGGACCTCGAGCAGCCCCTTTTGATACGTTTCTCGTCCGGTTGTCCGATCTCGACCCATAGCGTGATGTCGTCGCTGAGTGAGCGCTGCCATAGGTCGGGTTCGTCGTCCTGGCTGAGTCCACGGGTGAAGCCCAGGTGTTCATCGGCGTTGAGCGCGAAGGCCAGTATGCGCACCATCATGCGCTCATCCGTCTCGGACGGATGCCGGGCGACAGTCAGACTGTGGGTTTGATAGTAGCCGCGGTCCATGTCGGAAACCTGGAGTACACATCGAAATATCGTCGCGTTCAGCGCCATGGTGTGGTGTCGATGACCGGCTGTGGATTGCGTGACGGCTACTGCGGCACCCCTGGCCGGTAACCTGGGCACCGCAACAGCTGGGTAGGGTTTAGATTCAAGGCGATGAGGTGGCAGCATGCGCAACAGCGGGCGCGGAATCAAGGTCGTCGTGCGCTGACGGCGTGCGATGTCCCCTGGCTGCCAGCTGGACGTGATATGCCTGCGCAAGCGTGAACGGGTTCCTGGTGTGCCCCGCGGATAGCCGGCATGGTCCTGGCAGGTCCACGACGCATATGGGTGGCGTCGGGATTCCCGGTTGACGTCATCCACGATAAAGGTGCTTCCCGGCGCACTGATGGGTTAGGCTTCGCCGGTCCTGTCCGCTTATCGGCGCCGCCATTGCCGGGACCTGCAACAGGTCTGGCCAGGCGGATGGCTTGCTTCCCACTGATTGGAGAGTCTCGTGAACAACTCAGATCTCGTTTGCTCCGCGCTGGTCATGCTCCTTGCGACAACCGCCGCTTGTGCCACGGCCGACGCTGCCACATCCGGTGGTGACACCACGATGATGAGTGATAGGACAGGCAACGCCGAGGGTTGGAATGGCACAGTGGCCGAGACCATGGACTCGGGAGGTTACACTTACGTGTTGCTCGATACCGGGAGTGAAAAGATATGGGTCGCTGCGACTCAGACCCTGGTCAAGGTTGGCCAACGGGTCAGCGTGCCCCCCGGCATGGCGATGCGCAACTTCGCCAGCAAGACCCTCAATCGCAGTTTCGATCAGATCTATTTCGTCGGCGGCATCTATCCGGAAGGCGTTGTGCAAACAGCAGGCGGTTCGGCACAGGGTACGGGCAGTGCCGGCATGACCGCATCCGCCGACACCCCTGTCGAACGGGTTCCGAAGGCCGAAGGTGGCTATACGGTCGCCGAGATTCTGGCGGCAGATGCCACCCTCGATGGACAGCCTTTGAAGGTGCGTGGCAGGGTCGTGAAATTCACGCCCAATATCATGGGCGTCAATTGGATGCATATCCAGGATGGTTCCGGTGGAGACCTGACTGTCACCACCCATGGGAGTCTCGCCAAGGGTGATCTCGTGCTGGTTGAGGGCCTGCTTTCGCGCAACAGAGATTTCGGCGCGGGTTACAGCTATCCCGTCATGATCGAAAAGGCCCAGGTGACGAAGGAGTAGACGGGGTTTCGTGCAGTGGTCAACCGCCGGCACGCTCTTCTGCGTTGAGGAAGCAACGGGGTCAACCCGGCCGATCTTCGTGAGCGGCGGCTGCATCGGCCAGTGTGGCGGACGTCGGTCCCGGCTGGCCCAGCGCGGAGTGCGCCAAGGGTTCCAGGCAGGCGGCGCCGGATGCTGTCGGCTCGCGTGAGGCAGTTCCCGGGGCGTTCGCCGTTCGATGGTACCCTCGGCTCAAGAGTTCGATAACCTCGCCGAACTATAATCTGGCTAGAGCGCCCAGCCTGCATGGGACTGTCGGGTGCGTCGCATGGCCTCATTGCAAGGGGCTCGCACGGGGGCGAAAGCTGCACACCCGATATGCCGACTAAATCTGGAACAGAAGCGCGATTCGCTACCGGCCCGGGCCTCATGTCACCGGATGACGGGGGGATGTCCGATATCGGTCGCGTCGGCCTATACGAAGTCGACTCCGCAGGGATTGTCTGCCAGGCATCGGCTACCGATGGGGTGGTCCCGGGCAATGTGCTGGGCGCTGCGGCCGCAAACCTTCTGCCCGCAAGCCAGCGACCGCGTTTCGAAGAGCGGTTGCGGTGCGCGTTCGATGACGGCGATGCCGGCGGCTTCCGGTACGACGTCTCTAAGCCGGACGGGCAGACCCGCATCGAGGAAGTCCGCATCACGCCCGCCAGGCGGCGTGACGACACCCCCTACGCGCTGCTCGCCATCTTCGATGTCACGGATTGGGTCGCCACCGTACGGCGGGCCGAGCAGCGACTCGGGGAGCTGCAGTCGGTCTTCGAGACGCTGCCCGACATTTATTTTCGGATCCGCCTCGACGGCACCATCATCGACTACAAGGCGCCAGAGGCGGCGGATCTGTACCTGCCTCCCGACGAGTTTCTGGGGAGAAGGATTCAGCAACTGCTGCCGGACGCGGTCAGTCGTCTCTGGGAAGAGAATCTCCAGCGCCTGCGCGACGGTGAGCAGGGCGTGAGCTACGAGTACGAGCTTGAGGTACCGGCCGGTCCGCAGGTGTTCGAGGCACGAATCAACGCCCTGCCAGGTTCGGATGACACTGTCGTCGTGGTACGCAACATCACCGCGCGGCGCAGCGTAGAGAATCAGCTCAAAGAGAGCAATCAACGCCTCGAGGAGGCCCAGAGCGTTGCCCATATCGGCAGCTGGACCTATGACGTGGCACTGGACCGGGCCACCTGGTCGACCGAGGTCTACCGTATTTTCGGCGTAGACCCGACGCAGTTCGTGCCGACCGTGGAGTCGGTCGGGCGACTCATGCACCCGGACGACCGCAGCCGGTACTTCGAGAAGGTCGAACGCTGGGTGAGTGGCGACGATGCCGGTTCCGTTGAGCTGCGCATCCTGCGACCCGATGGCGTCGACCGCGTACTCAGTAGCCGCGCCAGGGCGGTGTGCGACGCCAGCGGACGGGTCGCCCGCGTGGTCGGCACCATTCAGGATGTGACCGAGTCCATGCGCATGGAACAGGCGCTGAGGGCCAGCGAGGAGCTGTTCCGCCACACGATCCACATGAGTTGGGACATGATCGTGCTGGTCGATGCCCAAACGCGCGCGACCTTCGTGAACCGTGCCGTGGAACGCACCCTGGGTTACTCGCTGGCCGAGATCGTAGGTACGCGGGCGTTGGATCTCGTTCATCCCGACGATCTGCACCGCGCAGAGCAGATCCTCGCGCAATTGATCGAGGACCCGGCGAGACCGGTGGTCGCCGAGTTGCGCCTGCGCCACCGGAGCGGCGGCTGGCGCTGGGTCGAGTTCATCGCGCGCAACCTGCTCGACGATCCGAGTCTGGCATCCATAGTCACGAACATCCGGGATGTCACCGACCGCAAGCTCGCAGAAGAGGAAATGAAGGCGCAGGAGCATCGATTCCGTGCCTTGATCGAAAACAGTGCCGACGCGATCGCCTTGGTCAGCCCGCAGGGTGACATCAGCTACGCCAGTGCCAGCACCTTCAGGGTGATGGGGTGCGCACCCGATGAGCTTCAAGGGCTCAGCCTGCTCGATTTCGTCTCACCGGAATCGAAGGACGAGATGCGGGCGTCGCTTGCCGCCGCGCTGCGGGCCCCGGGAACACCGGTGGCCATCAGTGCAGAGGCACTGAGGCCGGACGGCAGGGGTATCCGTCTGGAAGGTCAGATCACCAACCTGCTCGACGAGCCGGGCGTCGACGCCCTGGTGTTCAACTATCGCGATGTCACTGAGCGAGTGCGCCAGCGTGAGGCGCTGGAGCAGGCGCATCGCGAGGCGGACATGTTCCGGCGCATGGTGGATTTTGCGACCCAGGCGATCGGCACCGCGGATCTGGATGCGCGGGTCCTGTACCAGAACCCAGCGCTGCTGCGCCTGTTGAACATCCCTTCCCTCGAGGTTGCCGGCCAGCACACGTACGAGGATTTCTACCTCCCGGAGGATCTGGAGTACCTGCGCCGGGAGGTCATCGCGAAGGTAATGGACGAAGGCCACTGGACGGGCGAGATGAGGCTCAAGCCCCTGGGTCGAGAACCCGTGCATACCATCCACAATGTCTACCTGGTGCGCGACGATGACGGCACGCCGGTGATGCTGTCGAACGTCGTCACGGACATCAGCCGGCAGAAGGCTGCCGAACACGCCTTGCGCAGCTCCGAGTCCAAGTACCGGCAGTTGTTCGAAGGGGCCCTGGATGGTGTCGCGGTGGCCGATGCGGAAACCGGTGAACTGCTGGACTGCAATCCGGCACTGTGCCGCATGGTCGACCGTGCGCGGGAGGAGGTCATCGGCCAACCGCAGCGGATTCTGCATCGACCCGAGGAGACCCTCGAGGACGTGTCACGCACGTTCGAGGCGCATCGTTCCGGCCAGGAGGGCCAGCTCATGGACGCCCAGCTCATCACCGCGAGCGGGGAACTGGTGGACGTGGAGATCATGGCCAGCATGGTCGAGCTCGACGGCAGGCGGGCCCTGCAGGCGGTGTTTCGGGACGTCACGGCGAAGAAGCGGGCCGAGGAGGCCCTGTTCGCCGAGAAGGAGCGCGCCCAGGTCACGTTGCATTCCATCGGCGACGCGGTCATCACCACGGATGAGTTCGGGCGAGTCGAGTACCTGAATCCGGTGGCCGAGCAGCTTGTCGGCTGGCCCCTGGCGGAGGCGGGCGGACGCCCGCTGGACGAGATATTCAAGATCCACGACGAACAAAGCGGGCAGGCCGTCGACAACCTGGTGACGCGCTGTCTGCGCGAGGGCAGGGTCATCGACCTGGTCCGCAACACCGTCCTCAGCGGGCGCGACGGTCGGCAGTACGACATCGATGAGTCTGCGGCCCCCATCCGACAGGCGGACGGCAGGATACTGGGCGCCGTGCTGGTCTTTCACGACGTCAGCGAAATACGCCGTCTGACCCGGAAGATGGCCTACGATGCGACCCACGACCCACTGACCGGTTTGATCAACCGCAGGGAGTTCGAGGAGCGGTTGCGACATGCCCTGGGGAGCGCGCTCAAATTCGGCGCCCAACACGCGCTCTGCTACATCGATCTCGACCAGTTCAAGATCGTCAACGACGCCGCCGGCCACGAGGCGGGCGATGAGCTGCTCAGGCAGATCAAGGCACTGCTCGAGCGCACCTTCCGCGACCGCGATACCTTGGCCCGGTTGGGCGGGGACGAATTCGGCCTGTTGCTGGACAACTGTCCACTGGAGCGGGCCGTGTCGATTGCCGGCGCGGTCGTCAATGCGATCCGTGAATATCGGTTCGTCTGGCAGGGAAAGGGATTCCAGATCGGTGCCAGCGTGGGCGTGACGCCGATAAACCGGGAGTCGGAAGGCGTCGCCGGTCTGCTCAGCCAGGCGGATGTGGCCTGCTATACCGCGAAGGACCTGGGCCGCAACCGCGTGCATGTCTACGATGGAAACGATGGCGCTCCGGCACTGCGCCACGGCGAGATCCTGCAGGCCGCCGGGTTGCGGGACGCGCTGGAAATGGACCGCTTTCGTCTTTTCTGCCAGCCGATAGTCCCGCTTCAGGACGCCGTGGGCGTACCCGTCCACTACGAGCTGCTCCTCAGGCTGCAGGACGGTGACGGTGAACTTGTGCTGCCCGGTGCCTTCATACCCGCCGCCGAGCGGTTCGGGCTGATGACCGACCTGGACCGGTGGGTGGTTCGAACGGCATTCCGCAACTATGGCGATGTCCTGGCGCCGCGCGACGGCAGGATCTCCATCAATCTGTCCGGCAATTCACTGAACGACGAATCGTTCCTCGACTACGTGAGACGCCAGTTCGACGAATGGTGCCTGCCGCCGGGCAGGGTCTGTTTCGAGATCACCGAGACGGCGGCGATACACGACCTGTCTCGCGCCGGGCGCCTGCTGTTCGAACTGCATGAGCTGGGATGCCAGGTGGCACTCGACGATTTCGGCAGCGGCCTTTCGTCCCTCCGCTACCTGAAACTGCTCCCGGTCGATTTTCTCAAGATCGACGGCGGCTTCGTCTGCGACGTCGATCGGGACCCCGGCAATCACGCCATCGTGGAGGCGGTCAACCAGCTCGCGCACAACCTGGGGATCCAGACCATCGGGGAATACGCGCACAGCGATGCCATCGTCGATACCCTGCGGTCGCTGGGTGTCGACTATGCGCAGGGTTTCGCCCTGGGACATCCGTTGCCTTTCGACACCGGTGCGACCGACGCCGGCTGAGGCGTTCGCCCGGCGACACCCAGACCCTCAACGTGCCTTGACGCGAAAACGCCCGCCCGGCACGGCAAGGACCACACCTTCCCGGGTGATCTCCTCGAGATAGGGCCCCTCGACGATGCGCTCGCCCTCGCGGTATTTCTTCATGTTGAGCAGCACGAATCGGCCCGCCGGTTGCTCGTGGTAGACGTGCGCGTTCACGGCCAGCCGACCCTGAACCTGTCGATAGATCCCGTCGGGAACCCGCGGCCACACTGGCAGGCTCTTCCAGGCCGGTTCGGACTGTGCCGGCGGGTTGCCGGCCGTCGCTGACTCGACCGGGTCGGGGCGCGTGGGCGGCGACGGGGCGGCGGATACCGGAGTGGGGGCCGGTGACGGGTCCGGCAGCGGCAACGCGGGCAACGGGTCCGGCGCGGGCCGGGGTGGTTCCTCGGCGAGCGCGGATCCGCTGGGCGGCGATGGCGGTACCGGCAGAGGCTCGGGCAGTGGCAGCGGCCGCAGGGG
This sequence comes from Chromatiaceae bacterium, assembly GCA_024235395.1. NCBI lineage: Bacteria > Pseudomonadati > Pseudomonadota > Gammaproteobacteria > Chromatiales > Chromatiaceae > Chromatiaceae bacterium. The sequence goes on from JACKMK010000002.1 coordinate 585,783, forward strand.
GCGCCGCGCGGGCACGGGTGGCGGCAACACGGGATCCGCGGCGGGCACACCTGCGTTTTCCGGTTCGCCGCGCGGCTCGACGACCGGCGCCTGGATCTCTTGCTCGAGCTGTGCCGCCGGTGTCGAGGTCGGGGCGATGCCGTCGCCGCTCCCCTGCAGGCCGCGCCACCACAGCCCGGCGACGACCAGGGCATTCAACAACAGCACGCCGGCGAGCACCCAGGGCCAGCGTCGCGGCGGCCGTGGTGGCGGCGTCTCGTGCGGGCTGCCGATCCCCGGAACCCTACCGAGTTCGCGCTCCCGTTCCGCCTTCTTCAGTGCCTCGAGGATGTACGACATGCGCTCACTCCGACGCGGCCGTTGCGGCGCCGACGAGATACGGGATCTCCGGATCGGCGACGAGGTTGTTCAGCACGATGAACGTATGGGCGCCCGCGATGCCGTCGGCGACCAGGCCATGCGCACGCTGCAGCGCCTCCACCGCGACCTTGAGCGACTCATCGTAAAGTGCGGGGTCCGCCGTGGCGGCATCTGCCGGGTAGTTCGCCTTGGCGACCCGTTCGCGCAGCCAGCGCACACCCGCACCGCGCATCCCCGGCCGCAGCACCAGGTTGCCGGACGGCGGCGTTTTCCACAGCAGGCGGTAGGCGCCGTACCACCGGCTCTCGATCTCGCCCGCCGGGATCCAGAGCGCCTCGCCGTCGACCTCGACGGCGACCCGGTCGCCATCGATCCGGAGCAGCACCACCGCGACCGTCCGTCCGTCGTCTGCCTGCAGCAGCAGCACCGCCGGTCGATCGAAACGACGCAACAGGCCCCAGCTCCCGGCCCCCTGCAGGCAGCTCAGGCCGCCACCGGGTGCCTGTGCGCAGGCCTGTTCGTCGGTCGCCGCCGCCGAATCGTAACCCCACAGTCGGTATAGCCCTGCCCAGGCACGCGCTGCGGCAGTGCTCCCGGCGGTGTCCAGGTGCTCGGCGAGCGACGGCTCGGGTATCGGTTCGGCCGGCATTGCAGGCTCGGGTGTGGCCTCCGGCATGACGTCGACCGACTCGGCTGTCTCTGACGCCGCCGGCGCCGCTGCCGGCGGGCCCGATGGGATGGATGCGGATGCCGGCGGGGAGGGTGGAAGTGCCGGCGCCTCGCCGGTCCGTCCCGGCGGTGACGGGGGCAGGACCGGTTCCGCGAGCGGGACGGGCGTGAGACCGCTGATCGGTGAGCCGCCCGGCGGAGACAGGTAATACCCGAGCCCCAGCACGAGGCCAAGACCGAGCAACAGCGTCAACGCCTTGCCGAGGTATCGTGGCGACCGCCGGGCCTGGTCTTGACCCGCCATCGGCAACACCTCGGTGGCCGCTCTGCGCACGATCCTGGGGTCGATCGCGTGCCTGCCCTCGGCGAAGGCGCCGAGCATCGCGCGGTCGCACAGGACGTTGATCAACCGCGGCACCCCCTTTGCGAGGCGGTGGATCAGGTCGATCGCGCGCTCGTCGAACACCGCTTTGTCAGAACCGGCGAGCCGCAGGCGGTGGCGGATGTAGGCGGCCGTCTCGGCGCGCGAGATCGGCTGCAGGTGGAAGCGTGCGGTGATGCGCTGTGCAAGCTGGCGCAGGTCGTCGCGCGCGAGCAGCTCACGCAGCTCCGGCTGTCCCACCAGGATGATCTGCAGCAGCTTCGCGTTCGAGGTCTCGAGGTTGGTCAGCAGGCGCACCTGCTCCAGCGTCTCGGCGCTCAGGCACTGCGCCTCGTCGATGATCAGTACCGTACGCCTGCCGGCGGCGTGGTTCGCGAGCAGGTAGGTATTGAGCGCGTCGGTCAGCACCTTGATGCTGGTGGTGTCTTTCGGGTAGGGGATCTTCAGTTCGTCGCACAGGCTCGCAACCAGTTCCAGCGCCGAGATGCGCGGGTTCAGGATCAGCGCGACCTCGACCCCCTGCGGCAGGCGTTCCACGAGGCAGCGGCAGATCGTCGTCTTTCCGGTGCCGACCTCGCCGGTCAGCTGCACGAAGCCGTCCCTGTTGCGCACGCCGTACACGAGGTGGGCCAGCGCCTCGCGATGCTGCGGGCTCATGTACAGGAAACGGGGGTTCGGCGCGATCGAGAACGGTTGTCGCGACAGCCCGAAGTGCCTGTTGTACATGCTCCACCGTCTCGCCTGTCCGAACCCGCTCGCTATTATGCCGGCAACCGCAGACCGCGACCGGCGGGATGCGGATCGCACCCGTGCTCGCGCGTCGGTGGCGTCCGGGAACGCCGGTCAGGCCTTTCCGACCTGTTCGGCTAGAAACGCCTGCAGCCGGGACAGCAGCGCGTCCAGTGCGCGGTTGGCCGCCTCGACGCCGGCGAGGGGCGTGCGTTCGCCGATCGGTTCGCTGACATCCAGTGTCGAGGTGGCGATGATCCGGGCATTGGGAACGTCGATCAGGGTGACCCGCAGGACCAGCCGCAGTTCGCTCGGCTGCAGGCTGCACCGCTGCACGAGCTGCATCAGTCTGCTCTCCAATCGCATGTCGACGCGCGCACCGCTGCCCGCGGTGACCACGCTGCGGAACAGGCCGCTTTGCGCCGCCGCGCGCACCAGCAGCGGATCGAGCATCCGTGCCGGCGCATCCACCCAACGGTGATTGGCGAAGTATTCGAGCTCGTGTGGGTGGCGCATGTAGGCCATGTCGGAGCCGTCGTAACCGGGCGCCGCGAGCACCGGGCTGACCAGCAGGACCGGACCGGAGGCAACGATCGAAGGGGCCGGCTCATCGCCATTCCACTCGAGCAGATAGGTATGTTCCAGCGGTTCGTCCGGCTGCTGCAGGAGCAGGGGATTGCAGGCCGCCGACACGATGGCCAGCACGCCGATGGACAATGGACGCCATACGGACATGCCGTTACTCCCCCGGCCCCGGCGGGCGCGACGGTCTGCCCCTGAGGAGCACGGCCGGGTCGCGCTCGAGCTGTTCGCTGAAACGGCGCAGGTTCTCTGCCGCGCGCCGCAGCTCGTTGATCATCACCGCCGCCTCCGGCAGCGTATCGCCGGTGAAGCGCTGCAGATCGCGGTCACGCGCCCGGACCACCTCGCCGATGGACAACGCCGAGGCGTGGACCCCGTCGGCCATACGCTCCAGCGCCACTGCCGACCGGTCGAAGCGGGCGACCAGGTCCGGCAGATCGAGACTCGCGGTCCGGGTGTTCGCGGCCGTCACGGAGAGATCGTCCAGAGCCGCGGCGAGTCGTTCCGAACGACCGGCCAGTGCGACGCTGAGCCGTTCGATCTGCGCCAGCGTATGGCTCAGCCTCGACTGGTTCTGCTCGCTCAGTACACCTTTCAGCAGCTGCGATACCTCGGTGAGGTTGGCGACCAGTTCCTCGACCGCGCGATCCAGCCGGCCCCATGCCGATGGGCGGCTTTCGATCACCGGGTACCTGTCCCCGGGGCGTGCCTCGAGCAGCGGGGAATCACTGTTCCCGCCACTCAGGTTGATGAATGCCAGGCCCGTGAGCCCCTGGGTCTCCAGCGTCGCCCGGGTGTCTTCCAGCACCGGTGTTCCCCGCTCGATCTGCAACAGCAGGCGGACCTCACCCGGGTGTTTCGGATTGAGGCTGATGTCACGCACCCGACCGATGTCCACGCCGTGATACTTCACCGCACTGTCTTTGCTGAGGCCGGATACCGACTCCTTCATGTACACCAGGTAGGTGCGATAGGCGGGGCCGCTTCCGCCGGCGCTCAACCACAACACCAGGCCGATGAAGGTGAGCGTCAGGGCGATCACAAACAGGCCCATCAGCACATAGTTCGTCTTTCTCCTCACGCCGATGCCTGCGCCGCTCGCCCGCGTGGGCCTCGAAAGAATCGTACCACCGCCGGATCCTCGGAGCGCGCGAGGGTCTGCATGCTGCCTTCCGCCAACAACCGGCCCTCACCCAGCAACACCACGCGGTCCGCGACGCGCCACAGCGTATGCAGATCGTGGGTCACGAGGACCACCGTGGGATCGAGTGCGGCCTTCAGGTCCAGGACCAGTTCGTCGAAGGCATCGGCACTGAGCGGGTCGAGGCCGGAGGTCGGCTCGTCGAGAAAAAGCAGCGCTGGGTCCATCGCAATCGCGCGCGCCAGAGCGACACGCTTGCGCATCCCACCGCTGAGCTGGTTTGGAAACAACAGGCCATCGGCGGCACTCAGTCCGACCAGGGCCAGCTTGAGGTTGGCGATCTCACGTACCAGAGCGCCGCCAAGCCGGGTGTGTTCACGCAACGGGAATGCGACATTTTCCAGCACGCTGAGCCCACCGAAGAGCGCGCCGTTCTGGAACAGCACACCGATATGGCGACGTACGCTCAGCGTATGAGCGGCTTGCAGGTCACCGATCGTGTTCCCGAGCACACGCACACTACCGGAGGTCGGCTGCAGCAGCAGCGCCATCTCCCGCAAAAGCGTGGTCTTGCCGCTGCCACTGCCTCCGACGATCGCCAGCGTCTCCCCTTTGCGAACGGCGAGGTCGATATCCTGGTGCACCAACCGGTCGCCAAAGCGCATCGTGAGGTTTGATACCTCGACCACGCTGTCGGTCGGTGCAAGAGGCATGGTGTCGATGGTCATATCCCCAGGCGGCTGAATGCCACCGAGAATGCCGCATCGATGACGATCACCGCCAGGATCGACTGGACCACGCTCGTCGTCGTCCGCCGCCCGACGCTCTCGGCACTGCCGATCACCTGGAATCCCTGGAAGCAACCGATGGTCGCGATGACCGCGGCGAACACCGGGGCCTTGCCTATACCGACCAGGAACGAGTCGATCGATACAGCCACGCCGAGGCGCTCGATGAAGGTGGCGAAGGCGATGTTCAGCTGGATACCCGACATCACCATGCCACCGACCACGCCCATGATGTCGGCAAACACGGTGAGCAGCGGCAGTGCGATGATCAGCGCGAGCAGTTTCGGCAGCACCAGCAGATCCATGGGCGGCACTCCCATGCTGCGCAAGGCATCGACCTCCTCGGTGACCTGCATGGTGCCGATCTGCGCGGTATACGCGGAACCGGTACGTCCGGCGACGATGATCGCGGTAATCATCGGAGCGAGTTCACGCACCATCGACAGCCCGACGAGATCGGCCACGAACAGATTGGCACCATACTGGCGCAGCTGAACGCCGCCCTGGTAGGCGATCACGATCCCGAGCAGAAAGGCCAGCAGGCCGACGATCCCCAGCGCCTGATGGCCGGCCGCCGCGAGTTCGTCCGCGATGGCCGCCCAGCGTATGCGCCGCGGGTGCACGAGCTGGCGCAGCCAGGCGCTGCCCATCTCACCGATGAACGCCAGCAGGCCGATGCCGGCCCTGAACTGCTCGACACCCTTGCGGCCCAGGTCCTCCACGGTGCCGGGCGGTATCGGTGGTTCGGTCGGACCGGTGCGCGATGCATGGTCACGTACCAGCTCGAGGAGGCCGGTCGCCTTGTCCGAAAGGCCGTCGATCTCGACCCGTCGTCCATCGCGATGCAGTTCGTCGAGCAATCGCTGCAGGAACAGGGCACCGCCGGTATCCATGCGTTCGACGGCCGTCAGCTCGGCTCGCAGGGGACCGTCCGGCCAGCGCACGCGGGACAGCGCTCCCTGCAGGTGCTCGAGGTGGCGTACCGTCCAGTAGCCGCTGCAGATGAGCGTCGAACCATCGAGCTGCATGCGTGCGGTACGCGAATCGTGTCTGCCGGGGTCCTCCATAGACACCAAGTTTTGCATAACCGGGAAGGATTGGCGTGGGGTCGTCTCCGTCGGCGAGGTGCCGCAAGGCGATGTCCGAATGGCGGAGAACGCCCGCTCGCCCGGATTGCGCCACAGTCGTCGACAGGCCAACCCTGGGCCTGCGACCCTGGCAAGGGGTGGTTTCGCTGTTCTAGGGGTCGAGGTCGCTCGCGGCGTGCGCACCGCGATAGTCGCCGGTGCGCAGTCTGCCGGCGAAATCGCGATCGTGGTCGGGCAGATCGTCGAATGGCCCCAGATCGATCGTGGGGCCGCGCAGGCGGCCCGGCAGCGGTGCGAGATCCAGATCGGATAGTGGCGCGTACGGCCGCCGCAGAAACGCGGCCGCCTTCGCGTAAGGTGCGGTGACATTGTCGGATTGCCAGCCGCCCTGCAGAGGGGCGGCAGCAAACACCGCGTTGCCGATCAGGTCCTGCCCTTCGACCGCGCGCTCGGTATCACGCAGCACCCGGATGCCCATCTCCGGCTTGACGACGGTATTGAAAAATATCCGCACCCTGCGCGGGATATCGTTGTGTGGTTGGATGGCCACAGCCGGAAAACGATTGGCGTGCTCGTCGAAAAACAGGTTGTCGTACAGGGCGATGTTGCCTTCGCCCTGGAACAGGGCTTCGCTTGGATTCTGGAAGAAGACATTGCCGTAGACCAGGTACTCGTCATCCTTGCCCGGCCCCTGCAGCGGCCAGTGTCCGACCAGGACGTTCGGCCGCGCCATCGGGCCGGTGGACGCACCCCGCTGTTTCACGAACAGGTTGCGGCGGATGATGGTGCGCCGCGGTTCTGCCGGGATACCCGCGACCGCCGGACGTGGCCGCTGGTGCTTGACCTGGAGGCTGTACCCGATGGTGTCGACGACATGGTTGTGTTCTATCAGACCGCCGACAAAGGGGTCGCTGCCGTCGGAATCGCCGAAGTACATCCCTGTGCCGACGCGCTCGATGCGGTTGCTGCGTATCACCCAGTCCCAGGCCGGACACTTGGTCGAGATGCCGACCGATTGCTGGTTGTCGACCAGGTCGTGGATATACAGGTTCTCCAGCGTGATGTGGTGCGCAGAGGTCGCATACCCTTCGGCCTTGACCCCGTCGACGAAGGCGCCGCGCCCGTCGATCTCCAGGTCGCGCACGGTCACGTAGCTGGCGTCGGCGATGCTGACGACGTTCCGATCGGGTCGGGCGACGAATACCGCGGGGTCGTCGCCGGTCGGTCCAGCGATCACGATCGGGCGCCCGGGCGCACCATGCACGCGATGGATCGACAGCCCGTGCCGATAGTGCCCCGGGGCAAGCTGCAGCCGGTCGCCCGGTCCGAGGCGACGCAGCTGCAACAGGTAGTCGTCGGGGCCGGCATGAAACACCTCGGCCATGACGGCGTTCAACCAGCCACCGAGCGCCAGGGCCAGCGACACTCGGGTCCACCATCGCGTTCTGCGCGCCGAGCCGTCCATGACCCACGATGTTAGACCGCCAGCCGCGGTTCGGCGATGGCTCCCGCCCCCGTCTGGCAGGACCAGCCGGCGATGTACCTCCTGGGGTTTCAGGACAGACACCCCGGCCACGCCGTGCCGACGGATGAGCGATGGCAGGGGGGCAACGTCTGTTGGCCGCGGGCCCTCGTGCATCCGGGGACGTCGCCGGCGGAACACGGCACCTATTCGTCGCGCAAGGCCGCCACCGGATCGAGACCGGCCGCGCGGATCGCCGGTGTGACGCCGGCGAGCAGGCCGATCGCGACGGCGATCGCGAACGCCAGCAACACATAGTCCCAGGCGATGTGCGTGGGCAGTCCCGGTACCGCGGCCCCGACCAGCCAGGCGCCGCCGATTCCGAGCAACAGGCCGGCGACCCCGCCGAGCCCGGCGAGCACCACCGCCTCACCGAGGAACAGCCCGACGATCTGGTTGCGCCCGGCGCCCAGTGCGCGCAGCAGTCCGACCTCGCCGGTGCGCTCGTTCACCGAGATCGTCATGATCGTCAGGATGCCGATACCTCCGACCAGCAGCGATATCGCGCCCAGCGCGCCGACCGCCAGGGTCAGGACCTCCAGCACCGAACCGAGGACCTCGAGCATCTGGTCCTGGGTGACGATCGTGAAGTCTTCGCTGCCATGCCGTGCCGTGAGCCGTTCGCGAATGCGTTCGGCGAGTCGCTCGGCGTCCGCGTCCGCGTGATACAGGATGTCGACCTCCATCAGGCTCTCGCGGTCGAACATCGCCATTGCCCGACCAATCGGGATGTACACGGTGTCGTCCAGGTCGAAACCGAGCATCTGTCCCTTCGGCTGCATGCTGCCGATGATGCGGTAGGTCTCGCCACCGACGCGGATACGCTCGCCGAGCGGCGAGCGGTCGCCGAACAGTTCGTCGCGCAGGGTGCTGCCGAGCACTGCGAACGGACGCGCACGGCGTGGCTCGTCGTCCGGCAGGAAACGTCCGAGCACCGGCTTGATCTGCCATACCTGCGGCACCTCGGCCCCGGTACCGAACACCGTCGTGCGTCGCGTGCGCCCGCCCGCTTCGACCGCCGCATTGCCTTGCACGAACGGCACCACGGCCTCGACCTGCGGCAGCCGGGTGAGCGCGTGCGCGTCGTCCAGGCTCAACGGGCGCACGTTGCTGATCACCGCGCCCGAGAGACCGAAGGTCTCGGTCTTGCCCGGGGAGATCGCGATCAGGTTGGTGCCGAACTGGGTGAACTCCTGCACCACGAAGCGTTGTACGCCTTCGCCGATCGCGGTCAGCAGCACGACCGCCGCGATACCGACCGCGATACCGAGCCCCGTCAGCAGGCTGCGTGTGCGGTGCGCGACGATCGCGCTACCGGTCAGATGCAGCAGGTCACGCAGCAGCATCCGGTCACCTCCCGGTGAGTGCGCGTACCGGGTCGAGGCGCGCGGCGCGGCGTGCCGGCAGCACCCCGAAGACCAGACCGGTGGCCAGCGCGACACCCACCGCGGCGGGTGCCGCCCAGGCCGGTGGCGCAACCGGGAACGACGGGAACAGGTGGCCAAGCACGGTCACGCCGGCGAACGCGATCAGCACCCCGAACGCGGCGCCGGCGCCGGCCAGCAGCACCGATTCGACCAGGAACAACCGCAGCACCTGGCGCTCCGGGGCGCCGAGCGCCTTGAGCAGTCCGATCTCCGCGACCCGCTGCGATACCGCGACCAGCATCACGTTCATGATCAGGATGCCGGCGACCGCGAGGCTGATCGCGGCGATACCCCCGACCGTGTAGGTAAGGGCGCGCAGGATGCCCTCGAAGGTTTCGAGCAGCGCGTCCTGGGTGATGATGGTGACATCGTCCTCGCCGTCATGACGCTCGCGAATCACCTCGAGGGCGGCCTGCTTCGCGGGTTCGATGTCTGCCTGGCTGCGTGCCTGGATCAGCACCCGGAACAGCGAGGGTGCATCAAACAGGCTCTGTGCGGTGGCGACCGGAATCACCGCGATGTCGTCGACATCCTGGCCAAGCGATTCACCGCTCTCGGCGAGGACCCCTATCACGCGGAAACGTCGGTCGGCGATACGCACCCACTCACCGAGTGCACGGCGGTTGCCAAACAGTTCCTTGCGCAGGCCCGAGCCGAGCACTGCGACGTTCAAGGTGCGTTCCGGGTCGATCGCCGGCAGTGGCTGGCCGCTGCCGATGCGGAGGTGCCGGATCGGGAAGAAGTCCTGGGTTGCTCCGATGATGTTGACCTCGCGTTCGCGGTTGGCGTACGACACCGGGGCATTGCCCAGCGACAGCGGTGCAACCCTCAGGATGCTGCGCTCGCGCTGCAGGGCCAGCGCATCGTCCAGCGTCAGGTCACGCGGTGTCTCGCCGAGCAGTGGCGGCGGGCCGCCGGTGGTCTCCGACCTTCCCGGCAGCATGATCAGCAGGTGGGTCCCGAGCTGTGCGAACTCGCCGACCACGTAGCGGCGGGCCCCCTCGCCGAGTGCGGTCAACACGATGACCGATGCGACCCCGATGCTCATCGCCAGCAGCATCAGCAGCGTGCGGGTGCGTGCTCCGGCCAGCGATCCGCCGGCGAAGCGCAATTGATCAAGTGTCCGCATTTCCCGCCTCGTCGCGTTCTATGCAGCCGTCCACCATGCGTACTCGACGTCGTGCGCGACGCCCGATCGCCGGGTCGTGGGTGACCACGACCAGCGTGATGCCCGCAGTGTTCAGGCGCTCGAGCAACGCGATCACCTCGCTCCCGGAATGCTGGTCGAGGTTGCCGGTCGGTTCGTCAGCGAGCAGCAGCTGTGGCCGCATCACGATCGCACGGCCGATTGCGACCCGCTGGCGTTGACCGCCGGACAGCTGATCGGGACGGTGGTGCGCGCGCTCCACGAGGTCCAGCGACTCGAGGACCTCGCGTACACGCAGCGTGCGCTCGTGCGGCTCGACGCCGGCGAGCAACATCGGCAGTCCGATGTTGTCGGCCGCGGTAAGGCGCGGAATCAGATGGAACGCCTGAAACACGAAACCGATCTGGTTGCGGCGCATCGCCGCGCGCCGGTTCTCCGCCAGCCCGGTCGTCTCGGTGCCGTTCAGCCGATAGCTACCGGCATTCGGCCGGTCGAGCAGGCCCAACACGTTCAGCAGCGTGGATTTGCCCGATCCCGAGGGCCCCATGACCGAGACGTAGTCGCCATCGGGGAGTGTCAGATCGATCGCGTGCAACGCATGGACGACCTCTTCGCCGACGACGAAATCGCGTTCGATGCCGGTCAGTTCGATCATTCCGCCGCTGTCGCCTGCCGGCGCGCCTGGACCCCGTCCGCAAGCCCTTCGCGGTCGACCGTAGTGACCACCAGGTCGCCTGCGTCGAGGCCTTCGAGGATCTCGGTGTAATCCCAGTTCGCGGTGCCCGTCTCCACGGTGCGTTGTTCGATCAATCCGGTGGCGGGGCGGAACAGGAACACCGTGCTGCCGTCGATCAGCGCCTCGGTCGGGATGCGCAGGGTGTCGCTGCGCACATCGAGGATCACCTCGACATCCGCGGAGTAACCGGCCAGCAGCTGCGCGAGGTCCGCGGTATTCACGAACTCGATCTCGACGTCGACGGTGCGCGCCTGTTTCTCCACGTCCAGGACGTAATCGGCGACACGGCGCACGCGGCCGTCGAAACGCTGTTTGCCGAATGCGTCCAGTGTCACGCGCGCGGTCTGACCGACCTCGATGCCGGAGACGTCGACCTCGTCGATGGGCGCGGTCATGTAGAAACACCGGTTTTCGATCAGGTCGATCGCGGGTGGCGTCGGGATGCCGATCGGGGAGGGGGTGACGAACTCGTTCAACTCGCCGTTGATCTCGGCGACCACGCCATCGAACGGTGCAATGAGTCGGGTCTTTTCCAGGTTGGCCTCGGCGACACCGATCTGCGCCCTGCGCACCGCGGCGGTCAGGCGTGCCGCTTCGCACGCGGCATCACCTGCGTTCGCGGTCGACACCGCCTGGTCGACCTGCTCCTCGGAGACCAGCTTGCGGGCAAGCAGTTTCTGCTGCCGGTCGGCCTCGCGGCGTGCCTGTTCGGCCTCGATACAGCGTGCGCGCGCGGTGGATGCGGAACTCGCCGCCTCCTGTCGGGCCAGGTCCAGTTGCGCGGTCAGGTCCTTGTTCCACAGCTCCAGCAGCAGCTGTCCCTGCTTGACCGCTTCGCCCTCATGGACGGGCAGCTTGGCGATCTGTCCCCCGGTGCTCGGGGACAGCTTGGCACGCCGGCATGCCTTGACCGTGCCGGCCCGGGTGTTGGCGACGGTCTTTTCGACCGTCCCGCGCTCTACCGCGGTGACAGCGACCTCGATCGGCTGTTCGCGCGTGGTCCACCAGTACCACAGGCCCGTCAGGGCGATGGTCAACGAGATCAGCAGCCACCGACGTATGGCGGTTGACTTGGCCATGACCGGTCCTACCCGAGTTGCCCAGATCCACGCCAATTATCGCAGGTCGGCCGCCCGGCAGCGACGACCAGCGGGGCCTCGCCGCCATGACCCGGTGTGTTGTGTACCGCGCTCGACGCCGCAGCGCCGGATCCATGTCCGGCGGCAGCGAGGGCGGGGCTCAGAAGTAATAACCGAAGTTGATGTTGAAACGGTACTGCCAATCGTCGTCTTCGTTGGCACCGAGTCGATCGCCGAAGCCGGTTTCCCCGCCGACGAATTCATTGCCGTTGGAATACGCGAGATCCGTGTAGATGTACCAGCCGCCGCGTCCCCAGGCTGCACCCAGGGTTACCAGTTCGCTGTCGTTGAAATCGCTTTCATCCTTGACGACCGCGCTGTACTCGACATAGGGGATCACGTAGTCGAGCCAGGCCAGCCCCGGGGTCTCGTGGTAGTAACTGAGGGAGATCGCCGGGATCCAGGCCTCGGTGGCCGCGGTGCTGGGGAAATCGTAGGCGCCAAACTGCACAAGCTTGTCGGTGCCCAGCGGCTGGTCCGCGTCCACGTCGATCTCGTAGCGTGTCAACTGTGTCGCGAGGGTGAAATTGTTCCACTTGTTGACCATGTGCACCGAGGCCGCAAACTGGTCGCCGTCGTCCTGTGGTCCTTCGCTCGACAGTTGTCCGTACTGCAGTGAGACGCCGAGGTCGGTCGGCACCGCGACGTCCTTCATGCTGTAGATCGCACGCGCGTTGAGCTGGTTGCGTTCCTCGTAGCCATCGCCACTCTCGTTGACGACGTCGTACGAGTAGCGGGCGCTATCGCGACTGTCGCCGGCCCCAGTACCTTCATCCGAATAGTAGTAGGCGACGTCGAAGGTCCAGTTGCCAACCGGTTGCGTGTATTTGACGCCGAGGTCCATATCGTCGGAGAGCCCGACGTAATAGTGCTGGTCGAAGAACCAGCTTTGAGATACGCCGTACGGCCCTGGCCCGAACGGTACGCGGTTCACGCCGACCTGTACCTGGCCGCCGTTATCGAAGTCGTACCCCAGCCAGGCGGTACGCACGAAGTTGTACCCGTTGTAGAAACGGTACTCGGCCTTGCCTAGAAAGGCATCGTTTGTGTAGTCCAGGTTGACCCGAAAGGTATCCAGCGAGAAATCACCGTAGTCGCCTTCCGCCCTGGAAGGCCCTCCGGTCGCGTCGCCGTAGTCCCCGACCGCGTAGTTTGCACGGATCGCCCCGCCGATCTTGAGGGTGCCGCCTGTGGGATCGGTGATCTCGATCTTGTCCGGCCCGAGATCGTTGGCCGCGGCCATCTTCTCTTCCGCCGCCTGCTGTGCGGACTTTGCCTGCTCGAGTTCAGTGCGCGCGGCCGCGAGCTGGCGCTCCAGTTCGGAGATTCGGGCCTGGAGTGCCGCGGCGCCCTGATCGGCGGCCATCGCTGACAGGGACAGGGTCAACGTGGCCGCGAGGGCACCCGAAGTCAGCACGGCTTTCGCTTGTTTGGAACGAGGCATGAAAGTCTCCTCTCGGTGTGTCGATGCTTGGTGTTGCAAGCGCAATGGTTTGCGGTTGGCCGGCGGTCGCGTCTTCGTATGAGCAGGCGATGGCGGTGGATGATCCTGCGCGCTGTCACACGGGTAGACGCACGTCCGTTCGCTCGCCTTACCGTGTCGCAAGGTGGGCGAGTCTGATGGATGGGAAACGCAAAACAATTAGAATTAAAACTAAACGTAACCGGGCCAAGCCTAGCACTGTTGCAACAAAAATGCGTTCGCGGGACATAAAGCGCACGATCCCGCATTGCCACTGAACGGCATAACACTTAGAATTCAAAACGTCACAAGCGACGCCTCGTTGCGTTGAGGCGACGTCAAGCTCACAGAGCGGCGGCACTCCGGTGTCCCACGTCTGGGTACGAAATCTCGATGAAAAGGGTCCTTCCGGACCTCGTCGCACCGCTCCTGCCGCTGTTGGGTGGTCGGTCAATCCGTCGCAGGGACCGACGAACACGAAGTTCACGTCATCGCACCACGATCTTGAAGGCCGTGGTGCATCGAATCACCAGTCGGCACGCCAACCGGGAGGAGTCGATGCCTCATCGTTACGACACAGACTACGAGATCGGGCAGGACAACATACGTACCTGGGGAATGGATATTCATAATCCGGTATTCCTGGTCTCAGCGCTGCTGGTGTTGGTGTTCGTGATCGGCACCATCATGTTTCCCGAATCGGCCAAACAGGCATTCGACGGATCCAAGGGATGGTCGATCGACAATTTCGACTGGCTGTTCCTGGTCGCCGGCAACATCTTCGTGCTGTTCTGTGTGTTGCTGGTGTTCCTCCCGGTGGGTGGCATCCGGCTTGGTGGCGTGGATGCCCGGCCGGAATTCTCGACCGTATCCTGGTTCGCGATGTTGTTCGCTGCGGGTATGGGGATCGGCCTGATGTTCTGGAGCGTGGCCGAGCCCACCGCCTACTACACGGGTTGGTACGGTACGCCGCTGGGAGTGGCCAAGGACACCCCCGAGGCCGCAGAGCTGGCGATGGGCGCGACGATGTTTCATTGGGGCCTGCA